>JALUWX010000021.1 GCA_027019265.1 Phycisphaerales bacterium
GGCGGAGCGGGGGAGGAGGGGAAGGGTGGTCATGGGTCGGGACTCCCGGGGCTTTGGGGGGTCGGGGGGTGTCAGTATCGCTTGTGGCGCGAGTGGAAGGATAGCAGGGGTGGGGTTGGATGGTCCGGGATCGTCGGATTTGACCCGGGGGGGAGTGGGGGCAAGGGTTGGGTATGTATACAGGGATTGTGCGCGCGATCGGGACGGTGGTGAGGAGCGATGTGACGGACTCGGGTCGTCGGATCGTGATCGACCCGGGTGGGTTCGACTACGAGCCCGGGGCGGGGGATTCGGTGGGGTGTTCGGGGTGCTGTCTGACCCTGGTGGAACGTACGGACGAGGGGTGGGTGTTCGATGCGATGCACGAGACCCTCAGCAAGACGACTTTGGGGGATTGGGTCGTGGGGACGCGCGTGAACCTGGAGCGGCCGCTGCGGATGGGGGACGGACTGGATGGGCACCAGGTCCAGGGTCATGTGGACGGGGTGGGTGAGGTGATCGGGATCGATGAGTCGGACGGGTGGCGGATCCGGATCGGGGTGCCCGAAGGATTGAGGTCGTCGATGGTCCCGAAGGGGTCGGTGACGATCGATGGGGTGTCGCTGACGCTCGCGGGGGTGGCTGAGGACGGGTCGTGGATCGAGTGCGCGATCATCCCGGAGACGCTCAAACGGACGACGATCTCGGAGCGGAAGAAGGGGGACCGGGTGAATTTGGAGGGGGATGTGATGGTGAAGGCGATCGTGGCGACGATGGCGCGGATGGGTGTTGTACACTGAGTTCATGCGTGTGCTCGGGATCGATCCTGGATTGACGATTACGGGGTTCGGGTGTGTCGAGGGGGACGCGGTGCGCCCGGCGATCGTTGAAGCGGGGGTGATCCGGCTGACGAAGGGGAAGACGCGCCCGAGCGTTGCGGAGCGCTTGGTGGAGCTGGATCTCGAGATCCGGGGGGTGATCGAGTCGTGCGAGCCCGATGTGGTGGCGCTGGAGGGGATGTTCGCGAATCCGAAGCACCCGGCGACGGTGATCACGATGGCGCATGGGCGCGGGGTGATCATGCTTGCGGCCCAGTCGATGGGGGTGGAGCTGGTGGAGCTCAAGCCCGCGGAGGTGAAGAAGGGGATGACGGGGTCGGGGCGCGCGACGAAGGAGCAGATCCAGACGAGCGTGCAGCACCTGTTCGGGCTTTCGGAGCTCCCGACCCCGGCGGATCTCGCGGACGCGATCGCGATCGGGGTGTGCGGGCTGCGCCGGGGTGAGGTCGGGGCGCGGATCGTGGTTTGAGGTGTATAAAGTCACCTGATGAGCGAAGGAACCACCAAAGAGTCCGAGGCGTTGATCGCGCAGGTGCTGATCGTCGAGGACGAGGAAGAGCACGCGGATGTGATCGTCGAGGCGCTGCGCAAGCCCGGCCATGTGTGCACGACGGTGCACGGGATCGAGGGCGCGGCGCGGGAGCTCCGGGGCGGGAAGTTCGACATCATCATCACGGATCTGCGGATGCCCGAGAGCGCGGGGATCGAGGGGGTGAACGCGGACGGGTCGGACGCGGGGATGCGGGTGCTGGATCTTGCTTCGGAGTTCCAGCCCGACGCGGAGACGATCATGGTGACGGCGCACGGGGATGTGCCGACGGCGCGGGATGCGTTCAAGCACGGCGCGTTTGATTTCGTCGAGAAGCCACTGGATCTGACGGTGCTCCGGAGTGTGGTGCAGCGCGCGGCGGAGCAATCGGTGCTGCGCGGGGAGTCGGGGGAGCTCAAGGAACTCGTGCAGCACGAGGGGTTCGAGGGGATCATCGCCGGCGCGGAGTCGATGCGGAAGATCATCCAGACGGTGCGCACCGTTGCGAAGTCGAATATCGCGGTGCTGATCACGGGGGAGAGCGGGACGGGGAAGGAGTTGATCGCGAGAGCGGTGCACAACAACTCGGATCGGGCTCCGAAGCGGTTCGTGTCGATGAACTGCGCGGGTCAGGCGGAGAACCTGCTCGAGGACCAGCTGTTCGGGCACGTGCGCGGGGCGTTTACGGGTGCGGACAAGGACCGTGAGGGGGTGTTCGAGTACGCGAACAACGGGACGCTGTTTCTCGATGAGATCGGGGACATGCCGCTGACGATGCAGGCGAAGCTGCTGCGGGTTCTGGAGAGCGGCGAGGTGGTGCGTTTGGGCGCGAACGAGTCGCGCCATGTGAACGTGCGTTTGGTGAGCGCGACGAACCGGGATCTGGAAGCGATGATCAGGGAGGGGACGTTCCGTCAGGATCTGTATTTCCGGATCAAGGGGACGATGGTGCATCTCCCGGCGCTGCGCGAACGGCGCGAGGACATTCCCCGGATTGTGCGCCATGCTGTGGCGAAGTTCGCGCTCGAGCTTCGTCCCGGGCAAGCGACCCCCGAGGTGTCGGACGCGGCGATGATGCGTTTGACTGCGTATTCGTGGCCGGGCAATGTGCGTCAGTTGTTGAACCTGGTCCAGACGATGGTGGTGATGTACCTGGGTCGGGACGGTGGGGGGGGTGGGGGGGTGATCGGTCCCGAGGATGTGCCGGACGAGGTGCGCGAGGGGGACGATGGTGGGGAGACGTCGATCTCGACGGGATCGCTCGCGGGGACTTCGCTTGAGCAGCTTGAGCGGCAGGCGATCCGAGAGACGTTGAAGCTGACGGGGGGGAATCGGGAGCGCGCGGCGAAGTTGCTGGGGATCGGGGAGCGCACGCTTTATCGGAAGCTCAACGAGTACGGGCTGCGCTGATTCTGCCTTGTTCGAGGGGCGATTCCTGAGAGAAGGCGGGGCTTTGCGCGATCCAAATCGGTATCTGGAAACGACTTATTGAATCTGGGGTTGTTTCCCCATGCGTGCTCAGGTTTCGTCGGTCGGATGCCGACATTCGGGGGGTCGTCAGCGCTCGTTCGGGCGCGGAGAGAGTTTGTGTTTCGTCTGACGTGGGGTCGAGTGGTATGTCGAACGAGTTGCTCCAGGATGTGCTTGCGTGTCCGTCGTTGCCTTCGTTGCCGGGCGTTGCGGTCCGGGTGCTTGAGCTGACGGGGAATCCCGATGTCTCGATGCACGAGATCGCGGAATCGGTCCAGCAGGATCAGGCGCTCTCGGGGAAGGTGCTCAAGACGGTCAACTCGAGTTATTACGGGTTGACGACGCGTTGCGGATCGATCGATCGCGCGATGGGGTATCTGGGGATCAACACGGTCAAATCGCTCGTGCTGGGGTTCTCGCTCGTCGAGGTCACGAACGCCGGGGGTGATGATTCCGGATTCGATACGACGGCGCACTGGAGGCGCGCGGTGCTCGGATCGGCGTGTGCGAGGATTCTCTCGGAGCGGCTCCGGGTCGCTGATCGGGACGAGGTCTTTACGGCGGCGCTGTTCCAGGACATCGGGATGCTCGCGATGTACACGGCGATGAAGGAGCGATACGGGGAGGTGATCGAGGGGGTTGAGCATTCGGAGTTGAGCGCTGTGGAGCGGGAGGAGTTCGGGTTCGACCATGCGTTGGCCGGTTCGGAACTCGCGCGGAAGTGGAATCTCCCGACGCATATCGTCGATGCGATCGAGCATCACCACGACGGTGAATCGACGGATGTCGAGGATCAATCGATCGTGCGGGTCGTGGCGCTCGCGACACTCGTCGCGGATGTGATGAGTGTTGAGGATCCGGGGCCGGCGATGCGCCGGGTGGAGGACAAGCTTTCGTCCTGGTTCCCGAAGCACGGTCTGGATCTGGAGGATCTGATCTCGGAGGTTACGACGGCTTCGGAGACCCTCGCGGAGTTGTTCAACACGGAGATCGGTGGTTTCAAGGATCCCCGTCAGCTTGTTGCGGAGGCGCAGGAGCGTGAGCTTGAGCATCAGATCACGATGCAGCGGCAGAGCGAGGCGCTGGCGCGTCAAGCGACGACGGACGGTCTGACGGGGGTGGCGAATCGGAAGCAGTTCGACCAGAAGATTGAGGAATCGTTTGAGCGGTTCCGTTCCGACGGGGTTGGGTTCTCGATGTTGTTCCTCGACGCGGATCACTTCAAGAGTGTGAACGACACGCACGGGCACGCCGCGGGTGATGCGGTGCTGGTCGAGCTGGCGCGTCGCGCGGAGGGTGTGATCGGGGACAAGGGGTTGATCTGTCGGTACGGGGGTGAGGAGTTCGGGATCGTGCTCTCGGGGATGGGGTCGAGCGAAGCGGCGGAGCTCGCGGAGGCGTTGCGGGTCGAGATCAGTGGATCTCCGATCGATCTCAGCGCGATCGAGGGTGCTCCGAACGAGCTGAGCTTGACGGTGAGTATCGGGGTCTCGGGGACGGACGCGGGTGAACCCGGGCGTGTTGTGTCGGGGTTGACCATTGTTCAGGAAGCGGATGAGTGTGTGTACCGGGCGAAGGAATCGGGGCGGAACAACGTGCAACTGCACGGGGTCCAGGGTTTCGGGCGCGATGAGTCTGGGGAGAGAACGGGTGGCGCGGCTGCGCCGATTTCGAAGCCCAGGGTTCAGGGTGACCAGCCCTTGAGGATTTTGTTGATCGAGGACGATGCGCTCGCCGCGACGCTGCTGAGCACGCTGCTCAAGCGCCGGGGGGGTCACATGGTCGAGTGGATCTCGAAGGGGACGGAGGGGCTCGATCGGGTCCGCGCGGCCGCGGAATCGAAAGAGGTTTCCTTCGATCTGGTCTTGTGCGATCTCGATCTCCCGGGTGTGAACGGGCTCGAGATCCTGAGGGAGTACACGAAGCTGGGGCTGAACGAGTTCGCGCCGTTCCACGTCATCACGGCGAACCAGGACGACTGGACGAAGCGCGAGGCGTTGGGTCTGGGCGCGAGTGTGTGTGTGACGAAGGCGGAGTTCACGGCCGACATTGGGCGCTGGCTCGGTGTGTTCGGCGGTGAGTCCGCGTCGGATGAATCAGTCGCGGTGGCTGGGGCGGCCTGAATCTGCTTACCAATCGAGCATGGAGCGCCAGGCGCGGGCGAGGTCTTCGACGCCCAGGTTGACGCTGTCCCATGAGAGGGTGCCCGTGTCGTCGAGGGTCCCGAGGGCGCGGATGTTGTCGGCGCCGAGCGCGATGGTGAGCGCGGCGATGTCCCGGGTTTCGACGAGGACACACGTGGGGGGTTCCGCGAATGCGAGCGCGTGATCGAGGGGCGCGGTGCCCGTGAACCCGATGGGGCGATCGGTTGTGGACCCTGCGATGAGCATTTCTGCGATGGTGACGAGGGCGCCGCCGTCGGAGATGTCGTGGGCGCTGTCGATGAGCCCGGACTTGATGGCGCTGTGGAGATCGCGCATGAGCTTGGGTGCTGATGTGAGATCAACGCTGGGTGTTTCGTCGGTGTGTTCGACGAGCCCGAGGCGCTGCGCGTGGGACGCGCCGAGCTTGGGTTGGTGTTTCCCGACGAGGGCGATGGTCGATCCCGCGGCTTTGGCATCGGAGGTGACGGTGTGGTCGAGGGTCGGGACGATCCCCATCCCGGTGATGAGGAGGGTGGGGGGGATCTCGATGGTTTCGCCGGACTTGGTGGTGAACTGGTTGTTGAGTGAGTCTTTGCCGGAGACGAAAGGGGTTTTAAAAGCTTTGGCGGCGTCGTAGCAGCCTTCGGCGGCGCGGACGAGGGAGGCGAGGTTCTGGGGTTTCTTGCAGGAGGGCCAGCAGAAGTTGTCGAGGATCGCGATGCGCGACGGGTCGGTCCCGGCGCAGACGAGGTTGCGGACGCACTCGTCGATGGCGGCGAGCGCCATCTGGTAGGGGTCGGCTTCGAGACCCGTTGCGAGACCCGAGGCGATGGAGAGCCCTTGGTTGGAACCCGGGACGGGCTCGACGATGCTCGCATCGGACGGTCCACGGCGGGTTGGGCCGACGAGGGGTTTGACGACGGTGTTGCCCTGCACTTCGTGGTCGTATTGACGGATGATCCAGTGCTTGGAGGCGATATTGGGGTGCGCGAGGAGGGTGAGGAGCGCGTCCTGGATTGAGGTGTTGGAGGTGGTTCCGTTGGTGGGGGGAGTGGGGGTGGTCCAGTGCGCTTCGCGCGTGGGGGTGGGGATGCCGTCGTGGATGAAGTGCATGGGGAGTCGCGCGACTTCGTGCTCGTGGAAGTCGAGGATGAGCTCGGCGTTGTCTGTCCCGAAGGTTCCGAGGTCGGCAAGTTCGACGTGCTCCTGGGCGCAGATTGCGCGGAGGGTATCGACGTTCTTCTGGGGGACACTCAGGACCATGCGTTCCTGGGCTTCGGAGATCCAGATCTCGTCGTAGGTGAGCCCGTCGTACTTGAGGGGGGCGCGGTCGAGGTGGACGTGGGCGCCGATCTTCTCGCCCATTTCGCCGATCGCGGAGGAGAAGCCCCCTGCGCCGCAGTCGGTGATGGCGCTGAAGAGGGGGCCGTCGTGTTGGTCGCGCGCGACGAGGATGGCGTCGAGGGTACGCTTTTCTTCGATCGCGTTGCCGATCTGGACGGCGTGGGAGAACTCGTCGGCGTGGGAGTCGGTGAGTTCGGCGCTGGAGAAGGTGGCGCCGTGGATTCCGTCTCGTCCGGTGCGTCCGCCGAGGGCGATGATGCGGTCTCCGGGCTGCGCGTCGCCGGCGATGAGGTTGGTGGGCATGATCCCGATGCAGCCGCAGTAGACGAGGGGGTTTCCGATGTAGCGCTGGTCGAACCAGACCGCGCCGTTGAGGGTGGGGATCCCCATCCGGTTCCCGTAGTCGCGCACCCCGGCGACGACCTCGGTGAGGATGGTGGTGGGGTGGAGACAGCCCTCGGGGATGGTGTCGGTGTTCGGGGGCGCGACGCAGAAGACGTCGGTGCTCGCGATGGGTTTGGCGGCGAGACCGGTCCCGATGATGTCGCGGATGCAGCCGCCGATACCGGTGGCGGCGCCGCCGTAGGGTTCGAGGGCGCTGGGGTGGTTGTGGGTCTCGACCTTGATGCAGACGGCGTGATCGTCGTCGAAACGGATGATCCCGGCGTTGTCCACGAAGACGGAGAGGGTCCAGTCGAGCCCTTCTTCGATGAGCTCGAAGGTCGCGGCGGCGACGGTGGACTTGAGGAGGTTGTGGATCGTGACGGACCCGTCGGTGTTGTGCTCGTGCCCGGGTCGGTTGGATCGGTAGACGGGGTCCTGCTCGGGGTCGTCGCTTGTGTAGCGGATCGTGGATTTGAGAGTCTTGTGGACACAGTGCTCGGACCAGGTCTGCGCGAGGGTTTCGAGCTCGATGTCGGTGGGGTCCCGATCGAGGCGCTGGTACTCCGCTTGGATCGCGCGCATCTCTTCGAGGTCGAGGAAGAGGTGCCCGTCCCGGCTCAGGGTTTCGAGATCGGGGTCCGAGAGGTTCCGGATGGGGATGTGCGTGAGGTTGAAGGGGTGCGCGTGACCCTTGGGGAGGGACTCGGGGTGCTGGGGGGAGTCGTGGACGGCGGAGACGATCGCGTTGGAGAGGACCTTGCGCGCGATGTCGAGGGATTCAGCTTTGGAGAGGCCGGAGATTTCGTAGCGGTGCGCGGTGGTGACCTGCGCGTCGATCCCGGTGAGTTCCTTGATGGCGTTCATCACGGACTGGGCCGGGGGGTCCATGACCCCGGGGAGGGGGTGGACCTCGACGAGGGTGGCGCTGGGGTCCCGGACCCCGAGGGTTGAGTCTTCGACGACGCTGTTGCAGAGGAGTTTGGAGACGATGGTGTCGAGCTGGTCGTCGGAGAGGTCCGCTTCGATGAGGTAGACGGCGGCGGAGGCAGCGTGGTCGATCGTGACCCCGAGGAGGGCGGCTTTCGCGATGAGATCGGCGGCGCGTGGGTCGCCGGCGTGGGGTTTGGGGTGGATCTCGATGCGATGGACACGGGCGGAAAGTGCGGCGCTGGTGCTCATGGATCGATGGTAGTCGGGGCTTGGGGGTGTGGGGTCGGTATGATCGGCGCGTGAGTGACGAAACAGGACAAGACACGAGGTCGAGGGTCGAGTTGTACACGGACGGCGCGTGCTCGGGGAATCCCGGGCCGGGGGGGTGGGCGTATCTGCTCCGTCACCCGAGGACGGGGAAGGAGCAGGAGCGGAACGGGGGGGAGCGGGAGACGACGAACAACCGGATGGAGTTGACGGCCGTCATCCGGGGGCTGAGCGCGCTGGGGAAGGAGAGCGTGGTCGAGCTGTATTCGGATTCCCAGTATGTGCTGAAGGGTCTGGAGACCTGGATGGACGGGTGGATCAAGAAGGGGTGGAGGACGGCCGGGAAGAAGCCCGTGAAGAATGATGACCTGTGGAAGGAGCTCGATGGGCTCCGGAAGCAGCACGAGATCCGGTTCCACTGGGTCCGGGGGCACGATGGGCATCCGGAGAATGAGCGGGTGGACCAGTTGGCGGTGGAAGCGCGGGACGCGGCCGCCGGGCGCTGAGGGGGGCCGGTTGTAGGGATTGGGGGGTGTGGGTCGGGGTAGAGTGCTCGGAACCGGGGGTTTCTGGGTGTTTGAAGGTCCCTGATTTGGGAGAGTCCTCCGCGGGATCGGTGGATCGGGTGGTCGATCCGTCCGATGGACGGGGAGGATCGGGTCTGTCCCGGTCCTGCTCAATGACCTGCTCAACCCCGAGGAGACTTGGTGTGGAACTCGACGCGATCCTTCGGAAGGCGCATGAAGCCGATGCTTCGGACGTTCACATCATCGCGGGTGAGCCGCCGACGGTGCGGATCCACCAGGTGATCACACCGATGACGGAGACGGCGCTGACCCAGGACGAGGTCGCGGCGATGTTCGAGCATATGAGCAACCGGTTCGTGCGCGAGCGTTTCGAGGAAGCCCGGGATGTGGACTTCTCGTACGAGATTGAGGGTCTTGCTCGGTACCGTGTGAACGTGCACATGCAGCGCGGGATGATCGGGATGGCGATGCGTGCGATCCAGACGACGGTCCCCCCGTTGTCGGCGCTGAGTCTCCCCGAGGTCATCGCTCGGTTGACGTACCTCCCGCGCGGGCTCGTGCTCGTGACGGGTGACACGGGGTCGGGGAAGTCCACCACGCTCGCGGCGATGATCCAGGCGATGAACGAGCGCTACAGGAAGCACATCATCACGCTCGAAGACCCGATGGAATACCTGTTCGAGTCGGACCAGTGTTTGATCGAGCAGCGCGAGCTCGGGCGCGACATGGTGAGCTTCGCTTCGGGTCTGAAGCACGCGCTTCGTCAGGACCCGGACATCATCCTCGTGGGCGAAATGCGTGACCTGGAGACGACGTCGCTGGCGATGTCCGCCGCGGAAACGGGGCACTTGGTGCTCTCGACCCTCCACACGGTGAACGCTTCGCAGACGGTGTCTCGTATTATCGATATGTACCCGAGCGGTCAGCAGAACCAGATCCGCTCGATGCTCTCGACGACCCTCCAAGCGGTGATCTCGCAGACGCTGTTCACCCGGAGCGATCGTCCCGGGATGGTCCCGGCCGTGGAAACGCTGCTGTGTACCCCCGCTGTTCGGAACCTGATCCGTGAGAACAAGATCTTCGAGATCCCGAACGTGATCGAGACGTCCCGGGCGATCGGGATGTGCTCGCTCGACTCGTCGATCGCGGAGCTGTACTTCAACGGGACGATCAGTAAAGAGGACGCGATCGCGCAGGCGGTCCACCCGGACAAGCTCGAGCGGCAGCTCGTGGCGTAAGGAGCGCGCGGACCCCCGATGGCGAACTACAAGTACCAGGTCAGGGATAAGCAGGGACAGTCCCGTACGGGGACCCTTGTTGCGGACAACGCGGCTTCGGCGGCGGCGGTCCTGCGGAACCAGGGTGTCCACGTGATCTCGGTCGAGCCCTTGAAAGCGGGGATCTCGGAGTCGGGCTTTGTCAAGAAGCTCGCGGAGATGAACACGGGGAAACCGACCCAGAAGCACGTGCTGGACTTCACGTCCCAGCTCGCGGTGATGATCCGCGCGGGGATCAACCTGCGCGCGGCGCTTGACGGGATCGCTGACCAGACGGAGCACAAGGGTTTCAAACGGGTGATCCAGGATCTGAAGTCGGACGTGGAGTCCGGTAAGCAGTTCTCCGAGGCGCTCGTGAAGCATCCGAAGCTGTTTTCGCCGCTGTACATCAACATGGTGCGCGCGTCGGAGATGTCGGGTTCGTTCTCGGAGATGCTCGAGCGGATCGGTGCGTACATCGCGCAGCAGATCGAGACGCGCAAGATGGTCGTGGGCGCGGCGATCTACCCGGCGATCATCGGGATCATGGCCGTCAGTGTGACGGTGTTCCTGCTCACGTTCGTGCTCCCGAAGTTCTACACGATCTTCGAGGGGAAAGAGGACGTGCTGCCCTGGGCGACGAACTTCCTGATGATGCTGTCGAAGACCCTGATGGAGCAGTGGCCGTTCCTGCTGGGGGGGCTCGCTGTGGCCGTGGGGCTGTTCTGGGCGTTCGCGAAGACGGAGATGGGGGCGTTCTGGATCGATCGGACGAAGCTCACGATCCCTGTGGTGAAGTCCATGTTCCGCTCGTTGTACATCACCCGTTCGCTCCAGACCATGGGACAGCTGATCAACGCGGGTGTGCCCATGCTCGACACGATCACGATCACGGGGGATATCTCGGGGAACAAGCTCTTCGAGGGTTTGTGGCGCAAGGTCCATGGTTCGGTGAAGCAGGGTCGGAAGATCGCGGCGCCCCTCCAGGATTCGGCGCTGCTCCCCAAAGCGGTGGTGCAGATGATCGGCGCGGGTGAGGAGTCCGGTAAGCTCGGGGAGGTTCTCGACGAGATCTCGGAGTACTACCAGCGTCAGCTGAAGGACCAGATCAAAGCGGTTACCGGAATGATCGAGCCCATCATGATCATCATCATGGGTTCAGTCGTCGGATTCATCGCGATGGCGATCATTCTTCCGATCTTCAAGATGAGCCAGATCGTTCAGTAATCGATGATGAACAGTGAGAGCGGCCTTTGAACGGGCCGATCGGAGGTTCATCGGATGACGAGAACGCGAACGAGATCGAGGCGATCCGCGCGGACCCGGACGGGGTTCACGCTGATCGAGACGATGATGGCGACGATCATCATCGGGGTCGGGGTCCTCGCGATGGTCGATGCCCAGACGGCGTTCATCCGCTCGAACTCGTGGAGCTCCCACGCGGCGAGCGCGACGTACCTCGCGAACGAGATCCGCGAGCTCACCAGGCACATGCCCAAGCACGACCCGGTGAACGGGCTGTTTATCGAGGACGACGGGGAGGGCGGGGTGCTGCACGGGTGGGGTCCCGATGCTGGGGAGGTCACGGTTGACGACTTTGATGACATCGATGATTTCGATGGGATGACGTTCAGCTTTGTCGGGACGGCCGGTCACGGGGACGGGGATCTCCCGGGTCCGATCAACGCGTTCGGGGAGGTGATCCCGGAACTGACGGTGGACGGGACCGAGCTCGGGGAGGACATGAACGGGGAGTTCGTGGCGCAGCCCATGACGGGGTGGACCCAGCGTGTGATCGTGCAGAAGGTCGATCCGTTTGATCCGGGGACGGCGCTCGCGGACAACTTCACGGAAGAGCCCAGCGGGGACTTCCCGGGTCGGGATGTGGACGAGTACCCGCTGAGGGTCACGGTTCAGGTGCTGTATCAGGGCTTGAACGACGCTGAAGCGGACATCGTCGCGGAGGTCGTCTGGATCGTCCCGTGATCGGGACGGTCGTCAGGGGATCGGAGACGGATCACAGGTGCTCGGCACAACGGACGGATACAACGCTATGACCCAACGAACTGAACAACCCGGGACGAGTCGGACTGCGCGGATCAAGCGGATGCTCGTGGCGCATCGTCGTGGGATCGCATCGGTGTTGTCGATGATGTTCCTGGTGCTCTTCGGGTCGTTGGTGGCCGCGATGAGCATCGCTTCGACGGGGAACATCCGGACGGCGAGCATGCACCTGCACGTGATGCGTGCGATCAACGCGGCGGAGACGGGGATGGCGGTCGCGGAGTCGAGACTGAACGAGGCGTCGTCGCGGTTCGTGGTGGCCGAGGGCGAGGTCGATTCTGATCTGTCGTGGGCGTTGTGGTCCGGCGCGTCGGGGGATATCGGGACGTACAGCGTGACGGCGCCCCGGATGGGGTACAGCGAGGGGGCGCTCCCGGGTGGGATCGCTGAGGCGCTGGTGAACATCCACAACGCGGATGAGAACATCATCACGGGGCTGGGGTATCTCGATTCGGCGGCGATCCAGAGCGCGCCGATCGGGACGGACGATTCGGTCTATGCCGCGAGCAACTGGGTGAACACCCCGGCGGTGATGGTGGAGTCGTGGGATGATCCGGACAACTCGAGCCCGCCTCCGGCGTTCCAGATCCGGTACGCACCCCTCGCTGGTGGCGCGTATATCCGGGTGATCGTCGAGGGGATCGTGTACGACTTCACGCGCAACAACGAGCCGATCCGTCGGACGATTTCGCGTGACTACCGGATCACGAAGAGCGTGGATCAAGCGATCATCGCGCACTCGAAGATCCTGATCGGGAAGAACGTCCATATCGAGGGGGACCTCGGGACGCGGTACGACGAGGTCGATTACGAGGCCGGCGATCCGGTTGTGATGCGATCGGACTTCTACGGGCTGGATTCGGATCTCGACGACAAGATCGAGGACTTCTGGGATTCGCTCGCGGCGGCGGATGTGGATGCGGACAACCGTCTGCGATTTGGTCACCCGATCGAGGGCGCGAACATCCCGGCGGATGTCGATCTGGACGGTGACACGGATCCGGACGGCGCGTTCCTCGATGCGACGGGGGACGGGTATCTGGACGATTACGATATTTTCCTCCGTCACTACGACTCGAACAACGACGGGCGCGTGACGATGGGTGCTGGTCTGATTGCCGGGACGCGTGCGGGGCTCGACGGGTCTTCCCCGGAGTTCACGGGTATCGATGACGATCTCGCGATGCTCATCGATTCGGGGACCCCGGATCGGAACAAGAACGGGGTGTCCGGGTTCATCGATGACGATTCGGACGGGATCTACGAGCCCGACGACGGGGAGGAAGCGCGCGATTTCGATGCGATCCATTCCACGTATCCGGATCAGGAGCTGGGGTGGCGCGACGGGTATCTCGACGCGATGGATCGGTACGCCAAGGTGGCCGGTTCGCTCGTGTTCAAGACAACGCTTGCGGAGTGGGAGGACAACCAGGGCCCGGTCGAGGAGCGTTTGCGTGGTTCGATCGTCGCGGATGAGAACGAAGCGCCGCTCGAGTTCAATGCGGATGATCTGACACTCCCGGATATCGATGCGACGAGCTTCGCGGATACGGAGAACGCGCTGATGGCGGCCGCCGACGGGGATCCGTTCTGGCAGCAGGTCGCGGATCAGCTCGGGACTTCGCAGGGGTCGCTCCCCGCGTGGACTCTCGGTGACAACCCGGGGGGCGCGGATGCGCCGTACTACTCCCCCGTGTACGAGGACGGGGACTTTGATGGTCGTCCGGACAACTACGACTGGGCGTACTTCGAGAAGGCGCCGTTCAACTCGCCGAGCTATTCGGATCTGTATTACCGTCCGGTGTTCCGGAACATGACGTTCCGGAATGTGCGGATCCCGATGGGTCTGAACGGGCTATTCGAGAACTGCACGTTCGTGGGTTCGACGTATGTCGAGGCGTACTCGGGGAACACGCACGTGATGTGGCAGCAGTACGGGCTGAACGTGCTCGGGGACGACGGGTACCCGGAGCCCAAGTATGAGCGGTTCGTCTACGGCGACGACGCCGGGGAGGACGCGAGCGATGCGCCGACGATGCTCCCGGGGTCCGCGATCCCTCCGAGCGCGTACATCATGATGACGGACCCGGCGATCTCGCCGCTCGACAAGGGCGACGTGCCGCAGAGTGAGGTGGCCGCGTTCGGCGGCGATTACGCGCTGCTCCCCGAGCCGTTGGTGATCAACGGGGATCGTGTCGTGGACTCGAAGCGGTACTCGAACAATCTGCGTTTCCACGATTGTCTGGTCGTGGGGTCGATCGTGAGCGATACCCCCGACAACTACACCCAGGTCCGGAACAAGATGCAGTTCACTGGTGCGACGCGGTTCACGCAGGTGCACCCGGAGGAGCCCGAGAACGCGTATCTGAATCCGGATGCGGATGACATGGAGCACATCGAGACGAGCTCGATGATGCTCCCGAACTACTCGGTGGACCTGGGGACGTTCAACTCTCCTCCGGAGCAGGATGTCCGTCTGCAGGGCGCGATCATCGCGGGTGTGCTCGATGCGCGTGGGAACACGGATATCACGGGTGCGCTGCTGTTGACGTTCGACCCGACGGTCGGCGAGGGTCCGATGGTGGATGTCGCGGGGAACCCCGTGGGGAACCCAGCGGGGTTCAATGCGTCGCTCGGGTACTTCGGCTCCGAGGACGGGGACTTCGAGTCGGTGGATCCTTCCGAGCTCCCGATCGTTGATGGTGTCCCGATCGTTGGGTACGACACGACGGGTGACGGGCTCGCTGATGTGAACTACGACCAGCCCCAGCCCGCTGGTTCGACCCCGGTTCCGTTCAATGGGTTCGGTCGGATCACGATCCGTCACGATCCGAATATGCGCTTGCCTTCGGGGTTGATGCTGCCCTTGTCGATGCCGGCGGTGCGCGGGACGTACCGGGAAGGAGCGTACTGATGCGCAAGGCCGTGAAACAAGTCCGTCGCGGGTTCAGCATGGTCGAGCTCCTGATCGCGCTCGCGATCACGAGCACGCTGCTGACGGCGACGATGGCGGCGCTCGATGCGTCGTTCAAGGGGTACAAGGCGACGAGCGAGGGTGCTTCGACCCACGTGGTGTCACGCATCGTGATGCAGCGTCTCACGTCGATGATCCGGACGGGCGATTCGTTCGGGCCGTATCCCGTGAATCCGATCCTGACCCCGAACATCGAGTCCACGTGGATCGAGTTCGTGTCGTTCCGTGATCCATCGTCGGGTGAGGAGCGGGTGACGCGGCTTGAGCGGCGGGACGGGGACGATGAGAACGGGCCGTACGAGCTTTGGTATGTCGTGACGACGTACATTGACGGCGCGTACGAATCGGAGATCGAGGCGCCGCTGTTGGTGGGTTTGAACGAGGTCCGGTTCGATCTGGAGTACGACGTCGGGCCGCGATTGAAGCGTGCGACGATCGATCTGGTGATCCAGCCCAACGACCTGCAGGACGCAGGGATCGCTGGGAAGATCGATACCCCGACGATCCGCCTGGTCGCGAGCGCCGCGCCCCGACTTGACGGGAACTGATCAGTTCTTGTCGTCGTAGCCCTTCGGGTGCGCCTTCATCCAGTCGTACGCGCTGCGCACGATCTCGTCGAGATCGGTGTGCTGCGCCGACCACCCGAGTTCGCTCTGGATCTTCGAGGGATCCGCGAAGAGGGCGATCGCGTCCCCTGGGCGCCTCGGGGCTTCTTGCACGTTAAAATCGGATCCCGACACCCGTTTGACGGCTTCGATCACCTCGCGCACGGATGCGCCCTTCCCGATCCCGATGTTGAACGCTTCGGTTCTCCCGGGTTCGATGCGCTCCATCGCGCGGAGGTGCGCATCGACGAGATCGTCCACGTGGACGTAGTCCCGGATGTTGGTGCCGTCGGGGGTGGGGTAGTCGGTCCCGAAGATGGAGATGTGGTCGCGTTGTCCGAGGGCGCACTGGATCGCGATGGGGATCAGGTGGGTCTCGGGGTCGTGGTCCTCTCCGAGGATCCCGGAGGAGTCCGCGCCGGCGACGTTGAAGTAGCGGAGCATGGTGAGGGCGATGGGGGAGCCCTTGGCGCGCCGGTGGTCGGCGTAGTCCATCAGGATCTGTTCGAGATGGAGCTTGGTCCGCCCGTAGGGTGAGGTGGGGGACTGGGGGCAGGTCTCGGGGACGGGGATGAGGTCATCGGGGGGGTCGCCGTAGGTGGCGCAGGAGGAGGAGAAGATGAAACGCTGGATGGGGGACTCGGCGCAATCGAGGGCTTCGAGCATCGCGATCGCGCCGGCGACGTTGTTCTGGTAGTAGCGGAGGGGGCGATCGACGGATTCTCCGACATAGGCGAGGGCGCCGAAGTGCATGACGGTATCGATCTTGAGGTCATCGACGAGGGATTTGACCTTGACCCGGTCCCCGAGGCGCCCGTGGGCGAACGTGAAACGGTCGGGGTGGGACTGCTTGAGCAGGTCCATCGGGGTTTGGTGCCCTCTGGAGAGGTCGTCGAGGGCGAGGACGTGGTGCCCGTCGTGGAGGAGGCGTTTGGAGGCGTGGGAGCCGATGTAGCCGGCGGCGCCGGTGACGAGGACACGCATGGGAAGTCCTTTCGGGGAGCGAATCGTGGGGCTCCGGAATCCGTACAATGGGAACGATACCCAAGCAAAGGCGGGCACGGATGGCCGATTCTTTTACTTCTGATTTCCGGCGGTTCTTCGCGAAGGGTCTCGCGATTCTGCTGCCGACGATCGTGACGTTGTGGTTGTTGTGGCAGGCGTTCGGGTTTCTGTTCACGAACGTGGCGCAGCCCATCAACCGCGCGACCCGGTTGACGGTCATCTGGGTCGTTCCCCAGGTGATGAGCGAGGAGTCGCTTCCGGCGTGGTTCCGGATCACGGACGAGGAGCTCGCGCAGGAGCGGATCGTGCGCGAGGTGCCCGAGGATGTGAAGGACCCCGCGCTCCGGAGGGAGATCCGTCGGGAGTATCTGCGCGAGTTCTGGAACGACCACTGGTACCTGAACCTGACGGGGTTGTTCATCGCGATCGTGCTGATCTACCTCGCGGGGGTGTTGCTCGGGAACATCGTGGGTCGGTCGATCTACGTGCGCGTGGAGCACCTGATCGCGCGGATCCCGGGGTTCAAGCAGATCTATCCCCACGTGAAGCAGGTCGTGGACATGATCCTCGGGGATCGGAAGATGGCGTTCTCCCAGGTCGTGCTCGTGGAGTATCCGAGCGCGGGGATCTGGACGATCGGGTTCCTGACGGGGAACTCGATCCGTCAGATCGACGAGAACGCCGGGGGGGATGTGGTGAGCGTGTTCATTCCGACGAGCCCGACCCCGTTCACGGGGTTCACGATCAACGTGACCAAGGACAAGGCGATCCCGATGGAGATGACGATCGAGGAGGCGCTCCGCTTTGTGATCACGGCCGGGGTGTTGTCTCCGGACGAGATGGCGAAGCGGGACGAGCTCGAGGATCCGCTTATCCCGGGGCTCGATGCTTCCGGGGACGCTGGATCTGGGGGTTCGGGGGATCGTTCCTCGGGTTCCCCATGATCCGGGCGACCTATCCGCTGTATCTCGCTGGGAGGGCGCAATCTCCAAACACGGACCTTGGGGTGCGCGACAAGCACACCTCGGAGATCGTTGCGCGTGTTGCGAAAGCGGATGCGGCGATGGTCGATCACGCGATCGGCGCGGCGCACGGGGCGCGGGGCGCGATGATGGCGCTCTCCTCGGGGGATCGGCGCGCGATCCTGACGGGAATGGTCGAGGGGATCCGGGATCGCCGGGACGAGTTTGCGGATGCGCTGTGTGTGGAAGCGGGGAAACCGATCCGCGCGAGCCGGGTGGAGGTGGATCGGTGTCTGGAGACATTCACGATCGCTTCGGAGGAAGCGGGACGGGTGTTCGGCGTGTCGGAGGTGCTGGAGGGCCCTTCGGTCGGGGAAGGGACGCGCATCGAGGTGCGGAGGGTCCCGATCGGCGCGTGCGGGTTCATCACCCCGTTCAACTTTCCGCTCAATCTGGTGGCGCACAAAGTCGCGCCGGCGATCGCTTCGGGGTGTCCGTTCGTGCTCAAGCCCTCGGACAAGACCCCGATCTCGGCGCTGATGCTCGGGGAGTTGCTCGAGCGAGCGGGGCTCCCCGAGGGCGCGTTCTCGATTCTTCCGTGCGATGTCGAGGACGCTGGCGCGATCACGAGTGATCCTCGGCTCGGGATGCTCAGCTTCACGGGGTCCGACAAGGTCGGGAAGACGCTCTCGATGCGCGCGGGGATGAAGCGCATCGCGATGGAGCTGGGTGGGAATGCGGCGTGTGTGGTGGATGAAGGGGTGGATGTCGAGCACGCCGCGGAGCGGATCGTTGTCGGGGGGTACGGGTACTGCGGTCAGAGCTGTATCAGTGTGCAGCGGGTGATCGCACACGAGTCGGTGTATGGGGCGCTGCGCGATGCGATCGCGCGCCGGGTCGGGAAGCTCGTGGTGGGGGACCCGAAGTCCGAGGATACGGACATGGGGCCGATGATCGACGAGGGCGCGGCGGAGCGCGTCGAGTCGTGGGTGGACGAAGCGATCCAGGGGGGCGCGAACGCGCTGATCCGAGGTTCGAGGGACGGGGTGATGCTGAGCCCGTCGTTGGTCGAGGGTGTGCCTCTCGATTCAAAGCTGGAGCGCGAAGAGGTTTTCGGGCCGGTGGTGACGTTGCGATCGTTCACGGAGTTCGATGAGGCGCTGGCGCGGGTGAACGATTCGAGGTTCGGGCTCCAGGCCGGGGTTTTCACGAATGACGGGGCGCGTGCGGAACGCGCCTGGTCGGTCCTGGATGTGGGGGGTGTGGTGATCAACGACATCCCGTCGTTCCGGGTCGATCGGATGCCGTATGGTGGGGTGAAGGATTCCGGGATCGGGCGCGAGGGGCCGGCGAGCGCGATCCGGGAGATGACGGTGGAGCGGCTCCGGATCGATCGGGTCTGAATCAACGGAAGGGGATCGGAATGAAATCGGCGATCATCGGAATCTTGGTGGGGATCCTTGCGGCGTTGTTTGCGATCCAGATTCTGGGGAGGCAGGCCCCGGCGATCCGGACGGGGTGGGTCCCGGTGACTCAGCTGGAAATGGACACGACTCAGCGTGCTCGGTTCGAACGCGCGGAGGAGGCGCGGGGTGCGATGTTCGGATCGCTGCTGGCGGAGTTGACGAGCGCGATCCAGGAAGACGGACCTGCGCACGCGATTGGGGTCTGCGCCGAACGGGCGCCGATCATCGCGCTGGAAACCGGGGTCTCGCACGGGGTTCGGATCGGGAGGACCAGCGCGCAGCTCCGGAATCCCAAGAACGAGATCCCGGATCTGCTCAAGGAAGGGATCGAGCTGGGGATATCGGGGAATGAGCAGACGGTGTTCGAGGATGGGGATGGGGATGGGGGGATCGCGGTGCTGACCCCGATCGTGCTGATGGATCAGTGTGTGCAGTGTCATGGGGGTGAGGATCAGCTCGGTGAGGGGGTCGCTGAAGCGTTGCGCGAGCGGTATCCCGAGGACCGAGCGACGGGGTATCAACCCGGGGATCTGCGCGGGTGGTTCTGGGTCGTGGTCGAGGGAGACGGCTGAGTCCGGTTCAGTCCGTGGCCGGATCGTCCGAGGGCTGCTCGGCGGATCGTTTGATCCCGTTGAGCATCCCCGAGAAGACGATGTGGTGGAATGGGAGTACGCTGTACCAGTACACAAGCCCGAGGAGCCCTTTGGGTCGGAATCGCGCGGTCATCGTGAGTCGCTGTGTGTGTTGATCCGCTTCGCTCGGATGGATCTCGAAGGACAGTTCGGCGCTCCCGGGGAGTTTCATTTCCGCGAGGAGGGTAAGGCGCGCGGGGCGCTGGATGTCGGTCACGCGCCAGAAGTCGAGGGTTTCGCCGTATTCGATGGTGTCGGGGTCTCGTCGGCCTCGTCGGAGCCCGGGGCCTCCGACGATTTTGTCCATGAAACCGCGGATGCGCCAGAGGGTGTCTGCGGCGTACCAGCCGTGGCCTCCGCCGATCCGGCAGACGGCGTTGAACACGTGCTCGGCGCTCGCGTTGATGGTGATGTCCCGAGAATCGGTGAAGCAGGTGCCCCCTGCCCAGTCGGGGTCGCCGGGGATGGGGCCGGCGGCGCTCCATCGGGTGATGACGTCGTTGGTGCGGACCTTGTCGAGGGCGCGTTTGATCGCTTCGCTCGGGTCGATGGTTTCCCGGGGCATGAGGGTCTGGACGCGCGGGTCGTTGACGACGACCCGGTTGCGCAGCCCTTCTGCGAGCGGGCGTGCGATGGACGGGCTCACGGGGGTGACGAGCCCGATCCAGTGGGAGGAGAGGGTGGGGGTGAGGACGGGGAGCGGGATGACGATCCGTCGAGCGAGCCCGAGGTGCTTGGTCATGTCGTCCATGAGTTCCCGGTAGGTGACGACGCGCGGGCCTCCGATCTCGAGCGCTGTGTCTCTTGTCTCGGGGACGTTGAGACAGTCCACAAGGTACCCGAGCACATCGACCACACTGATCGGTTGGGACTCGGTGCGGACCCATCTCGGGGTGATCATGATGGGGAGACGTTCGACGAGATAGCGGAGGATCTCGAAGGATGCGGACCCGGACCCGAGGATCATCGCCGCTCTGAACGCGGTGAGCGATGCGTTGGAAGAGGAAAGGATCTCCTCGACCTCGCGCCTCGATCGGAGGTGCTCGCTGAGGTCCGCGCCGAGTTCCCCGAGCCCGCCCAGGTAGATGATCCGGTCGAGCCCGGCGTAGTCGGAGGCGTTTGCGAACGACTGCGCGAGGGATCGGTCTCTCGAAGCGAAATCGTCGCTCCCGGATTCCATCGCGTGGATGAGGTAGTAGGCGCAGTCGCACCCTTCCATCGCTCGGGTGAGCGCGTCGGTGTCGAGGACATCGCACTGGACGATGCGCACGCGCGGGGACTGGGCCCAGTTCCGCCCTTCGAGCTTGCGCGGGGACCGCACGGCACAGACGAGCTCGTGCCCGTGCTCGAGGAGGAGGGGTGCGAGTCGGCCTCCGATGTACCCGGTTGAACCTGTGAGGAAGATGCGCGTGGGAGTGTCCTTTCGTCGATACGTTTTGATCAGGATACAAGGGATTGATCGATCCGACAGATGCGCCGATCACCCTTGAACAAGGGGTTCGGCTGGTTCGGTTGGATAGATTCGGGTGGAAAGGACTGACGAAGATCAGTCGTCTTTGGGGGGCGCGAGTTCGCTCGTGTTCGCGCTGGGGTTGAGGGTCGCGAACCGTGTCCCCTGCGCGTCGAGAACATCGCACGCGCGGAGGGAGGCGCTGTAGCCCGTCCAGGTGAAGGACGTGATGGGGTGGTCGAGGTGGACGATCGCGCGGGCGCGGATCATCGATGGGTTGTGCGCATCGAGGTCTTGCTCTTCGATGGCTGTATCGTCCGTACTGATCGAGGACGTGATGATGTGCGAGATCTCGGTCCCGGGGAGGCTCGCGCGGACCCAGTCGGCGAAGTCGCTCAGGTTGGGCTTGGCTTCTCGGGGGAGGATGCGCCGGGGGAAGTCGATGCGGAGTTTGGTGTTGGACATGACCCGGATGCGCGGGCGCGTGAAGCGCTCGGGGTCCGTGATGGGGTGCTCCGAGAGGGAGATGATTTCGGGATTCGCGCCCGAGCTGAGCTCGACGGTTCGCGCGGGGGTGTTCGTTCCGGGTCGGACGAGGGTGAGGGCGATGACGCGCCGACCGATCGCGAGCGCTCCGAGGGGTTCCTGCGCGATCGAGCACGGGCCGGGGTCGGTGAGGGTGTAGGTGACGATGGTGTGATCGCCTTCGACTTCGATCGTGTCGGGTCGGAGGAGGTCGTCGTGCTCGTCTCGGATCCGGATGGACTTCGCGAGGTTGGCGCGGATCTCCTCTTCGCTCGGGTCGTCGGCGAAGAGGAGACGCTCGTGCTCCATCCCGTGCTGATCGACCTCGAGATCGAGGACGGCGTGGTCCTCGGTGATCTCAAGGGTCGCGCTGTAGATATTCACGGGGTGCGCGATCGCCGTGCTGATGAACGAGCACACACACACGGCGATCGCGATGGTCCGGAACATGCTGGTCATCCGGGGGGGTTACTCCGCGAAATCGATGTCGATCTCGGAGAAGAAGGTCGCGGAGCCCTTGGGGGGCGCGATCCAGAGGAGGTGGCGGAACGGTCCCATCGCTTCGGCGCCTTCCTTCGGGGTGACGCTCGACCCGTGGGGACGCCCCTCGCCAAGCTCGCGCGTATCGACGGTCGCGATGTACGTCCACCCGCTCCCCGCGAGGTCGTCGCTTGAAGCGCTGCTCGTGTCGTCGCTGTTGGTGCCCCACAGCTGGAACCACTGGGGTGAGCGATCGGAACGGTGCCAGGAGTAGGTGCGGATCGAGGTGATCTGGCGCGACGCGCCGAGGTCGGCGACGAAACGCCCCCCCTGATCGAACCAGACGTTGCGCTGGGTGTCGTCGTTGTTCCGGGGGAGGAGCCCGTCGGTGAGTCTCGGGAGGGTGTTGTCCACGGCGCCCGAGCTGGGGTGTGGGGCTTGCTCACCCGAGGGGTTGATGACCCGGAAAACGGTGCCCTGGGTCTGCGCGTCGTCGGAGTCGCTCGGCGCCCCCATGATGAGGTGCTCGAAGAGTCGGCCGCGATCGGTCTGGACGTTCCCGATGGGGTCGAGCCCGGCCGTGCTCGGGAGCTTGGGTCCCGTGGAGTCAGCGGACCCGTACCCGAGGGTGTCGTAGTCGTGGCGGATCTCGATCGCTTTGTGGTTGTCGAGGGTGTCGTACAGCTCGTGCGCGGGGGTTACGCTCGGCGCGTCGGCGATGCTCATCGCGAGGATGACGAGGCGCTCGTCGTAGGGGAGGGTGATCGAGTCCGCGTTGTTCCGATCGAGCTTGAGGTGGTAGAGGTAGCTGAACTTGTACGCTTCGTCCTTGCCCTGGTTGTGTCGATGGGTCGCGAACCACGCGATGTCCTGGCGTTTGATGAACCCGGGGGTGATCGCGATGACCTCGCCTTCGCAGGAGAAGTCCACCTCCTGGTGCTCCTGGTTGAAGACCCGATCGTCCCATTGTCCGATGAACCCGGTCCAGTTCGGGACCTCGACGGATTGACGGGATCCGAGGTCGAAGCTCGTGTCGATGTCGCTGGTCGCGGTCGCGAGGATGTGGACGGTGTTGCTCTTGCCCGGGAGCTTGATGGTCTGCCCTTGGGCGATGAGCGCGTTCTTATCGTTCGATGGGTTGGCGAGTCGGAACTCGACCCCGCCGTGGGTGAGGGTCTCGGGGAGCTGCTCGGCCGGGAGCGATCGTCCGTGCGCGTCGAGGGGGAAGCCATTGTGGGCTTCGGCGTTGAAGGAGGAGACGTCGGCGTTGTAAGGGAGCTCGATGCTCGCACGGACCCGGTGGGTTGCGGGGCGCGCCGGGGGCAAGAGCGTGACCCGGAACGCGCGGGTGAGGTACGGCGACAGCTCGAACACGATCGAGTTTCCTTCGGCGTGGGGTCGGTGCTCCATGGAGATCGGGCGTTCTTGCCCATCGACCTCCGTTACACCGATCACGTTGTGCGGGAAGGTGATGCGTGCGTCGTCGGTGTGTCGGCCGTGCATCTCGCGGACCCGGATGATGAATGAGCCCGGATCGTCGTTCAGGACGGTCCGGTCGTGTCCCTTGAGGGCGCGGATCTGCACGTTGTCCGTCTCGGAGTGCGCGAAGGAGAAGCTCCGTCCCAGGACTCCCTCGTGTTTGTCGGCGACGAACGCGCGGAGGGGCTGGTTGAATCGACGCCCTGAGTCCTGGGACCCGGATTCGCGCCAGTCGTTGCTGTGCCCCTTGATCGCGTAGCGGATCGAGTGGCGTCCCCAGTCCTGGGAGTGCTGGTCCACGTACGCGCCGCGCACACCCGGGGTGTAGAGGAGGGTGAGTCGGACCTCGTTGTCGCTGGGCTTGTCGGAGCCGAACTTGGAGTCCTCGAGGATCGTGACCCCGAAGTCCCCGGAGCGGTCGGTGAGGTCGAGCCACTCGTGGGAGGGGACCTCGTACTTCACGGGCTCGTTGTTGGTGCGCTCGATGGTGCCCAGGCCCCAGTTGTACGTTGCGTTGGGGTTGGAGGCGCTGAGAGGGAAGCTCGCTTTGAGCGCAACTTCCGTGGACTGCCAATCGATGTCGCAGTCGATGTTCACATGGTCGGAGCTCTGCGCGAGGGAGATGGTCTGGGTGATGGTGGAGTTGCGTGCGTGTCGGGTGATCGCGAGCGCGACCCGGACGGGGCCGTCCTCGACGATCCGGACCGAGACGGGACCCGCGACCCGGTCGATGGGGGCGCGTTGACGGTCCGCCCAGTCCATGTTCCACGCGGGGTATTGCTGGGGACGTTCGTAGGTGAAGACGAGCCCGGCGGGCGCGTCGAGGAGTTCTCGCTTGAGCTGTTTGTCGTAGACGCTCCCGATGTCGCCGTGCTCGTTGATGGTGACTTTGTAGTGTTCGTTTTCGAGTGTGTCGTGGGAGATGGAGAGAGTGTTGGGGGTCGATCCGCTGTAGAACTCGGGGCTGATGTCGTAGACGGCGTATCCGTTCCCGGGGACCTCGGCTTGGAAGAGGACGGTTGCTTGTGCGCCGTCCCGTTCGATCACCTGGTGGGGGACCGCGATCCCGTCGGGGCCGACGATTCGGATCTCGTGGGTCGGCGCGGTGACGGTCGCTTCGACGAGATCGGAACGATGGAACGAGAGCGGGTTGAAGACGACGAGGGGTTGTCCTGTGACGTTCGTGTCGAGGTGCTGCGCGACGCGCCCGGCGCTGTCCTCGAGGACACTCGCGAAGAGATTCATCCCGACGATCATGTCGTTCCATGAGTAGGTGTACGCGCGGGGGATGGAGGTCCCGGGGAGGATGTCGTGCATCTGGTTCGCGAGGATCCGGACCCAGGCGCGTTCGAGGATGTCGCGCGGGTATTCGTTCTCCCCGAGCCAGTCTGCGGTGACGGCGGCGCTCTCGGCGGCCTGTGCGAGGCGCTCGCTCTGGCGCATCCAGCGCTTCATGTAGGACTGCGAGGTGAGCGTGCCCGCGGAGTGCTCGGTGAGGAGCATGTCGCCGGAGTAGGTCGGGAGCTCGGCGCGCTGCTCTGGGGTGATGTCCACGAAGAGCTGGTCGGAAGAGACCAAGCGGAGGTCGTAGCGGCCTTCTTTGTCGGTGCCGTTGCGGTCCTGTGCTTCGGTGTACGCGATGACGTCGAGTTCCTTCGGTGCGCCCCCAACGTCCCCGACCCCGTAGTAGTGGTAGTCGGCCCAGAGCCCGTACTCGTTTCCGTTCCGGTCGATGCGCTTGTCCCAGTTGGGGTGCGCGTCGGGCGCGACGTCACGGATCGCGGTTGCGTACGCGCCGGGGTTGAGGGCGGCGATGACCCCGTTCCCGTCGGGTCCGTTCCAGACGCCGACGTTGAAGGGGATCCCGACGGCGGAGCCCCACGAGAGCTTCTGGGTCGAGAACCCGACGACCCCGCAGTGCGCCCAGATCGAGGGCATGGACCAGGGGAACCCGAAGCAGTCCGGGAGCATGAAGTCGGCGCTGGTCACCCCGAACTCACGCTCGAAGTAGAGGTTCCCGTAGAGGACCTGGCGGATGATGGACTCGGGAGAGGGGACGTTGACGTCTCCTTCATCGACGGAGGAGCCCGAGACGTACCAGGTCTTGTTGTCGATCTCTTTGCGGAGTCGTTTGAAGAGCTCGGGGTAGTACTCCTCCATCATCTCGTACCGGACGGAGCCCGTGAAGGAGAAGACGAAGCCCGGATGGTTGTCGATCCGGTCGAAGTTCTGCTCGAGGGTGTCGAGGATGTACCGATCGATGGTGGTGACGAAGTCCCAGCGCCACTGGGTGTCGAGGTGCGCATACCCAACGGCGTACATCGCGCGGGTGTCGGGGTCGGAGACGTCACGCTCGCTCGGACGGTCCGCGCGGGTCAGGGACTGCGCGGGGGTCTCGGGGCTCGCTGTCGCGATGCTCGGGAGCGCGAACGCGGCGGACGCGATGATGAGGCGCGTAGAGGGGATCGACATGATGTGGGACCTTTGTTTGGAGGTCGTGGGGATGAACGGCGGTGGTTACTCGGGTGAGACCCCGAGCTTGGCTTCGATTTCTTCGAGGGGGACACCCTTGGTTTCGGGCATGACCTTTGCAACCCAGATGAGCTGTCCGACCATGCAGATCGCGTAGAACGCGAACACGTGACCCCCCGATGCTTGCGCGATCATGGGGAAGGTCCAGGAGATCGCCGCGGCGAAAACCCAGTGGGTCAGGGACCCGAACGCTTGGCCCTTGGCGCGGATGGAGTTGGGGAAGACTTCAGCAAGGAAGACCCAGATGACCGCGCCCTGCCCGAATGCGTGGGAGGCGATGAAGACCATGATCCCGACGAGCACGACCCAGGATCCGGTGTCCGTGAACGCGCGGACCCCGGCATCGTCCGTGCTCGACTGGGTGTAGAACGCGAGCGCGACGGCGCTGAGGCTGATGATGTACCCGAGGGACCCGACGAGCATGAGGGTTTTGCGTCCCAGCTTGTCGATGACGGTCATCGCGAGGATGGTGAAGATGAGGTTCGCGAGCCCGACCCCGGCGGAGTTGAGGAAGGCCGCGGAGTCGTCGAACCCGGCGGACTTGAAGACCTCGGGCGCGTAATAGAGGATCGCGTTGATCCCCGAGAGCTGGTTGAACGCGGCGAGCGCGAATGCGAGGAGGATCATGGGCTTGTAGCGTTTGATGAAGAGCGGGGCTTTCTCGGCGCTGCGCTCGGATTCGAGCGAATCGCGGATGGCGCTGAGTTCCTGGTCGACGGATTCCCCGGCGATGTCGGTCCCGAGTTTGGCGATGACGGCTTTCGCTTCATCCGTGCGGCCTTTGGAGACGAGCCAGCGCGGGGAGCGTGGAACCGTGAAGAGGAGCACGAAGTACGCGAGCGCGGGGATCGCTTCGACCCCGAACATGACGCGCCACCCGGTTGCGTCGAGCCATTGGATGTATTCGGGGGTGCCAACCGCGCCGGAGCTGGAGATCCCGGACTGCTGGATGATCCAGTTGGAGAGGTACGCGAGGAGGACGCCGAGCACGATGTTGAGCTGCGCGATCGCGACGAGGCGCCCGCGCTTGGCGGCGGGCGCGATCTCCGCGATGTACATGGGCGCGATGACGGACGCGCCCCCGATCCCGAGTCCTCCGATGAATCGAAAGACAACGAGCGAGGTCCACGACCACGCGAACGCGCACCCGATAGCGCTGACGAAGAACAGGATCGCGAGGATGAACATGGTCGCGCGTCGTCCGAACGCACTCGCGGGTTTGCTGACGGCGATGGATCCGATGATCGTCGCGATCAACGCGCACGCGACGGTGAAGCCCTTCCAGAACGCTTGGGTCGAGTCGCTCGCTTCAGCGAAGGTTGGATCGACAAAGACGCGCTGGAGGGACTCGGTGGTGCCGGAGATGACGGCCGCGTCAAACCCGAAGAGGAGCCCGCCGAGAGCGGCGACGACGGCACAACGGACGGGGTACATTTTCACGCGAGAGTCTCCGGGTGGGTTGCGAAGTGCTCCAGCGTAACAGTTTCTTCGGGTGCGGACAACTCGGGGTTAACTCCCCAGCGCGGCGAGCGCGGGCGCGAGGGATTGACGTTCCCAGCGTCGATCGAGCTTGGAGGGCTCGATCCGGAGGGAGGATGCGATCACGTCGTGGCAGTGCTTGATCGCGCTCTCCCGCGCGATGGGGATGAAGAGGTCCGGATGGGCCGCGCCGATGGTCCCGAGGACGACGACGTCGGGCTCGAGGGTGTTCGCGAGGATCGCGATGAGTTCCCCCAGGCGGGTCGCGGATTCGTCGATGACCCGACGCGCTGCTTCGTCCCCGTTGCGCGCGGCCGCGCAGATATCGGGGACGTTCAGGTCGATCGTCCGGAGCGCGCTCGACTCCCCGGCTTGCTCACATCGGAGCTTCTCGGCGGCGGCCATCTGCACGATCCCGGGTCCGCTCGCGAAGCCCTCTGCCGTGCCGTATGCACCGAACCCGACGGGTCCCTGGGGCGCGAGTCGGATGCGTCCGACTTCTCCCGCGAATCCGCGCCGTCCTTCGAAGACGTTCCCGTCGATGACGATCCCCGCGCCGAGCCCGGTGGACATGGTGAGGAAGAGGAGGACGTGGGGATTCCCGAACCCACCCCAGTAGGTTTCAGCGAGGGCGGCGGCGTTCGCATCGTTCATGATCATGGTGGGGACGTCGAAGGTCGAGTCGGCCCACTTCCCGAGGTCGGTGTGTTGCCACGCGGGCATGTTCGGGATGGAGAGGAATCGACGCGAGGAGCGATCGAAGGGACCCGGGCACGAGATCCCGATCGCGCCGAGGGTGTCGCCTGTCGCGTTGGCCATCGCTCTGAGCTTGTCTGCGGCCGCGTCGAGCTGCTCGTCGGGGGTCTCGTGGGCTTTGGACGCGACCTCTTTGGAATCGAGGATCTCGAGGGAGCCGTCCGCGTCGCGTTTGGCGACACAGACCCCGAGTTTGGTGCCTCCGATATCGATACCGCCGATGAGCATGATGGGAATCCCCGTGCGTTGTGATGGTGAATGCAGCGCAGAGGATAGACGAAAAGCGCGGCGAGCCGGTGGAAGACTCGCCGCGCGACAGGTGGTTCTGGATGTCATGGGAGATCAGGCCGTCATCTGACCGGCGTGCTCGCCTTCCCTGATCTCCTCGATCGTCTTGGAGATGAAGGCGTCAAGGTCGGCCGGTGTCCGGCTCGTGACCAGCGCCTGGTCGCAGACGACTTCCTGGTCTGTCCAGCGAGCTCCGGCGTTTTTGAGGTCCTGTTTGATGGACTTGTAGCTCGTGACTTCACGCCCTTGGAGCACATCGCAGTCGATGAGGACCTGGGGGCCGTGGCAGATCGCCGACACGGGTTTGCCTTCCTTGAAGAAGGCGCGGATGAACTCGATCGCGTTCTCGTTCGTCCGGAGCTTGTCGGGGTTGATGACCCCGCCGGGGAGGAGGAGTGCGTCGTAGTCGTCCGCGTTCGCGTTGTCGAGCGTGACATCGACATCGACGGAGTCGGCCCAATCGCCGTTGGACCAACCACGGATGAAGCCGGACTCGGGGGAGACGACGTGGACTTCCGCGCCGGCTTCCTTGAGTTTCTCGAGCGGCTTGGTCAGCTCGGAGTGCTCGAAGCCGTGGGTCGAGAGAATAGCAACTTTCTTGTTGGTGATATCTTGAGACATGAGATGCTCCTTTCCAGAAGAGCGCGTCGTAGGAATGAACGCGCGTGATTGAGTTCGCCGCTGACGATGAGCCCGACCGGGCTGCCGTCAGCTTTCCTTGGCGTACTCTTCGGGACACGCAGCGTCCCGATGCGGAATGCTCTCGGTTTGAGCCGTTAAGGTTTTTTCATGGGCTCTGAGCCATGTGGAGCGGGGATGCACGCGGGTAAATGAAAATTCATCCATCGACGGCGCGGTTCGGGGCTTTGTCTTCGTGCTTGTGTTGGGTGTGGTTATGGAACCCGGATCACGACGAAGGTGACATCGTCGTCCTGCGCGATATCGCCCTGGAACTCGTTGACGGCGGCGCGGATTGCATCCTTGATCTGGTCGGTGTTCTTGTGCGCGTGGGTCCGGAGCAGCTCACGGAGTCGGTCTTCGCCGAACTGTTCGTCTTGCGCGTTCTTTGCTTCCCAGAGCCCGTCGGTCGCGACGAGGACGATGTGTCCAGAATCGATGTGATCGATGGTGTATTCGTCGTAGTCGGATTCCTCGACAAGTCCGAGGGGGAGCCCGCCGCCCTGGATGTCGAGGAAGGTGTCGGAGTTCGCGTTGTAGACGATGGGGGGGCCGTGCCCGGCGCTGGCCCATCGGAGCCGATGGCTCTGCGCGTTGATGGTGACGAGGAGCATGGTCATGAAGCGCTGTCCGCCCGTGTCGGGGATGAGCAGCGCGTTGACGTGTTCGAGGAACTCGGCCAGCGATCCCTCGGACGAGACCCGGCTCCGAAGGAGCCCGCGCGCGGTGGCCATGAGCATCGCGGCGGCGACCCCGTGACCCATGACATCCCCCAGCACAACGAGGACGTCGTTGTTGTCTCCTTCGCTCAGATCGAGGAAGTCGTAGTAGTCTCCGCCGGTCTCGTCGCAGTAGGTCGAGTGTCCCGTGATCTCGAGCCCGTCGATCGTGGGCTCGTCGCTCGGGAGGAGGTTCTTCTGGACTTCGTGCGCGAGCATGAGGGAACGGCGCATGCGCATCCGGTCCCGGAGATCGATGATCATCGTGTTGATCGCGTTTGCGAGTTTCGTGTACTCCGGCGCGTGGTTGATCCCGACCTCGAAATCGAGATCCCCGGATCCGATGCGATGCGCGGAGTCCACGAGGGTCCGGAGGGGCGCGACGAGCCATCGCGCGAGCGCGATCGCGCCGAGGGTGACGACGAGCACGACGAGGATGTTGATCAGGAAGCTGAGCTGGAATCCACGCTCGATATCGCCCGTGACATCGCGTTTGGCGGCGACGGTGACGAGGATCCAATCGAGCCCGAGGTCGTGCCCGATCTCCGTGGCGCGGAGGAAGTAGGTTTCACCATCGACGACGACGGGGTCGAGTCGGCCGCGCTGGGCGCGATCCCCGACGAGGGATGTCGAGGCCGTCTTGAGGATGGGTTGTTCGGGGTCGGAGACGGCGCGCCGATTCCCCGCTTCATCGATCGCGCGGACTGACCCCGATCGTGCGATCATCGAGCCGTGCTCGTCGATGAGCGCGAGGAACCCGTGTTCCCCGATCTCGATCGTGCTCAGGAACCTGGAGAGGTCCGTCAGGGAGTAGTCTGCATCCACGATTCCGAGGATGCTCCCGTTGTCGTCCCGGACGGGGATCCCGAACGAGATCCCGAGGGTGGTGGGGGCGCCGTCCCCCCCGACCCAGAGGTAGGGCTCGGTCCAAGACGGTTCACCCCGATCGACGGGGGTCCGGTACCAGGGACGTTCGAAGAGGTTGTATCCAAAGCTATTCGTGGGCTCGTCCGGTCGGGAGCTGTCATCTCCGAGGCGCCATTCATTCATGATCCCGGAATCCGGGTCGTCGAGGAGCGCCCAGTACACGTTCCCGTCCGCGTACCGGCTCACCCAGGCCGCACGTCCGTCGCTCGCGCCCCACCCGACGGTGCTGAGCATGTCGAAGTCGTTGAACTGCTCGAGCATGGTCTCGAACCATGCACCCGGGTCGGAGTGGTCGAGCGCGCCCGATCGGATCAGGTGCTCGTTGAGCTCGCACACCCGGACGGGCATGGAGAGGAGGGAGTGGACGCGCGTCGCGACGAGGGTGTGGATCTGTTCGGTCCCCCGATCCGCGACATCACGGACGGCGGATCCGGCGTTGTCGCGCCAGAGGAGCGACAGAAACGTCCCGACGATCAGCACGGGGAGTGCGATCAGGACGGGGGCGCTGATCGTGATGGGGATACGCCGAAGGATCACGGGGGAGAGTGTAGTGCTCTCCCCCGTGGCTCCGGAGGGGGTGCGTGGTTCAGGGGCAGCCCGCGCCCAGATCCTGGAGGAAGGCGCTGATATCGAAGAAATCGAACGAGGTATCGGCGTTGTAATCGATCTGCCCGCTCAGAAGCGTGCTGACATCGAAGAAGTCCGCGGATCCGTCTCCGTTCAGGTCCGCGGGGCAGATGGATCCGGGCGTGGAACTGAGGAGGATCGCTTCGGATCGCGCGAGCACGGTGTTGTACGAGGATCCGACGATCGAGATCGTCCCGTCCTCGGCGACATCGATATCGCTCATGCTGAAGCCCTGGTATCCCTCGGGGACAACATCGACGAGACTGGAGAACGAACGTTTCGAGCTCGCCCAGATCCCGAATCGGGTGGTGGGTTCGTCGGGGAACGACGCGCTCCCGATCTGGAGCCCCTGCTCACAGGCCGTCATCGAGCTCGAGGTTGCGCCTTCCGGGTTCAGGTCTTCGATGGACTCGGGTGTTCCGGACCAGAGGACGGCGTGGGGTGTGGACCACTGGTTCACGACCCCGACCTGCTGGCCGTCGCTCGCATCGACGATGGAGCTGTTGCTTGCCCAACTCGGGTGCATGTCCACGAAGGTGGACGCGCTCCCGCGCCACATCGCGGCGTGGACAACGGCGAAGGGGAGCGAGGCCGTCCCGAACTGGTACTCCCCGTCCACGGCCGTCGCGTTGCTGTTGCGATACCCGGTCGGATGAATGGACTGCGCCGAGTAGTGGGTGGGGGCGCCCCAGATGACGGCGCGGGTGTAGACATTCCCTACGTCATCGTCCGTCGATCCGGAACCGACCACGGACGTGCCGTCGGTTGCGGACATCGTGGTGTATTCGAACCCGGAGTAGCTGGTGTCGTGGAAGGTGCCGTCGAGATTCCACCAGCACGCGCGTCGGAAGTAGCAGGTTTGCCATTGATTGTTGACGTAGCACTGGAGGGGTTCCCACCACCATCCGACGAGCTTGTCGCCGTTGAAATCGAGGATGCTCCCCCCTTGCGATCCGCTCGGGGTCAGGTTGAGAGCGCTCGATGCGGTTCCGGTCCATTTTACGGGGTGGTCGATGTTGTTGTACTCGGGGGTGTCGTAGACGGCGCGTCCGACCTGGATCCCGTTGTCCACGCCCAGCGCGTAGGAGGATTCCGCGAACGCGGGATGCAGACTCGTCCATGTCCAATCGAGGTTCGCGACATCGGGGGGGATCCGGACACTCACGATCGCCGGGGCGCTAGAAGTGCTCCCGCACAAGTTTGATGCGATGAGTGTGTATGTCCCTTCCGCGCTGCGCGGGAGTTCCTCGATGCGAAGATCCCGGGTCGTCGCGCCGATGACGATGCTTCCATCGGTCTGGGGACCATCGACAAGGGGTTCGTCGTTCCTCATCCATTGGTAGTCGATGATCCCCGCTCCCGAGACTTTCGTGTTCAGGGTGAGCGCCGCGAACTCCCAGATCTGTGCGTCATTCGGCTGCTCGAAGACGATCGGGCACGGGGTCGCGAGGATGGATTCGGTGTTCGCGGTTCCCCCGGTGTTGTTCGCCCCCCCAGCGATATAGAGCCGATCATCGGATCCATGAATGACGGTGAATACGGATCGGGGCTCGCTCATCGAAGGTCCGTCGGACCACGAGTCGAGGATCGGGTCGTAGACCTGGACGATGTCGGTGGTGAACGGGGATCCGATGTCCCCGGCGATCCCCCCGAGCACGTAGATCCGGCCGTCGGCCGCCATGCTCGCTCGATGGCTCGAGACGGCGATGGGCATGTCCGTGTTGGTGCTCATCGACCATGTGTTGTTTGCGATGTCGTAGCTCAGGACTTCGTTCGATCGCGCGGAGTTGTCGCTATTGAGTCCGCCGAAGACAAGGATGTGACCGAGCCCGTCGGCGCACGCGGCCGCATCTTTGAGACCGATGGGCATGGGCGCGATGGGTTCCCACATATCGAGTGATCCGATGTAGCGTTCGGCGAAACCCGAGTTGGGTGAACCTGCGCCTCCGATGGAGTAGATCCGGTTCTGCTCGTCCACGCAATACGCGAACCCGGAAACGGGCGCGCCGGCGCTGCGCGGCGCGAGGTCGTGCCAGGGTCCTTCCTCGGGGTCCCAATCGAAGGGGTCGGGGGTGTTGCTGGGGTCGTTGATGTCGTAGCCGCCGAAGATGACGATGCGCCCGAGGTCGTCGATCCCACCTCCGAATCCGATGAGTCCGCCGTAGCCATCGAAGGAGATCTCTTCTTGCCACGCACCGCCTCCGACGGGCATGGAGTAGACGGTCCCGTCCTCCATGCTGGGCGCGTTGAGCCAGGGTGGTCCCCCGAGGACGTACAGACGTCCGTCACGTTCGACACCGACGGCGTGTGTTTTGGCTTCGCCGCTGGTCGGGAGGGTCGGGCCGGGGATCCACACCCCGTCCTGCGCGAGCGCGAAGGACGCCGTCAGTGTGATGGTGAGCGTGCTGATTGTGATGAGTCGCATGTATGGGCTTTCGCTTTGGTTCAGGGGCATCCCGCTTGGAACGCTTGGAGGAATGCGCTGATGTCGAAGAAGTCGAACACCGTGTCGGCGTTGAAATCGATCTGTCCGCTCAGCAGTTCGCTGATATCGAAGAAGTCGAGTGTGCCGTCGTTGTTGAGGTCCGCGTTGCAGTCGGCCGGGGTAAGAAGGAACGCGCGGAAGGGGTCGCCTCCGAGCGAACCCACCCCGACGATCCGTCCGGATTCGTTGATCCCCGTTGCTTTGTTGAGGATCCACCCGCTCGAGGGCGCGATCCGGGTGTTGAGGTCGATGAGGGTGTCATTCTCCCAGAGCACGGCGCGGTTCGAGGAGGATCCGACGATCTGATCCAGGTCGTTGATGGAGATCGCGATGGAATACCCGCCGGGGAGGGAGCCCAGATCGACCCGTTCGGTGACCTGCCCGTTCGTGTTGATCGCCGCGCGGAACGCATGGGTGTCGCCGCTGGGTGTTTCGGAGATCCCGACGGCGGTGTTGTTCTCGTTGATCGCGATCGCTTGGGACATGTCGCCACCCAAGGACCCGAGATCGAACGCGGCGTTGTTCATCCAGAGGGTCGCTGTGGGTGTGATCGATCCGGATGTGATGGAACTCCCGACCACCCACCCGGCGTCGTTGATCCCTTTGGCGATGGAACTGGTCGCGCCGTTGAGCGATGGGAGATTCGTGATGGTTCCCATGTCCCATCGGCACGCGAGCTCTTCTCGGAGCCCGGAGGGCGCGGTCACGTAGCGCGACCCGACGACGGTCATTGTGTCGTTGATGGCGCAGGGCATCATCTCCCCGATGACCATCATCGCGCCCATCATCGGGATCGATGCGTTGGTCTGGAGCATCCCGAGCATGTACGACGCGAGGATGGGCATGTCGAGGTCGTTGATCCCCATCATCTGCGCCTGCGCGTTCATGCTCATCATCGAGGTGATCTGCTGGAAGTCACCGTCGTCGTTGATGAACCCGTGATACCGGTACATCGGATCGAGCGCGTATCCCACGCTGATCCCCGAATCGCTGATCCCGCTCGCGCCGACGGCATCGCCGAGCGTGCCCAGGTCGGTGACGGTGTACATGTCCGCGCCGAGTGTGCTGCCCGTCGTGAGCACGAGTGCCGCGATGATCGATCGAGTCTGGCTGTGCATGGCTGCTCCTTAGTCTTCTCGGCTGTGGAAGAAGGGTTCGTCGGGCATCTCGGTGTGACAGACGGTGCAATCGGAGATGATCCCGGCGAATCCCTGGTGGAGGATCGCTTGGACGTTGTCCGTCTCGGTGGTCGCTGGGGTGATCGCGTGGGGGCTCCCGTGACACGCGAAGCACGAGACCCCGCCGTGCCCGATGGATTCTCGGAAGAGCTTCCCGGGCTGCTCGAACTCGAACCCCGGACGGGAGTGGCAATCCGCGCAGCGGGGTTCATCCACCCACGGGGTCCGGGTCGGGGATCCGACATCGGCCATGGTTCCGTGGCACGAGTTGCAATCGAGCCCTCTGCTTGAGTGGATGTCGCGCTGGCACTGCGCCCGACGTCCGGGGTGACACGCATAACACTCGTTGTCGAAGGTCGCCGGGAGATCGACCAAGCGATCCGCATGGGCGGAGTGCATCGCTGATGAGAACGACGAGATCCCGGGCTCCCCGGGCGCACCCAGCGCGGGGTCGGCGTGGCAGGCGGCGCAGAAGACGGGCTGGTTCGCTTCGAGGTTGGTGCCGTGGAGCCGGTCGTGGTCCCGGAGGACATCGACCTCGACGTTCATCCCGGGGGACGGGTCGCCGTGACAGACATTGCACGAGAGCTCCCACGACACAGGGACAACGGTCTGGGTCTGCGCGACGAGCCCTGTTCCTTCTTTATAGACGGAAAGCTTCGCGAGCTGGTAGGGGTTGATCCGTCCGGCGTCGTCTTCGGGGGTGATGGGGACCCCTGTGATCTCCCATTTGTCCTGGATCGGGGAGAGCTCGCCGCTCATCCCGTTCCCCGTCAGCCCGATGTCGGGCGCGAGATCAACACCCAGGAGTGCTTCGTCGTACTCCCAGAAGTTTGATTTGGTGGAGGAATGGGTGTTCCCGGGAACGCTGAACTCGATCGTGAAGTCGCTCCCCTCGGAGATGTCGATCACATCAGGATCGTCTCCTCGCTTGATGAGGACGGCTTGGACTGTGTTGAAGGGGGGAAGGATCATGAAGTGCGAGAAGTCGCGCATCATGCAGTGCATCCCGAGATCGTTGTTCGCGAGGATCACGAACTCGTCGGGTTGGATCCCTGCGCCGATGGTGTCGCCTTTGTCCCCGAGCCCGAACATGAGTGAAGAACCCGCGACGAGTGCGCAGGTGATGAGCGATCCGGCTTGGGTGAAGTGCCGACGACGTGTAGTGCTTGGCATGGTGCTCCCACCTGTGCTTGAGGAACTGAAGATTCCCTGCAATCGGAATGCCAAGCGATTGAGACCGGTTGTGAATCGAAAATTGGTGTTCGAGGTCCGTTGGTGGCCAGGGGCGGTCGGGGCTGGCCAGCATGCGCCACCAGATGGGCCGGTCGTGTCTGGAATGAAAGACACGGCTCGGATCGTCTCCGATCCGAGCCGCATGGTGATGGGTTGTCCGGATGTGTGTTACGGACAACCGGCAGAGAGCGCGGAGAGGAAGGCGCTGACGTCGAAGAAGTCGAACTGCCCGTCGCTGTTGAAGTCGGCGGCCGGATCGTTCGAGCTCAGGAGCATCAGGAACGCGCTGACATCGAAGAAGTCGAGTTCCCCGAAGGGCTCCGCGACATCGGCGATGCTGCACGGACCGATCGCGCCGTTCTGGTTCAGATAGATGGAGACATCGTTGCTGTCTCGGTTCACGATCGCGATGTCGAGCCCACCGTTCGCGTCGATGTCGCCCATCGCGATGTTCCCGGGACGGGTCCCTGCGGTTTCGACAACCCCCGCACCGAACACACCTGCGCCGGTGTTCTCGAGGGTGCTCATCGTGTTGGAGTCCTGGTGGGTGGTGACGAGATCGAGATCGCCGTCGTTGTCGAGGTCCGCGGCGGCGATTCCGCCGACGTTCGCGCCCCCGGTCGGGGAGTCCGTCCGTGCACCCATCCCGGCGCCGCTGTTGAGCCACACGCTCGCGACATTGAGGAAGTCATCGCTGACCGCGGCGGCGAGGTCATCGAGCCCGTCCCCGTTGAGGTCGGCGCTCACGAGCCCGTCGGGACGCGCGATCGGGTTGACGGGGAGCGATTGGGCGATGGCGTAGCCCGAAGCGCCCGAGTGGATGTTGACGACCCGTCCGTCGTGCTCGCTTACGGCGACATCCGCGATCCCGTCGCCTGTGAAGTCGCCGATGGCGGCGGATCGGGGTTCGGGTCCGGCCGGGAAGCTCGAGGCGCTGAGGGTGCCCGCGCTGTTGGTGAGCACGGTGAAGGACATCCCGTCCCGGTTCGCGGTGACGAAATCGTCGTCGCCGTCGCCGTCGATATCGCCGACGGCGAGGTCGATCGGCTCAGCACCGACCCCGACGAACGGGCCGGCGGTGAAGAGCCCGGCGGTGTTGGAGTACACCTGGACCGAGTTGATGTTGTTGAGGACGACGACCAGATCGGTGTCGCCGTCGTTGTCCACATCCGATGCGATGAGGTCGTTCGCGCCGGTCCCCGCGCCCGTGGGGTAGGTGGCGCCGAGGGTGAGCGATCCGGCGTTGTTCGTGTAGATCTCGATCTTGTCGATGGTGTCGCTGGTGACGGCCATGTCGGTGTCGCCGTCGTTGTCGAAGTCCCCGAACGCAACACCCGACGGGCGTTGACCCGTGAGCATCGAGGTTGGGGGCGCGAACATGGGCGCTCCGAGGGTGGTGCCGGCGATGAGGGAGATCATCGCGAGCTGTGTGGTTTGGGTGAGATTCATCTGTCTGTCCTTTCGTGTGGGTGTTGAGAGACGAGTGTGTGATGTACGTGCCGGCGCTGTTTGATCGGGTCAGGAACACGTGGCGCCGACGGGGAGCGGCCTTTACACACGGCGTGCCAAACGCGAAAGGCGGCGATGGAAGGGGCGATCAGTTCGGAGAAGCAGCGCGGGTTGGATAGGGGAGGCCGGGGGTGGTGACGAGCTTTGGTCCATGCTGGCCTTGGCTCAGGGTGGCCAAAACTGTCGCCAATCGTGTTGTGAGGGCGTTTTCTCAGCCCGATCCCGACGACGTGATTCCATCGGGGATCCAGAACCGGTACGATCTGGGTATGCAGATCCGTGGGGATTCTCGGAGGTCGGGTTGTCGCGCCTTCACGCTCGTTGAGCTGATGGTCGTGGTTTCGATCATCGCGATCCTGATCGGGATCCTCGCGCCGACGATCCGGGGAGCGATGGCGCGGGCCCGCGCGTTCAAATGTCAGATGGCGCAGCGCTCGGTCGCGTTCGATTTCGCGATCTTCGCCGACCCCGAACTCCACGGCGATCGTGGTGACGACGGGAACAGGAATACCTTCTTTATCGAGACGTTCCAGGAGAGCCAGTACGGGGTGGACGAGTTCTGGCGCTGGGGTGAGCACCTCGGATCGATCGAACTCCCCGATGCGCAGGGGAACGACCCGATGCGCTGTCCCGAGGTCCGGGTCCCCATGCGCCTGCGGAGCGACCTTGCGTGCTCGAACGGCGCGGTCGGTCCTGCGCCGAGTGTCTCCTTTGCGTTCAACGCGCGTCTCCATCGCGCCGAGATCACGGATTCGCGGGGGCGTCCCCGCGCGGTCCAGGTCCCGATGCGCCCCGATATCCTGGGACGCACGGATGTGCCGCTGCTGCTCGATGTGGACGGGGTCCTCGCCGGTGATCGTGGAGTGAACCCGGTCTTTATCGCGCCCGCGTTGGATTCGTTGGGTCCCTACGCCGACAACCGGCTCTGGTATCCCGGGCTCCGACACTCCGGGAAAGCGAATGTCGCGTTCATCGACGGGCATGTGGAGTCCTCGTCGTCGCCGGATCGCGAGAAGGGATGGGACTGGGCGTACCAGCCCGGATCCTGATCCGTACGATCCGCCGTGTCGATCCGCGCGAAGTTCTCGATCATCCTGGCGCTCCTCGGGCTGACCCTGTGCGCGAATGTTTCGTTGAGTGTGTGGGCGATCCGGTTTCTGGAGCGGGAGCTCGCTTGGCCGCTGGAATCAATCCAGCCCGTGCTCGGTGCGTTGCACGATGTGAAGCGCATGGGGGAGGACTCGTCGGAGCTGATCGGGGGCGGGCGGACGGGCTCGCTCGATCCGGGCTCGACCCGGTTCCATGAGCATGCGGAACATGTCGTTGAGATCGAACGGGACGCGCTCGAAGAGATCGAGCAGCTCGACGCGATCCCGACGGCGCTTGTTCGTTCGGGGGTCTCGACGACCCAGAACCTGAAGGAACGATCACTCCGGATCGTCGAGCTCGCTGAGCGATGGCGGGTTTCGGACGAAGATCGGGAGCGGATGGAACTGCTGGCGCGGATCGGTGAGCGGCACGAGTTGATCGAGCGGATCGAGGGGAGGATCATCCAGGATGCGCGACTCGCCGCGGACTACGGGGATCGGCTCAGAGTCGCGGTGTACACCATCATCGTGGTGTCCGTGCTCGGCGTGCTCCTGAGCGCCTTCATCGCGGCGATCCTCGTCCGGCGTTGGATCCTCGAGCCCGTGGGGACCCTGAAGCTCGGGGCGCAGCGATTCGCGCAGGGCGCGTTCGATCATCGGATCCGTGTCCGTTCGCGCGACGAGCTGGGTGAGCTCGGACGAGAGTTCAACGAGATGGCGCGGACGATCATGGTGATGCAGGACGAACGGATCGAGCGCGAACGGCTCGCGGCGATGGGTGAGGTGGCGCAGCGCACGGTCCACAACCTCCGGACCCCGCTCTCCGGGATCCGAGCGCTCGCGGAATCAACGCGCGACGAGCTCGACCCCGGGTCGGACCTCATCGAGCTCCAGGAACGGATCATTGAACGGGTCGATGGGTTCGAGGGCTGGCTCCAGGGGATGCTCCGGGTGTCGTCGCCGATCGAGCTGGATCTCGTCCCGTGCGATCCGGGTGTGATCGCGCGGAAGGTGATCGACGCGCATGAGCCGTCCGCTTTGAAGAATGGTGTGACCCTCTCGCTCGAGCAGACGGATGCACCCGCGCGGGTCATCGCGGATCCGGTCCATCTCGAGCACGCGCTGACGGCGCTCGTCAGCAACGCGATCGATTTCACGGAGAGCGGGGGTGCTGTTCGGGTCGTTCTTGGGTCCTATCACCACGGAAAGTGGACGATCCGGGTCGAAGATGAAGGATCTGGGATCAAACCCGATGTGCTGGGATCCATCTTTCGGCCATACTTTACGACGAGGAAGTCCGGGACTGGCATCGGTCTTGCAATGGTCAAGCGGATCATCGATCAGCACCAGGGCGAGATCAGCGTGACCTCCCCGTGCAACCCCGATTCCGGGCTCGGAACCGTATTCGAGTGCCGGCTTCCCGTCGATCCCCGTGGTGGGGACTGACCCAGCGTGGCCAGGATAGGCCCCGAGGCGGAGCAGTATTGGCCAGTATCCTGCTCATCGAGGACGACGAGACGCTGCGACTGACGATCGGGCGTGCGTTGTCTCGGAGTTCGCACGACGTGGTTGGGGTGGAATCGATCGACGAAGCGCGGTCGAGGTTCTCCACGATGTCGTGCGATCTCGTGATCACGGACGTTCATCTCGGAGAAGACTCCGGGATCGACTTCGTCGAGGAGCTCCGTTCCCAGGGGTTCGACGGCGGGATCATCGTGATGACGGCGTACGCGACGGTCGATGATGCGGTCCGCGCGATGAAACTCGGCGCTGACGATTATCTCCAGAAACCCGTCCGGCTCGATGAGTTGATGCTCCTGACGGATCGATTGCTTGAGCGCCGGCGCGAATCGAAGCAGCTCCGTTTGTATCAGCGGCTCGAGCGGACCCGCTCGTCGATGGAGCGCCCGATCGGTTCGTCTGAGTCTTGGATCCGGACACTCGAACTCGCGGAACGTCTCGCGAAGATCCCGGTTGTCAATCGCGCCGAGGACCTCGGGAGCGACAGCGGGGGCGCGGTGACCACTGTGCTGATCACGGGGGAGACGGGCGCCGGGAAGGGAGTGCTCGCGCGTCACCTGCACAACGCGAGCGCGGAATCGGATCGCCCGTTCGTTCACGTGAACTGCACGGCGCTCCCGTCCACCCTGATTGAATCCGAGCTGTTCGGGCATGTGAAGGGCGCATTCACGGACGCGAAGGAAGCGCGTGAGGGGCTCTTCGAGATGGCCGACGGGGGGACGATTTTCCTCGACGAGATCGGTGATCTCCCGCTCGACCTCCAAGCGAAGCTGCTGACGGTGATCGAGCAGGGTCGGATCCGGCGCGTGGGATCGACGAAGGAGCACGCGATCCGTGTCCGTGTGTTGTGCGCGACGAATCACGACCTCGATCAGAAGGTCAAGGACGGCGCATTCCGAGAAGATCTGCTGTACCGGATCAATGCGTTCACGATCACAATCCCGGCGCTGCGCGAACGCAAGGGCGATGCGCTGCTGATCGCGGAGCACCTGATCGATCGTTTGTGCAGAGAATACGGGATCGAGGCGCTGGACCTGAGCGACGAGGCACGTCGGACCATCGGGTCGCACCCGTGGTCGGGGAACGTGCGCGAGCTCTTCAATGTCATGCAGCGCGCCGTGATGCTCTGCGATACGGGTGAGATCGGGGTTCGTGATCTCTCGCTTCGTCCGGATTAGGTCGCGGATTCGGAGTCGGGCACGGGGCCGGGGGGCGCGATCCGCTTTGACTTTGTCAACGGCCCGCACAGCGCGGACGAGATCGAGAAAATGCTCATGCTCCAGGCGCTCGAGCACACACGGGGGAACGTGTCGAAAGCGGCTCGCTTGATCGGGATGCAGCGCTCGAGTTTCCGGTACCGGATCGATCGGTACGGGCTCGGGGCCGCCGTTCAGGAGATCGTGTCCCGATGAGAACCGCACAGATCATCATGCTCGGGTGCTGCGCCTCGATCGTCTGCGCGTCGGGTGGGAGCGGGTTCTGGTCCGACCCGATCGGGGACGCGCTGATCCGTCGGACGGATGTCGGGAACGATGCGCCCCTCCCCCCCGGGTTCGAGCCCATCGATCTGATCTCTGTTGATGTGCAGGGGTGGATCCCGAACGATCCGGTGAACGACCCGTACACGGGGGTGGTGGAGAGCGAGAAGGCGGACATCGTTCGGATCGTCGTGACCCTCGATGGGCTCGTCGCGCCACCCGGCCCGTTGGCGATCGATGACTCTCCCTACGACCCGTATCGGTACGGGGCGCGCCCGATCTACGGCGCGATCGAGATCGACATCGATGACCAGAAGAACAGCGGCGGCGAGCTCATGCCGATCGCAAGGAATCGCTATCTCGCGAACGTCGGGCGTTTCGGGATGAGCCCTCAAGGGTCGATCTCCGAGCGGATCATCCGGAGCGCGGACGATGTCGATTCCAATATTTATACCCTCCCTCAGTTCGAGCGGACCGGGGGCGAGTTCGCGCTGACGTTGTGCGGGTGCTTCACCCCGACGATCGTGTCTCAGGGCGGGGACATGGACGACGACTTCGACCCGGGTGAGACCTGGATCGTGTCGGGACGCTTCTTCGAGCGGTTCGTCTCATTTGCGCCCGAGTCCGGATTGTTCGGGGGGTCGGGGGACGGTCAGTTTGATCCCATCGTGGACCTCCGATTTGCTCATGACACGATGAACGATCGGACGACGATCACGTTCGTGTTCCCCATCACCAACCAGGGGGCCGCGACGCTCACGGGAGAGACGTTCCAGAACATGGATTTCAGTCTCTTGAACCATACCTCGATCGAGGAAGCGCTCGATGACCTGATCCTCGGCGCGGACTTCACGATCGGGGCGCTCAACGTGCTCTGTGAGCAGTGGAAGGGTGAGGAGTTCGACGACTTCCAGAAACCCAGAGACTGGGGGATCAACGCGTTGATCGGGACCGCGCCGCTTGTCTCGGATCCGACCGCGCTCTTCGTCTGGACGGATACGGGGTTCAACGAGGTCTTCGCGGATCTCAACGACGACGATCTGAGCGATTCATTCGACGAAACAGCGCTCCTCGATCGGATCGCGCTCCTCGACGGCACGAGCGATGACGCTGATTCAACCGTCAACGGCGAAGTCGCGATCCCGGACTTTGGGTTTGCGTTCGATCTCGCGGATCTCGACGGGGATGGGATCATCACGCCGGATGACTTCCCGAACGTCTGTGCCGCGGACCTGACGGGAGACGGTGCGCTCGACTTCTTCGATCTGAGTGCGCTGCTTCAGGGTCAGGTCGATTGGAACGGCGACACCACGTTCGACTTCTTCGATATCAGCTCGTACCTGTCGGCGTTCGGTGCCGGGTGTCCGTGACTGCGCTGACCACGGTGTGAGCGGGGGCGGCCACAATATTGGCCATTTGCGGAATCGTGCGCCGTTTCAACATCGAGCGATCGGTTCTGTATGTGCGGGATGATAAAATAGACATAGATATCCGAAAATATTCGTTTGGCACGTGTCTTGCAAATGTGCACACACCATGCGAGTCGGATGACTCGTTAAGAAAGGAACGCACCATGAACACGCTCACACACAGTTCACTCCTGACCGCTTCGCTTCTCATGCTCTGTTCGGGGGCGATCGCGCAGGTCCCAACCTACTCAGTCGAGGTCATCGAGACCTACACCGTATCGACGAATATCCGTGGCGCGAGCAACGCGGGTCACGTGGTGGGTGATCAGATCATCGCGGGGGTCAGCCGGGCGTTTGTCGCGACCCTTGACGGCGGGTTGTCGCTGCTCCCCCTCCCCGAGGGTGGGATGTCGAGTGTCGCGATGGACGTCAACGACAGCGGTGTGATCGTGGGTGCTGTTCACGGGAGCGGGTTCGTGTTCGACGGCGGACAGCCCGCGATCTGGACACCCGACGGCAACGGTGGGTACGAGGTCCATATCCCCGAGCAGTTCACGAGCCAGCCCAGCCCTCTGGGTGAACTCGCGATCACGGGGGGGATGGCGACGGCGATCAACAACAACGGAACCGTCCTCGGGTGGTCACGCTATCAGGGTTTCAGCGGTGGTCCCACCACCATGTTCTCGATCAACGACGCGCCCGTGAACCTGAGCATGCTCGGGTTCCAAGCGACGGTTGAGGATCTGAACGACAACGGCTTCGCCGTCGGCGGGAATCTCGTGTTCGATCTCAACACGAACACGGCGACGGATATCGGGGTCCCCGACCCTATCGGGAGCGTGGGGTTCACCCATGTGCTGGGGTACGCGATCAACGACAGCAACCAGGTTGTCGCGGCGGCTCATGTCGCGACTTCGACGAACAACCAATGGCTGACCTACATCTACGACGGCGCGTGGGCGCCGATCCAGCCCGGGCTTGTCGCGACCCGTTTCGTGGGTCTGCTCTACGACAACAACAACCTGGGAGATGTCTCCGCGTGGGGCGGGGTCTCGTTCGCGGCGGAGGGTGAGTGGTACGGCTCCTACGACCTGCTGCTCGAGCCCGATGACCAGAACTGGGATACCGCGATTGGGTACATCGCGGATGATCGCCGGGTCTACACCTGGGCGCGCGACCTCAACACGGACACGTACGCGATCGTCGTGCTCGTCCCCGATGTCTCACCGTGCACCGCGGATCTCAACCTCGACGGCGCGGCGGACTTCTTCGACATCTCAGAGCTGCTCATGTCGAGCGTGGACTACAACGGCGACACGTCGTTCGACTTCTTCGATATCAGCGCGTTCCTCCAGGATCTCGGCGCCGGGTGCCCGTGATCTCGTTTCCAATCTCGTGGGGATTCCTTCGCGGATCCCGTTCAATACACACTTTTGATCCAAGGAAAGTAAACATGAACACCTTCACGACTTCACAATCTCGTCTCGCGGCGTGTGTCGGGGCACTCGGGATCGCCATCGCGGCCGGGGGCGCTTCGGCGCAGTCCATCAACGAGAGCATGAGGATCCAGGCCTTCGACGGGAACGCCGACGACGAGTTCGGATACGCGATCGATATGGAGAACGGGATCATCGCCGTCGGTGCACGCAACGATGACGACAACGGCGCGGACTCGGGATCCGTGTATCTCATCAACGCCGAAACCGGGGCGCAGATCACGAAGCTCCTTCCGAGCGACGGCGCAGCCGGGGACCAGTTCGGGTTCTCCGTCGCGATGAAGGACGGGATCGTCGTCGTGGGCGCTCCGGGCGATGTCCACAACGGGATCTCGTCGGGTTCCGCGTATCTCTTCGATGTATCCTCGGGGGCGCAGCTCGGGAAGATCGTCCCCAACGACCCTGAATCCGGTGACGAGTTCGGGAACTCGATCGCGATCGACGGCGGGATCGTCGCTGTCGGCGCGTGGCGCGCGGATGATCTGGGGGACGGATCCGGGGCCGCGTACTTGTTCGATGCATCGAGCGGGGCGCAACTCGAGAAGCTGCTCCCGGAATCCGGGAACAACTACCAGACCTTCGGGGTCTCGATCGCGATCGACGATGGGCTCGTCGCTGTCGGGTCGCGAACCTATTTCGTCCTGGGCGATGGATTCACCTTCGCGAAGGTCCACCTTTTCGACGCAACAACCGGCGATTTCACCCGGGTGCTCCATCCCGTGATCGAGAACTACAACGGGGACCAAGGCGGATCGTTCGCGGAATGCGTGGACATTGATCAGGGTCTCATCGCTGTCGGGGCGCCCCATCGCAGTGTCTTCTTCGACTTCTCCGGGGCCGCGTACGTCTTCGATGCTTCGAGCGGCGAAGAACTCTCGTTCATCTTCCCGGACGATCGTCAGGACCGTGACCACTTCGGGTCTTCCGTCTCGATCGAGAACGGTACCGTCGCGATCGGCGCGTTTGAGGACGACGACGCCGCATGGTCGGGTGGGTCCGCGTATCTCCATGACGCGCTCAGCGGGGATCAGATCGAGAAGCTTCTCCCGAGCGACGCCGAAGCGTTCTACATGTTCGGGTCGTCGATCGCGCTGGACAACGGGGTCGTTGCCGTGGGAGCGACCGGGTTCGGCGACAGCGACTTCGCCGGAGCTGTCTACGTCTTCGGGAGCTCGGACCACCAATGCGAAACGGATATGAACCTGGACGGCTCGCTCGACTTCTTCGATGTCTCGATGTTCCTCCAAGACCGACCCGATTGGAACGGTGATACCTCGTTCGACTTCTTCGATGTGAGCGGATTCCTGCAGGACATGAGCGCGGGCTGCCCGTAATCGGTCCGGATCGGTTCTGAATCGTTCAACACACGACAAGACCCGGCGATCGGCCGGGTCTTTTTCTTAAGATCGATCGAGAATCGGATGGAAGTGGGCCTGGACAGACTCGAACTGTCGACCTCACCGTTATCAGCGGTGCGCTCTAACCAACTGAGCTACAGGCCCCACAGGGCCGAGAGTCTAGCCCGGTTCGCTCCGGTTGTCATCCGTCACGGGGTCAATCTGTGACCCCGAGCCCGGCTCAAGGGCGGGGTTCATGGGGTCCCAGATCCGATCCCGGAAATCGGATGCTGAGAGCCGTTGAACCCGATAAAATGATACAGCAACGATCAGCTGTTGGTGTCCGGATCCTCCGGACCCGGGGTCGGAAGGAGTTCGGGATGCGCGCGGATATCAGCTACAACAACATCATCGATGGCGACGAGTTTGCTCGAGCCCAGAAGGCCGCCGACGACTCCGCCGGGCTCGATCACACCCAGATCGACACGGAATCCTTTTACGTCACCCAGCACTACGAGCGCTACTCCGAGGAGAACCATCGGGTCTGGAAGACGATGTGGAACAAGCGATGGGATGTGCTCGAGACCCAGGCTTCAGAGACCTACCTCAAGGGTCTGAACGCGATCAACCTCGTCCCGGACCGGGTTCCGTTGCTCTGGGGTACGGCCCAGGATCCGTACGAGCCCGGACGGACGATCACGGGGATCAACGAGTACCTCCGTGACCTGACGGGGTGGTGCTCGCGCGGGGTCCCGGGATATCTGCCGGCGAAGGCGTTTTTCAGCTGTCTGAGCCGACGCGAGTTCCCCTCGACGATCGTGATCCGTCCCGAGGACAAGATGGACTACCTCCCCGAGCCCGACATCTTCCACGATGTGTTCGGGCACGTCCCCCTCCACGCGGACCCCGTCTTCGCGGACTTCCTCCAGACGTACGGGAAAGCGGCGCTCCTCGCCGGACCCGAGCACGAGGAAGCGCTCGCGCGGCTCTTCTGGTTCACCGTCGAGTTCGGGCTCATCTCCGAGAGCGGGAACCTCAAGGTCTACGGGTCCGGGACCATCTCCTCCCACGCGGAGTCCGAGTACGCGCTCAATGCGCCCGAAGGCACGGGGGGTCGGGACAACGGGCAGATCGAACGGCGCCCGTTCAACCTCGAGCGCGTGATCAACACCCCGTTCGAGATCGATCACTTCCAGGACATCGTCTACGTGCTCGATTCCTTCGAGCAGCTCCGTGACGCGATGAACCAGTACGCCGACCGGGTCATGGAAGACGCTGAGTCGTCGGCGAACGTCTGAGCCCGAACCACGGGCGGAAAGGCAGCATCATGACACTCAATACGGGAAGCGCGGATCGGATCGTCAGGTTCCTGCTCGGCGCTGGCGCGATCGTGATCGCGATCCTCATGCTCGACGCGCTCAGCGCCAACGTGCTCGGGATCGTCGTCGGCGCGATCGGGCTCGTGCTGGTTCTGACGAGTTTCTGCGGCTACTGCCCGGCGTACACGCTCGTTGGGATCAACACCTGCAAGGTGAAGCCGCCGAAAGATTGATCGGCGGATTCCACCCGATCAGTGCCCCACACACCCGCACGACGGGCCGCACCCGCCGCCTATGGGGGGACCCTTGGGCGCGTCGCTCGTGTGCGTGATGGGCATGGAGATGACCTTCGCGATGGGCGCTTTGGGTGACGTGGAACCCAGGGCATGACCCGTGCGTTCGCACAGCGCGCCCCAGGTCGTCAGTGTTTCGGACATGGGGTGGGAGACTTCGAGGGTGATGTCGTTGTCGTCGCAGCGGTATTCGTAGATGGGCACTTGGTTTCTCCTACGATCGTTCGTGCGTGAATCCGAGCTCCACGATCATATCTACCAACGCTCCGGGTCACTCGCGCTCGGGCGCGGGGAGCTTGTCGTGGGTCCCGGGGATGATTGTGCCGTCGTCCGGACCCCGAATGGGGATCTGCTCGTGCTCACGGTGGATCAGCTCGTCGAGGGTCGGCACTACGAGCCCGGGACGGAGCTGGATCTGATCGCGCGGAAAGCGATCGCGCGGTCCGTGTCGGATCTCGCCGCGATGGGGGCGCGTCCCGTGTGGTCGCTGGGGACGGGGTTGCTTGCTCCGGGGGATCCCGAAGCGGACGCGCTGTTCGATGCGATGCACCGATGGGCGAACCACTGGGGGTGTCCGCTGATCGGAGGGGACATCGCGGCGCACGGGGATCCGAGCCATCCGCGCACCATCACGGTGACGGCCGCTGGGATGATGGACATCGGGCACGAGCCCGTGCTGCGCTCGGGCGCGAAACCAGGGGACCAGCTGTACCTCACGGGACAGGTGGGGGGGAGCTTCGAGTCCGGGTGGCATCTGCGGTTCGAGCCCCGGATCGAGCACGGGCTGTGGGCGTCGTCGAAAGACTCGGGTGTCCACGCGATGATCGATCTGTCCGACGGTCTCGGTCGCGACGCGGATCGGATCGCGCGTGCATCGGGGGTCCGGATCGAGATCGATGCGGCGCGCCTCCCGATCAATCATCGTTGCAAAGACTGGCGCGAAGCGTGCTCGAGCGGCGAGGACTACGAACTCCTGATCGCGATCGATCCGGGCGCGATGATCCCCAAGCTTGCACCGGAACTGATCGGGCCGATCGGGGTGTGCGTGGAGTCCGGTGAGCCCGGCGCAGTGATCATCGATCCGCACGGGCGCGAGCACGCTGCGAAGGATCTCGGGTGGGATCACTGAGCGTATCGCTCAGCGTTTCTTGCCCTTCCCGCCTTTGCCGCCGCCCCTTTTCTTCCCGCCGGGACCTGCTTTGCCCTGCGCGTCGCGCCGGTAGTCGGTCTTCCCACGATCGCGCGACTTGGACTTGCGCGATCGGCGTTGGTTCCCCGGGGTCTTGAAGCCTGCGCCCTTGGACTCGCCGATTCCGCCGTGATCCGAGCCACCGAGCTTGAGCCCTTCGCCCAGCGCGCCCTTGCCCTTCTTCTTCCCGGCCGCCCGCGCGTCGGGGTCCGTGACGACGAGGTCCATCCGGCGCGTCGCGAGATCAACCGTCGCGATCGTGACCTTGAGCGAATCACCGATGGAGAAGCTGCGTCCCGAGTGGATGTCGTAGAGCGCGCCCGATCGGTCGTCGATCTTCCAGGTCGGGGGACGGTCCGAGCGGGTCGTGTCCCCGGGGAGGTCGTGCTTTGGGATCATCCCGTCGGCGAGGTACTTCGCGATCTGGACGTAGACACCCTTCGGGGTCACCCCCGTGACGAACCCGTCGAAGGACTCCCCGATGTGCTCGACCATGAGCTGGAGCACGAGGAGCTGGCGCAGCTCACGCTCCGCGTCCGCGGCGTTCACCTCGGTGTTCGAACAGTGGCTCCCGATCTGCGACAGAGTCTGCTCGTCGGGACAGTTCGGGTCCTCGCGGAGTTCTTTCCCGAGCGCTTTCTTCGCGCCCTCGGTTTTCGGTGGGGTCTCGCCGTTGCTTGTGCGCTTCAGGTACGCAACGAGCGAGCGGTGCGCCGTGAGGTCCGGGTAGCGCCGGATCGGGGACGTGAAGTGCGCGTACGCGCTCGACGCGAGCGCGTAGTGCCCGATGAGCGCCGGCGAATAGGCGGCTTTCGTGAGCGACCTCAGCACGGCGGTGTGCACCGCCCGCGCGACGCTCGTCCCGGCGGTCGCGTCGAGGAGGGTCTGGAGTTCTTCGCGCGTCGGGTTCTTGGGGATCTTGAACCCGGCGACGGTCGCCGTCTTCCGGAGCTCGTCCACGTCCCCCGGGGTGGGCTCGGGGTGGACGCGCCGGATCAGCGGCACATCCATCTGCTCGAACAGGGTCGCGACCGCTTCGTTCGCTTCCACCATGAACATCTCGATCAGGGTGTGGGTGAACGCGTCGTCCTCGGGGTGCGCATCGACGACGCGCCCGTCCTCGTCGAACTCGAGCTCGACCTCGGGGAGGTCGAGGTGGATCATCCCCGCTTTGCGCCGGCGCGCCTGGATGAGGCGCGAGAGCGTGTCCATATCCCGGACGGTCTTGATGAGCTCGTCCGTGTGGGGGGTGTCGGTCTTGGCGTTTTTCTTTGCTTCTTCGAGATCGCCGTCGATGAGCGCCTGCGCCTCAAGGTAGGTCATGCGCTTGCGTGATTTGATCAGCGACTGACAGAACGCGCGCGAGCGGACGTTGCCCGATCGGTCGTATCGGATGATCGCGGACTTCGCGTAGCGCAGGACCCCTTCCTGGAGGGAGCAGATCCCGTTGGAGAGGACCTCGGGGAGCATGGGGATGACAAGCCGGGGGAGGTACACGGAGTTTCCGCGTTCCTTCGCTTCCTCGTCGAGCGCGGAGTCCTTCTCGATGTAGTGCGCGACGTCCGCGATGTGGATCCCGAGCTCCCACCCGCCGTCGTCGAGCTTCTTGATGTGGATCGCGTCGTCGTAGTCCTTGGCGTCGGGTGGGTCGATGGTGCAGATGAACTCGCCCGTCAGGTCCTTGCGCATATCGAGCGCTTCGATCCCCTCGCGCTCGTAGAGGTCCATCTCCTCGTCGAAGCGTTGGGTCGCTTCCCGTGCCTGTTCGACACACGACTCCGGGAACTCAAGCTCCGGGAGCGAGTACGCCGCGATGACGGCCTGGGTCTCGACATCGGGCTCGCCCGCTTCGCCCAGCACTTTCGTGATGACCCCCTGCGCGAGCCGACCTTGCTCGGGATAGTCGATGATCTCGAAGACGACCTTCGACCCGACCTTCACGTTCTTGGAGTCCGCATCTTTGAGGATCACGGGGCTGGTGAGTTCGCGCCCGTCGGGGTATGCGAGCCAACGCCCGTCCTGTTTCGCCATCTCCCCGGTAAAGGCCGCTCGTTTGCGGGAGAGAATCTCGATGACCTCCCCCGAGTACTGACGTTCCATCGTTCCGAGGCGCTTCTCTCGCCGTTGGTCGCGCTCGAAGTAGATCTTGACGGTGTCGCCGCGCATCGCGCCCATGGTGGCGTGTTCCGGGATGAACACGTCCCCCCCGTGGGAGATCTTCGAGGGCGCGACGAACCCGAACCCGCGCTGGGTCGAGCGGAACTCGCCGATCAGCTCACCCTTGTTGGGCTTGAACGGGAGCGAGATCCGTCCAGAGTCGTCGAGCGCGACGATGTCCTCAGCGGCGAGCTCGCGGACGGCGTGCCCGAACGCTTCGACATCGTCGATGTTGAGGTCCTTCGCGACGATCGGGATCGGCGCGGGGTTGTAGGTATCGTGCGAGATGTGGTTGATCAAACGATCGCGGTATCGGAGCGGCATAGTGAGACTGTACGGGACCTCGGGTCCGAACGCGCCGGATCAGAGGGAATCCGCGTAGGTCCCGAGGGTTTCCTCGAATCGCGCGAGAGCGAGCCCGAGCGCCTCTCCGGCCGGATGAGGGTCGGCGATGCTGTCCCGTCCCCCCATGATCGCCATCCCCTCGTCGAAGGGGAGGAGCTTCCCGAGCCCGATCGCGCTTGCGAGCCGTGCTTGGATGGCGGCGATGCGCCATGGGAGCCCGATGGGCCTCAGCCACGATTTCGCGCCCGGGACATGGCGCTGGTAGACCTTGAGCATCTCCGGGAAGGTCATGGAGTCTGGGCCGACGAGCTCGTAGGTGCTATGGATTGTTTCGGGTCGATCGAGCGCGTTGACAAAAGCGTGCGCGACGTCGTCCACATGGATCGGCGCAACCGAGGGCGCTTCGAACCCGAACCCGTTCGTTTTCCAACGCGAGAAGTAGGGGAGGAACACAAACGGGGGCGCTTTCCCGCGCACCCACGCGGCGGCCATCTGGGTGAACTCCCCGCGTTCTCCGTGGATGAGCCCGGGGCGCATGATCGTCCAGTCCAGCTTCGAGGCTTTCACGATCAGCTCCGCGCGGTGCTTCGTGTCCCTGTACCCCGCGCGATCATCGGGACCCACCCCGAGCGCGGACATGTGGACATAGCGCATGGATTGGTTCTCGTGCGCACACGCGCCCACGATGGCGCGGGCCGCATCCACGTGGATCCGTTCGAAGGTCTGTCCGTGGTCCGCTTCCCGGATAATCCCGACAAGATGGATACACGCGCTGGCGCCTCGCACGAGCTTGGCGAGCGCGTCGGGGTCCGAGACCCCGCCCTCGATGATCTCGACGTGCTCAGAATCGATCTTTCGATCGTCGAGCATCTTCCGCGCTTTGGGAGGGTTCCGGACGAGGATCCGCGCGGAATGCCCCGATTCGACCACCCGCACGAGGACGCGCGAGCCCACGAACCCCGTGGTCCCCGTGATCGCGATGGTCCGTCCGTTTGTGTTGTTCTCGGGTTCGCTCATGGTGCTCCTGCGCATCGTACCATCCGGATGATGCTCGCCGCTGATGACATCTCATTCGCGTATCCGAAGGGACCGGATGTCCTCAAGCGCGTGTCGTGCACACTCGAACCGGGGAAGCTCACCGCGATCCTCGGCCCGAACGGCGCGGGGAAGTCCACCCTCGTCCGGATCCTCTCGGGGGTCCGCCGTCCGGACTCGGGCACCGTTTCGCTCGGTCCGGCCGATCTTTTCGCGATGTCCGCGCGGGAGCGGGCCGCGCAGATCGGGTTCGTGGCGCAGCGATCGACCCTTGCGTTCGATTTCGATGTCCGGAGGGTGGTCGAGCTCGGGCGCCACGCGCTGGGCTCGGATCGAGAAGCCGTCGATCGCGCGATCGACGAGATGGATCTCACGGAACTCACGCACCGACCCGTCGGATCCCTCTCCGTGGGTCAGCAGCAGCGCGTCGCGATGGCACGCGCCTTGGCGCAGCTCGATGGTCGGGACGATTGTGTGCTCCTGGCCGACGAACCGACCTCCGCGATGGACCCTGCGCATCAGCGAAACACCCTCGAGCAGCTCCGGGGGCTCTCCGAACGCGGCGGAACGGTGGGGCTGGTCGTACACGACACCACCCTCGCCGCGACCTGGTGCGATCGTGCGGTCATCCTTGCTCAGGACGGCTCGATCGCAGCGGAGGGGGGGATCGACACGGTTCTGACACCAGAAATCCTCTCCGAAGTCTTCGGGATCGCTTTTGCGAGCGCTCAGATCGGTTCGCTCCGGGTTCTCACCCCCGATGTCGCCCCACGCCGATAGACTTGGGGCATGATCTCGAGCCTGATCGGATTTCTGACCAGCCCTCTCGGTATCGCGCTCATCATCGGCGCGTTCTCCGGCGGTGCGCGCCTCTGGGCGAAAATGCAGGAACAACGCGCTAAGCAAACCCAGATCCAGGCGCGTCGTCAGATGGAGCGTGACGCGCTCCGCACGGGTGGTCGGGGGATGAGCGAGCCTCGGAGCACACCCGCGCCCCCATCCACGTGGGATCAGGATCAACAGAGCAAGCGGGATCGGATCGAAGAGCTCCGTCGGAGGCGTATCGAGCAGCTCCAGAAGCTCCGTGAGCAGCGTTCGGGCGCATCGACAGCGCAGACGAGCGCCGCTCCTATCGCGCCCGCACCGTCCCCAGCACCCCGCCGTGCTCCTCAGCAGTCGCAGCCCGCGCGGAGAGGACCGCAACGAGCGGCTCCTCCACCCCCCGCGCCCGCGCGCCGGCCTGCGCCTCAGCCCACGCCGGCCACACGACAGACCACACGCGCTGCGCCCAAACCACAACCCACACCCCGACGCGCGCCGAGCCGTGCGCCAACCCCGCGCCCCGCGCCTGTGTCGCAACCCGAGCACACGACCATCAGCGATCTCCCCAAGCCCGCGCCGGTTGCGGTGCGACAGGACCGATCCAGGTTCGCGACGCGCCAAGCCCTCCGGGACGCGATCATCGCGAAAGAAGTGCTCGGCCCCCCCGTCGCGCTCCGTCAGGAGCACGCTTCGGACCCGTTCTCGCTCTGATCGAACGATCGGGACGGATCCCCCGGAAGGACTTATACTTGTCCATGCGCTCCGAGCGAACATCATCCGCAGTCTGTGTCCTCATCGGACTCTCCGTGCTCGTGACATCGCTCAGCGCCTGCGGGAACCTGTCGAACGCGCCCCGGGGAGCCCGGAAGCTCGGTGACCTGTTCTTCCCCTCGACGTCTCCCAGCGACGCCGCGATCCTCGCGACGGACGAGTACAACGCGGAGAATCGGTACCGGGGGACGACGATGCTCTCCGCCGCCCCGTTCGGGGGTCAGCCCGTGTATCTCGAGCTCTACGTGGACGGCACGGACGACGAGGACCCCGGGGTTCGCGCCGCTTCGATCCGTGCGCTCGGGCGTCACGGCGATCCGGCGCACTCGACCTATCTGATCGATGCGCTGGACGACGATGACGACGGGGTCCGTCTCGCCGCCGCACGCGCGCTCCAGCGTGTCCACGCCCCGTCGGCCGTCACGTCGCTGCTGAACTCGATCAAGGTTTCCGAAGAGAAGAACGCTGATGTCCGGGCCGCCGCGGCAGACGCGCTGGGTCAGTACAGATTCCCCGTTGTCGTCCAGGGGCTCATCGCCGCGCTCGCGGACCCCCGGTTGGTCGTGAACGACCGGGTGAGCCACGCGCTCGTGGTGCTCACGGGTCAGGACTTCGGGCTCGACCGGAGCGCGTGGGTGACGTGGTACAACGACACGGACGATCTCTTCGAAGCGGCTCAGATCTACACCTACCCCGTGTTCAATCGGGAGAAGCAGATCGTCGAGTACCTCCCGTTCGTCCCCCCGCCCCCGAACGAGAACAGCTCCACCCCCGTGGGTCTGAATCCCATCGACGACTGAGCGCGTTGGCGCGTCTGGGGACTCCGGAGAAGTCCGAGAACCGGGCTCATCTCCCGATCCCGCTTGGCCGGATCGCCCATCGAACCGACGATCCCTGTGTGCGTGCACTGACCATCGACAACGAACGAGCGGCGATCCGAGAGGATGTACCGAGCCCGGAGCTCCGTGAGGGATGGGCGTTGGTCCGTCCGAGCTCGGTCCTGATCACCCCGAATGATCTGGGGAGCTCGAGCGAGCTCCGGATCCCGGGGAGACGGTTCGTAGGGATCGTCGAGCAGTGCGAGGATCCCGATCTCGTCGGGACCCGGGTTGTGGGGGAGAGCGATCTCGTGGATCCTGATTCCGAGCTCGCGCGTCGTGGGCTCGCGCGCCACGACCCGTCGCGCCGGGTGCTCGGTTCGTCCGAAGCGCCGGGGTGTCTCGCGGATCTCGTCGCGATCCCGCTGTCGAACCTGTGTGTGGTCCCCGGAGTGATCGACGATGAATACGCCGTTCTCGCCGGCGAGCTCAGCGCCGCGCTCCATGTGGCGCGTTTGGAGCGCGTCGCGAATAAGACTTACGTGAGCGTGATCGGCGCGGACCTGCTCGCGCTCCTGTGCGCCCAGCTCATGACCTCCCAGAACGCGTCGGTCCGTCTGGTCACGACGAACGCATCACGATTGGAGCTGTGCGCGAAATGGGGGATCCGGCATCGCGATCTGGACCATGTGGGACGGCGCGCGGATCAGGACATCGTGATCGATACTTCGACCGAACCCGGATCGCTTGAGACGGCGCTGCGCATGACGCGCCCGCGTGGCGCGATCATCCTGTGCGATTCGGGGTCCCCGATCGGGTCCGCTGAACTCGATCTCGTCGCGCAGCGCGAACTGCGGATCCTCGGGTCCCGCGCGGGACCCATCAGCGACGGGATCCGCGCGCTGACGAGCGGGACCCTGGATCTTTCAGGGCTGGTGACCAAGCGAGTCAGGTTCGACGATCTCCCCACAGAGCTCCATGTCCTCCGGGATCCGGATCAGATCTCGATCCTCGTCCGGATGGACTGATCGCCGGGGATCACGGGGTCTGGATGTCCACGATGGCCAACTCCGGCCACATCGCCGCGAATACGCCAGCCACGATCAGCGCGAAAATCACCCCGTCGATGAACGAGGTGACGATGAAGCGCGTCGGTTTCCCAAGGAAGAAATCGTTCGCGAGCGATCCGAAGCAGTGCCCGAGGACGGCCACGGCGCCCGCGACCCGGAACACGCGCATGTAATCCGTGCCCGGACCGAGCGCGAGACCCGTGATGTACGCGACGAAGACCGAGATGATCAGATAGACCATAAAGGTCTTGAGGAGGTTCATCCCGAAGTTCGGGGCCTTCGCCCAGATCGTGATCGTGCCCCAGGGTCCAGACTTGAACCGCTCCTGGAACGCTTGGTTCTTCATGTCCTTCGCGTGCTCGCAGTTCGGGAACATGTAGAGCCCGGGTTTGATGTTCAAGGGCTCGATCGCGTTGTCGAAGTCGCGCTCGTTGGGGAGGAACCGGATGTCCGCTTTGTGATACGGGAGCGCCATCCAGATCACGGCGCTCGCAAAGAAGACGGCGACGGCGGAAACGAGAACGGGGAGCCAGAGCTGCGCGAGTTCGACCATGATCACATTCCTTTCCTGCGATTCGCTCATCCGAGCGAGGACTGCGATTCCGATTGTACAAGAACCGGCCGAGACGATGCGCACGAAAAGAGCCCGACGATCTCGCCGGGCTCTGGAAACTCAGGTTGCGTGGATCGATCAGCGGGTCGGCATGGACTCGAGGATCTCGTCGATGAGCCCGTATTCGAGCATCTCCTTGTCGTCGAGCCAGAGGTTGCGATCGCAGTCCCGATGGATCTTCTCGGGGTCCTGGCCGGTCGCGTCGGCGTAGATTTGGTAGAGCCGATCGCGCAGTCGGAGCATCTCCTTGGCTTCGATCTCCAGATCCGTCGCTTGGCCTTCCATGACCCCCGAGATGAGGGGTTGGTGCATCAGGTTCCGCGCGTTCTTCAGGCAGTACCGCTTGCCCTTGGTCCCGGAGGAAGCGATGACCGAGCCCATCGAGGCCGCTTGTCCGATGACGTACGTGCACACATCGGGCTTGATGTACTTCATGGTGTCAACGATCCCGAGACCGGCCGTGACCGAGCCGCCGGGGGAGTTGACGTACAGGTGGATGTCGGAGTTCGCGTCCTCGTTCGCGAGGAAGAGGAGCTGCGCGACGATGAGGTTCGCCATCTCGTCCATCACACCTCCGGTCACGAAGATGATCCGGTCCTTGAGGAGGCGCGAGTAGATGTCGTACGAGCGCTCGCCGCGCCCGGACTGCTCGATGACGATGGGAACAAGGTGGGACAGGGGGTTGCTCATGCGTGTCTCGCTGTCGAGGTGACTCGTTGGTGTATCGCTCATCACGGGGGTGGGGGGGGAGGGGGGTTACGCCGTCGGCGCGGAGGGGAGGTCCTTCGGGGGTTCGCTGAGAACTTCGTCCACGAGCCCGTACGCTTTGGCTTCGTTCGCATCGAAGTACTTGTCGCGCTCCGAGTCTCGCTTGATCGTTTCGGGATCCTGACCCGTGTGCTTCGCGATGATGTCGATGAGGATCTGTTTGCTCTTGATGATCTGCTCCGCTTGGAGCTTGATGTCCTCCGCCTGCCCGGTGACCCCGCCGTAGGGCTGGTGGATCATGACCTTGGCGTGGGGGAGGATGAAGCGTCGTCCCTTGGTCCCGGCCGTCAGGAGGACGGACCCCCCCGAGTAGGCGCGACCGATGCAGTACGTCGCGATCGGGGAGCTCAGGAAGCGCATGGTGTCGTACAGCGCGAGGGTGTCGTCCACAGCTCCACCGGGGGAGTTGATGTAGAGACTGATCTCCTGGTTCCGGCGCTGATTCTCCAGATAGAGCATCTGCATCATCACCCGGCTCGCGCTCGCGTGATTGATCTCGCCGATCAGGAACACGATCCGATTTTCGAGCAAAAGCTCGTCGATCGTCATCTCTCGGGTACGTTGGTAACTGACGGAAGCTGCTGGCATAAGTCGTTCCCTGACAAAGGACAAGGGTCTCTGGATCGCCGGATCGGACCCGGTGAAAAGCGCCGGATCCCCCCTCTCTATCGGGAATCGGGGCTCATCGCATCATATCTGGGACACGATCGGGTCAAGAAACCCCACGACCCCAGATCCGGATCAGGGTTGCTGAGCCCCCTGTGCGTTTCTACAGTGCACGCTCGGATCAATGCATCCCCAGCTCATGGGACGCGCTTAGAAAGGTTTCATCAGCGTGAAGACCGCCGTTATCAGCGATATCCACGGCAATGCCGTCGCGCTCAGAGCTGTCCTCCAGGACATCGAAGCTCGGGGGATCGACCAGATCGTCTGTCTGGGCGACATCATCGGGTACGGCCCGGATCCCCTCGAGTGTGTCGATCTCGTCCAGGAGAAATGCGCCTGGGCGCTCATGGGGAACCACGACTTCGGGGTCCTCTACGAACCCACCAACTTCAACGCGCCGGCGGAAGCGGCCGCCTTCTGGACCCGCGCCCAGTTCGACGCAGAGCCCGACGAACCCGCGCGCGAACGCCGGTTCTCCTTCCTCGGGTCCCTCCGGGTCCGCGCCGTCGAGGATCTGACAGGAGACGGGCTCGAGATCCTCGCTGTCCACGCGTCCCCTCGTCGTCCGATCAACGAGTACATCTTCCCGGATGACGCGAGCGATGCGCCCGACAAGCTCGAAGCGATCTTCGATCGGGTCGAGAAAGTCGCGATGGTCGGGCACACCCACCAGCCCGGGGTGTTCAGCAACGAGCCCGACTTCTACCCCCCCGACGAGATCGGGTCGGATCCCGTGTTCAAGTTCAACGAGAACGAGAAGATCATCATCAACGTCGGATCCGTGGGTCAGCCGCGCGACAACGACCCCCGCGCGTGCTACGCGATCCTGTCCCCCGGGCAGGTCGAGTTCGCGCGCGTGGAGTACGAGATCGCGAAGACCGCCGACAAGATCAAGTCCATCCCCGAGCTCGCAGACTGGCTCGGCGAGCGCCTGTACGAAGGGCGCTGATTCCATCCCATGCGCACGACACCCCTCCTCCCGAAGCTTGTCGCGTTCGTTCTTCTTGCCCTCGCGCCCCAGGCGCTCGGATTCCAGGACGACACCCCCGAAACCAACCCGCCGAGCTCGGATCCGGATCCGATGTACCGAGCGCTCCAGCGCCCGGAGCTCGCCGGGGCGGACCTCGCGTCCCTGCGCGATCCGCAGGAGACGATCGAGCTCGATTTCACCCATCTCGGTGCGGGGATCGAGTCGCTCATCCTCCTCGACGAGTACGAGAGCGTTGAGGAGGTCGAGCACGTCGAGATCCAGGGACGACGGACCGACGCGCGGGGGGATCTCAACGCGGTTCCATTCGCCGCGCTCGCGATCGAGATCGATGGCGAGCTCGTCAGTCTGGGTGGGACCGAGAGCGCTCCGATCTGGGGCGAAGTCTCCCCCGGGGTGTTCGAAGCCCTGATCGTCGATGAATCCGGGACCCCGGTCCTCCGCCTCGTGCGCCGATTCGAGATCCGCGAAGGAAGGCACGGGTTCGTGCTCACCCAGCGTGTCGAGAATCTCGACAGCGAGCCCCACACACTCCGTCTGATCTCCTCCGCGATGGTGGACATGCCCAAAGCGGAGAACGGCTACGCCGGCGATCGCCGCCGATTCCGGGTCGGGTTCATGCGCGATCAAACGAGCCAAGGGGGGTCGCTTGTTGTGAGCGTGGATCCCGAGCTCGACGCGCGGACCAAGATCCTCGGGTCCAAGATCCCCGATGTCAACGGGACGAAGCACTACGCCCAGTCCTCGTCGTTCTGGCCGAGCGAGAAAGCCTTGAAGCGCGGGGATCGGCTCTCCTGGCTCGCGTTCAACGATCGTTACTACTCCGTCATCCTTCACCCCGTGTTCGATCCTGCGAGCACGGACCAGGGGGATCGGCTCCTGTCCCCGGTGGTCGAGTCGATGGACCGGTTCGTCCTCGATTCCTACGCGAAGCCCGTCGATACGACGATCCTGATGAGCACGAAGAGCGCCGAGTTCCGTGTGGAGCCCGGTGCATCCCAATCGATCGAGCTCGGGGTGTACGCGGGTCCGCGGACCAAGCCCATCTTCGCGGATGATCCGGTGCTGGCCGCCCTCAGTCTCCCCGACATGGTCGTGTACAACATCGGTGGGTTCTGCGCGGGGTGCACCTTCGATTGGCTCACCCACATCCTCATCGAGGTTCTCCGGATCTTCCACTCGATGGTGGGGGACTGGGCCGTCTCGATCATGCTCCTGGTGGTCCTCGTCCGCGCGTGTCTCCACCCCGTGACGCGCTGGTCCCAGATCCGGATGCAGCGTTTCAGTGTCCAGATGCAGTCCATGGGACCCAAGCAGAAGGCGCTGCGTGAGAAGTACAAGGACGATCCGAAGAAGCTCCAGGCGGAGATGACCAAGCTCTGGCGCGAAGAGGGGATCTCCCCTCTCGGGATGCTCGGGTGTCTCCCCATGATGCTCCAGTCCCCCGTGTGGATCGCGCTCTACGCGACCCTGTTCTTCGCCGTCGAGCTCAAGCACGAACCGGCGTTCTACGGGGTGTTCCAGTCGGTCTCGAACGGGTCCTGGCAGTTCCTCGCGGATCTCTCCGCCGCGGACCACGCGATCCCGCTCCCGAGCGCGATGCACTTCTCCTTCCCCCTCTGGGGAACGGTCCAGTCCATCAACCTGCTCCCGATCCTCCTCGGGTTCGTGTTCTTCGCGCACCAGAAGTTCCTGACCCCCCCGAGCACGGCGACCCTGACCCCGGAGCAGGAGTCCCAGCAGAAGATGATGAAGGTCATGATGGTGGTGATGTTCCCCGTCATGATGTACACCGCGCCCTCCGGGCTCGCGCTGTACTTCATCACCAACTCGACCCTCGGGATCTTCGAGAGCAAATGGATCCGGGCGCACATGAAGAAGCACGGGATGCTCGAGATCGAGAACATCCGCGCGGAGAAAGCGAAGAAGGGGCCGGGTCTGATGCAGCGCCTGAACGAGGCCGCCGAAGCCCGGAAGCAGATCGAGAAGCGCGGCCCCGCGCCGATCAACCCCGCTTCGCGCGAGTTCCGGCGCAAGCAGAAGTGAGCGCCCCATGCCCACGGGTGGGACCATCGCGGCGATCGGATCCCCTCCGGGTCCCAGCGCTCACGCGCTGATCCGGATCTCAGGAGACGACACCCGGGCGTTGGTATCCGCGCTGTGCGGGCTCAAGACGTTCACCCGAGGGATCCATCGAACCCGATTCTTGCTCAGTGATGATGTGTCGATCGGGTGCTGGGTTCTCGTGCTCGAAACCCCCAAGAGCTACACAGGGGAGGACAGCGCGGAGATCCTGATGGTCGGATCCCCGATCATCCTCGATCGCGCGATGGCCCGGATCTGTGCGCACGACGGAGTCCGTCGCGCCGAGCCCGGGGAGTTCAGCGCCCGTGCGTACCTCAACGATCGGATCACCCTGGCGCAAGCGGAGGGTGTCGCGCTCCGGATCGGGGCGCGGACGAAGCACGCGCTCGACGCGAGCGACGAGCTCCTGTCCGGAGCGCACGGGGAGCGCTGCGCGTCGTGGGTCGATTCGATCGCGACGTGTCTGGCGCTGGTGGAGGCCGGGGTGGATTTCATCGATCAGGACGATGTGGTCGCGATCGCGCCGAGCGATCTTGAGGCGCGGCTCCGTGTGGTCAGTGATCAGCTCGATTCCGAGCTCGGGTCGTCGAGCGGGTCTAGGGTCCGGGACGAGCGAGCCCGGGTGCTCCTGGTGGGCGCGCCCAACGCGGGGAAATCGACCCTGTTCAACGCGCTCCTCGGACGGGCCCGCTCGGTGGTGTCCGATGCGCCGGGGACCACGCGCGATCCGATCGAGGAGGTCCTCGATCTGGACCCGGATGCGCCCGGTTCGGGGTCGGTGACCCTCGTGGACCTCGCCGGGCTCGGTGAGCAGGGGATCGACCGGATCGATGAAGAAGCCCAGCGCCGGGCGCGAACAATGATCGGACGCGCGGACACCATCGTGTGGTGCGATCCAACAGGGCGTTTTGATCAACGATTCGCCGCGCCGGACCAAGCTCGGACGATCCGGGTCCGGACCAAAGCGGATCTCGTGATGGATGATCGGGGAGCCCCGCTCGTCGTGTGCGCCCTCGACGGGACGAATCTGGGCGCGCTGCGACGCGCGATCGCGGATTCGGTCGTCGACCGGGAGCGGATGGGGGCCGGGGCGATGGTCCCGCGGCACAGAGCGGCGATCCGGAACGCGAGCACATCACTCGGGCTCGCGCTCGGGAACGTTGACCCGTCGGCCCATGATCTCGAGGACCCGGAGCTGGTCGCCGCCCATCTGCGCGAAGCGCTCGATGAGCTGGGGTCGCTCGTCGGCGAGGTCAGCGTCGAGGACGTTCTCGGACGGGTCTTCGCGACGTTCTGTGTGGGGAAGTGAGCGTTCGCGCACTCAGGGTGCAAACGGATTCCGCAATCGAATCCCGATTCCTCTCCTTGTGGATCCGGATCTCGGGGCTGACTCGGTCGCGCACGTCGGATCCGCAAGAACTGCGCCTCGGATGATCCTCATCATGAATCGGGGGATCGTGATCCCCGATCCATCCCGGCCGCGCTGCGTGGTTGGCGCATGGGATTCAGCGAAAGGACACGTTATGGGGCTCCGACTCGGCGATCTGCTCGTGGAACGAGGCGAACTCACCCGTGAGCAGTGCGAAGCCATCTTCGAACAGCAGCGCGACTCGAACAAGCCCTTCGGGGTTCTGGCCGAGGAACTCTACGATGTCGATCCGTGCGCCGTCGAGGAGGCCTGGGCGATCCAGTATGCTGAGATCGCGCCGAGGGTGGATCCATCCAAAGTCGATGTGGAGCCCGAGGTGCTCGACACCATCGAGCGCCGACAAGCATGGCAGTTCGGGCTCATCCCCGTGGGGATCGATGACTACGGGGTGGTGTTCGTGACCTCGATGGAGTGTCTCGCTCGCGCACTCCGCTTCGCCGGGTGGCGTGTGCTCTCCCCGTTCTCGTTCGTGATCTGTGAGCACAACACGCTGAGGATCGGGCTCGAGACCCACTACCCCATGCCCGGGATGAGCAAAGACCCGCTCGACTCGGGGTTCTCCCGTCCGTTTGCGGCGTAAACAGGGCGGAATCGCTGGGTGAGCGCATGAAAAACGGGACCCGTCTCTGGGTCCCGTCGAGTGCTGAAGCAACCCCGGCGATCCGTGCCGGAGCTTGGTGCTGATCGTGGGATCAGCGGCGAGTCGCGCGACGCGCCGTGGCCTTGCGGCGGGTGGTCTTCTTCTTGGCCGTCTTCTTGCGAGCGGGCTTCTTCGCGGTCTTCTTGCGAGTCGCCTTCTTCTTCGTCGCTTTCTTCTTGGTGGCCTTCTTCTTCGTAGCCTTCTTCTTGGTGGCTTTTTTCTTGGTCGCCTTCTTCTTGGTGGCTTTTTTCTTCGTGGCCTTCTTCTTGGTCGCCTTCTTCTTGGCGGCCTTCTTGCGGGTGGCCTTCTTCTTCGTCACCTTCTTGGCGGCCTTCTTCTTGGTCGCCTTTTTCTTGGTGGCTTTCTTCTTGGTGGCCTTCTTGGCGGTCTTCTTGCGAGTCGCTTTTTTCTTGGTCGCTTTCTTGCGGGCGGCTTTCTTGGCCATGTCTGTTACTCCGTTCCGAACAGGTTGCTTCAAGGCGGGTCGGGCGTGTTCGGATTCCCGGGTCCGCACTCTTGTGAATAACTCGTGTAACTCATCGGAGTCGCGAGCACTGTCACTTGAGCGGAGCGTGAGCACAAACACGATCCGCACGCACAGACTACTTGAATGCGCGCCAAGTTGCGCACTTTTTTGAATCACACAACCCCAACACGACCACGCACTCACGCGCGCACACACACGACTCAGCACAGCGCACACGCGTGGATTCACACTCACGCGATACCGATTCGATCGTGTGTGTTGTGTGATCGGTCTCCGATCAACAACGAACACGCGAGATGCGCAGACGCGCGGATCAACTGTTTCCTTCACACCGATCGATCCCCCGAACGGGGAAAGGAACGGAGCACGTTCGCGGGAGAACGGGGCAATATCGCGTTTGTTTGTGAGAAAACGGGGCTCGTGCGCCATTCGGCGCTCACGCGCTTCAATGATGCATCACCACCTTTCAGTGACCATGATCGGACGCGCCGCGCGCTCGGTCGGAGAGATGAACGACATGACCACGACACACGACTCCATCACCCTCACGACCCTCGACAACGGACTACGCATCGCGTGTCAGCGCGTGCCGAGTGTCCGTTCCGTCTCGATGCGCGTTTTTCTTCCTTGCGGAGTTATCCACGAAGACGAACAGCAACTCGGCGCCTCAACGGTCTGCGCGGAACTGCTCATGCGCGGGACACGCGAGCACGACTCGCAAGCGCAGGCCGACCAGTTCGACCTCGCCGGCGCGGTGCGCGACACCAACGTCGGCGCGCGTTCCGTCGGGGTCAGTGTCACGGCGCTGGGTGACGGGATCGAACGCGCGTGCGAGCTCGGCGCGTCCATGATCCTTGATGCGGCCATGCGCGACGAGTCGTTCGAAGCATCCCGGGCGCTCGCGCTCGCTTCGATCGAGTCCCTCCTCGACGATCCCCAGGAACGGGCCGTCATCGCCGCTCGGTCGAGGCACCTCGCTTCGCCGTACAACCGATCGACCTACGGCTCAACCGAAGGGCTCGGGGCGCTCAGCGCCGACTCGGTCCGCGCATGGTGGACGGGGCACTGTGTCCCCGAGGGCGCGATCGTCGGGATCGCCGGCGCGATCGACCCCGATCAGACCGTGTCGATCGTCGAGAAGTGCTTCGGATCATGGTCGGGTGAGTGCAGCGAGATCACCATGGGGGACGCGCCGACCCGGGGGTACGCGCACGAGCACGACGACTCGAACCAGGTCCAGATCATCATCGTCCACGACTCCCCCCGCGCGGGTGACGAGCACGAGATCCACGAGATGCTCGTCAACTCCGTCCTCTCGGGCGGGATGTCCGGGAGACTCTTCACGGAGGTCCGTGAGAAGCGTGGGCTCTGCTACAGCGTGTCTTCGTCATACCGCGCGGGCAAAGAGCACGGGGTGACGACGGCCTATGTCGGGACGACCCCCGAACGCGCGCAGGAGTCCCTCGATGTCCTCCACTCGGAGATCGAGCGCATCATCAGCTCGGGTGTCACCCCGGAGGAGTTCGAACGCGCGCGGATCGGGCTCAAGAGCAAGCTCATCTTCTCGGGAGAGTCCACGGGGGCGAGAGCGGCGGCCCTCGTCGCGGACCTCGACAAGCGCGATGCGCCCCGGACCCTCGCGCAGATCGCGCAGCAGATCGACTCGATCTCGATGGACGAACTGAACTCGTATCTGAGCGCCCGTTCGCTCGGGACATTGACGATCCAGACCCTCGGACCCGACCCGTTGACCCCTCCCGTGTGATCGCCACCGATCCGTGGAGAACTCGGGCGAAATGAGCCGATACGCTTGCTTGTGAATCAGCGCCCCCAGACAGCCGGAAGCATCCCGATGACGAGCAACAGCAATGCGTTCTCGATCGGTGCGTCCCGTCCCTTTCTCGTCGGGATCGGTGGATGCGGGATGTCCGCGCTGGCGCGTTTGCTCAAGGATGCGGGGCTCGAGTTGTCGGGTGTCGATTCCACTCCAACGGACTCAACCCGCGCGCTCCAGTCGCACGGGATCCCCGTCTCTCACGACGAAGCGTCCGAGACTCTCCCCGAAGACACGGACCTCGTCATCGCTTCTGCGGCGATCCGTCCGGATCACCCCGTGCTGATCGCGGCCGTCGAACGGGGGTTGACGGTCATGAGCTACCCCGAAGCGCTCGGCGCGTGCATGTCCGGTCGGACAGGAATCGCGATCGCCGGGACCCACGGCAAAAGCACAACCACAGCGATGCTCGGGTGCGCGATGACCGATGCGAAGCTCGACCCGAGCGTGGTGGTCGGCGCGACCTGCGCTCAGCTCGCGCACGGCGCGCTGAGCGACAGGGACGATCGGGTCGGGTTCCGGATCGGATCCGAAACAATCCCGAGCGGGTCGCTCAAGGGCAAGCCCGGGCTGCTCCTCGGTGAAGCGTGCGAGTTCAACCGTTCATTCCACCATCTGCGCCCCACGATCGGGTCGATCGCGTCGATCGAAGCGGACCATCTGGATATCTATGGATCGCTCGATGCCGTCATCGAGTCCTTCGCGCAGTTCGCGAAGCTCATCCCGAGCGAGTCCGACGGGGGATTGCTCCTGATCGGTCACGACGGGGCGCACCGGAGACAGGTTGCTTCGGGCCTGACCTGCGCTGTCCAGACGATCGGATTCAATCCCGGCGCGGACTGGGTCGTCGGGTTCGATCCGTCGTCGGCGAAGACGACCATCTCTGGGCCGGAGGTAGGGGAGCATTCCTGGACTCTCCGGATGCCCGGGGAGCACAACGCGATCAACAGCGCCGTCGCGTTCGCGCTGGCCTGCGCGAGCGGCGCGGACCCCGAGGTCGTTGCACAATCGCTCGGCGCGTTCCGCGGGCTCGATCGCCGTCTCCAGATCCTCGGGGAGCGCGACGGGGTCACGGTCATCGACGACTACGGGCACCACCCGACCGAGATCGATGCGACCCTCCGAGCCCTGCGCGAATCGCGCGACCCGTCCAAGCACGGGGGTCGGCTCATCTGTGTTTTCCAGCCCCACCAGCACTCGCGCACCCGGTTTCTCCTCGAGGAGTTCGCGACGAGCTTCGAGCACGCGGACATGGTCATCGTCCCCTCGATCTACTTCGTCCGGGACTCGGAGATCGAGAAAGCGAAGGTCAGCAGCGCGGACCTGGTGGATCGGCTCCGTTCCCGAAACGTGCGCGCGATGCACCTGCACCCGTTCGAAGCGATCGTCGAGCAGCTCGAGAACATCGCGCGTCCCGGGGACCTGCTCGTCGTCATGGGCGCGGGTCCCGTGTGGAAGGTCGGGAAGGGATTCCTTGAGGCCGGGGGTCGTTCGTGAGCTTGGCTGCGGGTGAACTCACGATCGAGGAGGATGCGCCGATCTCGACCTGGTTCCATGTCGGAGGCCGGGCGCAGCGCCTCGCGCGGCCGACGAACACGGACCAACTCGGCGCGTGTCTCGAACTCGACGACGAACTCATGATGCTCGGGGAGGGCGCGAACCTGCTCGTCCACGATGACGGGGTCTCGAACCTCGTCGTTTCCCTCCAGCAAGGGCGATTCATCGAGGTCGAGATCGACCCATCGACGGGGTGGGTCCGCGCGGGCGCGGGCGCATCGCTCCCCAGGCTGATCACGGCCAGCGTCAAAGCGGGATTGGGTGGGCTCGAAGGGCTCGCCGGGATCCCCGCCACCATTGGCGGCGCGTGCGTGATGAACGCCGGGGGGACGTTCGGGGAGATCGGGTCCCGGGTCCTCAAGGTCCGCGCGATGGACCGTGCGGGTCGGATCCACGAGCTCGAACGCGCCGCGATCGATTTCTCGTACCGTCACTCCGGGCTGAACCATCTCATGATCCTGGATGTCGAGTTCGGGCTCACCCGGGGGGACGAGCACGCGCTGCGCGATCGGCTCACCGAGTGCATGCTCAAGAAGACCGGATCCCAGCCCATGAAGGACAAAAGCGCCGGGTGCGCGTTCAAGAATCCGACACTCACCGAGCCCATCGACGGGATCGGGGAGTCAGGGGACCGGGTCAGCGCGGGGATGCTCATCGACCGCGCCGGGTGCAAGGGAATCAGCGTCGGGGGCGCGTCCGTGTCCGATGTCCACGCGAACTTCATCGTCACGACACACGACGCGCGGGCGCAGCACGTCATCGAGCTCATGCGCGAGGTCCAGCGCCGGGTCCACGATCGGTTCGGGGTCCAGCTCGATCGTGAGGTCGTCGTGTGGGGAGAGAGCCATCCATGACCCGTGTGCTCGTGCTTGGTGGTGGTCCCGATGCGGAGCGTGAGGTCTCCATCGCGAGCGCGACGGGGGTTCATGCCGGGCTCGTCGAAGCTGGGCTCGATGCGACGCTTCTGATCGTCGATCGTCCGATTTCGGAAGACATCCGATCCTGGGACCACGATGTCATCTTCCCCGTCCTCCACGGGCGCTTCGGGGAAGGCGGGGCTCTCCAGATCCTCCTCGAACGCGCGAGCACACGTTTCGTCGGGTCCGGATCCCGCGCTTCGCGCCTCGCGATGGACAAGCTCGCGACCAAACTCGAAGCGGCGCGTCTCGGGATCCCGACCCTTTCCAGCTCGCTCCTCGACCCCGAGGACACCCAGTGCCCGTTCGAGGGTCCCGTGGTCATCAAGCCCGTAGCCGACGGGTCGAGTTGCGGGCTCTACCTGTGCCCGGACGAATCCTCATGGGCCGAAGCGATCACGGCCATCCGCGCCTCGCGCGACCAGCACCCGGACCGGGTCTCGATGATCGAGCCCATGGTGAAGGGGCGCGAGCTGACAGTCGGGGTCATCGACGACGGGAACGGGTCGCTCAGGGCGTTCCCCATCATCGACATCGCGCCGGCCAGCGGGGTGTACGACTACCAAGCGAAATACGAACGCAACGACACGGTGTACACGGTTTCGCCCGATCTGGCCGATGAAATCGAGCAGAAGCTGACGCAGTGGTCGCTCGCGCTGTGCGGGGCGCTCGGGATCCGTCACCTCGCGCGTGTCGATTTCATGATGGACACGAACGGGAACGTGAATCTGCTCGAGTGCAACACCATGCCCGGCTTCACTCGGACCTCGCTGCTTCCGAAAGCGGCGGCGGCCTCCGGGATGGACATGAGCACCCTGTGCGCCCACCTCGTCGGGTGTGCGCAGCGCGAGTGAACGAGATGGCGAAGACCTCGAAGAAGAAAAAGAAGAAGAGCACCGACCCCGAACGCGCCGCGCGGAACCGGATGATCGCGATCCTGAGCGCGGCCGTCCTCGGAACAGGGGCCGTCTTCGTCGGCGCTGGGATGGGGGTCAAGACCCTCGACGAACGAGCGCAGGATTTGGTCGCGCCGGGAGAGATCGAGTACGAGATCGTCTGGGGCGCATCCAAGAGCGGGACCATCTGGCTCCCCTTCAGCGAACGGACCCGTTTGAACGCGCTCGTCCGTGAATCGCTCGTTGGGGCGCGTCCCCTGAGCCGGGAGCCGCTCCAGGAAGCATCGCTCGCGATCGCTTCGACCGGGTGGGTGAACGGTGCGCCCCGTGCACGATGGACCCCCGAGGGGACCATCGTCGTCCGCGCGGATTGGCGCGTCCCGGCGGCCGCCGTCCTGATCGACGGAGAGGAAGTCCTCGTCGATTGGGAAGGGCACGTCCTCCCGCTGTCCTACCCGAAGGGCTCGAGCAACCAGTTCCAGATCTCGAACACGGCGCTCCCCGATCCGGGGGTGGGTCGTCTCTGGGACGAGCCCGAGCTGCGCGACGCGCTCCGACTTCTTCGTGAGCTCCGGGATCGGGACCTGCTCGCGCAGATCACGGGGATCGATCTCGGAAACGGGAGGGACCACGGGATCCTCAAACTCATGACCAACTCCGGCGCGACCATCGTCTGGGGTGGGGGGCCGGGTCGGGAACGCCCGGCGGAGATGCCCACGGATGTCAAGCTCGACCGGATCGAGTCGCTCCTGCGTAAGACCGGACGCATCGATGCGTCGATGGCCAGTGTCGATGTGCGCGGGCCTCAGGTCCTGATGAACCGGCGCGAGAACTGAACTTGAGCCCTCCGAGCTACCCTTGGGTGTGAGCGAATCCGGCGCATCAACGAAGGAACGGGATCTCTTCGGAGCTGTCCCTCCAGAGGGGTACGACGATTGGTCGCACCGACGCGCTGAGCCCAGGGTGCTCGCGCTGCTGTGGATGATCTATCTGATGGGGATCAGCGCGATCATGTTCACGCGCCTCAGCGCGGGACTCTCCGTGTCTCCGAGTATCTCCAGACCCGCGTCGCGCGAGATGCTGGTGCTCGCGAGCGTGGGGATCGGGATCCTGTACCCGCTTGTCCGGGTGTCGCAACGTTCGGCGCGTCGTCCGATCGCTTCCGCGCTGCGCGATGCGCTCGTGCTCCTGGTCCCGCTCCAAGCCGTGCTCTGGCCTCAGCTGCTCATCGTGCTGGGGGGGTGGAACATCGATGTCGTGCTCGCGCTCGTGGCACACTTTGCGGCGTGGACACTTGTCGCCGCGGGTCTTGTCGCGACCGCGCAGGTCGTGATCGAGCGGGATCGGGGGGCGCACCGGTCCCTCCGTCGCGCCATCGCGATGTTCGCGATCCTCGCCGCGATGCTCATCGCGCCCGTGCTCGAGCTCACGACCCTCCGGGGAGCGGCCGCCGGGATCCGGGACGCTAACCCCGGGCTGATGCTCTCCCCGATCACGGGGGTGATGGAGATCACGCGCGACCGATCGGCGACGGGGGTCGCCGCGAGTGTGGGGCCGCTCCACTTCCGTCTCATCGCCGGGATCGGGTGTGTGGGTGTCGCGTTGATCCTGCTCGCGAGCGCCTGGAACGGGGTCACGAACCGGGGTGGTCCGGGGAGGCGCTGACCCCTAAACTCACAACGAACCCATCCCTGCGCCATCAGGCGCGGGGTTTTTCAGACCCGGAGCGGATTCCCATGGACGTCATCACGCCTCAAGAGAAGGAGCAGCTCAAGGAGCGGCTCAACGCGCTCATCGCGAATCGCCCGGTCATCTCCGAGCGCATCGCCGAAGCCCGCGCCCTCGGGGATCTGAAGGAAAACGCGGAATACCACGCCGCCCGCGAGCTCCAAGGGATGGAGGAAGCGGAGATCAAGCGCCTCGAGGAGCGGATCGCGAAAGCGCACGTTGTGGATGAATCCAAAACCGCTGAAGGGGTGGTCTTCCTCGGATCGACGGTCAAGCTGATCGAGGAAGACGAGGACGAGGACGAGTTCGAGCTCTACCGGCTCGTCGGCGAGGCCTCCGGGACCGACACGGGGGATGTGGTCGAGGTGACCGCGACCTCACCCATGGGCGAAGCGCTCATGAAAGCCCGGGTCGGGGAGACCGTTCGGGTGAACGCCCCGCGCGGGGTCAAACGCTTCAAGATCCTCGAGATCATCTGATTTTGACCCGGTTTCCGAGATCCTGACCGAAACCGGAGCCTCGAGCATCCCAAAACGATGTCAGACTGTACCATCAATGGTCGGTTGGACATCATCTCGCGCCGATCGTCGGCCTTCACTCGCTCCAGACCAGGGGAACGGACCATGCTCAACTCGAAAACGCTCGCTGTCCTCGCACTCAGTTCCACCCTCCTCCTCGGCGCGTGCGAGAGTATCGGGGGACCGAGGTACCACGACGGGCGCAACCGCCATGTCGCGTACACCCAGCCCACCCCGCTCGAGATCATCAACGCGAATGGCGCGGTCCGCGCGGTGCGCGAGGATCGGAGCGATATCTCCATCGAAGCGGAGCTCTACGGGAACGACGAACAACGACTGAGCTTCGCAAACCTCCGCGCGGATCGTCAGGGGGACGGGACCCTCCGGGTCTGGGTCGAGTGGCCGGGGGGACGATCGCTCGACAACGAGGGCGCGTCGATCAATGTCTATCTCCCCGATACGGACGGGCTGCGTGTGCGGACGAGCAATGGCTCTGTGACCACCTCGGGGCTCTCGGGGAAAGCCGAGCTCCGATCCTCGAACGGTACGGTCTTCGTCGAGAACCATCGGGGCTCGGTCGATGTGAAGACCTCCAACGGCGCGGTGCGCGTCGAGCACTCCGACGGCCCGATCAACCTCGAGACCAGCAACGGTCGGGTGATCGTGACCGAAGCCCGGGGCGCGATCGAGGCGCAGACGAGCAACGGATCCATGTACATCTCGACGTCCCACGACAACGACGAGCCCGTCCGGGTCCGGACGAGCAACGGGCGCATCGAGCTCGATCTCGGATCGTCCTTCATGGGACGGCTCAAGATCAAGACCACGAATGGGAAGATCCGTCTCTCCGGGCTCGACGATGCGCGGCTCGTTGAATCGAGCGATGACACCCTCGAGGTCGAAGTGGGGGGCTCGGATCAGGTCAGCGCCGCGCACACCACGAACGGGTCCGTCCGGGTCACGGGTCGTGAGGACCCGGATCCACGCGATTGATTTGGCCAGGTTTCGTCAGGCGGCCGCGCGGGTGAAGCGTTGGGTGTGATCGTTTTCCGAGTCCGACTGAGTCCCGACCGTGTGGACGGGTTCCAAGCCCTGCATGACCCGATGGACATCGAGCACCCAGGGCTCGTTGTGCGCATGGATCGCGTTGAGGCGTGATTTCTTTAGCGCGTACCAGATCGCCGTCCCACCCTGCATGATCACCGCGACGACGACGAGAAGGATCCAGACAGCGTACCGCGCCATCTGCTCGAAACCCGCGAGCTGATCCCCCAGCTGCGCGAGTTCCGGCGCTTGCGCGAGCGCCGGATCGTTCGTGATGGATGAAGCGAGCACCGAATCGCTCGGATCGTGGGTCACGATCGAGAAGACGGCGTAGAGCGCCAAGCACGCGCCGAGCGCGAGCTGATTGACGGCGAGCTTCATCGGGGCGCCGAGTTCGAGCGAGAGGACCCGTTTCGAGAGGGTGATCTCTCGGAACCCGATGAACGAGAGCGCCAGCCCGAGGACAAGCGCTGTGGTGTCCCCGAGCCCGAACACGAGGGTCAGGGCGCCGGCGAGGAGGGTGGACCATCCGGAGAACCGCGCGTAGGAGGCGCACTTCCGGATCGGGGTCGCGTTGCTCACGCTGTGACGGAGCTGGTCGAGCTGGGCTCGGGACAAAGGGGTGTCGCTCATAAACTCTGTATCGGGTGGGGAATCGCCCCGGATCGTGGTCGAATCGTGGGTCCGTGTGAGGGGGTGGTCGTCTGTGGGGGCGCAGGGTCCGAAAATCCGATATCCTGAGATCAATGCCGGACTCATTCCGGACATTTCTATCCTTGACTTGCCTGGTTTCTGTCTTACCATAATCCTGTCAGGTCGAAGATAGCGGTGATGGCACCGAAAATCGGAGTTTAAGATCTGTTCAACGGGAATCCGCGCATCGCACAGTGAGCCGGCGACAACGCATTCAGTACCTCGCCGACGCAGGATTTGGAGATCACAGTGGACACAGCCTCGACAACTGCTCAAGGGAGCGATCACAGCGCCGCGCACGCCGGGCTCGAATCGTTCGTCTACGACGACAAGATCGTCAGGATGTTCGCATGGGCGACCATCATCTGGGGAATCGTCGGGTTCCTCGTTGGGGTCATTATCGCGTTCATGATGGCGTTCCCCGAACTCGGGATGGGGATCGAGTACCTCAGCTTCGGACGACTTCGTCCCCTCCACACGAACGCGGCGATCTTCGCGTTTGCCGGGAACGGGATTTTCGCGGCCGTCTATTACTCCACCCAGCGACTCTGTAAAGCACGGATGTACTCCGATCTGCTCTCTCGACTCCACTTCTGGGGCTGGCAGCTCATTATCGTTTCCGCCGCGCTGACCCTTCCTCTCGGGATCACCCAGGGCAAGGAGTATGCCGAGCTCGAATGGCCGATCGACCTTGCGATCGCCGTCGTCTGGCTCGTCTTCTTCGGCGGCAACTTCATCATGACCCTCATCCATCGTCGTGAGCGTCACATCTACGTGGCGCTCTGGTTCTATATCGCGACGATCGTCACGGTCACCATGCTCCACGTGGGCAACAACATCTGGGTCCCGGCCGGGCTGGTCCACCTCGTCAAGACGGGCGAGTTCGCCGGTCCCGAGTTCCTCCTCAAGTCCTACCCCGTGTACGCGGGTGTGCAGGACGCGCTCATGCAATGGTGGTACGGGCACAACGCGGTTGCGTTCTTCCTCACCACCCCGTTCCTCGGGCTGATGTACTACTTCCTCCCGAAGGCCGCCGAACGTCCGGTCTTCTCGTACAAGCTCTCCATTATCCACTTCTGGTCCCTCGTCTTCATCTACATCTGGGCCGGTCCTCACCACCTCCACTACACCGCGCTCCCCGAATGGGCTTCGACCCTCGGGATGATCTTCTCGGTCATGCTGTGGATGCCGTCGTGGGGCGGGATGATCAACGGGCTCATGACCCTGCGTGGCGCTTGGAGCCGGGTCGCGACGGATCCCGTGCTCAAGTTCTTCGTCGTGGGTGTGACGTTCTACGGGATGTCCACCTTCGAAGGCCCGCTCCTGTCCGTGAAGGCCGTCAACTCGCTCAGCCACTACACGGACTGGACGATCGCGCACGTGCACTCGGGTGTGCTCGGGTGGAACGGGTTCATGACCTTCGGGATGCTCTACTGGCTCTTCCCGAGACTCTTCCAGGTCGAGCTGCACTCCAAGAAGCTCGCGACCCTCCACTTCTGGATCGGGACGATCGGGATGGTGCTCTACATCCTCGCGATCTACACGGCCGGGATCACCCAGGGTCTGATGTGGCGCGCATGGGATGAAACGGGCCGCCTTGCGTACCCCGACTTCATCGAGACGGTCACCAAGCTCATCCCGATGTACTGGATCCGCGCGTTCGGCGGGACCCTGTACCTCGTGGGCGCCCTGATCGCGTTGTACAACTTCTTCATGACCTGGCGCAAGCGTCCGGCCAAGTACGACGAGCCCGTGCACTACGCGGCGCCTCTCTCCAAGAACTACGACGGCGATCCCAAGGCCGAGTCGCGCCTGACGGCGAACGCCGGGTTCGGGCACGCTGGCGACAAGTTCCTCCAAGGGACTTGGCACCGTCGCTGGGAACGGATGCCCGTCCGTTTCACGGTCTACGTCCTCGTCGCCGTCCTCATCGGTGGCGCGGTCGAAGCGATCCCGATGTTCATGGTGTCCTCGAACGTCCCGAGCATTTCGACGGTCGAGCCCTACACCCCGCTCGAGCTCGCCGGGCGCGATATCTATGTCGCCGAGGGCTGCTACAACTGTCACTCGCAGATGATCCGTCCGTTCTACTGGGAGACGAAGCGCTACGGCGATTACTCCAAGCCGGGCGAGTTCGTGTACGACCGTCCGTTCCAGTGGGGCTCGCGCCGTATCGGTCCGGACCTTCATCGTGAGGGCGGGCGCAAGTCGCACCTGTGGCACTACACCCACTTCGAGGATCCGCAGTCCACGTCACCCGGGTCGATCATGCCCAAGTACACGTGGCTCCTGAACAAGGAAACCAACTTCGCTTCGATCCAGGGCCGGGTCGATGCGATGGCGATGCTCGGTGTGCCCTACGGCGACAACGTCCTCGAGGGCAAAGCCCGGGAGAACGCGGAGTTCCAGGCGCAGACCATCGCGTACGAGCTCCAGGAACAGGGCGGCCCGGCGTATGACCAGACATGGGACAAGCAGGTGATCGCGGTCATCGCGTACCTCCAGCGTCTGGGCACGGATATCTACAAGACCCCGGTCGAGGAAACCGCAACCGCGAGCGCCACGGAGGTGTCCGATGTCGATGACTGAGATCGTCTCGAATATGAATCTGGATTTCTTCCCGATCCTGGGTCTGGTGATGTTCCTCGTCGCGTTCGGTCTCGTGCTCTTGGGCGTTGTGAAACGCTCGAACACGGACTGCCAGCACGGCGCGCATCTCCCGTTTGAAGACAACGAACCGATCACGCGCGGCGCGCGGAGCGAAGGGGTGAATCATGGCTGACCACTACAGCGACGAACTGCTCGACCACAACTACGACGGGATCCAGGAATACGACAACCCGACACCCGGGTGGTGGCACCTCATCTTCTGGGGCACCATCGTCTGGTCCGTCGTCTATGCCGTCATCCTCCACATGACCCCGATGGTCCCCGATCGGATCACCCGTCTGAACAACACCGAGGATGCGGCGATCCAGAAGCAGTTCGCCGCCCTCATGCAGATCGACGATCCCATTACGAAGGTCCAGACGATCATGGGCGACCAGAACTGGCTCGACCAGGGTGCGTCGGTTTTCCAGGGCACCTGCACGCTCTGCCACAACCAGAACGGTGAAGGCCTCATCGGCCCGAACCTGACGGACAACCACTACAAGAATCTCACCGACCTTGAGGGGATGCTCGACGTGGTGACCAACGGCGCCGCGAACGGCGCGATGCCCGCGAACGTGAACACCCTCAACGAGAACGAGATCGCGCTCGTCGTGGGGTATGTCGCTTCGCTCCGTGGGACCTTCGTCGAGGGCGGGCTCCCCGCCGACGGCGAAGAGATCCCCCCGTTCCCCGAGCCCATCACCCCGGACGACCAGGGCGGCTGATCCAGAACCCTTTCCCAGCGCTGTGCCCGAAAGGGCTGGGCGCTGATTCCCATCTGCAGGTATGGGGCCCAGAACGCGGAGCCCGCGATGTCCGACAGTCTGCTCAAGCCCAACGAGCGCGTGCTCTCCACGCTCAACGAGGACGGCTCCCGCCGCTGGCTCAAGCCCCGACCCTCACGAGGACAGTTCTGGAAGTGGAGACGGGTCGTTGCGTACGCGCTCATCGCGATCTTTGCGATCACCCCGTTCACGAAAGTAAACGGGAAACAAACGATCCTGCTCGATCTGATGGAGCGACAGTTCACGTTCTTCGGGAAGACCTTCTACCCCCACGACACCCTGCTCCTCGGTCTCTTCCTCATCATGCTGTTCGTGACGATCTTCCTCGTGACGGCGCTCTTCGGGCGTGTGTGGTGCGGATGGATCTGTCCCCAGACCGTGTACATGGAATACGTGTTCCGTCCTATCGAGCGCTTGTTCGAGGGGGACCCTTCCAAACGCACTCCCAAGAAGCAGCTCGGGTTCCGCCGATTCCTCCGATTCGTCGTCTACCTCATCGTCTCGGCGCACCTGGCGCAGACCTTCCTTGCGTACTTCGTCGGGACGGCGCAGCTCCATCAGTGGATCCTCGGGTCCCCGTTCAATCACCCCGTCGCGTTCCTCGTTGTTGCGGGAACCACCGGGCTCATGCTGTTCGACTTCGGATTCTTCCGTGAGCAGGTGTGCTGTGTGGTGTGCCCGTACGCGCGCATGCAGAGCGTGCTCCTCGACCAGGACTCGCTCATCATCACCTACGACGAGAAGCGGGGTGAGCCGCGCGGGAAGAAACGGCGCAAGCCCAAGGAAGGCGAAGACCTCGAACTCCCCCAACTCGGGGACTGCATCGATTGCACCATGTGTGTCCAGACCTGTCCTACGGGGATCGACATCCGGGACGGGCTCCAGCTCGAGTGCATCGGGTGCGCGCAGTGCATCGACGCGTGCGATTCGATCATGGACAAGATCGGTCGTCCGAGAGGACTGATCCGTTACTCATCCGAACGCGCCGTGAAGGAAGGGAAGCACAAGTTCATCCGTCCGCGCGTGATCATCTATCCCATGATCCTCGCGGCGATCTTTACGGGATTCCTCGCCGTCCTCCAGACCACGACCGATGCGAGCGTGTGGATCGGACGAGAGCGCGGGCTCCCCTTCTACACCCTCCCGAGCGGCGAGATCACCAACCAGCTCCGGACGCGCATCACCAATCGGCACGAAGAACCCCGGACATACACGATCAGCATCGTCGATCCCGAGGGGGTCCACATCAGCGCCGGGTACGATTCTCTCACCGTCGAGGGTGGGCAGGAACACTCCGCGTCGTTCCCGATCGTCACGGATCCCGGGATGTTCTCCAACGGCCCGTTCGATGTGACGATCCGGGTGGAAGACGGGCTCGGGTTCTCGAAAGATACCGTGTTCGAGATGAAAGGCCCGGCGACCAGCGGCTCGACCCCGCCTCCCGCGCCCCCGAGCATCGAGCAGAACGACGACCCAGCACAGCCCGAAGGAGAGAGCGATGGCTGAGCACAGCACCACAACATCCAGCGATGAGCAACCCAAGGGCTTCATCGAGCGCGGGCTCCACTGGCCCGTCATGCTCGTGTGCATGTTCCTCGTGTCCGCATCGTTCGTCATCGTGACGGCGATCCTCGGCGCGGGGTCCGGGTCCCACATGGTCGAGCCCGACTACTACGCGCGGGCCGTCAACTGGGATTCGGAGCGTGAGCGCCTCGAAGCCGCGGAGCGCCTCGGGTGGGACGTGCGAGTGAGCGCCTCCGGGGTGCTCAACCCCACGGGGACGCGCCTCGTCTCGGTCCTCCTCTTCGATTCCGAGGGGAATCCGATCGAGGAGGCGATCGTCCAGGTGATCTGCTTCGCGAACACCCAAGCGCACGATCGGATCGAGGTCGAGCTCCCGTACACCAGCGCGGGTCAGTACCAGACCCGGATCCAGGGGATGCACACCGACGGGTTCTGGGAGTTCCGGGTCTCGATCGACGCACTCCGGGAACAAGCCCTCGTGATCGAATCGCTGGAACTGGGTGAGTGAGATGACGGACCCGATCTACGTGCTGATCGCGACGGTCTTGACGGCGTCCCTCGTCGGTTCGCTCCACTGCGCCGGGATGTGCGGGGGTCTCATGCTCTTCGCGCTCGGCGCCGATGGACAACAGAACGGGCGCACCAAGCTCAAGCTCCAATCCGCATACCACGGGGGTCGGCTGATCACCTACACCCTCCTCGGCGTTGCTGCTGGGACCCTCGGGCAAGCCCTCGATTTCGGGGGTTCCTTCGTCGGGGTCCAGCGCAGCGCGGCCATCTTCGCCGGGGTGTTCATGATCGGGTTCGGGATTATCGCGCTCATGCGCCTCAAGGGGGTCAAGATCGCGCACGTCCGCGCCCCGAAAATGATGCAGAACGCCGTCGCGAAGGGGCAACGCCTCGCGTTCAACCTCACTCCGTTCAAACGCGCGATGACCATCGGGCTCCTCACGACCCTCCTCCCGTGCGGGTGGCTCTACGCCTTCGCGTTCACGGCCGCCGGGACCGGTTCGCCCGTCTGGGGTGGGCTGACTATGAGCGTCTTCTGGCTCGGGACCCTTCCGGTGATGGCGTCGCTGGGCGCGGGGATCCAGATGCTCGCCGGCCCCCTCCACGCGAAGATCCCCGTCATCAGCGCGTGCTCCGTCGTGCTCGTTGGCGCGTTCACGGCCGCCGGTCGGTTGTCCGCGCCGGAGATGTCGCGCGAAACGCTCCATCTGACAACGAACGCAAACGGATCCGTCGAGGTCCCCACGAACCCCGACGAAACCTGCCCGTTGTGTGAACTCGGTGAACCCATGCCCACAACGGAAACCGAGCAGCCCGAGCCATGAGCGCGTCGGTTGTGTCCAGCGCGAGCGGCGCGCCGCGCGAGCGGGTGCTCTGCGACCACTGCGGGCTCGTTGTGCCCGAGGGTCTGGTCGAGGGGCACGCAACGCATCAGTTCTGCTGCAACGGGTGCAAAACCGTCTATGCCATCCTCCAGGACTCCGGGCTGGACGGGTACTACAAGGTCCGTGACGCCGTCGATGCGCCCGCGCAGCAACCCAGCTCCACGGGGAACGCGTTCGAAGAGTTCGACGACCAGGCCTACGGGACCGCGCACGTCCGTGAGCAGACCGACGGGACCTGCGCGACCGAGCTCCTCGTCGAGGGGATGCATTGCGCCGCGTGTGTGTGGCTCATCGAACGACTCCCGCGCGTCGCGCCCGGGGTCATCGAAGCCCGCGCGAACATCCGCTCACGCACCGTCTCCCTCCGCTACGACCCGGAGCGCACCAAGCTCTCGCTCGTCGCACGCGCCCTCGATCGGCTCGGATACGCGCCCCACCCCGCGCGGGGGGAAGCAGCGCGGCGCGTCCGACAGAAGGAAGACCGCGCGTTCCTGATCCGGGTCGCGGTCGCGGGCGCCCTCGCCGGGAACATCATGCTCCTCGCGATCGCGCTCTACGGCGGGGCACTCAGCGGGATCACGGACTTCTGGTGGACCGTCTTCCGTTACTACTCGATGGGGCTCGGGATCCTGACCCTTGTCTGGCCGGGGCGCGTGTTTTTCACGGGCGCGATCGCCGCACTCCGGACGCGCACCGCGCACCTCGATGTCCCGATCGCGCTCGCGCTGCTCGTCGGCGGGGTCTGGGGCACCCTCAACACCCTGCGCGGGACGGGCGAGATCTACTTCGACTCCGTCGCCGTCCTCGTCTTCCTGCTCCTCGTGGGTCGCTGGATCCAGCACCGACAGCAGAGAGCGGCCGCCGATTCCATCGAGCTCATGCTCACCCTCACCCCGACGAGCGCGACCCTCATCGACTCGGACGGCAACACAAGGCGCGTCCCCATCGAGTCCGTCGAGCCCGGGATGCTCCTCCGGGTCGAAGCGGGGGACTCGATCCCGGCCGACGGGGTGATCATCCTCGGGACCACCACCCTCGATACCTCGCTCCTCACGGGTGAATCCCGACCGATCCGCTCGGACATCGGTGATGAAGTGCTTGCAGGCGCGACCAACCTGTCGTCCCCGATCACCATGCGCGTCGATCAGGTCGGGTCCTCGACGCGCGTCGGGAAGCTCATGGAGCTCGTCGCGCGAGCATCGAGCGAGAAGTCCGAGATCGTGCGATTCGCGGACCGGATCGCGGGGGTCTTCGTGATCGTCGTGATCACACTGGCCGTCATCACCGTCGGGATCTGGTCCGTGCGCGGATCGATCAACGACGCGATCGAGCACGCAACCGCGCTCCTGATCGTGACCTGCCCCTGCGCCCTCGGGCTCGCGACCCCGATGGCCATGTCCGTCGCGCTCGGACGCGCCGCGCGGCGCGGGATGCTCGCGAAATCCGCGGCCTCCATCGAAGCGCTGTCCAAACCCGGGACCATGATCCTCGACAAAACCGGGACCCTCACCGAGGGTGCGACCCGCGCCGCGAGCACCTGGGGGGACCCGGTGCTCATCGAACGAGCGGCGGCCGTCGAGCACCACTCGAATCACCCCATCGCGCGAGCGATCGCGAAGCTCGCCGAGCACCCCGCGCCCGTTGAGTCCATCGTCCAGCACACCGGCGAAGGGATCGAAGGGGTCGTCGGGGGCGAGCGCATCCGGATCGGGAGCCCGAGGTTCATTGAGTCGCAGACCCCGATCGACGACAAGACCAGAGCGCAGATCGATACCGTGCTCGAGCACGGGCACACCCCGATCGTCGTGCATTCCGGGTCGCTGGGCTTCGGGGTCGTCGGGGTGGGGGACACGATCCGGGACGACTCCAAACACGCCATCGACGAGCTCACATCCCTCGGGTGGATCACGCGCATCTGCTCCGGGGACCACGAGCAGATCGTGGAGCGCGTCGCGCACGAACTCGGGATCGACGAAGCCCAGGGGCGCATCGACCCCGAGGGGAAAGCGGACCTCGTCCGTTCGCTCAAAGCAGCCCAGACCCCGAAGGACGGCCCGATCGTGATGGTGGGGGACGGGGTGAACGATTCCGCCGCGCTCGCGCGCGCGGATGTCGGGATCGCTGTCCACGGGGGCGCGGAAGCATCGCTCCAAGCGTCTGACCTCTATCTTGTCCACCCGGGGTTGTCGCCGATCGTGGATCTGGTGCGTTTGTCCCGATCGACGATGTCCACGATCCGTCTGTGTCTGATGATCTCGATCTGCTACAACGTCGTCGCGGCATCACTCGCGATGATGGGATTGATCAGTGCCCTCATCGCCGCGATCATCATGCCCATCAGCTCCCTGACCGTCGTTGCGATCTGCACCCGCGCGGGCCGGATCCACTCGACCCGAGGAGCCGGATCATGAGTGTCCTCCTCATCATGCTCCCGGCCGCGTTGGTCCTTGCGGGGATCGGGGTCTGGGCGTTCATCGTCGCCGCTCGATCGGGTCAGTTCGACGACCTGGACACCCCCGCGCTCCGGGCCGTGTTCGACGACGACGAGACCCCCAAGCCCCGGAGCGAGACGAAGGATCCCGACCCCTCCGCTCCCCAAAACGAGGAACGCCGCGACCCATGACAGGACGCGGCGTCAGAGAAAGTGGAGTGGAGGAGATTCGAACTCCCGACCTTTCGATTGCGAACCGAACGCTCTACCAGCTGAGCTACCACCCCATCGAACCAGCCCGATCGGACCGGATTCCGGGACGAGGATCATAGCCCCCGACCTCTGCGTAGCCAAGTTTCGATCGGCTCAATCGAGCCAGGTCACACGCCCCGATTCGAGGTCATAGACAGCTCCAACGACCTTCAGATCGCCCTTCCGGACGAGCTCTTCAAGAACTTCAGAGCGATCCGTGATGTCCCGGACAGTCCTCCGAACATTCGCTTCCACGACCCGGTCCACCAGGTCATTGTCCTTCGATGTCCGGCCCATCGAGCCCACCCGGACATCACCCACGGCCGGTTCGATATTCGCGAGCGTGTCCGTCAGATTCCCGAGCTCAGCTTGGTCGATCGTCCCTTTCACGGCGCCGCAGGCGCTGTGACCCAGGACGACGATAAGCTTCGACCCGGCGACCGCCGTCCCGAACTCGAAGCTCCCGAGCATGTCGGTGTTCTCGAAGTTCCCCGCGACGCGACCAACGAAGACATCGCCGATCCCTTGATCGAAGACCGCTTCGACCGGGACGCGCGAATCCAGGCAGCTCAGCACGATCGAGTGGGGGTACTGCCCGTTCGCGGCCGTCGATTTCGCCTGGGCTTTCCAGTCGAACTGCGTGGAGTTCCCATTCGCGAAGCGTTTGTTCCCCTGCTTGAGCGCGCGGAGCGCGTCATCGGGGGTCATGGATTTCTGCGCGTTTGATGTCATCACGGTGCTCGAGCCCTTGGTCCGGGCCTCGGCGCACGCGCCAAGACCCAGGGTGGCGATCGCGCCGAGGGTGACCGCACCGATCAACTGCCGTGTATGAATTAAGGTGGTCATGATTGCTCTTCCTTTCATTCGGGAACGCGACGTCGGTCGCGCCTTCTTCGTGTGGTGATGGTCAGCCCTTGGTGCCTCGTCTGGGACAACGTCGTTCCAGAGTCCGGACCAGGGTGGGCTTGAGGTTGTTCGCCGCGCGAGAGACGGCCTCTTGGACAGTGGGTGCTCGATCACGCAGCACGACAGACCCGCTCGGGTGGAGACGGACATGGATCCGGCATTCCGTATCAACCCCGCCCTTGGGGCCGTTGTGATCAGCGAGATACACGACGGCGGATCGAATCCGCTCCTCCAGATGATCGAGCATCCCGTGGATCCGATCCCGGATGAATCGATCGGTGTGATCGTCGATGGAGAGATTCGGGGTGATCAGATGGACCTTCATGGGGGACTCCTTCGTGTTGGGGTCAGTATCGGAACGAAGTGACGCATAGACAATGTGACAGATTGATGTTGTCATATAGAAAAAATCAATGTAGAATCACCGCGCATGGGATCACAAAGGCGATCACCGAGGGCGTGAGCATGGGATTCGAGCCGCTGAACTTCAATCATCTCCGGAGCTTCTGGGCGGTCGCGCGGACCGGGTCGATCCGTGGCGCGTGCGAGCTCCTCGGATTGACGCAGCCCACCATCTCGAAGCAGATCGGAGATCTGGAGGAAACGTTCGGGACTCCGTTGTTCGAGCGTCGAGGCCGACGGCTCGTGATCACGGAGTTCGGGCGGACGGTGCATACCTACGCCGACGACATTTTCCGTCTCGGACAGGAGCTCGCGGATGTCGTTCGGGGGTCATCAACCGACCGGCCCATGCTCCTGCGGGTCGGGGTCAGCGACAGTGTCGCGAAACTCCTCACGCGGGAAGCGCTCGAACCGGTGCTCTCGATGGATCGTCCCGTGAGACTCGAGTGTGTCGAGGGCAAGCACGACTCACTCCTGATCTCGCTCGCGCTCGGACGCATCGATGTCATGATCTCGGATCGCCCTGTGGATCGCGTATCCACGATCCGCGCGTACAGCCATCGGATCACGTCATCTACCATAGCGATCTACGGATCGAGTTCAGCGATGGATCGCCTGTCGGGAGACCTCCCCGGGGCGCTCGATGGGGTTGCGATGCTGCTTCCGAGCGAGCAGTGCCGGATCCGGAACGCGATCGATGTGTACCTCGAGGATCATCACGTGCATCCTCGGATCATCGGTGAGTTCGATGATTACGCGTTGCTCAAAGCATTCGCGCAAGCCGGTTACGGATTGTTCTTCGCGCCGACCTCGGTCGCGCAAGATATTGAACAACAATACGGGGTCGCGATGATCGCGGAGATCGAAGATCTCCGGGAAACCGTGTACGCGATCACAAGCGAACGCAAGATCCAGAATCCGGCGATCGAGCGCATGCTCCATGCGCGCGCGGAGCGGGATCTTGCAAGAATCGAGGAGGGGTGAGCATACGAAAGGGCACGGCCGATCCGTCAGCCGAGCCAGCTCACCCGGCCCGATTCCAGGTCATACACCGCGCCCACGACCTTCAGATCCCCGGTCTCGACGAGCCCCGCGATGATCTCGGATCGTTCGAGCACATCCGAGACGGACTTCCGGACGTTCGCTTCGACCACCCGATCCACGTAGGTCTTGTCCGACGAGGTCCGGCCTCGCTCCCCGGGCTCGACCCGAGAGATCGCGGGTTCGATGAGCCCAAGGGTCGCCGTAAGCTTTCCGAGCACTTGCTTGTCGATCGCTGCTTTCACGGCGCCGCATGAGGTGTGCCCGAGCACAACGATGAGCTTCGATCCGGCAATCTTCGTCCCGAACTCCATCGACCCAAGCAGGTCGTCGTTCACGATGTTGCCGGCCACCCGACCGACAAAGATGTCCCCGATCCCCTGGTCGAAGATCGCTTCCACGGGGACTCTCGAGTCCAGACACGAGAGGACGAGGGAGTGGGGGTACTGTTCGTCGGCCGTCGCAAGCATGAGCTTCACCCAGTCGTGGTGGGTCGCTTGACCGGCGGTGAAACGCTCGTTCCCTTCTTTGAGTGCTTGGAGCGCTTCATCGGGAGACATTCTGATCTGGGTCGCGGAGGTCATGACCCCGCCGTAGCGTTGCATGGGGCTCATCGTGTGGGTGTCCTCTCACAAGAGATCCGTGCAGACTGTTTTATCCGATCTGAACACAGAATGCTCAACTCAGCGTGACAGAAACCCATCTCCCGCTTGTTCATCGAGAATCGGTTTGCAATAATCGGGTATGGCACGATCGGTCCGCTCGATATTCACAGGGGTCTTCGCAATTCTGATCGTGCTCGGGCTGGTGTTCCCGTCCCCAGGATGCTCGAAATCGAGCACAGACACCACAGATGACGGCTCACCCATCGTGCTCGTCGATATCGCGCCCATGCACGGGATCGTGTCCGAAATCGTCAGAGACGGCGTTGAGGTCCGGGTCCTGGTCCCGACGAGCGTGTCCCCCCACGGGTTCGCGCTCCGTCCTTCGGACACCAAGACCATCCGGGGGGCGCGTCAGATCGTCCAGGTCGGCGCCGGGCTCTCCCCCGAGATCGAACGCGCGCTCCGCGCGATCGCGAAACCCGATCGGGTCATCACCTTCGCGGATCTGGTCGGGATCGAGTCGGACCATCACGACCATGCGCACGGGGACGACGATCATCATCACGGAGCCGTCGATCCCCATCTGTGGCTCGATCCCACGCTCGTTCTCCGATTCCTCGAGTCCCTCCCGGGAACGATGGATCCATCGATCATCGATCGTGAGAAGCTCGCCGTGATGATCGAGCGGGTTCGCGCGTTCGATGAAGAGACACGTTTGGCACTCGAACCGGTCCGGGGCGCGAGGATCGTCACCCTCCACCACGGGTTCGATCGGTTCTGTGCGCGATACGGGATCGAGATCTCCGACACGGTCCGGGACGTTTCGCACGGAACCCCGTCCCCGGCGGACATGGCACGTCTCGCGATCCTTCTCAAGACCGATCCCGTTGCGTGTGTCTATGTCGAGCCCCAGTTCCCCGACACACTCGCGATCAAGCTCGCGCAGGACTCCGGGGTCCGGGTCTCGACTCTCGATCCGATCGGGTCCGGGGATTGGTTCGCGATGATGAAGACGATCGTCGATGAGCTCGCGCGTCTGAAGGATGAACACGATGGCTGAGGCGCGCGAGATCGCGGTGCAGATCGACCATGTGTCGTTCTCCTACGAGGGCGCGGACGATCGGATCGTGGCGCTCGACGATGTCTCCCTCACAGTCCGCGCGGGAGAACGCCTCGGGATCCTCGGCCCGAACGGCGGGGGGAAGACCACGCTCCTGAAAGTCATGCTCGGGGAGCTCCAGCCCCAGGCCGGAGCCGTCCGGGTCTTCGGACGGAGCGCGAAAGAAGCGCGACGGGAAGGGCTCGTCGGGTGGCTCCCCCAACGATCCGGCGCGGACCTCGCCTGGCCTCTGAGTGTGCACCAGGTCGTCGAACTCGGGATGTCGGTCCGGCTCGGGCCCTTCGCGCGTCCGAAACAGGAGGACCGATCGCGCGTGGAGAGCGCTCTCGAACTGGTCGGGATGCTCGACAAACAGGACCGACCGATCGGATCGCTCTCGGGGGGGCAGATCCAGCGCGTGATGATCGCGCGTGCGATCGCGCCCCGACCCAAGCTGCTCGTCCTCGACGAACCAACCCTCGGGGTCGATGTGCGGGGTCAGCGACTCTTCGCGGAGATGATCGAGACCCTCCAGCACGAGCTCGGGCTCACGGTCATCATCGTGACCCATGAGCTCAGGACGGTCGCGGCGAGCGCCGAGCGGATCGCGTGCCTCTCGCGCAAACTGCACTTCCACGACGCGCCACAGGGGCTCACCCCCGGGGTCCTCGCGCAGGTCTTCGCGCATGACGTCGAAGGAATCTTCGGCGAAGTCCATGTCGATGCGCACAGCGCCGAGGACTGCCCGGACAGCGCAAAGACCCACGACCACGGGTGCGGGTGCGATCACGGGGAGAGCCCGTGAACACGATCACCTACATGACAGAGCTCGGGGATCTGTATTGGCCGAGCGTCATCGCCGCGCTCGCGATCGCGACGATTGGGGGGATCGTCTCCGTCTTCGTGGTGCTCAAGCGGCTCGCGTTCGTCGGGCAGGGGGTATCGCATGCCGCGTTCGGCGGGGTCGGGCTCGCGTTGGCGCTCTCCGCGATGATCAGGGTTGCGTTTTCCCAAGCACTGATCGCGACGATCGTCCTCGGGTTCTCCGTGATCGCCGCGCTCGTGATCGAACGGCTCGGGCGCACCCGACCCGGACGAGAATCCCATGCGCGGACGGACAGCGCCATCGGGATCGTGCTGGCCGCGAGTATGGGGCTCGGGTTCATCCTGTACGGGTATGCAACGCGCCATGCGCCACCCAGCGCCCCGATCCCGGACCTCGAATCCGTCCTCTTCGGGGACATCCTCGGGGTCCGCTGGACAAACGCGATCGTGTCCATCGGGGTCCTCGCGATCGTCTCGATCGGGGTGTGGTGGATCCGTCGGGCGTTGATCATGTGGTCCTTCGACGAGCAAGCCGCCCGTGTGATGGGGGTCCGGACGGAGCGGATCGCTTCGGTCTTCATGGTCCTCCTCGCCATCGGGGTGGTGAGCGCCGTCCAGCTTGCGGGGATCGTGCTCGCGACAGCGGTGTTTGTTCTCCCCGGGGCTTCGGCGTTGCGTGTCTCCCACAAGCTCACGCCCGTGTTCGTGCTCAGCATCACGATCTCGATCGTCGGGACTCTCCTCGGGATCGTGCTCGGCTTCGAGCTCGACTGGGCGATCGGTCCGAGCATCGTGTGCGTGCAGTGCGTGCTGTATGCATTGTGCCGAGCCTTCGGGCGCGTACGATCCTGAACTCACGCAGAACCCCCAATCGGAGACTCGTATGAAAGCCGAACTCATGCTCGCTGAGCTCAACCGACTGCGCCAGGACCTCGACGAGGACCGGACCGACATCGAGTGGCTCACCCTCCATCACGTCTTCTGCTTTGTGTCCTACAAGACCGCGGAACTCCAGGAGTACCTCGATGACCAGCGGAATCGGGGCGCGTTCGATGACTTCGAGGGTTGAGAATTTTCTCTGCTCCGCTTGATCAGACTGCATCCTCGGTTGCGGTTCATCCGAAAACCCATTAGCATGCATGCATCGTGCACGCGACCGAGACCGTGATCGGGCAAACCCCGTGAACTACTCGAGAGCGGCACGACGTGCGGACGCGCGGGTCGTTCGAGTGCTCGACAGCGCGTCCGGGCGATGAGCCCCGGGTGACGGCCCGGGGGTAATGAACCCGGCGGCGGGAGTACAGACCCGCGACGGCTGGGGTGGCTCTTTGACGAAGGAGGTGATCCAGTGATTGATTGTGACTGTACCAAGGGGCTGCGTCTCTGACGCGAACCCGACGGGGTTTCACGCACATGCGTAGCCCACACAAAGCAGGCGAAAGTCGAAATGACTGCCTACGGCCGCCTTCCCCATCGGGAGGCGGCTTTTTTTCACGCGTGTCTCGAACACCGATCCGTGATCCGGATCAGCCCTTGACCCCGAGCATGTTGTAGATCGAATCCGCTTCGCCCTTCCGACCGGCCGCCTCGAGCTCCTCTGCGAGCATCATGTTGATCCGGAAGAAGTTCGACTGACGCGCGAACTGCGCGGACATGTTCTGGGGCTGCTGGATCTTCCCCAGCGCCGAACGGAGATAGTCGATGCTCTTCTCACGCATCCCCGCGTCCCGGAGCATGAGTCGCATGTTCTCCAGCGCCGTCACCACCATCGGCCCATCGTTCGCGAACTTGTTCACGATGTCCTCGTACGCGCGCCACGCGTTGTCCTTGTCCCCGCTCTCTTCGAGGATCCGCGCCTGCTCCGCGCGGACCGCGCTCGCGAGATCCGGACGCGCTCGATAGCGTGTGAACGCCCACTCCCACATCTCGATCTTGTCCTTGGACTCATCGATCGATTGGATCATCTCGGCGAGGATATCGAACGAGAAGTCCGGGTACTGTCTCCCGCACATCTTCTCGAGCGCCTTCGCCCAGCCGTCGAGTTCTTTGAGGTCCACATCATCCGAACGGGTCATGGAAGCAACAAGCTCCCACCCACTCGGAACGTATGCGCAGCTGGTCATCGCGTCGCGGAGGAAGGACAATCGGTCATCGATCGAGTCGGTCCGGGGTTTCCGCTCGAGCCCCCGGGCGCTGAACGTGAGTTCCGGGTCCGGCCTCCACGCGCGTTCGCTCATCCGGAAGACGACCCTCGATGCGCCCACCGCGGCGCGCCGGTCCTCGTCTTTCACTCCGACGAGACCCGCGAGGATCCCGACCCGCGCATCGCTGATCCGTTCGCCCGTCTGCGGATCCAGGATGTTCCCGCGGAGTTTCTGGTACTCCGGGTAACGCCCGGCGTTGAAGTTCCAGTCCGCGCGCCGTCCGCGCATCTCCATGTACCCGAGCCATGCATGAGACACATCCGCGCCCTTCGCGACGACGTACGCGCTGGGGACCCCGCACGCTTTCGAGACCGATTCCGCGAAGTACGCTTGGTCCGCACACACCCCGCCGTGCTGACGGATCGATTCGAGCCGGTAGTCGCCGGCCGCTGTCACCTTCTTGGTTGTGTTTTTTCGGAAATGGTCGTAGTCGTACTGGATCTCAAAGAACCGATCCCCCATATTCGCGTTGTTGTGGTAGTTCGACAACGCCCATGTGAGCTGCTCGGGGGTCTCGGTCACGTTCACGACATGGACCAGCAAGTGTGGGGGGAGCGAGCCCGGATCGATCTGGAGTCGTTTCGCGTTGGTTGTGAAGTAGTCGAAGATCTCGATCGGCTTCGACGATTGAACCTGATTCTCGTTGATGTTCCGCACATAGAAGCGATCGTGGACGACACAGATCGCCGCGCCAAGCGCGGGGTACTGGTCGAGCTGATCGGGGCGCTCATCGAGCAGTTCCTTTGCGAGCTTCGCGACACGCTTCAGGTCGTCCTTCTCGATGTCGTAGAGCAGCCCGAGTTCGATCGCGAACTCCGGGTGCTCCGAGAGCTTTCGCGCGAACGATCCGGGATCGAGCTTCGACACGGACACCAGCTCGAGCGCCCCCCGATACCCCTCAGCGATCCCGATCGAGTCGAGCTGCGCGCGGGGCGCGACCGTAGCGAGCGTGTCGCTAAGCCCGACCATGGCGATCATCGCGTTCCGGAGACTTGTCTCGTCCTCCACGGAACCAAGGATCTCCTCGCAGCGCCCGCGCACCTCGTCCCCGAGGGGTGATCCGTGCGCCGACCGCGCGGGGATCAGGATGAACAGTGTGAGGAGGATCAATCGGGACAGCAGTCGTGGGGTCATCGTCGCTCCGTGGATCGAGTTCGTACACCTCATTATCCGCACGGAAACCCCTCACGGTTTTCATCCCACTCAGATCGGGTCCGCGCATGAAAAAGCCCCGTTCCTGAGGAACGGGGCTTGGAAGATTCAGTTCAACCGTTCCGGGATCAGATCCCGAGAGCGCTCGACAGGACATCGCCGTACGCGACGATCAGCCCGGCGAACACGACCGAGACGATCGAGATCAGCTTGATGAGGATGTTGAGCGAGGGACCCGAAGTGTCCTTGAAGGGGTCACCGACGGTGTCGCCGACGACCGTCGCCTTGTGGTCTTCGGAACCCTTGCCGTAGACGATCTCGTCACCACGACCGGCGGCGACCGCTTCCTGCGCCCGCGCCATGATCGCGTCACGGACGGCGGCGGGAACCTTGTCCGAGTTCCCCGTGCCGCTGACCATGTCCTGAGCCGTGGTCTTCCCGTAGGACTCGAGGAGCTTCTTCGCGTTGTCCCACGCACCACCGGCGTTCGCCATGAAGACGGCGACGGCGAAGCCCGAGGTCAGACCACCGGCGAGGAGACCCATCACACCCGGGACACTCAGGGTCAGACCCACGAGGATCGGGACCACGATCGCGAGGATCGCCGGGACGACCATTTCTTTCTGCGCACCGGCCGTCGAGATCGCGACACAGTTCGCGTAGTCCGGGTAGTGGTGACCGTCGAGGTCCACACCCTTCATCGGCCAGTTGTCGGGGTTGGAGAGGTCTTCCTCGGCCATCCCGTCACGACGGAGCGCTTCGCGGATCTTCCCGAACTGACGACGGCATTCGCCCATCATCGCGTACGCCGCACGGCCCACGGCGTTCATCGTCAGAGCACAGAAGAGGAACGCGAGGAGCACACCGATGAAGATACCACCGAGGAGCTTCGGGTTCGCGAGGGAGACGTCGTAGTAGTGGAGGACGTCCGTGATCGAGCCGTTCTTCGACGACGCGAGCGAAGCGGACCAGGGGTCCATGTGCCCTTCGTGCTCGATGGTGCCGTGGATCTCGTAGCGGGCTTCGGAGAGCTTCTTCGCGGGGAAGGTCTCGTTGAGCGCGAACTTGGGCTTCGTACCGTGATCGCTCACGACCTCGACGAGCATCCCACCATCGACGGAGTCGCCTTCCTCACCCGGTTGAACGACGGCGAAACGACCGTTGCCCTGGTGGACGGCGTAGTACCCATCGACCATCGCCGGAGGGGCGGGGTGGGTCGAGGAGTTGTAGAAGTTCTCAGCTTGGGTCGTGATCTGGGTCTGGACGACCTGGATGTACGCCGCGAACAGCGCGAGCGCCGTCAGCGCCGCAGAACCGATCGCGAAGCCCTTGCCCGTCGCCGCCGTGGTGTTGCCCAGCGAGTCGAGCATGTCCGTGCGCTCACGGACGTGGGGGGGCTGACCCGTCATCTCGGCGTTGCCGCCGGCGTTGTCCGCGATCGGGCCGTACGCGTCCGTCGCGAGCGTGATCCCGAGGGTCGAGAGCATCCCGACCGCGGCGATACCGACGCCGTAAAGGCCAAGGAGGAAGTTGTCGCCGCCGCCGGCGAAGGAGAACGCGCCGATGATCGCGACGACCACCACGAGGAGCGAAGCCCAGGTGGACTTCATGCCTTCAGCGATACCAGCGATGATGACCGTCGCGGGACCCGTGAGCGCTTGCTCAGCGATCCGCTGGGTCGGACGGTGCTCGTACGAGGTGTAGTACTCCGTCGCGTACGCGATGACGTTCCCGGCCACGAGGCCCGTGATGATCGCAAGGATCAGGCGCCACCAGGGGAGGATCTGCGCCATCGTGGAATCGCTCCCGAGCAGCAACCAGAGCAGCGCGGACGCGCCGATGATCACCAGACCCGAAGCGACGTACACACCCATGTGCAGACCCTTGAGGAGCTTCGCGAATGAAGCGTTCTCGTCGGCCTTGACCACGAAGACACCGAGGATCGAGCAGATGATCCCGACACCGGCCAGCGCCATCGGCGCGACGGCGAGCTTGATCCCGAGCGAGGCGGATTCGCCGTCGCTGATCCCAGCGAACGAGAACGCCGCGGCGACACCGAGCGCCATCGTCGCGAGGATCGAGCCGTAGTACGACTCGTAGAGGTCAGCACCCATACCAGCAACGTCACCCACGTTGTCGCCGACGTTGTCAGCGATCGTCGCGGGGTTGCGCGCGTCGTCTTCGGGGATACCCGCTTCAACCTTACCGACAAGGTCTGCACCGACGTCGGCGGCCTTGGTGTAGATACCACCACCCACACGCGCGAACAGCGCCTGGGTCGAGGCGCCCATCCCGAAGGAGAGCATGACCGTGGTCATCGCGGCGAGATCGCCGGCCATCCCGGTCGCGTTGAAGATGAAGAACCAGAACGACACATCGAGCAGCGCGAAGCCGACGACCACGAGCCCCATGACCGCGCCCGAGCGGAACGCGACCTTCAGACCCTCGTTGAGCGATTGCTTCGCG
>JALUWX010000022.1 GCA_027019265.1 Phycisphaerales bacterium
CCAGCGCCACACACACCGTCACCCCCTCGAGCGGATGGGACGACACATACCCCACCCCCTGCGCTTCCCCATCACCGATGACATGCACAACTCCCCCTTCACCCAACGCATCCTCCACGATCCCCCGCAGCTCCACCCCCTCGAGCTCCGGGAGATTGAACGACCGTTCGATCCTCGACCCATCCTCGCTCAGAATCCCCGGGATCGACAACCCCACCACCCCGTACTTCGCCCCACCCAGCTCCTTGACACAGCACAGCACCGCTTCGCGAACCAGACTCGCGTCCGGCCGCGCATACCGATCCGACCGCGCCTCGCGCCACTCCCCACCCACCATCGCGGAGATCTTCACCGACGAGCCACCGACATCGATCCCGATCACATCCATCAATGCCTCACGGCGCGCCCACACGGGTCGTCAAACGCTCGATCGAATCCCGCTGCGCCTTCCGCGCCCGAACGGACTCCGCGTCCTTCTTCTGGTCCGGGTTGCACGACTCAAACATCGTCGAATACGCAAACAACGCAAAGCGCCTGGGCTGACCGATCGCGATCTGCCGCAGCGTCGCCGATGGGTCCGCGTGCTTGTACACCCCGATCCCGGGCACCACACGAGACGAATCGACCTCCGCGTACCACGCGCTCAGGTCCGAGCGGTACTGCGCATCATCATCCGTGTACACCATGGGCATGATCGTGTCCACCCACCCCTCACGCACCCATCGCGACGCGTCCTGCAGATACCGCTCCTTCGCAAGCTCAGGGCGCCGCCACACCGCCGCGCTCAGCGTCACCCCCCGCTTCCCCATCACCCCTTCCTCGTCGATCCTCCGCACCAGATTCGAGATCCGATCACGAATCCAGAACCGATACGCAAGCCGATCGATCGAACCAACATCTCCCACCTTCCCCGTCTGCTTCGTATACAGCGCCCTCGACTTCGCATCGCCGGGCATCAGCACATCGCTCCCGATCTCATCGCTCAAGAACCGGATGTAGTCCAGGTGGATCCCGTCCACGTCATACCTTCGCACGATGTCCCGGACCACCCCCACCAGATAATCCTGGGTCTCATCCAGCACCGGGTTGATCACCACATACCCGTCGTGCAGCGCCTGCGATTGTCCCTTCTCGTCCGTCAAGCGCCAATCCTTCCGCGCGATCCACCGATGTCTCGGATCCTTCGGAGGATCCTTCCCCTTCCACAAAGGCATCACGTTGATCCAAGCGTGGACCTTCACCCCGCGCACCTTCGCCTCATCGATCGCAACCGCAAGCGGATCGAACCCCGGGTTCGGCCCAGTGAACTTCGTCAGCTCCCCACCCCAGGGCTCGATATCGCTCCTGTAATACGCATCCCCCTGACCCCGGACCTGGAAGTACACATCCGTGATCCCGATCGAGTCCGCATCAGCGATCGCCCGGCGCACATCCGCCTCGCTCCCGAAATCCCACCGGGTCACCCACATCCCCCGCTCGCTCGACATCGCCCGTTCGTGCGCGCGCGACGAAGCCGTCTGCCCCGTCAGCACACACCCCGTCGGAACCAGCAACACCAAGACAACAAGAAATCGGATGATCGACACGACAGGCCTCCTGACACCCCATCATACCGATCGGCACATCACCCGTGCCGCCACCAATCCCTCAATACACCCCCACATCGCTCCCCTCGTACTGCTCGGGCTTCGTCTTCACAAACCCGAACCAGATCAGATAGAACAAGGGCACCAGCACCCCGAGCAACAGGATCATCACCAACCCCACCATCTCCCCGATCGCCTGCGCGTTCCCCTGCTGCTGCATCCGCATCATCTCCGCGAGCTGGGTATCCGGATACTGCTCCACCCACACCCGGATCGATTCCTGCTTCTCCAGCTGCCGCACATAGCTCCAAAGCGACACCGGGATCGAGCACACCCCATAGAACACCAGCATCCATCGACACACCGGCCGACGCATCACACAGAAGATCCCCCCGAACAGCAGAATGATCGTGAACACCAACCCCAACCCCATAAACGCCCAGTCCAACCCCGAAAGCTTCATCCCATCGGGCATCGGCGCGCCGTCGAGCAGGGGCTCCATCATCTTCCCCTGAAGCGGCGCAAACGCCGCCCCGATCCCCGTACAACCAAGCAGGATCGTCGCGTACACGATCGTCACGATCCCGATCCACTTCGGCCACCCCGGGGGAGCGATATACGCCCCACCCTCTTCCACACCACCCGTCCGATCCGTCCCGTGCTCGTCGTTCATGGAGAGACCCCTTTCCGTGCTTCCTTCTACCGAAAACGAGCCCCCCAGTTTCAACCGTCCCGATCACACCCGGCGCAGGAACCGGACATCGTTCTCGAACAGCATCCGGATATCCGGGATCCCGTGTTTCCCCATCGCGATCCGCTCGATCCCGAACCCGAACGCGAACCCCGTCCACGCCTCCGGATCGAGCCCGCACGCGCTCAGCACGTTCGGATCCACCATCCCACACCCACCCAGCTCGATCCACTTCGGATCCTCCCCGGGCTTCAGCGCGATCAGCATATCAAACTCCGCGCTGGGCTCCGTGAACGGAAAGAAGCTCGGCCTGAGCCGGATCTGCGCATCAGCCCCGAAGTACGCATGCGCGAACTGCAAAAGCGTCGTCTTCAGATCCGACATCGACACCCCCCGATCGATGTACAACCCCTCGATCTGATGGAACATGAATGAGTGCGTCGCGTCCACCGTGTCCGGCCGGTACACCCGACCCGGGCTCACGATCTTGATCGGAGGCGTCCCCCCCTCCTTCGCCACCCGTTCCATCGTCCGGATCTGCACCGTCGAGGTCTGCGACCGCAGCATCCGCGGAGACGCCGTCTCGTGCGGGTCGTCGATGTAGAAGTTATCGATCGGATCCCGCGCGGGGTGCGCCGGGGGGATATTCAGCTTTACGAAGTTGTGCTCGTCGTCCTCGAGCTCAGGACCCTGCGCGACATCGAACCCCATCCGCGCGAAGATCTCCACCAGCTCGTCCCGGACCCTCGAGATGATGTGCCGACGACCCATCGCCCTCGACTCCACAAGCCCGGGCTCCGTCATGTCGATTGCACTGACAGCACCACCAGCACCACCCCCCCCAAGCGCCCCCTGCTTCGATTCAAACGCCCCCTCCAGCGCCATCTTCACCTCGTTGAGCCGCTTCCCCACCGCCGCTTTGTCTTCCTTCGCCACATCCTTCATCAGCGGCATCACCCGCTTCATCTCCCCCTTCGCCCCGATATACGCAACCCGCCACGACTCAAGCGCCGCAGCATCCCCGATCCCCTCCAGCTCGCGCATCGCCCGTGTTTCGATCTCGTTCAGTGTCTCGAGCATCCGTTTCCCCAAAATCCGCGTCCATGCCAACAAACAAAAAACACTGCCCCGAATCCGGGACAGTGCAAGGATAGTCAATCAATCGCGATCAACCAGCGCCAGCGCTGGATCACGCTCAGGATTCGGATTCTTCCGAAGCCTCGGGAGCCGAATCCTCGACCTGGGCTTCCGCCTTCGCCGGAGCATCCTTCCGGAGCTTCGCAGCAAACGCCGTCCGACGATCCGCCTTCCGACGACGGGTGCTCGGAGCACCGCCGATCTCAGGGCCTTCCTCGTTCCCGACGAACTGGATCACACACAGCTCAGCAGCATCACCCAGACGGTGACGACCGAGCTTGACGATCCGGGTGTACCCACCGGGACGATCCTCGAAGCGCGGCGCGACGTTGTCGAAGATGTGCTTCACAAGACGAGGCGCCTTGCGGATCTCACCGTAACGGTTCGTCTCGATCTCGTCCGAATCGGGGATATCGAAGAACCCTTCGGTGAACTCGCGCTGCTCCTCGATGGACTCACGCTGCTCTTCCGTCGCCGACTTGGGGATATGCGCCCAAGCGAACGCGCGACGATCGCCGCCGAGCATCGAGATCACCCGACGACGGGAGTGGAGGTCACCCTTCCGCGCCTTGGTCACGATCTTCTCAACGAACGGCTGAAGCGCCTTCGCCTTCGGGATCGTCGTCGTGATCTGACCATGCTCGAACAGGCTCGCCGCCATGTTCCGGAGCATCGCTTCACGATGCGCCGACGTGCGACCCAGTTTGTATCCGGCTTTGCGATGTCGCATGACTCGTTCCTTACCTTCTCGCGTCGCGATCACCGCGCGCGTCAATCACGTGGTCCCAGCCCTCATTGGCTGATCGAATACCCCTCGGGGAGATCCATCCCGAGATCCAGGTCGATGTCCAGAAGCTTCCGCTTCACCTCACGCAGCGATGTACGACCGAACGAACGGAGCTTCAGAAGCTCCTGCTCCGTCATCGTCACCAGCTGCGCCACCGTGTCGATCTTCGCGCTCTCGAGACAGTTGCTCGCGCGGACCGACAGGTCCATCTGCTCCACGGGCATGTTTAGCTTCCGGATCAACTCCTCGTCAACCCCGGCCGCCGCCGCCGCGTTCTCGCTCACACGCTCCTCACCCAGCTCGAAGTACTGCACGAACGGGTTCAGGTGCTTCCGCATGATCTTCCCGGACTCCACCAACGCCATCTCCGGCGTCACGGTCCCGTCCGTCCAGATCTCCAGAATCAGCTTGTCGTAGTTCGTCTTCTGACCGACACGGGTCGTATCGACCTGGTAACGCACGCGCTGCACCGGGGAGTAAATCGCATCGACCGGGATCACCCCGATCTCCTGCTCGTCGTTCTTCAGGTCCTGCTCCGAAACCGGAACATAACCACGACCCTTCGCGACATGGATCTCCATCTCGAACGGAATGTTCTCCGTCAGGGTCGCGATCACCAGGTCCTTGTTCATGATCGTCACGTTCGTATCCGCCTCGATCAGATCAGCCGTGACCTCGCCCGGCCCCTGAGCCGCAAGCTTCATCACACGGGGCTCATCACCCTCGAGCTTCACGATCAGGTTCTTGATGTTCAGGACGATGTCCGTCGTGTCCTCAAGAACACCCTGCAGCGACGTGAACTCGTGCTCCGCGCCCTTGATCTTGATCGCCGTCACCGAAGCCCCCTCGAGCGACGACAGCAGAATACGACGCATCGAGTTCCCAATCGTGGTCCCCATCCCACGCTCGAACGGCTCAATGGTAAACCGACCGAATGTATCGGCCTGAAACTTCTCGTCCGGAACAACTCGTGAGGGCAACTCAAGCCCGCGCCAGCGTACACGCATGATCCAAATCCTCTTCAGCGGTGGACATCAGTCCTGAATCCCCCAGGGTTCGCGGCGGGAGCGCCCCGCCGAAGCGACGCCCCGCCTTCTTTCCCCGAAGGCACATGTCAATCAATCAGAAGCGATCAGACGCGCCGCTTCTTCGGAGGACGGCAACCGTTGTGAGGAACCGGCGTGTGGTCCTCGATCGCCGTCACACGCAGACCCGTCGAAGCAAGACCCGAGACCGCGTTCTCACGACCCGCGCCCACACCCTTGATCTTGACCTCGATCTCGCTCATCCCCATCTTCCGGACCTTCTGACCACACTGCTCAGCAGCGCGCGTCGCCGCGAACGGGGTCGCTTTACGAGCGCCCTTGAACCCGATGGTCCCGGCGCTATCCCAAGCGAGCGACTCGCCGCTCGTGTCCGTGATCGTGATGATCGTGTTGTTGTGGGTCGCTTTGATATGCGCGATACCACGGGTCACACCCTTGCGGATCTTCTTCTGCTTCTTCGCCATCGTCCGTTCGCTCCATTCGGTTCCACTTGAGGTTCCCGATCAACAGACCGGGCTGGAACCTTGCGATACTCAAATGCCTTCCGGGTCACCCCGGACAAAAAACACCCACACGTTCCCGTGTGGGTGATCGAAAGATTAGCCCTTCACGCCCTTCTTACCAGCAACGGTCTTCTTACGACCCTTACGAGTACGAGCGTTGCAGCGGGTCCGCTGACCACGGGTCGGAAGACCCGAACGGTGACGGTCACCACGGTACGAACGGATCTCACGAAGACGAGAGATGTTCTGCTGCACCTGACGACGGAGCGCACCCTCGACGATGTAGCCGTTGTCGATGATCGTGTTCAGGGTCGAGACATCCGTCTCCGACAACTCGTTCGCACGAGCATCGGGATTGATGTTCGCCTCAGCGAGGATGTCAGCAGCGAACTTCGGACCAATCCCGTGGATGTACTGCAGCGCGTAGTACACCTTCTTACGATCAGGAATATCAACACCAGCGATACGAGGCATGTTCTTCAGCTCCGTGGCGGCTCACGCCGCATTGATTCGTTCTTCAGCCGTTCCCGATCAGATCACTCAACCCTGACGCTGCTTGAAGCGCGGGTTCTTCTTGTTGATCACGTAGACCTTGCCCCGACGGCGCACGATCTGACAGTCCTTGGAACGACGTTTAACGCTCGATTGCACTTTCATCACGAACCTCCCCACGCATGTGGGTTGTGTGTTCTTACTCAAGTCCCCGATCCTTCACCCTTTCGGGATCCGAATTCGGGTCGTGATCCTAGCCCCGAGTCCGCACACAGTCACGCGCCAACCCAGAGAAAGAACCCAAACCAACGCACAAACCGACCCCGAACACGGGACCGGTCAGATCAATCAACCCCTCGGACGACGCTCCGACTCCGCCCCGGAATCCCCGAGGAACCCCTCGTAGTTCCGCATCAGCAGGTTCGCCTCGACCCGCTGAAGGAAGTCGAGCGCCACCGAAACAACGATCAGCAGACCCGTACCACCCAGGAACTGGGTCACTACAAAGTCCACATTCAGCTCCGTATTCACCACCATCGGGAGCACCGCGATCACCGCCAGGAACGCCGCCCCGACATACGTGATCCGCTCCATCACCGCTTCCAGATACTCCGCCGTCCGAGGACCGGGACGGAGACCCGGGATAAACGACCCGTGATCCCGGAGCTGCTTGCTCATCTCCTCCGGGTTGAACTGCACCGTGATCCAGAAGTAGCTGAAGAAGTACACCATGATGACGTACAACAGCACATACGGGTACGCACCCATCGAGAAGCTCGAGCTGAGCCACGTCAGGATCTGGTACGTCGTCCCCGATTCCCCGTTCGCCTGCGCGAACTGCTCCGCGGCCGCACTCAGCACCACGCTCGGAATCACCATCAACGACGAAGCGAAGATGATGGGCATGACCCCGCCGTGGTTCACCCGCAGCGGCAGATAGCTCCGCTGACCCCCGAACGTCCGCTTCCCGCGCGAGTGCTTCGCCTGCTGAACCGGGATCCGCCGCTGCGCCACCGTCAGCAAGACCGACCCCGCAACAACCAGCACGAACCCGCCCAAGAGCAGCCCGAGCCCCATCCACCCCATCTTGTTGGGGTCCTGCGCATCGAAGTTCCCGAGCACGCTCATCACCGCGCCGGGCATCCCCGTCAGAATCCCGGCCATGATGATCAGCGAAACACCGTTCCCGATCCCGAACCGATCGATCTGCTCGCCGAGCCACATCAGGAACACCGTCCCGGCCGTCAACGCCGTCACCGCCATGATCCACCACAGCGGGTTGTGCGCCCAAGCCGAGTACACAAGCCCCGAACTCGTGATGTACGTCAACCACCCGATCGCCTGAACAATACAGAGCCCCACCGTCGCGTACCGGGTCCACTCCTGGATCTTCGCGTACCCCGTCGGCCCCTCGTCCTTCAGCTTCTTCAGCTGGGGAGACACCGTCTGGAACAGCTGGAAGATAATCGACGCCGTGATGTAAGGCATGATCCCCAGACCGAAGATCGTGGACTGACCGAACGACCCACCCGAGAAGATCGCCACATACTGCGACAACCGACCCGCAGCCGAACCGCTCGCCGCTTGCTGCTCAAAGAACGACGTCAGCGCGTCCTGGTTCACACCCGGAACCGGGATCCAGAACCCAACGCGATACACCGCGAGCATCCCGAGCGTGAAAAGGATCTTGTTGCGAAGCTCAGGAATCCTGAACACATTCGCGATCGTCTGAAACAGCATGCGTACACGCTCCCGAGCTCAGCCCCCGATCAATCACGACCAGGGCATCCCAAGACAAGCGACCGGCATTCACACGCCGGCCGCTGTTGGATCATACGTCGATCGGATGGATATCCAAGCCGATCATTTCTTCTTCAGGACCTCGCCCTTCGCGAACGCCTCGCTCCGCTGACGATGCCACTCACGCTTCTTGAGCTTCTTCGTCAGGTTCTTCGGAGTCTGGTCATCAGCATTGCGATCGATCCCGCGGACCCGGTCACGACGGGTACCCGTCTCGTTGACCTTGCCGCCGGCGTCCTCGATCAGCTTCCGAGCCGAAGCCGTCACACGGTTCGCCGTCACATCGAGCTTCACACCGAGCGAGTCCGAACCCTCGGGGAGGTTCCCCAGGATCTTGAGGTCACGCGACGTGTCACGAACCAGACCCGCCTTGATCAGCGAAGCCGCATCCACCGTGCCACCATTCTTGAACGAGTCGTGAGCCACGATCGCAGAAAGGTTGACCACCCAGAACTGCGTCTTGAACTTCGCGTTCGTAAACCCGAACTTGGGCATACGACGGAAGAAGGGCATCTGACCACCCTCGAACTGGAACCGCGTCGAGTGACCACGACGCGAACCCGCGCCCTTTTGACCACGACCCGACGTCTTCCCGTTCCCCGAGCCGACGCCGCGACCAACGCGCTTGCGCTTCTTGTACTTGCCGGCCATCTCGGTGACTTCATGAATCATCATGGCTTTCGCCTCCCATCCCGTGCCAACCGCACGCTGGGTTTCAATCGTTGTTGCTCTCGACTCAGCTCTCGCTCTTCGCCGACTCACCGCCGCTCGAATCGCCCGATCCGCCCTCAGCACCAGCAGGCGCTGAAGCAGGTGCACCCTGGGGACCACCGCGACCACCGCGAGGACCACCACGACCACCACCGCGACCACCGCGCCCGCCACGACCGCCTTGGCGATCCTGACCAACCGTGTTCACAGGCGCCGCCATCTTCTCGCCTTCGCTCGCCTGGGTCGGCATAAACCGCTGCCCACGCTTCACGCGCTCCTCGATGTCCGACGTCTCGATCGCGATCCCACGCAGCTCAGCGATCTGCTCACGGGTCCGCAGACCCGCAAGACCGTCGAACACCGCCTTGACCACGTTGATCTTCGAGTTCGAGCCCGTGGACTTCGTCAGACAGTCCGTCACACCCGCCATCTCGAGCACCGAGCGGACCGTGCCGCCAGCAACGACACCCGTACCGGGAGAAGCCGGCATCAGGATCACCTTGCTCGCGCAGTTCCGACCCATCGTCTCGTGGGGGAGCGTCGAACCCGTCATCGGGATCGAGATCATGTTCTGACGAGCGTGCTTCTCAGCTTTCTCGATCGCCGTTGGGACTTCGGGGCTCTTCGCGTATCCGTACCCGATCTTCCCGGCGCGATCGCCGACAATGACCAGAGCACCGAAGCTGAAGCGCCGACCACCCTTGACCGTCGCCGCGGTACGGAAAATTCCGACCGTGTGCGACTCGTAGGGTTTGGATTCGTCGTGGAAGTCTGCCATGTGTGTCTTCTCTTTCCGTTCGCTCAGAACTTCAGCCCGTTCTCACGCGCCGCGTCCGCAAGCGCCTTCACCCGACCGTGAAACTTGAATCCGCCACGATCGAACACCACCTGCTCGACCCCGGCCTTCTTCGCACGCTCAGCGATCGCCGCGCCCACGGCCTTCGCCGCCTCCGCGTTCCCGCCCGCCGAACCCGAGCCCACACCCTTGTCACGGGTCGAAGCACTCGCGAGCGTCGTGCCCGCCATGTCATCGATCACCTGGACATAGATGTGGTTGTTCGAACGGAACACCGACAGACGAGGACGCTCAGGGGTCCCCATCACGCGCTTACGGATCCCGATCCGCCGACGTGTTCTTCTGTGCTGCTTGGCTTTGTTTCTGTTCATCGTCGTATTCCTGATCACTCCGCCGCACTCAAGCGGCCAGTGCTTGCATCAACCTCGAAGGGCCTCAGTTACCGAACGCCTTACCCGCCTTACGCTGGATCACCTCGTCGGAGTACTTGATCCCCTTACCGTTGTAAGGCTCGGGCTTCCGCTTCGCACGGACCGAAGCAGCGAAGTGCCCCACCGCTTGCTTGTCAGCACCCGTGATCGTCAAGAGCTGCTTCTCGACAGCAACGTTGATCCCATCGGGGATGGGCATCTCGATGATGTTCGCGTACCCGATCTTGAGCGCAAGCTTGTTGCCGTTGACCGTGCCCGTCCAACCCACACCCACGATCTCGAGCTTCTTCTCGTAACCCTTGGTCACGCCCTCGATCATGTTGTTGATCAACGCCCGGGTCGTCCCCCAGTACGCACGGTTCGCACGATCCTCAGCGATCAACGCCTCGTCGCACGAGACCGTAATCAGCTTGTCGGAGTCGTCGTGAGACACCTCAACCTCGGGACGATGGGTGAAGCTCAGGTTCCCCTTGGGACCCTCGATCGAAACCGTCCGGTCCGAAATGTTCACCTTGACGTTCCCAGGAACGCTGATGGGTTTTTTACCGAGTCGTGACATCGTTCTTCCTTCCGTACTGTCGTCGTCGTCCCGGTTCCGCCCGGGGGACTCCAGCCGTTGCTGATTCGTTAGCTGACCACCGCGAGCAGCTCGCCGCCCACCTTCTCTTCCCGGCAACGCCGGTCCGAGAGCACACCCTTGCTCGTGGACACGATCGAGATCCCAAGACCCTGGAGGGGCTGAGGAATGTCCTGAGCACCACGGTACACGCGGCACCCGGGCTTGCTCATCCGCTTGAGCTCGTGGATCAGAACCTCACCACGAGGCCCGTACTTGAGCTCCACGTGGATCGTGCCCTGCTTGTTGTCATCCACGACCTCATAGCCGTTGATGTAGCCCTCGCTCTTGAGCACCTCGGCAACGCCGCGGCACACCTTCGAGTTCAGACACACCACGCTCTTCGCGCGGTTCCGAGTCGCGTTGCGGATACGCGTCAGCATGTCCGCGATTGGATCATTGATCGCCATGATCGATTCCCTTTCGTCCCGCCGAGCCCATTCGCCGACGGACGTGATTCAACCCTGTCCTTACCAGCTCGCCTTACGCATACCCGGGATCTTCCCCTCGAGCGCCAGCTTGCGAAGCATGATGCGCGAGATCCGGAACTTGCGGTACACCCCGCGAGAACGCCCCGTCAACTCACAACGACGGACGTGCCGCGTCGAGTACTTGGGCGTCTGCTGGCTCTTGACAATCTGACACTTTCTGGCCATCTCAATCGGTCCTTCCGGTGCTTCTACTACTTACTTCTTCGTCGCCGGCTTTTTGAACGGCATCCCAAGCTCCGCAAGCACAAACTTGCTCATCTCGGGATTCGAGTTCTTGAACGAGAAGTTGATGTTCATCCCGTGCGTGAAGCCCTGCTCAGCCATATTGATCTCAGGGAACACACCCTGCTCGTTCAAACCCATCGAGTACGAACCCGCACGATCGAACGCCTTGTCGTTCAGACCACGGAAGTCCTTGATACGAGGAGTCGCGAGATTGATCAGACGATCCATGAAGTTCCACATCGTCTCCCGACGAAGCGTCACCTTGTACGCCGTCTCGTAACCCTCGCGAACCTTGAAGTTCGACACCGACTTCTTCGCCGCGATCTTCACGGGCTTCTGACCCGTGATCGTCGTCAGCGTATGGATCACCGCCTCGCGGACGTTCGAAGGAACCTTCGTCCCGTCCAGGTGACGACCCACGTTCACGTTCAGCGTGATCTTCTCGAGCTTGGGCATCGCGTTGATGTTCGCGATCCCGAACTCCTCCGTGATCTTCGCACGAACCTGCTCGCGGTACATCGTCCGCAAACGCGGCGCGCTGGGCGCCAACGCGTCCTGGATCGTCTGCTCGCTGTATTGCTCTTTCTTCGCCATGGCTGATTCCGCCTTCTAGCGTCCCGTCAGGAACGACTCAGTTCTTCGAACCCCGGATCTGACCGAGCGACTTCCCGCCACGGACCGCAACACGATGCTTCGACCCATCGTCCTTCGACTCGAAACGAACCCGGGTCGGTTTCCCGTCCACCACAGGGCTCACGTTCGAGATATGGATCGGCATCTCCTTCTGGATCATCCCGCCCTGCGGGTTGAGCTGCGTCGGACGCACGTGACGGGTCTTGATATTCACACCCTTCACGAGCACCTTGTCGCTCTTCGTGATCACCTCGAGGATCTCGCCGATCTGACCCTTGTGGTCACCCGACGTCACCATCACCTGGTCGCCTTTACGCACGTGCCTGGGCATCACACCACCTCCGGAGCGAGCGAAACAATCTTCATGTAGTTGCGTTCACGGAGCTCACGAGCCACCGGCCCGAAGATACGAGTCCCCTTCGGGTTCCCGTCATCGTTGATGAGCACCACCGCAGACGAATCGAACTTCACGTACGATCCGTCCTTCCGACGCACGGGCTTCGCAGTACGGACGATCACCGCCTTGTACTTCTCGCCCTGCTTCACGTCGCTCCCAGGGAGCGCCTTCTTCACACTCACGAGGACACGATCGCCGATCCCCGCCGTACGACGGGTCTGCCCGTCACGACGCGTCGAACCGCCGTACACACGGATCACGTACGCGATCTTCGCGCCCGAGTTATCCGCAACCTCGCATCTGGATTCTTGCTGGAGCATCGCTCGCCTGCCTTATCCCTGATCCGACCGATCACACGACCGGACGGTTCTGCTATTAGTCGTCCGCCACACGCTTCTCAAGGACACGGTTCAGTGCCCAGCTCTTCGTCTTCGAGACGGGCTTGCACTGCACCACCTCGACCACGTCGCCCACGCGCGACTCGTTGTTCTCATCGTGCACGTGAAGAACCGTCTTCTTCGACACGAACTTCCCGTACTTGGGGTGAGGCGCCTTGTAGCGGATCACGACCTTGCGCGTCTTGTCACGCGCGTCCGTCTCCACCACGCCCACTTTCGCGCCCTTAATCTCGGTATCGCTCATGGTCACCTCAGGATTCCTTGCTCATCTGACGAGCGCGACGTTCCGTCTGGAGACGCGCGATGTCCTTCCGAATCTTCCCGAAACTCGAAGAGTCCTCGATCTTCTCCGTCACGCTCTTGCTCTTCAGAGAAAGCAGCGATCCACGCAGACGATCCAACTCCACCGAGATCTCTTCATCCTTCAACGCCCTGACTTCAGCACCAGTCATCTTCGTTCCTTTCCCGCCACCGAACTCAGGCTTCGATCCGACGATGGACCATCCGACAACGGACAGGCATCTTCATCGCCACACGGAAGAACGCGCCACGCGCACGTGTCTCGCTCACTCCCGCAAGCTCGAACAGGATCGTCCCGGGCTTCACACGAGCAGCCCAGTAATCCACATCCGCCTTCCCCTTACCCATACGAGTCTCGAGCGGCTTCTTCGAAACCGGCTTGTCCGGGAATACCCGGATGAACAGCTTCCCCTCACGCTTGAGGAAGTGCTGACAAGCAATACGACCCGCTTCAATACAGTTGCTCTTGAGCCAGCAGCCCTCGAGCGCCTGAAGCCCGTACTCGCCGTAAGCAACGTAGTTCCCCTTCGTCGCCTTCCGATCGCGCGTACGACGGAACTCCTTGCGGTGCTTCACTCGCTTGGGAATCTTATAGGGAGGCATACCAAATACCCTTTCAGTTCAAACCGACGGCCTCGAAGCACGCCAGCAAGACATTCCTTATCGACGACCCCGTGCACGCGCCTTCGCGCCCGCCGCGTTCGACTGATTCTCTTCGTCCTCAACGGCGCTGTACTCGCCCTTGTAGACCCACACCTTCACACCGATCACACCGTACGTCGTGAAGCTCTCAGCGAACCCATAATCAATGTTCGCCTGCAGCGTGGACAGAGGCAACGCACCCAGACGCACATCGAGCGATCGGCTCATCTCCGCACCGCCCAAGCGACCAGAGATCTGGATCTTCACACCCTTCGCACCCGCGGCCATCACGCCCTCAGCACGCATCTTCACGACACGACGGAAACCCATCCGCTTCTTCAGCTGCTCGGCAACGTTCTGCGCCACGAGCTGAGCCGTCACGTCCGGATCGCGGATCTCGACCACCGAGATCGAAACCTTGCGCCCTGTCATGTACTGGAGCTCCTCGGTCATCCGATCGATCTCCGATCCCTTTGGACCGATCACGATCCCGGGACGGGCCGTCTTCACGATGACCTTGAGCTCCTCACGAGTACGCTCGATGTGGATATCCGAAACGAACGCGCTCGGAGGCGTCTTGTTCAGCCGCTTATCGAGGTACTGACGGATCTTCTCGTCCTCGACAAGAAGCTCACCGTAAAGCGCCTTCGGCGCGTACCAACGCGAGCGGTGCGCTTCAGTAACGCCGAGTCGCAGTCCAAATGGATGGCTTTTTTGTCCCATCAGCTCCGCTCCTGGAGAGAAATCGTAATGTGGCTCGTCCGCTTCAAGATCGGGTGAGCACGACCACGGTCCTTCGGACGGAACCGCTTGATGTGCATCCCGCCGTCAACGCAAGCTTCGCTCACGAACAGCGAACCCGTATCCGCGCCCAGCTGCTCCGCATCCGCCTGAGCCGCCATCAGCGCCTTCCGGATGTTCGTCGCCGCACGCTTCGTCGAGAACTCGAGCATCTGGCTCGCATCCTCGAAGCTCTTGCCCTTGATCATGTCCGTGACAAGCTTCGCCTTCTTGGGGCTCCCCCGATGGTTCCGCACCATCGACGTGAACTTCGCGATGTCCTTCGGGAGACACCCAAGCGCCGTGGACAGCGCCTCGATATCGCCACGCTTGGCACGCGGATGATCACGACCGGACATCCAGTTCTTCACCGCCGATTCAGCGTTCTTGCCCGTAAGACCATCGCGTTCGACGGCCTGAGCAAGCTGCTCGACGCTCACACCGACCTCGCCGGCGCGCTTCTTGATCTGTTCGCTTCTCAATCGCATGGGTCGTCCTCACACCAGGAACCCCTCTCGGGATCACCTGGACTTGAGCCCTTCCTTCTTGTTGGTGTGCCCACGGAACGTCCGCGTGTTCGAGAACTCGCCGAGCTTGTGCCCGACCATGTCCTCCGTCACGAACACCTCGTTGAACACCCGACCGTTGTGCACCTGGAACGTGTGCCCGATGAACTCGGGAACGATCGTGCAAGCACGAGCCCAGGTCTTGATCGGTTTCTTGTCCCCGCTCGCCTCGAGCTTCTCCACCTTCCGGTAGAGCTTCTCATCGACGTACGGACCCTTTTTCAGACTGCGTGACATCGTTCAGTCCTCGCCTTTCCTTACTTGAGCTGCCCGTAACGCTTCGACTTACGACGACGGATAATCAACTGCTGCGAAGGCTTCTTGCGATCACGCGTACCGCCACCCTTCGCCGGCGTGCCCGCCTTGTTCACCGGAGCACGACCACCCTTCGAACGACCGTCACCACCACCCAGAGGGTGCGCGTGGTGGCTCATCGCCACACCACGCGTCTTCGGACGACGCCCCATCAAACGGGAAATACCAGCCTTGCCCAGACGACGGTTCTGGTGATCGGAGTTCCCGACCACACCCACCGTCGCGCGACAATCGATCGACACACGACGGGTCTCGCCCGAAGGCATCACCAACGTCGCAAAGTCGTCTTCCTTGTTCGTCAGACGCGCCGACATCCCCGCACTCCGACAAAGCTTCCCGCCACCCCCGGGGTGAAGCTCCACACAGTGCACGTTCATACCCGACGGGATGAACTTGAGCGGCATCGTCGAACCAACGCTGGGCTCGATCGCCTCGTCCGTCGAGCTCAGCACGGTGTCCCCGTCCTTCAGCTTCGCCGGAGCGATGATGTAACGCTTCACGCCGTCCTCGTACTGGATCAACGCGATATGGCACGAACGGTTCGGATCGTACTCGATCCCCATAACCGTGCCCTTGATCCCGTCACGATCGCGACGAGCAAAGTCGATCTTCCGGTACATCCGCTTCGCGCCACCGCCGCGACCACGCACCGTGATCTTGCCCTGAGAGTTACGCCCGCCCTTCTTGTTGAGCGGAGCAAGCAGACTCTTCTCCGGCCGCTTCTTCGTCACCTCTTCATTGAGGTTGACCGAAGCGTTCCGCCGTCCAGCGCTCGTCGGTTTGTAAACTCGAATAGCCATAGTTCGTTCCTTCCGCGATCAATCGCCCGAGCTCAGAACAGCTCGATCGACTGGCCCTCCGCAACACGCACAATCGCACGCTTCCAGCTCGACTCCGCGACCTTCCCGTAACGGAAACGCCGGGAACCGCCCTTCCGGACCTGCGTGTTCACCTTCACGACCTTGACGCTGTACGCCTTCTCGATCGCGGCCTTGATCTCATCCTTCGAAGCACGACGATCGACCTCGAACGCATACACGTTCGCGTCTTCCATCGCACCAGTCACTTTTTCAGTCAGCAGCGGCCGACGCAGAATGTAGTGCGCTTCCAGCATCACGCCACCTCCTCAGCTTTCGCACCACGGTCGATCTTCCCGGTCTGCGAAGTCGGGCCGCTAAGCCACGCCTCCAGCTCAGCCTTGTCGATCACCAGGTAACGGTTGTTGAGCATCTCGTACACGTTCAGCTGATCAACACAGCACAGCGTCACGTTATCGACGTTGCGTGCAGACAAGCGGGTGTTCTTGCTCTTCTCGGAATCGCTCGAGAGCGCGACCAGCGCCGATGCATCAACCCCGACAGCAGCGAGGAACTTCGAGAAGTCCTTCGTCTTGGGGGACGCCATCGAAAGCCCGTCAACGACCTTCACTTCCTGGTCCACGAGCTTCGCAAGCAGCGCGTTCCGATTCGCCTTCCGGCGCATCTTCTTGGGCATCGACTTCCGGTAGTCCTCACGCGTCCGCGTCTTCTGCTTCGCGTGACCACCACCGATGAAGATCGGCGCGTTCTTGTCGCCGTGACGAGCGTTGCCCGTGCCCTTCTGCTTGTAAAACTTCTTGCCCGTGCGAGAGCCCGCAGCACGGTTCTTCGTCCGCGCAGAACCCTGCCGACGGTTCGCGTGATACATCACGAACGCCTGCTTCAGCAGATCCGCATTGACGCTCTCACCCAGCGCGATCTCATCCACGGCCAACGTGCCTGCAGATTCACCGCTCATGGTGTAGACGGGGACATCCATCGGTCTTCACCTCGCCTCACGCCTTCTGCCTCCTCAGCGATCGGGATCTCGCTTCCGCCAGTGCTCTCGCACCGTCCCGCACCGCCGAATCGACTCGGCATTGCCACCCGGCTCACACACCGGGCATTCGTTACGTTCCAACCGGCAGTTTCCCAGAGCGACACGCGCCCGGAGACTTTCCGGCACAAGGGTCTGGAGTATTGACCTCCAAACCCACCCAATCAAGCCCGAGACGCCTTCGATTTGTACAAACGCACCGAAGGACGCACCTCAACCCACCCCTTGTTCGCGCCAGGGACCGGACCCTTCACCAGAATCAGCCCGTTTTCCCCATCAACCCGAACAACATCCAATGAACGGACCGTGATCCGCTTGTCGCCGTATTGACCGGCCATTTTCTTCCCCTTCTTGATCCGACCGGCCTTACCCGCGTTGTTCGCGTGACCACCGATCGAACCCGGAGAACGGTGCTTCCGCTCCACACCGTGCGTCGCAAGCTGACCCTTGAACCCCCACCGCTTCATACCACCCGCAAACCCCTTCCCCTTGCTCGTCCCGATCACATCCACGAACTTCACGTCCTCGAAGCTCGAAACATCGATCGTCTGACCAAGCTCAAAAGCCCCCTCAGCCCCGTCCTCGAGCCGGGTCTCCTTGTGGACCCGACGAGGCGCAACCCCGGCCTTCGCATCGTGACCGATCACGGGCATCGACGAGTTCCGCGCCTTGATATCACCCGTACCGAGCTGAACCGCGCTGTACCCATCAACATCCGCCGTGCGGACCTGGGTCACCGTGTGCGCATCGATCTTGATAATCGTCACAGGAACCGACACACCCGCCTCGTTGTACACGCGCGTCATGCCAAGTTTCTGACCCATCAGGTGGGGCTGCTTGCTCGGAAGTGCCATATCTCGTATCCCTATCCCGGCATTCGGGCCGGAACCGCTTCATGTCAGCAGACAGAGGAAGTCTTCTAAATGATTCAACCCAGACAACAAACAAGGGCCCACGCTCAACCGCGCAGACCCCTCAAAATCAAGCCTTGATCTTCACAAACACACCCGCCGGAACGACAAGGCGGTTCAGCGCCTCGACCGTGCGAGCGTTGGGCTCGTGGATATCGATAATCCGCTTGTGCGTCCGGATCTCGAACTGCTCCCGCGACTTCTTGTCCACGAACGGACCACGCAGAACCGTGTAACGCTCGATCCGGGTCGGGAGAGGAACAGGCCCCTTCACCTTCGCGTTCGTGCGCTTCGCATGATCAACAATCTCACGCGCCGAAGCATCCAGCGCGATGTGGTCATACGCTTCCATTCTGATTCTGATGCGTCCGCCGTTCATGCTGTACCGTACCTCGTTTCGCGACGGAAACCGTCGCCGATCCTGCGTTACCAGCCCGTGCAACCCAAAGGCCGCCGCGGACGTCTTCATTTGACCCGGATCGCGGCCCGGCGCTTCAAGCAACCAGCCGCCATCCGCCGACCCAAAACGGATCGGGACAGGAAGCATAGCCCCACCCCCCACACAGTCAACACACCACACCCCAGTTCCACCGATCCCCGACCCAACCACCTACCATACCCAGCCACCCCAAACCCCCATCTTGAGCCACACCATGACCACCCCCCTCAAAGCCCTCA
>JALUWX010000023.1 GCA_027019265.1 Phycisphaerales bacterium
ACCCGGACGACCACCACGGAAACCACCCCCTCCGCCTCCGCCCCCACCAAATCCGCCACGGCCACCGCCGCCCCCGTTCCGGGGACCGCCGCCCTGTCCACCACCATGTCCGCCGCCGTAGTTCCTGGGTCCGCCCTGTTGATCACGCATCGCTTGCTCTCACCATCAGTTTCTGATCAACCAGAGGCTCAAGCTGCTTGAGGATCCAAGACGCAAACCTCGCCTTCGAGATCGCGCCCTCGGTTGTGTTCACCATGTCGAACCCCCGATCCGCATTCCCCACCAACCACGCTTCGATCGTGTCCGAGTCCATCGTCTCGAGCGGATTTGCGACGATCAGATCGATCCCTTTCCGCTCCAGCTTCCGACGCGCCGACTCCATCAGCTCCTTCGCCGGCTCAAGCGCAAACCCCACCAAAAGCTGATCCGGACGCGCCTTCTCCGCGCACCCCTTGAGCAGATCCGGGGTCGATTCGAGCTCGAGCGACATCTCACCAGCAACCCGACGACGTTTCCCGCACAGATCCGTCTCACACGCCTTCGGCCGGTAATCCGCAACCGCAGCCGCCATCACCAAGCAGTCGGCCCACGCAAGGTGCTGCGCCAACGCCGCTTCCAGATCCGCGCACGACGTGAACCGGAACACGTCCACACCCTTCCGGGAGGGCTCGATCGCGTTCGGCCCGAGCAACAGCCGGACATCCCATCCCAGCTCATCCGCGCGATCCGCCAGACTCGACCCCAGCTTCCCGGACGATCGGTTCCCGATGAACCGGACCGCATCGATCGGTTCATACGTCGGACCCGCGCTAATCAACAATCTGGGCATCCCGGAGCTGTCCTTTCCTCAAACTCGCATGGAACAACGAGCAAACACGATCGTAGAGCACCAAAGCACCAACTTCACCCATTCATGACGATCCGTTCGGTCAAGCGACACACCGCCCGCGCGACCCTACCATTGACCCAAACCCCCCGGCGACCAACACGCCGACCCCCGATCCGACCAAGGAACCCCCAGATCCCATGGCCAGAAGTCGAAAAAAACTCGGTGAGATCCTCGTCGCTCAGGGAGTCATCACTCCCGAGCAGGTCGAACAAGCACTCAACAAGTCCAAAGAAGACGGCACCCGTATCGGTGAAGCCCTCAAAGCCCTCGGATTCGCCGACGCCAAACAGGTCCTCAAAGCCCTCGCCGCGCAGCACGGGATCAAGTACGTCGATCTGACGAACGAGAAAATCGCTGCTCTGATCGACAAATCCGCCATCGACGAGAGCGTGATGAAAAAGCACCTCGTCCTGTCCCTGGGCAAGTCCGGCGGGAAGATGCGCGTCGCGCTCCACGACCCCATGGACCTCGAGGTCCTCGACAATCTCCGCTTCCGACTCAACACCGACATCGAGCCCCTGCTCGCAACCAAAGAGCAACTCCGCGACATCATCCAGGGCTCGGAAGCCGGCGACTCCCCCGCCGGGATGCCCAAGGAGTCCCTCGTCACCGACTCCATCGACCGGACCATCGACCGCTCCGTGGACCGATCCATGGACCGCTCCATCGACGTCTCCAGCGAAGACTCCCCCGTCGTCAAACTCGTGGACCGGATTCTCGAAGAAGCCGTCAACATGCGCACCTCCGACATCCACGTCGAGCCCATGCACGACCGGGTCCGCCTCCGCTACCGGATCGACGGCGTGTGTATCGAGCGTGACAACCTCCCCAAGCGCATGCAGAACTCCGTCCTCTCGCGCCTCAAGCTGATGGCGGCGATGAACATCGCTGAAAAGCGCGTCCCCCAGGACGGCCGCATCAAAATCCATGTGGACGAAGTCCCCATCGACTTCCGTGTCTCTGCGTGCCCCGCCTACCACGGCGAATCCGTCGTCCTCCGTATCCTCCGCCCCGACGCCGTCCGGATCGGTCTCGAAAACCTGGGCTTCGAGAAGGAAAACCTCGACGTGTTCAACCGGATCATCCGGAGGCCCAACGGGATCTTCCTCGTTACGGGTCCCACGGGTTCGGGAAAGACCACCACCCTCTACTCCGCGCTCGACGTTCTCAATCGACCCGACCGCAAGATCATCACGGCCGAGGACCCCGTCGAATACAACTTTGAAGGGATCAACCAGTGCCAGGTCCGAGACGACATCGGGCTCACCTTCCCGGCCATCCTCCGATCCATGCTCCGCCAAGCGCCCAACATCATCCTCGTGGGTGAAATCCGTGACCGGGAAGTGGGGGAGATCGCGATCCAGGCCGCCCTGACAGGTCACCTCGTCTTCTCCACCCTCCACACCAACGACGCACCCAGCGCCATGACCCGTCTGATCGACATGGGGATCAAACCCTTCCTCGTCGCGTCGTCGATCCAAGCCGTCATGGCTCAGCGCCTCATCCGTGTGCTCCACAAGTCCAAAGCCCTCGCCGAAGAGAGCGATCTCGATCCCAAGTACCTCAACCTGATCGGTCTCAAAATGGAGGACGCGCTCGGGAAGGTCTACAAGCCCGTCCCCACCGACGAAGCCCCCAACGGGTTCAAGGGCCGGAAAGCCATCTTCGAGATGATGCTCATGAACTCCGACATCCGGGAGCTCACCTTCCGCAAAGCCCAGGCCACCGACATCCGCAGAGCGGCCGTCGCCGCCGGGATGTCCCAGCTCGTCGAAGACGGCCGCCGCAAAGTCCTCAACGGCGTCACCACCCCCGAAGAAATCGCGCGCGTCTCCCAGTTCGAGACCGGCGCCCACTAATCCTCGCACTGAACCCAGCACGAGACGAAACGATCTCGGAGACCCAAACCGATGTCCACAGTCCAGATCGACCGACTCCTCGATACCGTCGTCAAAACCGGCGGCTCCGACCTCCACCTCACCGTGGGCCGTCAGCCGACCATCCGTCTCCACGGCGGGCTCCGCAACCTCCAGACCAAGGTCCTCGACTCCGACGACATGGTCTCCCTGATGAAGTCCATCACCCCCGAGCGGAACCAGCAGGAGCTCCAGGAAGAAGGCGGCACCGACTTCGGGTTCGCCTACGGCGAAGCCGCCCGTTTCCGCGTCTCCGTCTTCCGTCAGCGCGGCGACATCGCGATCGTTCTCCGGCAGATCCCGAACCGACTCCTGACATTCGATCAGATCGGCCTCCCTGAGATGTGTAAGGAACTCATCCGCCGCCCTCGAGGGATGTTCCTCGTCACGGGCCCCACCGGATCAGGAAAGACCACGTCGCTCGCGACCATGATCGACTTCGTCAATCAATCCATGGATCGTCACATCGTGACCATGGAAGACCCTATCGAGTACTACCACGAGCACAAGAAATCGATCGTCAACCAGCGTGAAATCGGGAACGACGTCCCCAGCTTCGCCGAAGCCCTCCGTCGCGCCCTCCGTCAGGACCCCGACGTCATCCTCGTCGGCGAAATGCGCGACCTCGAAACCATCGAAGCCGCCGTCCGAGCAGCCGAAACCGGCCACCTCGTCTTCGGGACCCTCCACACCACCGGTGCCGCCAAAACCATCGACCGCCTCGTCGAT
>JALUWX010000024.1 GCA_027019265.1 Phycisphaerales bacterium
GATCGAGCTGGCGCAGGTGGGGTGGTTCGGTGAGTTGATTCTGGGGGCGCGGGAGATTGGGTCGCCGGCGCTTGTGGGTGTGGGTGAGGGGGGTGGTGCTTCGGCGCTTGTGGTGTTGATCAAATCGGGGGGGCGCGCGAGCGAGGAGCTGACGAGCAAGGCGATGCGGGGGGTGCGTCGTTTGTGGGCGCGGACGCTCGAAGCGAGTGTGCGCGAAGCGGAGAGCGAGTCGCTCGTGGAGGATCTTGCGAGCGCGAACCGGACGCTCCAGGATCTGCAGCGTGAGCGGGCTCGGGACGAGTCGTTGCTTCGTTTGGGTCAGATGGCGGCGGGCGCGGCGCACGAGATGAACAACCCGTTGACGGTGATTCTGGGTCGGGCGCAGTATTTGTTTGAGCGGATGGGGACGACGAGGGATCGGGAGGCGGCGCGGGCGATCGCTGAGGCCGCGGATCGGTTGTCGAGCATGATTACGTCGATGCATCTTTTGGCGGAGCCCCCGAGGCCTGCGCTTGCGCCGTGCGATCCGGTGCTGGTGGTGCGTCAGGCGGTGGAGCTTGCGAAGGAGCGTTGTCTTCGGGCGGGGGTTCGTGCGAAGGTGAAGATCGAGATCCAGGGGGCGCTGGCGCCGGTGGAGGTGGATCGGGATCTGCTGGCGCAGGCGTTGTGCGAGCCGGTGATCAATGCGGTGCAGGCGAATCCTGGTGGCGCAGTGCACGTTTCGATTGAACATGAGGAGTCGGATGGTCGAGTTGTGATCAGGATCGCGGACTCGGGTCCGGGATTGTCGCTTCGGGCGCTGAATCATGCGTTCGATCCGTTCTTTAGCGAGCACGATGCGGGGCGTCGTCCCGGGCTCGGGCTTGCGAGGGCGCGGAGTGTGGTGGAGCTGCACGGCGGCGCGATCGAGATATCGAACCGGATCGGCGCGGGCGGCGCGCAGGTGGTGATCGGTCTTAAGAGCAAGGGACGCGGCGCACGGAGCGCGGCGTGATGTACGAAGAGAGCAGGGACGCGAGATGACGAACCGAGAGACACAGCAGGGACACGCGCGGGAGGCCGGGGCGGCGGGCGGGGAAATCCGTCGCGCGGTCGAGGGCGAGACGGTGCGGGTGCTGGCGGTGTCTCCTCGTCGGAGTGTTCGGAGACGGATCGCTTCGATGCTGAACGGGCGCGCGGGGGAGATCGATTATGCGGAGAACGCGGAGCAGGCGCGGGTGATCGTGGACCGGGGGTGTACGGATCTGATCGTGATCGAGCGGGCGCTCGCGGGTGAGGACGGGGTGACGCTTCTGGAGGAGGTTTCCGGTCGTCATCCGTTGATCGTGGGTGTGCTGTTGGGTCGGATCCAGGGGACGGACGATGCGGTTCGCGCGATGCGCGCGGGCGCGTGCGATGTGATCTCGCTGAACGATGATGCGGCGACGATCACGAGGCGGATGATCGATGCGGCGGATCGGGCGCGTCGGGTGCGGACCCGTGAGTCCCGTGTGGCGCGTCTGAAGAAGCTGTGCAACTCGCTCAACAGCGCTCGGCTCGAGGTGACGGACCAGATCGGGGATCTGTGCACGGAGCTGGCTGATGCGTATCAGGATCTGAACGACAAGTTCGCGACGGTGAAGATGTCGAGCGAGCTGGAAACGCTGCTGCGTCAGGAGCTTGATATCGAGTCGTTGCTCCGGACGATGCTGGAGTTCACGCTGGCGCGGATCGGATCGACGAACGCGGCGGTGTTTATGCCGACGAGCGCGGGGGATTATTCGGTGGGGGCGTATGTGAACTACGACCTTTCGAGGGAGACGGCTGAGGTGCTGCTCGACCAGCTCGCGGATTGTGTGCCCGGCGCGGTGGAGCTGCGCGAGGGGGTGTGCTGTCTGTCGGGTCGGGACGAGCTGCGATCGATTCTGGGTCCTTCGTCGTGCTGGGTCGAGGATTCGACGATGCTGACGGTGTCGTGTGTCCAGGAGGGGGAGTGTCTCGCGGTGCTGTCGTTGTTCCGTGACCGGTCCCGGGCGTTCGGGGAAGAGGACGTGCGGACGTTGTCGGTGATCTCGGAGCTCTTCGGGGCGCAGCTGGGTCGGGTGATCAGCACGCACCATCGTCATCTCCCGAAGGACCAGTGGGGTCTGAGCGGGGATTGGCAGGGTGGGGGTGACGAGGATTTGGGGCCGGAGGATCGTGAGGACTGGGACGATGGGTACGGGGGTGGTGGGTACGGGTTCGCGGCGTGAGTGAAACTCGGCGCGGGTGGATCCCAATATGACCCCGAGGGGACGGCGGGACGGGCGGTGTGGTTCGTCGCGCGGGTTCATGCGGTAGCATGGGTCAGGTCTTCTCAGGAGGTCTCATCATGGACATGCTCTTCGGGGGTCTTGCGCCTTGGTTCGTCTTTCCCGCGATGATCGGGACGGGGTATCTGTTGATTCAGATGCTGCTGGGTCAGATCGGCGGGGATTTCGACATGGATGTCGATGTGGAGATGGACACGGATCTGGAGATCGGTGGGGAGTCGGAGAGCGCGCACGAGGTGACGCTGATCTCGATCCAGAGTGTGAGCGCGTTTCTGCTCGGGTACGGGTGGATGGGGTTCGCGGCGTTCCGGTTCCTGGAGTTCGGGTTCTTCGGGGCGGTGGTGATCGGGATCGGGTCGGGGTTCGGGGTTGCGTACCTGATGGTGCGGTTGCTGCGGGCGCTGATGAAGATCCAGAGCGATGCGAATGTGTCGTTGTCGAGCGCGGTGGGGAAGGTGGGGAGCGTGTATACGCGCGTCCCGGGGCGGGGGTCTGGGCGCGGGGAGGTGGTGCTGGTGATCAACGGATCGGAGCACCGTTTCCGTGCGGTCCAGGACGGGGACGAGGGGATCGAGCGGCACAGCTCGGTGCGTGTGGTGCGCGCGAACAGAGATGACAATACCATAGTGGTTGAGCACGCTGGCTGAGCGCATCGAATGCGTGAGGGAGCGATAGACACGGGGTCGGGCGGAGCCCGATGATCCGGAAGGAGGAGGTGTATGGATATGGGGACGATAACGACACTCGCGCAGAGCGATTCGGCGACGGGGACGGGGCTGTTCTTCATCATCGGCGCGGTGGTGGTGCTGTTCGTCGTGATCTTCGTGGTGATGTTCGCGGCGAGTCGGTACAAGCGGTGTCCGTCGAACCGGATTCTGGTGATCTGGGGGACGGGATCGAAGTCGCAGTCGGCGCGGTGCTTCCACGGGGGCGGGAAGTTTGTGTGGCCGATCATTCAAGAGCACGCGTATATGTCGCTCGAGCCGTTGGTGATCGAGATCCCGCTCGAGGGTGCGCTGTCGCTGAACAACATCCGGGTGAATGTGCCTTCGACGTTTACGGTTGGTATTTCGAAGAGCCCGGTGCTGATGAGCAACGCCGCGGAGCGTTTGCTCGGGCTGACGTCTCATGCGATCCAGGAGCAGGCGCAGGACATTATCCTGGGTCAGCTTCGTTTGGTGATCGCGACGTTGTCGATCGAGGAGATCAACAAGGACCGTGAGAAGTTCATGTCGCTCGTGAACGAGAACGTGGCGGAGGAGATCAACAAGATCGGTCTCGAGCTGATCAACGTGAACATCCGGGACATCACGGACGAGTCGGGGTATATCGAGGCGATCGGGAAGCGGGCTGCGGCGGAAGCGATCAACCGGGCGAAGGTCGAGGTCGCGGAGCAGGAGCGCGAGGGCGCTGTTGGTGAAGCGGCGGCGGTCCGGCAGCGGAACGTGCGCGTTGCTGAGGAGCGATCGCTCGCGGAGCAGGGGCAGAAGAACGCGGAGCAGCAGCAGCGCATCGCGGTCGCGGAGCTCGAAGCCAAGGCGGTGACGGGGGAAGTCGAGTCCAAGCGGAACCAGGAGATCGCGACGGCGGAGCGCGAGGCGGAGACGGTCGCGGCGAAGAAGCGTGCGGAGCAGGAGCAGCGTATCGCGGTTGCGAGCGCGGAGGCGCTGGCCGTCGATGGTGAGAACGAGTCGTCGGCGAAGGTGGCGCAGTCGAACGCGGAGCTCGCGGAGATCCGCGCGGAAGCGGATCGTCGTTCGGATGTTGCTGCGGCGGAGGCGCGTCAGAAGATCTACATGGCGCAGCGTGAGGAGGAGCTCGCGAAGCTCGCGAAGGAGCAGCTCGCGCCTCAGGAGATCGAGAAGAAGCGGATCGAGATCGAGGCGGAAGCGAAAGCGGAGCGTGAACGGCGCGAGGCACGCGGTTCTGCGGACGCGATCCTCGCGAAGTACGAAGCGGAAGCGAAGGGTGTGCAGCAGGTGCTCGAAGCGAAGGCGGAGGGGTACCGGAAGCTGGTGGAAGCGTGTGCGCAGAACCCGCAGGTCGCGCCGACCTTGCTCATGATCGAGCAGCTCCCGCAGTTGGTTGCGGAGCAGGTGAAGGCGATCCAGAACCTGAAGATCGACAAGATCACGGTGTGGGATTCGGGCGCTGGGAAGGCGGGTGGGAAGAACGCGACGGCGGACTTCCTGTCGGGGATGATCGGGGCGCTTCCTCAGGTGCACGAGCTTGCGGAGCAGGCCGGGATCGAGCTTCCGAGTGCGCTGGGGCGCGTGGTGGAGCAGGAGGAGGGGCAGGAGAAGTCGAAGCCGGCGACGTGATCGCGGCTTGAAGCTGAGTTCCCTTGAGCCCGCGCTGGTCGCGGGTTTTTCAATGGGTGGGTTAGTCGTCGAAGTAGGCGCTGGCGTCGTCGGGGAGGTCTTCGAGGAGGGCCTTGGTGTCGATGGACTCGATGGAGAGGTCGTCGTCGAAGCGGCCGGAGACGGGGTCCGGGGTGTGGAGGTCGGAGCCCTTGGCGCTCTTGGCGCGTTTCTCGACGCGCGAGCGGGCGCGGAGGATGAGCTTGATGGGGACCTCGTCGAAGGGGAGGAGTTCGCGGAGGCGGTTCATGAGGTAGCGCTCGTAGTTGAGCGTGAAGCGGTCGGGGTCGTTGACGACGAGGACGAGGGTCGGCGGGTTGGTTTTGACCTGGGAGGCGAAGTAGACCCGGGCTTCGGCGCCGAGTTTGTTGGAGGGTCCTCGGGCTTCGATGATGGATTTGATGACCCGGTTGAGCTGTCCGGTGCTGACGCGCGTGGAGGCCTGCTCGAACATCTCGAGCGCGATCTCGAGGGCTTCGGGGACGTTGAGGCCTTGCTTGGCGCTGATGATCGCGATGGGGGCGAAGGAGAGCCCTTTGAGTTCCTTGCGGATGTAGTCTTCGTAGCGCTGGGGGGTGGCTTTCTTCCCGGAGTGGTCGGTGCGGCCGTCGGCGAGGTCCCACTTGTTGAGGACGATGACGACGGGCTTGTGGGAATCGACGATGAGCTTGCCCAGTTGTTCGTCCACTTGGGAGATGTCGGTGGTTGCGTCGAGGACGTAGAGGATGCAGTCGGCGCGGGCGATGGCGCGTTTGGCTCGATCGAGCGCGTAGTACTCGATTTTGTCCTGGAAGGATTTCTTGCGGCGGAGCCCGGCGGTGTCGATGGCGAGGATGGATTTGTCGCCGAGGTCGATTTTGACGTCCACGGCGTCGCGCGTGGTCCCGGCGATTTCGGAGACGATGACGCGGGGTTCTCCCGCGAGGGTGTTGATGAGGGTGGACTTCCCGGCGTTGCGTTTCCCGACGATGGCGAGCTTCATATCGACTTCGGGTTCGGGCTCTCCCTCGAGGATGGGGGTGAGGTTGTAGAGTTTGTCGAGGAAGTCTCTCCGGAGGTATTTGGATTTGGAGGAGACCATGAGGGGCTCACCGAATCCGAAGGCGGCGAGTTCGTAGGCGTGGGGTTCCCAGCCCGAGTCGTCCACTTTGGTTGCGACGACCCGGATGGGGGTGAGTTGGCCGTGCGCGTCCCGTCGTCCGAGCTTCTGTTCACGGAGCTTCTGGGCGATGGCTTCGTCGGCGGGGGTGATCCCGGCTTGCGCGTCCACGGCGAAGAGGATGATGTCGGCGCTTTCGACGGCGGCGGCGATCTGGTGCTCGATGTCCCCGGTGAGGGTCGCGAGGTCTTCGCCGACTTCGTTGAAGCGGTTGTCCTGGGTGACGTAGACCCCGAACCCGCCGGTGTCGATGATCTCGGCACGCTTGGTGGGTCCTTCGAGGTCGGGGGCGACGAGTTCGACGTCGTAGGAGATGCGGTCCCGTGTGACCCCGGGTGTGGGGTCAACGATGGCGACTCGCTCATGGGCGATGAGGTTAAGGAGGGAGGACTTGCCGACGTTGGGTCGGCCGACGATGGCGATTCTGGGGAGGGGCATGGGACGGGGATGATAGAGGGGATCGGCGCGAAGTCTCGTGAGAACCCGGGTTTGCGTGTGAATCAGAGCGCAGAATCGAGGAGATCGTCGAACATGGCGCGTTTGTTGAAGGGGGAGGCGCATTCGGGGCACACCCCGGTGATCCCGAGCCCTTCGAGGGGGTATTCGCAGGAGGGGCAGTCGAGCTCGATGGCGTTGATCTCGTCGTCGGAGAAGTCGTCGAGGGGGTGTTTGGGGTGGTAGCAGGGTTCGAGGGCTTCTGGGCCGTGGGCGGCGATGATGAGGTCGATGAGGTTGTGGGGGAGGCCGCAGTTGGGGCAGGGTCCGAGGGGTCTGGTGGGGGAGGTGGGTCGGTTGCAGGTGGGGCAGGGGGGGAGGAGGTCGGGGTCGAGTTTGGTGAGGTCGGGTTGGGTGTCGTGTTCCCAGTCGTCCTGGAGGGTCGGGGGGTTGCGTTCGAGTTCGTCGAGGATGGCGCGGGCTTGGGGTTCGGCGCGTTTGGTGGCGATGACGAGTTCGTACTGACCTCGGCCGAGGTTGTTGGCGGAGAGGGGGGCGATGGTGGTGAGTCGTTCGCCGAGGACGCCGGCCATGATGCCCTGGTCTCGGAGGTGGGATGCGTGGAGGTGGGCGAGGGTGAGGGCGTGGTAGTAGGCGAGGCGGTGCATGGGGGTTAGGCGTTTGCGGGCGCGGCGGCTTCGGGCGCGGGGTCGCTCGGGTTGGCGCGCATGAAGAGGGTGTCGCCTTTGTTGATGTGCTGGTTGGGTTTGATGCTGTGGTCCCCGGTCCACTTTGCGAGTTCTCGGAGTGGCGCGACGAATGCGGCGTTGGGGTCGGCGGGGTCGGTGAGGTGGGTGCAGTTCCAGTCGCGCCAGATCTGGGCGGATTTGGAGGGCATAGCCGGCGCGAGGAGGAGGGTGGCGATGCGGAGGGCTTCGGCGCAGGAGTAGAGGATGGTGGCGAGTGCTTTGTCGGCGTGTTCGAGGTCGTCGACGCGCTTGGCGAGGGTAAAGGGGGCGCTGTAGGAGATGAAGTCGTCCACGTGTTTGACGATGTCGAGCCCGGCGCGGAGCGCGGATTCGAGGTCGAGGTCGTCGTAGGCGTTGATCGCGCGGTTGACGGCGTTGGTGGTGAACTCGTTGAAGTTGAAGGTGCGTGTGGGGTCGTCCACGGGTTTGTTTGCGTCTTCGCGGGCTTTGAGCGCGAGCTGGAGGGCTTTGCCGCCTTCGAAGCCGAACTCGCCGTTGCAGGTCCGGTCGAGTGCGCCGTTGAAGTACTTGTCGATCATGTTCCCGACGCGCGAGACGGAGTTGCCCAGGGAGTTGGCGAGGTCGGCGTTGTAGACATCGACGAATCGTGCGTGGGCGAAGTCGGAGTCGGTGGCGCCGAGGGGACCTTGGGTGGCGAGGTACCAGCGGACGGCGTCGAGGGAGAAGGTGTCGGCGTAGGCGCCGAGGGTGTCGATTTCGATGAAGTTGCCCAGGGACTTGGACATCTTCTGGCCTTCGGCGATCCAGTAGGCGTGGGCGTAGACGAGGGTGGGGGGGCGCTCTCCGAGGGCGTGGAGCATGGCGGGCCAGATGACGGCGTGGAACCAGAGGATGTCTTTGGCCATCAGGTGGACGACGTCGCCGGTCCAGTATTTGCGTCGGTCGTCGGTGTCGATGGTGGTGTGGTAGTTGCAGAGGGCTTCGATCCAGACGTAGACCCGGTGGTCGGGGTCGCCCGGCATGGTGATGCCCCAGTCGGGGGTGTCTTCTTTGATGCGCCGGGAGACGGGGACGCGGTTGAGCCCTTGCTTGAGTCGTCCGAGGACTTCGTTCTTGCGCTGCTCGGGGAGGACCTTGATCGCGCCGGATTCGATCTGGTCGCGGAGCCAGGGTTCGTACTTGGGGAGGTTGAAGAAGTAGTTCTGCTCGACGCGCTTCTCGAGGGGCTTTCCGGTGACGGGGGACTTGAAGTCGTGTTCCTTGGCGACGGTGTCGGTGAGGTATTCTTCCTGGGAGGGGTCGTACCAGCCCTCGTAGTCCCCGAGCTCGATGTCGCCTTGGTCCATGAGTTTTTTGATGGCGGCGCTGGCGCGGGTGATGTGGCGGTCTTCGGTGGTGCGCACGAAGTCGTCGTTGGAGAAGTTCATCTGCGCGAATGCGTCTTTGAAGCGGGTCGCGTTGTGGGTGGCCCACTCCATGGGGGTCATGTCGTGTTCGTGGGCGGAGTTGACGACTTTCTCGGCGTGTTCGTCGGTGCCGGTGAGGAAGAAGGTGTCTCGTCCGATGAGGCGCTGGGCGCGTGAGGCGACGTCGGCGAGGAGGGTGGTGTAGCAGTGCCCGATGTGCGGTCGGTCGTTGACGTAGTAGATCGGGGTGGTGATGTAGTATGGGCTTTGGTTGGGTTCGGTGGTCATCGGACGAAACGATAGTCGTTCGGGGCGCGGTTCGGGGTGGGAATTGTCATATGGTTCGGGGCTCGTGGGGAATACGGACCTTGCGGGCGCAGTTCGCTTGGTGGATCGCAACGAGAAGAGGCGGGGCGGCTCAGTTGGAACGACAACGGTTTGAAGAGCTTGCCATATCGCACTTGGATGCGGTGTATCGGATGGCGTTCCAGTTGTCTCGGAACGCGGATGATGCGGACGAGATCGTGCAGGAGGTGTACGCGCGGGCGTTCCGGCCGAAGACGATCGAGCGCTTTGTGGACATGAGCGATGAGGACGATTCGACCTCGGGCACGGGGGGGATGCGGTCCTGGTTGTTCGCGATCACCCACAACGTGTTCTACTCGAAGATCAAGAAGGACAAGCGTCGGCCGACGGCGGTGGAGGAGTTCTTCAACGAGTCGAGCGATGAGACAGCGCCGGACGAGGCGCCCCCGGTCTGGGATCGCTCATCGATGGACTTCGAGCATGTGGACGAGAAGCTGAAGAAGGCGCTTCTCGGACTGAAGGACGAGTATCGCGAGGTGCTGCTGATGTGGTCCGTGGACGGGCTGAAGTACCGGGAGATCGCGGAGATCCTGGAGGTCCCGATCGGGACGGTGATGAGTCGGCTCCACAGGGCTCGGAAGCTGCTGACGGACGCGCTGATGGGGGATGAACAGGCCGTGGAGGACTTGGGGCTCCGGATGTTCGCTCAGGGGGGTGAGGAATGAGCGCAAGATCCTGGGATTTGGGAAGAAACAGGGTGATCGGGGTGTTCCGATCACGAGAGCGGGGCTCACGCGCGGGCTTGGAAGGACGGGCCCTATGACGACTGACGGTACGAACGGACGGCACGACGGATTGAACGGGATGGACGGAGACACGGAACGGACGATGGACGGGAACGGGCACGACAGGTTGGATCCGAAGCGGATGAGCGTTGCGGAGTTGCTGCGCGCGGCCGCCGACGATGAGCTGTGTCCCGAGGGGAAGAAGTGCTTGGAAGAGCACTTGGGGGAACACCCGGAAGCGGCGAGTCAGGTGGAGTTCGAGAAGGCGTTGAAGCGTTGTTGTGGTCGGGTGATGAGCCAGGACACTCGGTGCACGGAGGCGCTGCGCGCGAAGATCAGCGCGATGGCGATCGAGTCTCGTGATGAGGACGTGTCGGAATCCGTGGTCGAAGCGATGGGGGCGCGGACCCGTGAGCGTTCGTTCTGGTCGAGGACCCCGGTGATGGGGGCGCTCGCGGCGGTGCTGGTGCTCGCTGGTGGGGCGCTGATTGTCCAGAGTGTCGGGGTTGCGAAGACTGGTGCGCTGCAGGGTGGAGGGACGACGAGTGTGGTGAACTATGCGGAGCGGATGGGGGATTTCGTGGCGCGGGAGCACGTGCGGTGCTCGGTGGAACAAGCGGCGAACGCGAAGTTCGACGAGCGTGATCTGCGTTCTGCGGTGGCGCGGTTCTCGGATGAGTTCGCGCGTCCGGTGGCGATCCCGGAGTCGGTCGGGGAGGAGCTCGGGGATACGGGGGTTGAGCTGTTGTTCTACGGTGGGGGCGCGTGCCATGTGCCTTCGACGTCGAGCTCGGCGCACCTCCGGTTCGATGCGCGTGGTGGGCTCGGCGGGGAGGATGTCCGGGTGAGTCTGTTCATCGCGCCGGATCCGGGGTTGCTCTCGATCGAGGAGGGTGTGACGTACAAGGTGGATTCCGAGGCGTGCGCGGAGCACGGGGAGTCGCTGTACGTCTGGACGGAGGACGGGGTGCTGTACCTGCTTGTGAGCGAGGCCGACGAGTCGCTGTGCGCTCCGGTCCGGTCGCTGATGCGGGCTCCGGACGAGGTTCGCTCGCTCTGAGACGGAAGGGACATTCGGGTCTGGGAGTCGGGGTCCCCGCTCGGATGGGTGGGGATTTTTGCGTGTTGGGATCGGACGAAGGGGTGATTTGTGCGAACCGAGGGGTCGCTTTGACGAGTAGAATAGAGATGCAGATGACACACCCACGGAAGCGCAGTATGTCTCGTTCGGTTCTCGGACCTTTGGTGGTTTGGGGGTCGATGTTCGCGGTGTCGCCGGCGATGGCGCAGAACGCGCTCGGGGACGGGCGGGTCCTCGGGGATGGTCGTGTGCTGGACAGCAACACGCGCGTGGGGTCGGGGGGGCTGAACTACCGGGTCCCGAGCTTGCAGCGCGAGATCGAGTTCCGGAACGCGATCGCGACGGGGAATGCGCCTGGGGGTGTGAGTTTCCGTGGTGATCTGGGGTATTCGGCGCCGTTCGAGTTCCGGGGGGATCTGGGGTCGGATTCGTTGTACTCGTTCCGTCGTGACTCGGTGTATTCGGGGCTGGCCGGGATGGGGATCCGTGGGACGGATGCGCTGCAGTATCAGTTCGCGCTGACGACGGGGTCCCGGATCACGTCGAACCTGCTCGGGGACGTGAGTGTGTCGAGGTTGGGTTCATACGGGTCGTCGGGTCGGGTGCAAGCGGCGGCGAACTCGGGGCTCGATCGCGGGGTGGATCCGGTTTCTTCGAGGATCGACGGGTCGGTGGATCTGCTATCGCAGCTGGACACGGGTGGGTTGACGGGGGCGATGCGATCAACGAGCACCCATCGATCGACTTCGGGGCTCAACCCGGAGTTGGTGAGTGTGTATGCGTCGGGGATCGATCGGAGCGCGTACGGGGTGGTGGCTTCGCCGTTGACGGGGCTGACGAACACGCCTTTGGAGGATCAGGCGGCGAAGGCGCGAGCGGCTCGGGCGCAGCCCGTGGATCGGACGTTGTCGTCGTACGACGATGTGATCGATCAGGTGCGCGAGCGTGTGGAGCAGGTGCGCGAGCGGGAGCGTTTGGAGCGGGCGTTGACGGAGGAGGGGGAGGATGACACGGGGGATCGGGATCCGGGGACGACGATCCCGGGTTCCACGGCGCCGGGGACAACGACTCCGGGTTCGTCGGATCCGAACGGCGCGGACGATGAGTCGGCGCTTTCGACGGATCAGTGGTTGTCGAAGCGTTTGACGACGCTCCAGCAGGACATCCTGGGGTTGCGTGCGCCGACGTCGTTGACGGATCCGGATGAGACGGCGGAGGGCGAGGGCGCGGTCGGGGATGGGTTGGTGATCGATCCGACACGGGGTCGTGGGATCACGGTTGATCCGGACACGCTCGAGGTGATCCGCGCATCGAACAAGGAGGTGCTGTTCCTTGTGGATCCGGACGCGGAGGCGCGTGATCTGTACGGGGAGCACATGCTGTCGGGTCAGCGGCTGCTTCAGCGGGGTCGGTACTTCGAGGCCGAGGAGCGGTTTACCCGGGCGATGGCGACTCGGAACGGGGACGTGTCGGCGCAGGTGGGTCGGCTCCATGCGCAGATCGGGGCGGGGATGGTGCTGAGCGCGAGCGTGAACCTGCAGACGGTGCTGATGGAGCATCCCGAGGTGATGGCGCAGCGGTATTCGGGTGAGTTGCTCCCCGAGCCCGATCGGTTGCGTGATCTGGTGGTGACGCTCCGGGAGCGTTCGGGGGTGGATGGGTTTGCGGTGGGGAAGGTGCCGGAGACGGATCGGGTGCGTGTTGCGTGCGGGTTGTTGATTGCATACCTGGGGTATCAGCTCGGGGACGAGGGGGATATCCGTGACGGGTTCTCGGTGATGGATGAGCTCGGGAGCGAGAGCGATGCGCGTCTGGCGCGTGTGCTTGGGTTGGTGTGGCTTGATCAGTCCGGCGCAGGGGCCGGGGGATGAACGAAGCGCCGAGCGAGGTGGCGCTGCACGGGACGAGCGGCGCGATCACGCATTCGCTGAGGGACTATTGGACCGACGGTTCGGTAGCTCGGTTGTGCGCGTCGATCAGCGAGCTTTCGGGGATCGAGCTGGAGCTGCGCGACGAGCGTGGGTTGGTGCTCGATGTCGAGGGCGGGGCTGGGGAGGTTCGATCGATCCCGGAGGGGGCGCGGGTGCTCCCGGTGCGAGTGGGGGAAGCGATCATCGGGTCGGTGGTGGTGGGGCCGGGGGAGCCCGAGCACGGGACGAGGTCGCTCGTGGAGCGTGTGGGGGAACTGATCACGTCGGTGACGAGGGAGATGTGCGCGGATGTCGCGGAGCTGCGCCTGCGGATCAAAGAGATCGAGGTGCTGTATCGGTTGAACGCGCTGCTCGTTGCCGGGGGTCGTGTGGACGAGACGTTGGGGCTCGCGCTGGATGCGGCGCTGGAGGCGCTGGATCTTGATGCTGGTGCGATCATGCTGCTCCCGGAGGATTCGGAGGGGCTGACGCGCGTGGATCGGGAGGACGAGCTGACCCGGAGCGCGGCGCGGGGTCTCAGCGAGGGATGGCTGAGCGATCCAACCCCGTTGTCGGATGATCGGAGGTTCGATCGCGCGTGTCTGGAGGGGAAGGTGGTGACGGTCGAGGACCTGCGCGAGGATGCGCGGGTGCGTGCGCGGTCCATGGTCGAACGGGAGGGGCTCGTGTCGTTCATCGGGTCGGGGATGGTGTTCGAGGGTCGTCCGATCGGGGTGATCCGGTTGTACTCACGGACGAAGCGCGCGTTCACGGGCGCGGAGCGCCGGTTGATCCGTTCGATCGGTCAGTCGGCGGCGATGGGTGTGGAGCAGGCACGGTTGCTGAAACTCAAAGCGCGGGAACGGCGGACCCAGCGCGCGATCAAGCTTGCGGCGCAGGTGCAGCAGCGGATGCTCCCGGCGCGGATCCCGAGTGTGGGTGGGCTGGACCTTGCGGCGCGGTTCCGGCCGAGCGCGGAGATCGCTGGGGACTTCTACGACCTGTTCGAGATGCGCGGGAAGCTGGGGATCATCGTGGGGGACGTGGTGGGGAAGGGTGTGGGCGCGGGTTTGCTGATGAGCGCGGTGCGCGCGACGCTCAGGGCTTATGCGGAGCTGAGCGATGACGTGTCGCGCGTCATGGAGCGCACGAACGATGCGATCACGCGCGACACGACGGTGTCGGAGTTCGCGACGATCTGGTTCGGGCTGTACGACCCGAGCGAGCGCCGGCTCGATTACGTGACGGCGGGGCATGAGCCCCCGATTCTGATCACGAAGGAAGGGGATGGGTTCCGGACGGGTTTGCTCGAGGGGTCGGGGCTCGTGGCCGGGGTTCAGGAGCATGAGGCGTACGAGATGTGCTCACGGGTGCTTGCGCCTGGGGAGGCGCTGATTGTGTACACGGACGGGGTGACGGACGCGATCGATTTCGAGAAGCAGCGGTTCGGGAGGCCGAGGTTGATGGAGGCCGCGGGGTCGATTCTGTCCGAGGAGCCCGATTCGAGCGCGGAGCACATCGCGGAGCGTTTGGTGTGGCACGTTCGTCAGTTCACGGGCTTGGCGCGTCGGGTGGACGATGAGACGTTTGTGGTGCTTCGCGCGAAGGAAGAGTCGTAGGGTTCGGGCCTACAGCTTGGGGGCGTTATTGGGTGGGTTGTTGATGTTGCCGGCGCGTCGGCGGGCGCGGGGGTGAGGGGGCCCCGAACTGAGCCTGTGATTCGGGGGGTGTAGAGGTTTGAAGGTTGTGTGTTGTGGACGGGGTTAGGCGGCGGCGGGGCCGTCGTCGTCGGGGTCGTTCATCCAGTCCATGATGCGGAAGGATTCTTCTTCTTCGCGCCAGAGCTGTTGGAGCTCGTCCATTTTGGATTCGGCGTCTCGGAGTGCGCGTTGTGCGAAGTCGATGGCGTCCACGGCGTCGTCCTTCTTGTCCTTGCGCTCGGCGCTTCGTCCCTTGTCGGAGGGGGCGAAGGGGAGGGGCGCGGGGGGATCGGGTTGGTCGGCGTCGCTTGTGAGTCTGAGATCGGGCACGGGTTGGCTCCTGTCTCGAGACATGGGAACCTCCTGAGAACCAGGTGAGTGCGCCCACGACTCTGTCAACCGATCGACCGGGTGGAGGGTCCGCTTGTGTTTCAGATCCCGTTTCGTGCTCGGTTTGTGCGGGGCGCAACCGATGCGCCAGCGCCGACCTGTGGTTATCGGCGCAAGGGGTTGTGGAGGTTGAGCTTTGGTCCCCTTGGTGGGGGATGGGGGAGGGGGATAGGGAGGATCACTCGGAGACGGGGGTGTCCGTCGTGGTGGGAGCGGGTTTGCGCTCCCCGAGTTTGGGTTCTTCCCCCCGCATGGCGCGTCCGAGGTTGGCGCGGTGTTTGTAGATGACGAGGACGGCGAGGAGGACGGCGACGATGAGGAAGGGGGTTGCGTGGTTGGGGACCATCTGATCGATGTCGGCGGCGGGGGTGTCGGCGAACTGGGATTGGGATTGGATGAGTCGTTCGTCGAGCTTCTCTTTGTTCTCGAAGACGAGGTAGACCCAGACGGGGAGGGTGGCGGAGGCGATGGAGGAGGCGGGGCCGACCATGCGCCAGAGGGCGAGGGTCATGCTGTAGACGATGAAGGCGCCGACGGCGGCGATGGTCATGGCGGGCATGACGCCGATGAGGGCGCCGAGCCCGGTGGCGACGCCTTTGCCGCCTTTGAACTTGAGGAAGGGGGTGTACATGTGGCCGAGGACGGAGGCGGCCATGGCGCCGAGCCAGATCCATGCGGCGCGTTCGGGGACATCGAGGGTTCCGAGGACCCCGAGGAAGTGTCCGGTGAGGAGTGTGGGGCAGAGCCCTTTGGCGAGATCGGCGGAGAACCCGAGGAAGAAGTAGGGTCGGCCGAGGACTCGTCCGAGGTTGGTGGCGCCGGGGTTTCCGGAGCCGTGGGTTCGGATGTCAACGCCTTTGGCGCGTCCGATGAGGTAGGAGAAGGGGATCGCGCCGCAGAGGAACGCGATGGGGATCATCAGGATGGGGAGGAGTGCGTCATCGGGCATGTCCTGTCAGGATAGGGAGGGTGGGCTCGGGGTGTGGGTCAGGGGCACCCGGCGAGGAGGGCTTGGAGGAAGGCGGAGACGTCGAAGAAGTCGAGCTCGCCGTCGTTGGTCCAGTCGGCTTCGCAGACGGGTTCGGTGGATCCTCGGACGGCGAAGATGGCGTGGTTGCTGGTCTGGGATTCGCCGAGCGAGGTGGTGACGGTGCAGGTGTAGGTGTCAGAGTCGGAGAGCATGGCGTTGTTGATGATGAGTTTGTTCTCGGTGGATCCGGAGATGCGCCCGTCGTCGATGAGGGGGGATCCGTTGCGGGACCATTGGTAGGTGGAGAGTTCGTCGGAGGGGTTGACCTCGAAGCTTTGGGTGGTGCCCTGGTTGGCGATCGCGTTGACGGGGTGGTTGAGGATGGGGTCAACGTCGTACGCGATGGCGAGTCCGTCGATGGCGAGCGACTCGATTTCGTGCGTGATCCGGTTGGTGGTGGTGTTGAGAATGGTGAGTAGGGGATCCTGGCCGAGGCCTCTGGATGATCCGGCCGCGAGTTGGTCTCCGACGACGGCGACGTCGAAGAAGATCTGGACGAGTCCGAGCAGGTGGACTTCTGAGCCCAGGAGGCGTTCGGGGGTTGCGAGCGGGGTGTTGTGGGGGACTCGGTAGACGGCGGACGCGGTGCCTGTGAATCCTCCTGCTTCGTCCAGTTCGGTCCAGTAGATATCACCCGAGCGTGGTTCGATGGCGAGTCCGAGCTGGACTCCGCCGGACATCTGATGGGGGATCAGGGTGGGGGGGGCGGAGGAGACCCCGTCGAGATTTCCGATCATGAGGTCATCCGAGGAGATGACGGCGTAGAACCCGCGGTCGGTGTCGATGTCCATGTTTTCGGGTTCGGGGACGTTGTCGGCTTCGACGATGGGTGTGCCTGTGCCGTCGTGGTTGACGCTGATGATCTCGTCGTTCTCCCACCAGTAGATCCGTCCGGAATCGGGATCGACGTAGACCTCTTGCGCGTTGATATCGATTCCTTCTCGGATGGTGAGGAGGGATGCTGGGTCGAGGGAGGCGTCCACGGTGACGAGGCGGGCTGAACTGGTTTCCTTTGCGATAAAGACGACGCGCTGGCGTGTGCGGTCGTAGTCCAGGCCGGCGAAGGACTGGAAGTCCGGGGCGTCGATGGTGAGCAGGTTGAAGCTGCCGTCGGTGTCTTGGGACACCAGTGATGTGAACGCGGGTGCGAAGGCGCGGGTGATGGTGTGTTGCGCGTGCGCGGCGGAGCTCAGGAGGAGCGCGGTTGCGATGGAGAGATGCTTGGTGTACACGGCGCTTCCTTCCGGGTTGAGGGAGCGTCCAGCGTAGCAGGAGTTGTGTGGTGCGCGACGGGAAATGCCCGGAGAGCGGGATTATGAGACGTGGGCGGGGCTTAGCGGTGGGGGTTTGTTTCGTCGTGGTTCAGGAAACGACGGGTGAGGACGTCGATGATGTTCTCGAAGACGGCGCTGGGTTCGCCGGTCGCATCGACCCTCAGATAGCGTTGTTGGTTGGGGTCGGAGTCGATGAGATCGAGGTAGCCCTGTCGGACCTTGGCGTGGAAGGCGGCGCCTTTGGCTTCCATCCGGTCGAGGAGGGGGGAGAGGCGCGAGGCGGCGGTCTTCTGGTCGACGTCGAAGATGAGGGTGGTGTCGGGCTCGGTGCCTTGCATGGCGATTTCGGCGGCGGCTTTGATCTCGGCGTAGGGGATCCCGGCGGCGGCGCCTTGGTAGGCGAAGGTGGAGGAGACGAAGCGGTCGGCGACGACGAGGTGTCCCTGGTCGAGCGCGGGGCGGATGACCTGGGCGCAGAGCTGGGCGCGGGAGGCCATGTAGAGGAGCATCTCGCAGCGCGGGTTCATGGTTTCTCGATCGAGGTGATCGAGGAGGGTGGCGCGGATGCGCTCGCCGGTTTCGGTGCCGCCTGGTTCGCGGACTTCGGTGACGGGGAGCTTTGCGTTTCGGACGGCGGTGAGGAAGGTGTGGAGCTGGGTGGATTTGCCCGAGCCGTCGGGGCCGTCGAAGACGATGAAGCGGCCTTTGAGGGCGCTGAGGAGCGCGGGTGGGAGTTCGCTGGGGGTTGTGGTTGCGTGCTCGGTCACGATGTCGTGTGTCGGTTGGGTGGTGGTGGCGCTCACGGGTTCGAGTGTAGCGTGTTGCGCGCGCGTGTGAGACGGGATGCGAAGGGTTCTGGGCCGAGATTTGGGTCGATGAGCGCGAGTCGTGTGAGGTGGGCGCTGGCGAGGCGTTGATCGGCGATGGAGCCGTGCTCGATGGTGGTTTCGATGATGAGTGTCCACACGCGCCAGTAGCGCGGGTCGTCCCGGTCGAGGGTGTCGGTGAGGGGGGTGAGTCGCGCGAGCGCGTCGGTTGGTTTGTTGAGCGCGAGCTCGGCGCGGGCGAAGAGGATCGAGGTGTCGGGGTCGGCCGGGTGTTCGGAAAGGTACGGGGTGAGGAGGGTTGCGGCGCTGCGCGGGTTGGAGTCGATGTCGAGGGTTGCGGCGCGGATCGCGTAGTCCCGCGCGAGGGGGGAGCCCAGGTCTCGGAGGGTGCGCGCGAGCTGTCGGGGGTCGGTGTTGGGGGTGGTGTGCTCGACGAGGAGCTCGGATCCGAGGTCGGACTCGCGCGTGTTGGGGGTGAGGGCGCGGACGAGGGTGGTGCGCTCGGTGGTGTCGGTGGTGAGGCGCGCGAGGTCGAGGCGCCAGAGGTCGATCTCGGGGCGCGTGGGGGCGAGAGCGATGGCGCTTCGGAGAAGGGCTTCAAGGTTGGGGTCGTTGGATTCTTTGGCGCGTTCGATCGCGCCGGCGAGGGCGCGGGGGGTGTTGGGGTCGGACGGGAAGCGCTGCGCGAGGTTCGATGCGGCTTCGATGAGGGCGCGGGTGCTGGACTTGGAGGATTCGGCGCTCGCGCCGAGGCATGTGAGCCAGAGGGCTTGGGGGGCGATGGTGGTGTCCTCGGTGCGCGAGAGGTCAAGGAGGGTGCGGATTGAGTCTTCGCGCGTGTCGGTTCGGCGGAGGCGCTCGCGTGCGAGGGGGAGACGGACGCGCGGGGGGAGTGCTGATTCGTCGAGGGTGAGCGCGGGGTCGGTCGATGCGGCGCTGGCGATCATGACCGTGGTGTCGTCGATGAGCGCGTGGAACTGGTCGTTGGTGCTCATGTCGCGCAGGGCGAGGAGGGGGGCGAAGGGGTCGGGGGC
>JALUWX010000025.1 GCA_027019265.1 Phycisphaerales bacterium
ACCCCCGCAACCCCTTGCCCCACAAGCACGGGCACACTCATCGTCCCGAACCGACGATCCGCCTCCGTGTCATCCAGATCACACAAAATCGCGTCCCCACACACCAGCAACCAAGCCCCAACCCCGACCCAACCAACCCGAACCCAATCCGCCGTCTCCCACACCCCACCCGGGAGCAGCGCCGCATGCATCGCCAGCCCCACAATCGCCGTCGCAACCGCCACCGCCTTCACCCCGCGCCAGTCCTTCACCCGCTTCCGCCCCGACCCCGCCGGCCACCCCGAATACACCACCCCAGCAACCACCCCACCCAAAACCAACACCCCCAGCGCCCAGTGCAACCAAGCACCCACAACCACCGCACCCACCCACTCCAAAACCATCACCACCCGGATCACCCGAGCATGACGCCGCAAAAACACATGCCGCGCCGGATACGCCGCCAGATCCGCCGGATCCAGCTCCCGATCCCGCAGCTTCACCCGATCAAACAAGTACCCCGCGTGTGCGCACAACCCCACATACAGCGCGCATGCACCGCACCAATCCGTGCGCACAAACACGGTTGTAAGCAGATACAAACCAACCGAATACACCAGCGCCCAGACCGCAAGATCACCGACGGCCCCATTTGTTCCACGTGGAACAAAACCCTGTTCGTGCGCGCGCACCTCAGCGCCCCGTTCGCCACGACCACGACACCGAGCCGTCCATCACAATGATGTCCGCGCGATCCAGAATCGCGCGCGCCCGCGCCTCCATCTGCGCCGCCGAAGCCACCGCCCGAGCCCGGCGCGAGATCGTGTCCACCTCAGCATCATCCAGCACAGGACCGGGTGATCTCGAGATCACATACACCAACGCCGCGCCCTCGTTCGTCGCCACGATCCCCGACACCTCCCCGACCCCCACATCACGCGCGGCCGACGTAATCGCCGACGGATACCCCGCATCGCGCATCCGGAGCCGTGCGATATACCCCCCGCGCGGCGCGGACGGATGCGCCGACAACTCCGCCGCCACCCGCGCGAAAATCCATTCGCGCGATTCGGATGTCGCTTCAAGAATCGCGCGGCGCGCGTCGGTGGCTTGACCGACGTTCTGGAAAACAGCGAGCCGGATCTCGGCGCTGTCGGACCGCGCCAGGTCGAGGGCGCTCTGGATTTCCGAGTCGATCGCGCGCTGCGCGTCGGGGTCGTCGGCGATGAGCGCGCGGAGGATCGCGTTGCGCCTCAGGAGTTTGGGATAGCGCGTCGGACCGAGCCCGCGCGCGGCGCGGACCTGGTCGATGAGCTGGGGCGCCGACTCCGATCGGTCGCTGATGATCCGGATCAGAGACTCCTGCTCCCGCGCGATGTCGTCGTCCGTGATGGTGATGGATTCCCGGCGCGCGATCTCGTCGAGCAGATCGGACAGGATGTGCTCCTCGAGGGCCGCGGATCCCGCGCGTTCCGCGAGTTCGTCGTGGAGATCGGAGCTCCGGACCGGGCGCGAGTCCACGAGCGCGATGATGTCCGATGACCCCGGAGATTTCGCCGATGCGCCCGATGGAAACCCGGGACCGGGATCGGAGGCGCACGCGCCGATCACGAGCGGGAGGAGGGGGAGGATCGTGACGAGAGGTCCTGGTCGGATCGGGCGCATCATGGACGATCTGAGCGCTCTGCGTAGATGGGGTCAACCGATGGGGGAGATCGGGCGTATGGCTTTGTGCGAAGGATCTGTTGCGGGTAGTGTGTATGTCCATGGATGAGACGATGAATCAGGATCAGGGGATCGAGATCGGCCCGAACCGGGCGCGGGCGATGGCTTCGGCGCTCTCGGTGGCCGGGACCATGCCCGAACCCAGGATGCGCACCATCGTGTGCCCGTTCTGTGGGTCGTTGAGCCCCGATTCGGGGCGGTGCGGGACGTGCTCGGCGCGGTTCGACCCGTTGTCCCGTCAGGCTTCGCAGAACCAGATGGGGCCTTGGTTTGTGCGGGACGAGAAGTCGGCGCACCGTCCGGGGTGCAACTACTCGACGCTCCGGAAGATGGTGGAGTCGGGGGGGATCACGGGTCACTCAGTGGTCCGGGGTCCGAGCACGAATCAGTTCTGGATGCTCGCGAAGCACACCCCCGGGGTGGCGCATCTGCTGGGGCATTGTCACAACTGCGGGGCTGACGCGAACGCGGAGATGTTCGGGTGCAAGTCGTGTGGGGAGACGTTCAGCGCGGATCGGGATCGGCAGCACATGGGGCTCGGTCCGGTGAGGGCGATCGCGGGGGTTCCGGGCGCGGAGGCCTTGGCGCTCCATGCGAGCGAGGCGCAGGGCGCGGAGCGGATCGCGGGTCCCGCGATCAGTCTCGATGGGGGCGCGGGGTCCGGGTCGGGATCGGGCACCAACGGTGGGGGGAGCGGCGGGGCGGGCGCGGCGGATCCGAACACCAAAGCGCGGATCGATGATCTGTCTCGCGCGGTGGCGCGGCTTCAGCGTGCGTGGCGCCGGGAACGGTCGCGCACGTGGATCTCGCTCGGGTGCGCGGCGAGTGTAACCGCGCTTGCGATCGCGTTGGTGGTGCTGGGATGACGTCCCGGCGTGGTCCATCGTGGCGCGCGGGGGGGTTCACGCTTATCGAGTTGCTGGTGGTGATCGCGATCATCGCGGTGCTGGTGGGGTTGTTGCTCCCGGCGCTGAGCTCGGCGCGGTCGTCGGCTCGCGCGGTGGTCTGCGCGTCGAACATGCGCCAGATGGGGACGGGGTCCCGGATGTACAGCGACGATTTCCGTGAGTACATCCCCGCGCTGTCGTGGAAGGGCGGGGTGACCCAGGAGACCCGCTACTCGGATCTGCGGACGGCGGTGGATGATCGGGAATCGGTGGTGAATCAGGCGCTGGATATCGTTCGGACACGCTCGGGGAATCCGAACGCGACGGCGGGCAACTGGATCCCGACGGTGTGGTTCTCGCACACGGTGTTCTTCGAGTACCTGACGGGGAGCGGGGAGGAGCCGACGGCGGTGTGCCCGGAGGACGAGGAGCAGGAGGATCGTTTCTTTACCCCGTTCGAGGAGTTCTCGAACTCGGAGGTGCGCCGGAAGTTCGAGAGCAGCTATGAGCTGATCCCGGCGGCGTACAGTCTCGACTGGAAGACGGGGGCGCGGCTCCCCATGAGTCAGCACGGGAACGTGTGGACGAGCTTCAATCGCTCGGCGGACTATCTCGAGAATCGGCGTTGGTTCGAGGTTGCGTTCCCGTCGTCGAAGGTGCACATGTTCGACACGTTCGCGCGTCATGATTCGGATTCGGAGGACAAGCTGTTCTTCGAGCCCGGGACGGATCAGCCTTTGTTGTTCTTTGATGGGTCGGTGAACCGTCGCGCGACGGACGACGCGAATCCCGGGGGGCGCCCCAAGTTCCCGATGAACCCGGGTCCGACGGGGATCAAGATCATCTCCTCGGATTCGACGCTGTATCCGGGGGTGTATCGGTGGACGCGCGGGGGGCTCAAGGGCGT
>JALUWX010000026.1 GCA_027019265.1 Phycisphaerales bacterium
GGATGGCGGTGTGGGGGTGGGGTTGGGTGTGATTCAGGGTGGTTTTGGGGTGTCGGGGGGGTGCTGGGGGGGTGTGGGGGGTGGTTTGGGGGGTTGGCGCGCGGTTTGCAATGTGTGGGGTGCAGACACGTGTGCGGCTCGGGCTTCGGTTTGGGCTGCTGAAGGAATAGGAGGTGTTGCAATGATGGACCGGATGACGACGATGGCGCAGCAGGCGCTTGGGGCGGCGCAGCAGGGGGCGATGGGTGCGGGTCACCCGGAGGTCGGGGGGCTCCATGTGCTGAGCGCGCTGGTTGAGGATCAGAATGGGGCTGGGGCGAGCATTGTGGCTCGGATCGGCGCGGATGTGGGGAAGGTGCGTTCGTTGGTGGAGGGTGAGCTCAAGCGGCTTCCCACGACGAGTTCGGGCGCGGGGTCGAGTGGTCGGGAGATCATGGAGATCCTGGCGAAGGCGGACGCTTCGGCGAAGGCGATGGGCGATTCGTTCGTGTCGTGCGAGCACTTGCTGATCGCGCTGACGCAGGTGGGGGGCGCGGCGAAGGAGCTGCTCAAGGTTTCGGGGATCGAGACGAAGGATGTGGAAGCGGCGGTGAAGTCGATCCGTGAGGCATCGGGTGTGAAGAACGTGAACGACGCTGGGGCGGAAGCGAACTACGAGTCGCTCTCGAAGTACGCGATCGATCTGACGGATCGGGCGCGGGAGGGGAAGCTGGATCCGGTGATCGGTCGTGATGAGGAGATCCGGCGGACGATCCAGGTGCTGTCCCGGCGGACGAAGAACAACCCGGTGCTGATCGGTGAGCCGGGCGTTGGGAAGACGGCGATCGCGGAGGGGATCGCGCTTCGGATTGTCAACGGTGATTGTCCGGAGGGGATGAAGGACAAGCGGATCATGGCGCTGGATGTCGGGCAGTTGCTTGCTGGCGCGAAGTATCGGGGTGAGTTCGAGGATCGGCTCAAAGCGGTGCTGCGCGAGGTGAGCGCGTCGGATGGTCAGGTGATCCTGTTTATCGACGAGCTGCACACGATCATCGGCGCGGGCGCGGCGGAGGGCGCGGTGAGCGCGGGGAACCTGCTCAAGCCCGCGCTGGCGCGCGGGGAGCTGCGGTGTATCGGGGCGACGACGCTGGATGAGTACCGCAAGCACATCGAGAAGGACGCGGCGTTTGAGCGCCGGTTCCAGAAGGTGCTGGTCGATGCGCCGAGTGTCGAGGAGACGGTGGCGATCCTGCGCGGCTTGAAGGAGCGGTACGAGACGCACCACGGGGTGCGGATCCAGGACAGCGCGATCCTTGCGGCTGCGAGCTTGAGTGATCGGTACATCTCGGATCGGTTCCTCCCGGACAAGGCGATCGATCTGGTTGATGAGGCGGCGAGTTCGCTGAAGATGGAGATCGAGTCGATGCCTCACGAGCTCGATGAGCTCCGGAGACGGATCATGTCGCTCGAGATCGAGCGCGAGGCGCTGAAGCTCGAGGACGAGTCCGATGCGAACACGGCGGAGATCGAGCGCGTGGAGGCGGAGCTCTCGGGCTTGCGCGAGAAGAACAACGCGCTGACGGCGCGGTGGGACGCGGAGAAGAAGGACCTGGATGTGGCTCGGACGATCAAGAGCGAGATCGAGGCGAAGCGGATCGAGCTCGAGCAGGCGCAGCGCGTGGGTGATCTCGAGAAGGCGGCGCGGATCCAGTACGGGGAGCTCGCGGAGCTGACGAAGAAGCTGGAGGACGCGGAGCACGCGATCGATGCGCGTCAGGCGAGCGGGGATGTGCTGATCAAGGAAGAGGTGGACCCGGAAGCGGTGGCGCAGATCGTGTCGCGCTGGACGGGGATCCCGGTGTCGAAGCTCGTGGAGAGCGAGCGGGACAAGCTGGTCCGTCTTGAGGATCATCTGCGCGAGCGGGTGGTGGGTCAGGACGAGGCGCTGCGCGCGGTGTCGGATGCGGTCCGGCGCTCACGCGCGGGGCTCGGTGATCCGACGAAACCGATCGGGAGTTTCTTGTTCCTTGGGCCGACGGGTGTGGGGAAGACGGAGACGTGCAAGGCGCTGGCCGCGTTCTTGTTTGATACCGAGGATGCGTTGATCCGGATCGACATGTCGGAGTACATGGAGAAGCACGCGGTGGCTCGATTGGTCGGGGCGCCTCCCGGGTATGTCGGGTATGAGGAGGGTGGTGCGCTGACGGAAGCGGTGCGGCGTCGTCCTTACAGCGTGATCTTGTTCGATGAGATCGAGAAGGCGCACCCGGATGTGTTCAACGTGTTGCTGCAGCTGCTCGACGATGGCCGTCTGACGGACGGTCAGGGCCGGACGGTGGACTTCAAGAACACCTTGGTGGTGATGACGAGCAACATCGGATCGCAGAAGATCCTGTCGATGGCTGAGAAGGGCGCGGAGGATTGGGAGATCGAGGCGGCGGTGCGTGACCTGATCCGTCGTGGTCCCGGTGCGGATCTTGATGCGAGCGGTTTGAAGCCCGATCTTGAGTCGGGTGAGATGAACGCGAATCTGAATGTGGGGATGCGTGAGCCGTTCTTTAGGCCGGAGCTTTTGAACCGGATCGACGAGACGGTGGTGTTCCATCAGCTCGGGAAGTCGCTGCTCGATACGATCGCGCGGATCCAGCTCAAGGGATTGACGGCGCGTCTTGCGGAGCGCGGGATGACGCTGGAGCTGACGGACGCGGCGCTGGCGCAGCTGACGCAGGAGGGGTACGACCCTGCGTATGGGGCGCGTCCTTTGGCGCGGACGATCCAGCGGCGGATCGAGAATCCGCTTGCGAGCAAGATCCTTTCGGGCGAGTTCGAGCGCGGGGATCGGATCGTGGTGGATGCGAGCGGGACGACGTTCTCGTTTGCGAAGGGTGATTCCACGAGCGCGACGGCCGTCTGAGCGTTGTGATGTCTTGATGTGTGGGACCCGGTGCTTCGGCATCGGGTCTTTTTTGTGTTGTGTGTGCGGGTGGGGTGTGTGGGTTTGAAATCAGATATGCGGATCGGTTTGGTTGTACGATTTTTGGATTGGTGATCTGGACTGTTGTGTGGTGGGTGATGACGATGGGTCGCGATGGCTGGACCTGTTGAGATCCCGAGTCCTGATGCGGGTGTCGCGCGTGGCGCGGCGGATCGTGTGGTGGCGCCGTTCCAGCGGTTTATGCGGTTCGAGGCGGCGGGGGGGATTCTGTTGATCGTGTTCGCGTTGGGGGCGATGGTGTGGGCGAACTCGGGGGCGAGCGCGAGCTATGTGGCGTTGTTTCACGAGACGACGGTGCGGGTGGGGTTTGGGGATTGGGGTCTGGAGAAGGCGTTGATTCTGTGGATCAACGATCTGTTGATGGCGGTGTTCTTCTTGCTGGTGGGATTGGAGATCAAGCGTGAGGTGTTGGTGGGGGAGCTGCGGAGTGTGAAGAACGCGGCGCTCCCGATCGCGGCGGCGCTGGGGGGGATGGTGGTTCCGGGGGCGATCTATGCGGTGGTGAATCTGGGGGA
>JALUWX010000027.1 GCA_027019265.1 Phycisphaerales bacterium
CGTCGGCTACGACAACATCGATCTCAACGCCTGCAAAACAAGGGGGATCGCCGTCACCAACACCCCCGATGCAGTGACCGAAGGCACCGCCAACATCGCCTTCCTCCTCATCCTCGGATGCGCCCGGCGCATCATCGAAGCCGACCGATACACCCGATCCGAGCGTTATCCACAAGGCGGACCCCTCGGGATGGCCGACTTCCTCGGGATCGACCTGTGCAACAAAGAGCTCCTCATCGTCGGCGCCGGACGGATCGGATACGCAACCGCGCTCCGCGCCAAGGCCTTCGGGATGCGCATCGCCTACGTCGCACGATCCAAACACATCGACTTCGAGATGGCTCCCCTCGGAGCCCGGCGCGTCACCCTCGACGAAGGACTTCAAAGCGCCGACGTCGTCTCCATCCACACCCCCCTCTCCGACTCCACCCGTCACCTCATCAACGACCAACGCCTCCGACTCATGAAACCCGACGCCATCCTCGTCAACACCGCGCGAGGACCCGTCGTCGATGAATCCGCCCTCGTCCAGGCGCTCCAGGAAGAACGCCTCTGGGGCGCAGGGCTCGACGTCTTCGAGCACGAACCCAAGGTCCACCAAGGGCTCATCGACTCCGACCGGGTCGTCCTCACCCCCCACATCGGGAGCGCCGAGATCCGCTGGCGCGAAGCCATGACCGAGATGGTCCAGGAGAACATCCGCGCCGTCCTCGAAGGCAATCAACCCCCGAACCGGATCGCATAACCACGAACAGGATGTCCAAATGAAGAGCGGGGGAGTCGGATCGACTCAGTTCCGTCGCGCGTTCGACCCGAACTCAAGCTCCAAGTACCGAGCCACGTAGTCGATGATCGAATCCGTCATCGGGATGTCCGGGTTGTTCGTGGACCCGTGGGGCTCGAACCGCATCCCCTTGAACCGCTTCACCGCTTCATCCACCGGGAGCCCGTACTGGAGCGCGATCGAGAACGCCCGACAGAACGCCTGACACATCCCCGAGATCGCCGACCCCTCCTTCGCGATCTTGATGAAAATCTCCCCCGGGGTCCCATCCGTGTACAGCCCGATCGTGAGGTACCCCTCGTGCCGATCGATCGTGAACTTATGGGTGATCGAATCGCGTGTGGGAGTCAGGGCCTGGCGCGTCGCAAGCATGGATCCGTCCTTCCGTTCCGTCGTCTCGTGCTTCTCAGTCATCCCGTATACCCCCAACCAGGGGCTCCTTCCATATCGGACGTTGCGCCGTATCCGCCTTGAGAATCGAGGAATCCGCGTCACCGGACCCAAAGCACCACTCCAGAACCCGGATTCGTTCGCACCCGAGCCCTTCTTCGTCGATACTATCTCCAGACCATGCGCCACCGCGCCACCCCCAACCCGACCACCCACCAGGACTCGACGAGCCCCGTCGCCGTCTGGGTTGTCGCCGCGCTCGGGGTCCACCTCTTCGTCTCCTCCATGGCGCTCGCCTCCTCCGCCTGCTCCGGAACCATCGAGCGAACCCGTGTCGCTCGGATCTCCGCCCCCGTCTTCCAGGCCTTCCGGGACCTCGTCGATTCCCACGAGCAGACCCCCCGAGAGATCCGCATCGATCTCGACGAGATCGACACCCCCCGAGCGATCCCCGCGCCCCGCGCGAACGCCTTCGCCCGCGCCGTCATCCTCGACGAGCGTCTTCTCGATCTCCCGCCCCCCGCAGTCGCCTAACTCCTCCCCGCGCACCCTCATCCCCGAGGACGCGCCAGCGACGTTCAACCCACACAAACAAACCTCACCGCGTGCGCCCCGACCGTGCGTCCGGGCGCGCACCCATTGGCGATCCAATCAAACGCCAAGGACACCACAAGACATGGCCAGCTCCGAAATCCCCGTCATCGGCCCCATCCTCTCCAAGCTCTTCGGCTCCCGCAACGAGCGCGTCGTCAAACGCTACACCACCCGGGTCGAGCAGATCGGCGCCCTCGAACCCGAGATGCGCCAGCTCACCGACGCGCAGCTCCGAGCCAAAACCGAAGAGTTCCGCACCCGCTACGACAACGGCGAAAAGCCCGTAGACCTCCTCATCGAGGTCTTCGCTGTCGCACGCGAAACCATGGACCGCGCCGTCGGGATCCGCAACATCTTCAACCCCGAAGCCAACTTCGACCCCTCCAGACTCCCCGACTCCGTCCGCGCCACCTACGACCGCATCAAAGCCCAAGCCGACTCCACCGAGCCCTCGCAGCCCACCGGAGACTTCCTCGGGAACAACGAACCCGTCCCCGCCTGGATCAGCGTCGAGATCCCCAACGAGATCTACGACGCCGTCCGAGAGCTCTACCCCGAATCCAAGCCCCCCTTCCGAGCCCGCCCCTTCGACGTCCAACTCATCGGCGGCATGGTCCTCGGCCAAGGCAAAATCGCCGAAATGAAGACCGGCGAAGGCAAAACCATCGTCGCCCCCCTCGCCGCCTACATGGCCTCCATCTCGCGCCAACAAGTCCACGTCGTCACCGTCAACGACTACCTCGTCCAGCGCGACCGGGACTGGACCTTCCCCTTCTTCCACCATCTGGGGCTCACCGCAGGCGCCATCCACCCCATGCACATGCAGCCCGAAGCCGCGAAACGCGACATGTACCGCTGCGACATCGTCTACGGCACAACCTCCGAGTTCGGTTTCGACTACCTCCGCGACAACATGAAGCGCTCCGTGGACGAACAGGTCCAACGCAAACGCCAGTTCGCCATCGTGGACGAAGTGGACTCCACCCTCATCGACGAAGCCCGCACCCCCCTCATCATCTCCGGACCCGCCCACGACGACGCGCCCCGCTACCAACTCGCTGACGGCCTCGCCCGCCAGCTCGTGGACCTTCAGAAGCCCTGGCAGCAGATGGAAGACGAAGTCCAGCACTGCAAGGAAACCATCAAGGGACTCGAAGGCGACATCCGCCAGACCCGCGACTCCTCCGTCGTCCCCGAGCTCAACAAACGACTCGAAGCCGAGAAGTCGAGACTCCCCGACCTCGAGAACCAACGCGACCAGCACAAGCAGTACTACGAACTCGAACCCGAGCGCAAAACCGCGCACCTCACCCACGAAGGCATCGCCGAAGCCCAACGCCTCGCCGGGGTCGGCTCGTTCTACGTCGATGAGAACATGGACATCCCGCACCTCCTCGAGCAGTCCCTCCGCGCCTACGCCGTCTACACGCGCGACAAGGACTACATCGTCATGGACATCCCCGACCGGATGACCGGGCAGAACGAAGCCAGCATCGTCATCGTCGATACCAACACCGGCCGTCCCATGATCGGCCGTCAATGGTCCGACG
>JALUWX010000028.1 GCA_027019265.1 Phycisphaerales bacterium
CACACCATCCGCGCCCACTTCGCCCCTCCGGGTGATCGCGAACCCGATCTCCGGGATCGTCGATCGCACCACACACCCCGCCGGAAGCCCCCGAATCACGGGCGTTTTCGACCGGACCCCCCGTTCAAGCTCCTGGAACGACAACGCCAGCACCGCGATCGGGGTCACCGAGCCGTCCACGATCGCCCCCAACGCATCGCTCGGCCCAGCCACCAGCACACTCACCAGATCCTCGTCCCCCGGGTTGATCCGGATATCCCACCGACCCACCTCCCCCGGCGCAAGCAGCACCTGCACCGGGAGCCGCTCGATCGTCGTCGTCTGGGTCGTCGCGCTGAGCGTCAATCGCACATCCACCCGCGCGGGGGTCACGCGCAGCGCCCACGACCCCGTGCCCGTCCCCCCAGCACCCCCGATACCCGTCAGCGGGAGCACCACCGGGACCTCGGGGACGATCTCGAGCCGACCCGGGGTCAGCGACGACACCACCGAACCCGACGGGCTCGCCGACGCTTCGAGCACCCCGATCGCGTCCACGACCGAGCTGGGTCCGCGCACCTTCACCGAAGCCGGGACCGCGCGCGGCGCGCCGTCCAAACGGATCCCGCTGGGAACATCCACCCGGACCGGCGCTTCCACCTCCACGATCGTGTCCACCTCCACGATCGCCGTGTCGTCCGACATCGAACGGATCCCCACCCCGTGCGCGCGCAGCGCCGGGTGGTCCCGCACGATCGATCTCAGATCCAGCTCGTGCACCCCGGCCCCGCTCGGGATCTCCCCGCCCGTCGTCAGCTCGAGCGTCCCGTGGAGCTCGCGCACCGTCTGGTCCAGCGAAGCGAGCGAACCCTCCAGCTCCACATCGATCGTCGAGTTCCACACCGAGTACGGCGCGGGACGAACAACCAGCGGCGACTCCCGATCCTCCGGCGCCCCCACCAGCACCAACTGCAGCTCCACCGTGCGCGTCTGGATCATCCGCGCCTCCGCGAGCAACCACACGACGGCCGTGATCAGCGTCACCAGCAACACCGTGCGCACCCATTCACCCCACGAAACCTTCGACGTCCCCGCCATCACGACGCCTCCCGTTTCGGTTCATCGCTCGCGCCCCCCGAGTCGGAACTCGCCGGATCATCCGGAGGCCCCACGTCCGACATGGTCCCCTCAGCGATCGAGCTCTCGCTCATCGTCGTCGGCTTCTTCCGCTTCTTCCGCGCGGGCTCGTCCGTCTTCTCCACGAACCCCCGATCCGGATCATCCGCGACCCCCTCCGGCCCATCCCCCTCGTTCATCTCCGGGGAGTGACCCAGCACCTCCGCGACACGCGCCTCGAGCTCCGAGGGCTCGACGGGATCGCTCAGCACCCCGCGCTCCGCGAGACGGATCAGCCCGGTCTCTTCGGACACGACGATCACGAGCGCGTCGGACTCGCGCGTCACCCCGAGCGCCGCGCGGTGGCGCGATCCGAAGGATTGATCCGTGATGTCGGCCGCGCTCGCCATCGGGAGCTGAACCCCGGCGCTGTGGACGCGCTCACCCCGGATCACGACAGCGAGATCGTGGAGCGCGGACCCGGGATGGAAGATCGTCTGGATCAGCGCGGAGGTCAGCTTCGCATCGATGGGGGTGCCGCCCTCGATGAAGGACTTGAGCCCGACGCGCCGTTCGATGACGATGATCGCGCCGAAGCGCGCTTTGGAGAGGAACACACAGGCCGGCGCGAGCTCCCCGGCGATCGCGGCCGCCCCCTGCTGGGAGGAGGCGAAGAAGCGCGTCTCACCCAGACGGATGAGCGCTCGGCGCAGCTCGGGCTGGAAGATCACGACCAGCGCCAGCGCGATGACGGCCAGGAATCGGTCATAGAGGTACGCGAGCCGACCCAGGGTGTCGTCCCCGAGGACCCGGACCACGAGGGTCCCGACGATGAGGACGAAGAGCAGACCCTTGAGCGCGCGCGCCGCGCGGGTCCCCTGGAGGAAGCGGAGGATGACGTAGACGACGAACCAGATGATGACCAGCTCGACCATGACCTCCCACAGCGCGTAGGCGCTGAGTCTGTTCATGAGGTCTTCGAGTCGAGTGAACGTTCCCAAGTTGGGCTCCCGGAGGGGGTTGCTCGAACGCTGGCGCGGTTGAATGATCGATTCTAACCGAACGTGCCGAGGATGGCACAAGGGAGCGCCGTTGGGACACAGAATCACGTCGATCGAGACCACCCCGAACCCGAGGGCGCGGAAGCTGATCGTGGACCCGGCTCCGGGTCGGATCGTGTCGTGTCTCCCGGGTCAGACGGAGATCGGGGACGAGCTCGCGCGTCGGCTGATGGGGATCGAGGGGGTGGAGACGGTGCTGATCCATACCCACTTTGTGACGGTGTGTGTGTCGGCATGTTCCACGTGGAACACTGTCAAGGGCGCGGTTGTGCGCGCGCTTGCGGGGGATGGTCCTGGTGAACAGGATGGATGACCAGGGTTGTGCGCACACGATCGAAAGTTGGTTTGAAGCGAACCAGCGCGCGCTCCCGTGGCGGACGGACCCGAGGGATCTGTACCGGTCGTTGGTGAGTGAGCTCATGCTTCAGCAGACCCAGGTGTCCCGGGTGCTGGAGAAGTTCGGTCCTTTCATGGATCGATTCCCGACGGTGTTCGAGTTGGCGCGCGCGCCGGAGGCGGATGTCTTGGGGGCGTGGTCGGGGCTGGGGTATTACCGGCGGGCGCGGCTGCTTCATGCGTGTGCGAAGGCGATTGTGGAGGAGCATGGGGGAGAGGTGCCGGGGGAGGTTTCGGAACTGCTGAGGCTGCCGGGGATCGGGCGGTATACGGCGGGGGCGATTGCTTCGATCGTGTTCGGGGAGCGCGCGGCGATTGTGGACGGGAATGTGGCGCGGGTGCTGCTCCGGCTGCACAACAACGATGGGGATCCGGGGGCGGCTTCGACACAGAAATGGGTGTGGGAGCGGGCGCAGGCGCTGGTGGATGCTTCGGGGGACCCGGCGCTGTGCAATGAGGGGTTGATGGAGCTCGGGGCGTTGGTGTGCACCCCGAAGTCTCCCGGGTGTGATGGGTGTCCGGTGAAGGGGATGTGCGCGGCGTTTGAATACGGGACGACGGGGTCGGTCCCGGTCCCGAAGGCGCGGGTGAAGCAGACGGAGTTGTTTGTGGCGGCGATGTTGGCTCGGGATGAAGAAGGACGGGTGTGGGTGGAGCAGCGCGGGGAGGTGGGGCTTTGGGCGCGGATGTGGGGGCCGCGGTGTGTGGAGCGCGAGGATCGGGGGTGGTC
>JALUWX010000029.1 GCA_027019265.1 Phycisphaerales bacterium
GGGGGGGGGGGGGGGGGGGGGGGGGTGGGGGGGGGGGGGGGGGGGGGGGGGGGGGGGGGGGGGGGGGGGGGGGGGGGGGGGGGGGGGGGGGGGAGCGTGGGGCGGCGATGGTGGCGATGCGGGCGTTGTTGTATGAGCTTTCGGAACGGGATCCGGGGGCTTTTGCGCTCACGGGGATGACGGTCGAGGGTTTGGACTCGGGGGAGTCGGAGGGGGTGATGGCGCTCCGGGCCGCGCTGGCGCTGACGATGTCGGGATCGACGAGGGAGGAGATGGAGCGCGCGATGGGGGTGTGTGCGCGGATCGCGCGTGGGGGATCGGTGGGGGATCGTTCGATCGAGCGAGCGTTGGAATCGGTGCGTGTATCGATCGAGACGCGCGAGCGCGAGGATGTGGGGATGCATTTGCGCGCGGGATGGCTCGAGGACTTGATGGGTGGGTCGGGGCTCGCGCGGGTGTCGGAGCCGACGGCTGAGGTGTTCGAGGGGCTGACCCTGGGCGCGGTCCGTGGGTACATGGGGCGCGCGTGGCGCGCGGGGGCGATGACGGTGCTCGTGGTGGGGGATGTGGATTCGGGGTGGGTGGTAGATCGCGCGGGGTCGGTGTTCGGGGATGTGGTGCGCGATGATCGGGGCGCGTTCGAGGGGGTGGATCTCGGGGCCGCTCGGGTCGGGGGTCGGATTGCGACGGCGCATGATGCGCGGCTCGATGGGACGGAGCTCGGTCTTGTGTGGTTCGGGGAGAACACGATCGAGGTGCTGGACGAGGGATCGCTCGATGAGCTGGTGACGATCGCGTTGGCCGGTGAGGCGATGCGCTCGAGGGTGAATCGTGTGGTTCGTGCGGAGCTCGGGGAGGTGACGATTGCGGGTGTGCAGGTGGGGGACATCACTTCGGAGGCGCGGTTTGCGCAGATGGTGGTGCAGATGGAGGGGGATGGGTGGGAGGAGGCGCTTCGGGCGCTGATCGTGGAGCGGACCCGGCTCGTGCGCGACGGGGTGGTGGGGGAGGAGCTCGATCGGGCTCGCGCTTCGCTGACCCAGCGGTTGGTGTCGGAGGGAGAAGCGTGGTCGAGGTCGTCGGCGCGGGATCGGGCGCGTTCGCTTGTGTGGATGATGAGCGCGGGGCGTGAGCTTGTGGATCTGGGGTCGGTGCTCTCGAGTGCGCCGGGGTGTGTGGATCGGGTGTCGGAGTCGGATGTTCATGCGATGATCGTGTCGCTTATCGGGGAGGGTGAGCCCGGGGTGGTGGTGGCGCTGGATTCGAGGGAGGGGGTGTCGAGGGACGAGGTCGCGCGTGTTGTGCGCGCGGCGATGCGGGAAGACCCGGAACCCATCGGTGAGCGCTGGGTGGAAGCGATGCACGGGTCGATCGTGGAGAACATCCGCGCTGGGGGTCGGGTGGAGGAGGTTCGTTCGCACGGGGCTTCGGGGGTGGTCGAGGCGCGGCTGAGCAACGGGGTGTGGGTCCGTCATCGGTCGATGGGGTCCTCGGGGGATCGCGCGACACTCGCGGTGCATGTGTGGTTCGGGGAAGCGCCGGACGAGTCGATGGATGGGGTGGAGGATGTGCTGGTTCGTGCGATCGAGGGGACGACGATCCGGTCCCGGCTCGATCCGGAGATGCGCACGCTGATGCGTGAGTACGGGCTTTCGGTGCGCGTGGAGCATTCGGTCCGGTCCGTGATGATCGAGATCGAGGGTCCGGGTTCGTCGCTCGAGCGGTGCGCGGAGCTCGCGTTTGCGTTGCTGATGGATCTTCGGGTGGACCCGTCGCTTGTCGGGGCGGTGCGCGGTGAGGCGGAGCGCGGGGAGATTGCGGTTGGGATGTCGAAGAGCGCGCTGGAGCTCGGGATCGCGCGGGCGATGGGTGAGGATCCGGGGGTCCGGTCGGCGCGGGTGCTCGGGGAGGGGGTGGATGCGCGTTCGGCGTTGTCGTTCTGGAGGGATGCGGTCCGGGACGGGCTCGTGGAGATCGGGCTCGTGACGGGCGAGGATGCGGAGTCGTCGCTCGGGGTGGTGGCGCCGATTCTGGGCGCGGTGGTGGACAACGAGCACGGGGTGTGTGCGGTGCACGAGTTGGAGCACGGCGCGGCTCGGCGCGGTGTGGTCCGGGTGGAGGATCCCTCGGGGTGGTCGGGGGTGGCGATGGGGTTCTCGGCCGGCGATGCGCGGGACTTGGCGCAGGTGCGGACGCTCGTGGTGGGATCGATGGTGCTCGGGGAACGGGTGCGGAAGGCGGCGGAGTCGGAGGGGCTCGGTGATCGGGTGTACGGGGTGCTGGTGTTGTCGGATCTGACACCGGGGCACGCGTATGTGGCGGTCCGTGTGGGGTGTGAGCCCGGGGATGCGGAACGGGCGTTGGGGTTGATCGGGGAGGTGACGGCGGAGCTGGTGGATACGGGGGTGACGGAGGGAGAGATGGGGTGGGCTCGGGATCGGATCACGAGATCGCTCGCGCGGACTTCGGAGGAGCCCTCGTACTGGGCGCGTCGGTTGGCGATGCTCGGGATGTTCGGTCAGGACGTGGAGACGCTGTGGTCGATCGGTGAGGACTATGCGCGGATCGGGGGCGCGGAGGTGGACGAGGTGATGCGCTCGTGGTACGCGCGGGGGGCGCATTTCTCGATCGAGTTTGTGGGTGGGGAATGAGTGTGGTGGGCGCATGAGAAACCCGCGCCTTTGGGGGCGCGGGTCTCGATGATCGCGGAGTGGTCGCGGATCAGGCGGCTTGGGGGACGGGGGTGTTGTTGGTGGCGGGGGCGCCGGCAAAGGGGTTGAAGCCGAAGGGGGTGTTCGGGAAGTTGGACTTGGCGGATTCGGGGCTTTCGTTGTTCCAGTAGTTGAAGGCGTAGGGGAAGTTGAAGCCGAACCCGAAGGGGGTGTTGTAGCCGGCGAAGGGGAAGGCGTTGTTCCAGCTGGAGGACTGGGCGAAGAAGGGGTTGTTCCAGTTCCAGTTGAAGGGGGTGTTCCAGTTCCAGTTCTGGAAGCCCTGGAAGCCGGGGAATGAGTTGAAGCCGGGGAAGCTGTTGTACCCGGAGAAGTTGAAGGGGGTGTTCCAGTTGTAGCCCTGGTTCCAGGATTGGTTCCAGCCCTGGTTCCAGCCCTGGTTCCAGTTGGAGAAGCCTTGGAAGCCGGGGAAGGAGTTGAACGGGGTGAAGAAGTAGCTCATGGTGTGGACCTTTCGATGCGTGGTTCGGGTGTTCGGGACACGGCGTTGTGTCCTGATGCGCGCATGAGATCGACACCCGATCGGGGTGGGTTTTGTGTGAGTGTGGGGTTGGGTGTGTGTCTTGGCGCGTTGTGAATGAAGAGGGCGCGGAATGTGCGCGTGGGGTGCTTATCGGAGTTGGGAGAGGGGGTTAGTCCCGGGTGTAGGTCGCGACGCAGGCCGGGGCTTCGGTGACGGAGACGGAGTGGACGCGCGCGGGGGCGATGGCGCTGTCGAGTCGGTCGGCGAGTTCGTCGGCGATGAATCGCGCGATGTATTCGGCGCTGGGGTTGGTCCGGTCGAAGGGGAGGATCTCGTTGAGGTTGTTGTTGTTGAAGGGTTCGCAGATATCGACGAGGGTTTCGTGCGCGGTGTGGAAGTCGCAGACGAGCCCGTCGTGGTCGAGTTCTTTGGTTTCGATCCGGGCTTTGACTTTGAAGTTGTGGCCGTGGATGGGTTCTTTGGACCCGGCGATGGTGAGGGCGTGGGCGGCGCAGAACTCGTGCGCGACTTGGATGGCGTACATGGTCAGGACTCGCTTTGGGGTTGGTTGGGGGTGTTGGGTTTGTTCCAGAGGAAGAGGGAGCGGAAGGCCATGGCGGCGATGATGGCGTTGGCGATGACTCCGGCGGGGGAGTCGGCGAGGATGTTGAAGGCGATCCAGCAGATGGAGGCGAGGGCGCCGAGGGCGAAGCCGTCCTTGTGGTGGTGTCCGAGGCGGTACATGGAGAGGAACATGAAGGTGGCGGCGGCGATGTCGAGGCCGAAGTATTTGTTGAGGGAGAGTGCGTTGATGATGGTGTCGATCATGGGAGCGCAGGATAGGGGCGATCTTTGGGTGGGAGGTGCCGTATGGTTCGGGACGATCAATGGAGGTGCGAGATGGGCGATGGTTCGGGTTTGATTCTGGGTGTGAGTGGTTTGCGGGGGATTGTGGGGGAGGATCTGACGCCGGAGGTTGCGGTTCGGTATGCGGGGGCTTTTGGATCGTGGTTGCGCGAGAAATCTGGGGATGAGATGCCGCGGGTTTTGGTTTGTCGGGATGGTCGTGCTGGGGGTGGTGTCTTTTTGGATGCCGTATGCGCGGGGCTGCGATCGGTCGGGTGTGATGCTTGGGATTGTGATGTGCAGATGACGCCTTCGGCGGGTGTGATTGCGGCAGCGAAAGGGTGTGTCGCTGCGATGATCGTTACCGCGAGTCACAATCCTGGTGAATGGAACGGGTTGAAGTGTTTGCTTGCGGATGGTGAGATGTTCAATGCTCCATTTGCTGCTGAAGCGGTTGAGATTGTCAATGCGTTCCAGAGCGATGAGATCCGCTATGTTGAGCCTCATGATGTTGGTGAGCGGATTTTCGAGGACAGCGGATCGTGCGCGATCCATGTCGGCTTAGTTTCTGACAAGATTGCAGAAGTTGGGCTTGGGATCAACGATCGCGCAACGGCTTTCACTGGTAAGCGGGTCGTGCTCGATTCGGTGAATGCTTCTGGGAGTGTTGCAGTCGAGAAGTTGATGCAGATGCTGTTGATCGATTCGGTCCAACTTCATGGTGATGATTCAGGGATCTTTCCTCACACCCCTGAGCCGACGAAGGAGAATCTGTCGGGTGCGGGTGGGTTGTGTGATGTGGTGCCCGGGATCAAGGCGGATGTGGGGTTTGCGCAGGATCCGGATGCGGATCGGTTGGCGATTGTGGATGAGACGGGCGCGTACATCGGGGAGGAGTACACGTTGGTGCTGTGCGCGATGGCGCTTATGGAAGCGCGGATGGGGAAAGGCGCGGGTGCGGGGAAGCCGGTGTTTGTGGTGAACTTGTCTACGTCGAGGATGATCGACGATGTGGCGAAGCACTACGGGGGGGAGGTTGTGAGGACGGCCGTCGGTGAGGCGAATGTGGTGGAGGCGATGAAGCGGCTCAAGGGTGAGGGTCGGGATGTGGTCTTGGGGGGTGAGGGGAACGGCGGGGTGATCTGGCCGGAGGTGACGTATGTGCGCGATTCGTTGTCGGGGATGGGGTTGGTGCTGTCGCTGATGGCGCGGACTGGGAAGTCGGTGTCGGAGCTGGTGGGGATGGTGAACGGGATGGGTCCGACGGATGAGGTGCGGGCGCAGGGGTACACGATCCTGAAGTCGAAGTCGGGGCTGGCGAAGAAGGAGGATGCGCGGCCGGTGGTGGAACACCTGGCGGAGGTGTACGGGGGGGATCCGTCGGCTCGGGTGGATCTCCAGGACGGGATCCGGGTGGATTGGGACGAGAAGGGGGTGTGGGCGCATGTGCGGGCGAGCAATACGGAGCCCATTATGCGGGTGATCGTGGAGGCGCCGAGCTCGGGGGAGGCGGAAGCGACGGCGGCGGCGATCGGGGCGGAGATTGGTCGGCTGGGTGAGGTAGAATGAGCTATGAGCACGACTGAGATCGATCACGGCGGTGTGGAGAACGGGATGCATCACGAGGCGCGCGAGGGGGGGTACGACATCGGGTCGCGCGTTCGGGTGGTCCAACAGATCGTTCGTCTGCGCGGGACGGAGACGACGAGTGTCGAGGGGGTGATCCTCCGGATGGGTCAGCAGAAGACGGGGTCGTGGTTCGCGCACGCGAAGGACAAGAAGCTGTGGCTCGATCGTCTGGAGCTGAAGAAGGATGACGGGGAGCTGGTCACGGTGAATCTGGATCAGTACTCTCGGGTCGAGGTGCTCTGATCGGGTGTGATCGGTCTGGGGAGTAACCCGGTTTGTGCGCACAGATTGGTGCGCGGGACGGGTGCGTTTCTGAGAAGTTGAAAAGAATCTTTAGTGCGTGCGGCTCATGGGGTTGCGCGTTTTTTCTGCGCGCGCAGTGACGGGGATTGTGCGCACAAACCGGGTCGGGTGCGCCATGGGGTGAACGTGCGATGTTGCACGGAGGGAAGTGGAGGCGGGAATGTCTGATCAGCTCGGGGCGGTGTTGTCGAAGGATTCGGATCGGGTGGATACGGCGGTTGCGGCGCTTGTGGGTGCGCACCGTGCTCGGGGTCTGCCGGTGATGGAGCGGCTTTGGTCGTACTTTCGCAACCCGCTCGAGCTGGTCGGGCGATCGGGGTCGGCGGTCGGGGGGGACTCTCAGGTCGGGTGGTATCGGATGGCGCAGGAGATCGGTCTCCCGAGGCGCGTGAGGGGGGCCCGGGTCGATGGGGTGGGGGCGGAGCGCCATCGTCGTGAGGTGGTGATCGAGAACGACATCGGGTGGCGCATCGCGGCGATGGTGGACTTCATGTTCGGGGAGCCCGTGCGGATCGGGTCGTTGGCTTCGAGCAAATGGATGCGCGACATGATCGAGGGGGTGCTCGAACGGGTGTGGGAGCGGAGCGGGGGGATTGCGCTGATGCAGGACCTGGCGACGCTCGGGCACGTGTTCGGTCATGTGGATCTGGTGGTCCGGGTGGACGAGGCGAAGCTTGCTGGCGCTGGGGTGGAGGACGCGCACGAAGCGGTGTCGATTGAACTCGTCGAAGCGCGGCGGGGGATCCCGGTGCTGGATGAGTCGGACTATCGGGAGATCGGCGCGTATGTGGTGCATGTGGATCGGGGATCAGGGGAGGATGAGAGAGGTTCGGTGTCGAGGTCGGCGTTGGCGCGTCTCCGGGGGCGCGGGAAGAAGGACGGTGGGGGATCGATCAAGGGATCGACGGAGCTGATCACACGCGATGGGTCGGTGGTGTACGAGGACGGGGTGCGCGTGGGGTCGGGGGATCGGGTGTATCTGCGCGGGGTTGTGCCGGTGGTGCATATCCAGAATGTGAGCCAGCCGTTTGTGTATTCGGGGCTCGGGGAAGTGGAGGCGTTGATCCCGCTTCAGGACGAACTGAACACGCGGCTCAGTGATCGCGCGAATCGGGTGACGCTTCAGAGTTTCAAGATGTATCTGGCGCGGGGGATCGAGGGGTTCGATGGAAGCGCGGTGGGTCCCGGGACGGTGTGGAGCACGGACAATCCGGACGCGACGATCGTGGGGTTCGGGGGGGATGCTTCGAGCCCGAGCGAGGATCGTCATATCGAGGAGATCCGGGAGGCGATGGACAAGGTGTCGGGGGTGCCTCCCTTGGCTGGGGGTGTGGTGAAGGCGAAGCTGGGGAACCTGTCGAGCGCGAACGCGCTCCGGGTGACCCTGATGGGGCTGATCGCGCGGACGAAGCGGAAACGGGTGACGTACGGGCGCGGCTTGGAACAGGTGAGTGCGTTGGTGCTGAGGGCGCTCGATGAAGCTGGGGTTCTGAGGACGAAGGAATCGGAGCGCGGGGTGCGCGTTCGGTTCGGGGCGTTGGGTCCGATCGGGGACTTCGAGGAGCTCGAACGGGCGCAGCAGCAGCTTGATATTGGTGCGGATGAGGAAGCGGTGCTCGATGCGCTGGGGCTCGATGACGAGGACCCGGGTGTGGTTTGAGTGGGTGAATGTACACGGAGTGATTGGAGGATCTGATGATTAAAGATTCGGGTGGTGGTGGATTGCTCGGGGGGAACGGTGGGGGTGAAGCGCCGGAGGCGCAGGACCCTCCGGAGCTGAGTGAGGAGCTGGTCTGGAAGGCGCGGGCGCAGGAGGCGGAGTCTCAGCTTGGCGCGTGTCACGATCGGATCGATGAGCTCGAGACGGAGCTGGCGCGGGCGCAGGAGACGGTCGCGATGACGGAGCGGAGGGCGATGATCGAGCGCGAGCTGACGTCGGCGCAGGCGATTGATCTGGAGACGGCGCATCTGTTGACGGAGGCGGCGATCTCGGAGATGGATGAGCCGGATGTGGCGATCGCGGTGCGGGAGCTTCGGGCGCGGAAGCCGTTCCTGTTTGTGTGCGATGATCCGGCGCATCGGGGTCGGGGATCGGGGGCGATGAGTGCGTTCGAGCGCGGGACCCGATCGGAGGATGACCTGGGGGACCTGGCGCAGAGTGCGCGTTCGTCCGGGGATCGGAACGAGCTGCTCCGGTATCTGCGGGCTCGTCGTCGGGGTTGAGGGATCGGGTGTTGAAGGGATTGGACTGAGGACTTGATGCGCGAGGAGCGCGGGGAGGTTTTGCATGGCGTTTACTGGGAAAGCGACGTATGGGGGCGGGGCGGATCTGCCGGAGCTGGTTGAGGATGTGAGCGACATCATCGGGATCGTGAGTCCGTTCGAGACGCCGTTGCTGGATCATCTGGGTGATCCGAAGCGAGCGGCGATGTCCACGGTGCACGAGTGGATCGAGGATTCGCTCTTGGCGAACTCGGGGCGGATCAACCAGTCGAGCTTTACGCCGGACGCGCAGAGCGCGACGGGGATCATCGTGGACGACACGGGGGTGTTCCGGGTGGGGGATCTGGTTCGGCCGCAGGGGTCGAGCGAGGTGATGCTGATCGATGAGGTGAACACGGGTGGTTCGTTCATCGGGGTGGTGCGCGGGTACGGGGGGACGACGGCGGCGACGCTTGTTGACAACATGGTGCTCGAGATTCTGGGGAACGCGGCGCTGGAGGGTGATGATGCGCCGGCGGCACGGTTTACGACGCGCGTCCGGAAGAGCAACTACACCCAGATTTTCACGAGCGGGATCGAGGTGTCGGGTTCGCTCCAGGCGAGCCGCGCGTATGGGATCAGCGATGAGGTGGACTACCAGAAGCAGGAGCGGATGCGCGAGCTCTTGCGTGATCTGGAGAACTGTGTGATCAACGGGGTTGCGCCTTCGAGCACGCAGCAGGGGTCGGGGTCGGTGCGCCGATCGATGAACGGGATTCTTCATTCGCTCGAGACGAACGTGTTCGAGCCCGGGGTGGGCGCGATCCCGGACGGGGAAGGTGCGGGTGATGACGAGTTGAGCGAAGCGGTGCTGAATGCGGCGCTCAAGGCGATCTGGGACAACTCGAGTGGGGGTGTGGACACGATCGTGGTGGGTGGTGCGCAGAAGCGGAAGATCAACTCGTTCGCGACGGGGTCTCGCGCGTATCTCCCGGATGACCAGACGTACTCGGACATGATCAGTGTGTACGAGAGTGATTTCGGGGTGTGCCGGGTGATCATGTCGCGCTGGATGCCGACGGATTCGGTGCTCTTGCTCGATTCGTCAAGGGTCGGGGTGCTCCCACTCCAGGGGCGCAGTTTCCATTACAAGCCCTTGGCGGCGACGGGGGATGCGATCAGCGGTCAGGTGATCGGGGAGTACACGCTCGAGTTCAAGAACGAGAACGCGCACGGGGTGATCTCCGGGCTCGGTGTGTGATCTGATTGGTGCGTCCTGAGAGGGGCGCGATGAACGTGGGGGCTCCGGTTGGGGGACCGGGGCGCTCGGGGCGCGCTTCAAGGCGCGTCCCGGGTTTGAACGGTGTGTTCTGATATGAAGGGGGTGAGGATGTTCGCGAAGGATCGGGATCTGGTGGCGATGGAGCCCGGGCTGCTCCGGGATGTGGCGTGGTCGGGTCAGCGGCGATTGAGCACGACGGGGTCGGTGAGCGGGACGACGCTGACGATCGGGTCGGGTTCGTTTGTGGACTCGGGGATTGCGCAAGGGGACATCGTGAGTGTGGACTCGACGGTGGTCGAGGTCGTGGAGGTGCTGAGCGCGACGACGGCGACGGTGTCGCTGGTCCTGGGGGACGGGGAGTCGGACCCGATCGGTCCCGGGTCGATGACGGGGGTGGGGGTGGAGGTGTACACGTTCCGGCCTCAGCTGGGGATCGTGCATCGTCAGGTGCTGGCGATGCTCGGGATCGATCCGGACGATCCGCAGGGTTTGGATGCGAGCGCGGTGCTGAACCCGGAGTCGTTGGTGCGATTGGAAGCGCTGGGGGCGCTGCACCTGATCTATGCGAGCGCGGGGGCGCCGGGTCGTGGGGGCGAGGGGTTCGCGGATCGCGCGGCGCGGTACAGGGAGCGGTTTGCGAACGAGCGGGGTCGGGTGAGTGTGCTGATTGATCTGGATGGGGACGGGGTCGCGGAGACTCGTCGTCATCCGAACACGTTTGTGCTGACGAGGGGGTGAGCGATGGTGGTGCTTCGGCCGAGCTCGGTGGAGTTCGATGGTCAGAGGTTCGGGGATGTGGAACGGGTGACGATCGATTCGTTCTCGCTCGATATGGCGGAGTCCTGGGGGGAGGAGGGTCCCGAGCTGATGTTCGCGGATTCGGTCCGGAGGAAGACGACGGCGACGGTTGTGCAGTCCGTGTCGAGGACGGAGCTGGAGGTTCCGGAGCTCGGGTCGATGGGGGAGCTTGTGGTCGAGGTGACCCCAGGGAGTGATGCGCTCGCGCGCCGGATCGAGGTGGATGTGGTGGTGCAGAGCGTGGGGTATGCGGTGCTCGGGGATCGGACGAGGCGCGAGATCCGGTTCGTCGGGGTGAGTTTGGACGGCGAGAGTTCGCCGATCCGTGTGATCGGGGGTGGATGATGTCGTCGAGCTTTCGTGGGGATGATCTGTTCGGGAGCGGGCCTCATTCGTTTGTGGTGTGGAGACAGGGGCGCGTGGTGCTCCCGGATTCGATCGCGAATAACGATGTGTTCGATACGGGGTCGATCATCATCGGGGAGCGCGAGCTCCGGATCGAGGTCCGTGGTCGGCTCGTGTCGTCGAGCGAATCCGGGTTGTGGTCGGAGCGCGACGCGATCCTGGACCATGCGGGGTTCTCGGATCCGTCGGGGACCCTGGAGGACCAGCACGGGCACGAGTGGGACGATGTGTATCTGATCGAGTTCGAGCCCATCGGGTCGGTCGAGCGGGGTCGGGTGTACTCGATGTCGTACCGCGCGCTGTTCGGGGTGGTGGAGACGGGGCCTTGATGGAGGACACGATGATGGAGACATTGGCGCAGTTCGGGGTCGCCGGGGTGATGGGGGCGATGTGGCTCATCGAGCGTCGCGCGAGCGCGAAACGGGAGGAGCAGCTGACCCAGGCGCACGAGAAGCTGATCGGTCAGCTCGACGATCGGGGGGCGCTGATCGAGATCGTGAGAGACAACACCCGCGCGCTTTCCCTGCTCGAAGCGGGGCAACGGGGTTTGGTGGAGGCGCTGAAGTCGCGCGTCGTCGGGTCGGGTGAGGGGGTCTAGCATCGTGTGTGCGCACGCTTCCTGTGATCCCGGTCCTGATCTCGTGTCTCGCGATGTCGTCGTGTCAGCGCGGGCTCGTGATCCGGGAGGAGTACGTGCGCGGGGACGAGGGGATGACGATCCCGGGGCCGTTCTCGACGGCTCGGATGCGGGTCCATCCGTTGACCCACACGGAGCGTGTGGAGGGCGAGACCCGACTGGTGCTCCACATGGAACTCAACGACGGGTGGGGGGACACGATCAAGGCGCTGGGGACGGTGCGCGCGACGATGGAGCCCGTGGGGGGGCAGGGCGGACGCGGGGTGACCTGGGATGTGGATATCCGGGACTCGAAGACGAACGTGTCGTACTTCGATTCCGTGACGCGCACCTATCGGTTCGTGTTCAGCGGGGTCCCGGGGTGGTTCGAGACGGAGGGACGCGGGATGGTGCGCCTCCAGTTCCGGACGGCTCGCGCGGACGGATCGGTCAACGCGATCTCCGACTCGTTCGAGGTCGAGGTCGGGATGTCCGAGCAGAACTGATCGGGGGATCAGTCTTTGAGTTTCCCGTCCTCGACGATCCCGAGCTGCTCGTACTTCTCCATGTAGGTATCGCGGAGTTCGGTCTGTTTGTTGGACAGGTCGATGGAGCGCCCGTGGATGTACGCGCCGCTGAGGGTGGTGCGGACATCGAGGATGTCGCCGTCGGCGATGATGAGGGTGGCGTGCTTGCCCTGCTCGATGGACCCGATCTGTGCATCGACCCCGAGGATCTGCGCGGCGCTCAGGGTGATTCCCTTGAGCGCTGCTTCGTGGTCGAGCCCGTGCGCGACGCAGATGGCGGCGGCGTCGGGGAGGTTGCGTTCGTGCGCGAAACGTCCCGACATGGTGAGCGCCCACTGGACCCCGGCGCTCTCGAGCTTGTGCGCGAGAGAGTAGGGCTCGTCGTAGGGGGAGTCGGCGCGTTTGGGGAAGTTGAATGCGCCCCCGATGATGACGGGGGTGTCGGTCTCGATGAGGAGGTCCGTGCACAGGTGCGCGTCGCGTCCCCCGACGATGACGGGGTCAAGATCGCGCGACTGCGCCCAGCGGATCGCGCCGGTGATCTGGTTGAAGGAGTTTGCGAGGACGAAGATCGGGTTCCGGTTCTCGGTGCTCGGGAGCACGGTGGTGAGCGCTTCGAGCTTCTGATCGATCCCGTCGTGGTGCTGCGCGTAGGAGACGGCTTGGTCGAAGATCCGGTCGAGCTCGTCGGTGTTGTCGGGGTCGAAGTTGATGATGACCCCGGCGTCACGCTTAAGCGCGAGGTCTTCGGTGGTCCATCCATCAGCGACGAGGATGGACGCGCGACCCGGGATCCGGCCTCCGGTCGGGAAGACCCCGAAGGAGAGGACCCCGTTCGTGCGCGCTGTGGGGATGACGGTCGAGTCCGGGTTCACAGCGACGTACGCGCGGACCTCGGGGGTCATGGACCCGACTTCGTTCTTGTCGAGGGTCGCGCGGACGGCGGAGACTTCCTCGAGCCCGAGCACGGTGACGGAGTCGATCAGACCCGGGTAGATGTGATGACCCGAGAGATCGATGATCTGGGTATCGGGTCCGAGCGAGATGCGCGGCATGATCTCCTCGGCGCGTCCGACGAGCCCGATGATCCCTTCGTTGAAGGAGACGACCCCGTTCTCGATCGTGTCTCCCGAGATCGTGTGCACGGTCGCGCCGACGAGGAACACGGGGTGCTCCTGCGCGGGGGCGGCCGGCGCGAGGTCCTGCGCGAACGCGCTGCTCGTGAGGAGCGACGCGGCGATGGTGGTTGCGAAGCGTGTCATGGTGTGGGTTCCGTGGTGGTTCATGCTCAGTACCCCGTGTGGTAGTGGGAGAACAGGTCGTTGCAGCCGCAGTCGCCCTGGTTGGAGTGGTTGTATTGCTCGATGAAACGTCCGATCCCGCGCCGGGTGTCCGGATCGACCAGGTCGTCGGGGTCCCCGCTGGTGCTCGCGCCGTTGTCGGCCGGTTTCCCGTCGCGCAGGACGAGCTGGATCAGACGTTCGCGCTCCGCGCGGATGCGCTCACGATGGGCTCGATCGTCGTCGATCGAGAAGTACGTCCGGCCATCGACGAAGGTGCGTTCGCAGCGCGAGAGGGAGGAGAGGGGGTTCCCGCTCCAGATCGCGATGTCGGCGTCCTTCCCTTTCTCGAGGGTCCCGACCCGGTCGATGATCCCGAGCTGGATCGCGGGGTTCGTCGTCACGAACGCGAGCGCGTCCTGTTCGGACATGTCGATCCCGGACATCTTTGCGTATTTGAAAGCCTTCCCGGCTTCGACGTTCATCCGACGCGCGAGGTCGTCGGAGTCGGAGTTGAACGAGGTGTTCAGACCCACGGCGTAGTTGATCGGGCCGGCGAAGGGGATCGCGTCCTGGACTTCGACCTTGTAGGCCCACCAATCGGAGAAGATGGAGGCGCCGATCGCGTGTTCCTTCACGACCTCGGCGACCTTGTAGGTCTCGAGCCCGTGCTGGAAGGTCCCGATTTTGAAATCGAACTCTTCTGCGATCCGGCAGAGCATCAGGATCTCATCCTGACGGTACGAGTGGCAGTGCACGAGACGCTCGCCGGCGATGATCTCTTCAAGGGCCTCGAGCTCGAGGTCGACGTGCATGGGCTTGTAGCCATCGAACCCCGCACGTTTGAACTCACCATCAAGCCATTCGATTTGAAGATCGTCCAGGGTGACGCTGGACATCGTGTATCGGTTCCCTTCTCCTGCGCCGCCAAGTCGCCCGTAAGGAGCGAAAGCACTCTGCGCGTCGGAACCCATCTGCTTCATGAGTTTTGTGCACAGCTCCCAACGCTCGGCGTACTCGCGCGCCTTGGTGAAGCGATCACGGAACATGGTCTCGACACCCATGCGCGTCTGGGGGTAGCGCGTGGTTTTGTCGTCGCCCCAGTTGGATTGCTTGACGTTCTCACCCAGCGCGAACTTGATCCCGGGTTTGGCATCCTCGAAGTGCATGTCCCCGGGTCGCGCCGAGTTCCAGCGGAGCTTGATCGTCTGGGACTGTCCCCCGATGGGGTTCGCGGATCCGTGGAGGAGATTGGCGGCGGTCAGACCACCCGCGAGCTCCCGGTAGAACCCGATGTGTCCCGGGTCGAGGGAATCCGCGATCCGGCACTCGGACGTCACGGCTTGACCCGACTCGTTGACCCCGAAACGGAAGAGCCCTGTGTGGGAGTGCGCGTCGATGAGGCCCGGGGTGACATGGAGCCCTTCGCCATCGATGGTTTCGTCCACGGCGATCTTCGGATATTCCCCGGCCCCGACGGAGTGGATGGTCCCGTTCCGGATGAGGATCCATCCGTCTTCGAGGACCCCGTCGTCGCTCTGGGTCCAGATCGTCGCGCCCGTGATGAGCACGGACTTCTGCGCGGGGATCTCGTCGAAGGCGTAGGGGCCGAAGGGCGCGTCGGGGAGATCGGGGAGGGTGTGGACGGGTTTGGGTTCGTCCTGCGCCTTGGTGGCCGTCAGCGCGAACGCTTGCTTGTCGGGTCGTTCACCCGCCCCGAAGAGCGCGTCGTCCTTGGGCGCGTTGAGGACGATCTTGAACGTTCCTTTCATCCCGAAGGGGGTGTGGTCGAACTCGAACAGGAGTGTCCCGGAATCGAACACGACCTCTTCTGCGCTCTGGGTGATGTCGTCTCCGTCTTCGATGTGCTCGATGACGGTGACCTTCTTGCCCTTGATGTCGAAGCTCAGCTCGAACTTCTCAGCGAGGGTCGCGTTCCAGGTGCCGCTGAAGTCCTTGATGGAGACCACATCCCCGGTCCGGTTCGCCGTCCATTGGAACGGGGATTGATCCGGCGCGAGCCCGCTCCCCCGGATCGTGCCGTCGGGGAGGCGCGTGCCGCTCATGACGTAGATCCCTGTGCCGTCGTCTTTGTCCTCCGTGGTGAAGGAGATCGCGCCGTCCTTGATGGAGACGTGCTTCGCGTCGGCGGAGTAGGGAGGGTCGTTGTCGGTCCCGTCCCCGGGGTCCGTGATCGAGACGGAGTCGCCGTCGATGGACATGGTCATGGTGAAGAAGGCGCCGGGGATCGAGACGAGCCATTCGCCGTCGAGACTGGTGTCCGTGTCGTCCTTGATCGTGTGCTGTCGTCCGTCGATCCAGGTGTCGATGATGAACGCTTTGGATTCGGGATCGAAGAGATCGCCGTTCGAGACGACGAGGTTCGCGATGTTCCCGTTCTTGATCGTGCCCTGGTTCTTGAGCTCGAGGATCTCAGCGGGGTTGGTGGTGAGCATCGCGAGCGCGTCGTCTTCGGGGAGACCCTTCTCGATGGCGCTGCGGAGGTTGGTCCAGAACTTCTCGCCCTTCCGGAGCTTGCTCGAGGTGAGCGCGACCGGAACACCGGAGTTGTGGAGCCAACGCGCGTTGGCCGGGGCGCGTTCCCAGTGCTGGAGCGCGGCCAATCCCACCCGGTCCGAGTCCTCGATCGTCATGACCTTCGGGGTTTCGGGGAAGTGGAGGGGAACGATGACGGGGTGACCCATCTCGACGAAGGCGCTCAGTCGGCGATGTTCCGCGCCGTTCCCGACGATGACGAGGTTCTTGTGGTCGAACTCCTGCGCGACCTTGTCGGCGAGGAGGGCTTCGAGTTCCTGATTCGTGTCGTAGAAGAGGATCGTGTCTTTAGGATTGATGCTGTCCAAGCACGAGTCGTCGCTGCGGTTCTTCGTGTTCCCCGCGCGGGTCTGCGCGTCGGCGAAGGTCTGACGGAGCAGTGCCATCACACCCATGTGCGAGGTCGGGTAGTCCGCTTCGCGCCAGCTTGTCCGATCGAACCCGTGCGCCTGTCCCGCGCGGGCTTTGTGGACCGGGGGATTTCCGAGGGACGGATCGCTCAGGGGGGAACCCGTCGAGACGACGGCCGTCCACCCACGGAAGACCCCGTCACGGGGCGCGATCATCGCGCTGGTGAAGCCGTCCTTGCGGAGCGATTCGAGCTGGTCGTTCGTGAGCCCGGAGCCGTCGAGCACGTCGCGCTGGGGGGTGACCATCCGGTTCCAGTGCGCGCCGGGGGACGAACGATCGATCGAGGGCGCTTCGACCTCAACATACGAGTCGATGAACCCGGCGTAGATGTGGTGGTCCTTGGTGAGTTCGTGGACCTGGAAGCCCGGCTTGAGGCGCGCCGTGTCGGCCGACTGAAGGACCCCGACGATGACCCCGTCCTCGATGAGGATCGCTGGGTTGCGCTCGGGATCGAGGGTTTCCCCCGGAGCGACATGGATCGTCGCGCCCACGAGCATGTGGCGCGTGGGCCGGTCGTGCGCCATCCCGTTGGGGCGGGGCGCGATGGGGGAAGCGGCGGTCATCGCGAACGCGCACAGCGCGAGCGAACACAGGGCGAGGATTCTCTTCATCGTTCACAAGCTCCTTGAGCGGAGATGGTACACGGAACGATGGGTGAGCGGAAGAACGGTTCTGGAATCGCCTGAAAACTGAGGGGTCCGCTCGGGCGCAACGAAAGAACCCCGACCGAAGCCGGGGTTCTCTGCAACGTGGGGGGGGTCAGCGCTGACGCGCGGGATCAGCGACGACGGCGGGACACACCGAGCGCGCCGAGACCGAGCAGCGCCATCGCGCCGGGGGCCGGGACGACCTCGACGACGATGTCCGTCCGCGCGAGCAGCGATCCGGCCGGGTTGTAGAGCTCCATGTTGATGTCGTACTCCCCGAGCGCATCAGCATCGAACACGATGTGACCCGACGCGTCGAGATCGAGCATCAGGGGTCCGGAGGTGGTGGTCCCCCAGAATCCGAAGTCGAGGTTCTGCGAATCGCCGCCGGAGCTGACGTTTTGGAAGAAGTTCTCGAGCGATTGGGTGATGTCGAGGGTCACGAAGCTCGTGGATCCGAACCCGGCGTCGAAGTCCACGTTCAGGAGCAGGGTGTAGTTGGAGGGGAGCGCTGCTTGGGGGAGCGCGAACCCGTAGTCGATGTTCCACGAGGCGCGTCCGTCGTTGTTGGGCGAACCGACCTCCGCGAAGTAGCGGCTCCCGACATTGCTGATCGGGCCGACGAAGCGTTCCTTGGCTTTGAGCCCGATCTCGATATCACCGAACGAGTCGGTGGTGCGCGCGATGGTGAAGTTCTCGTTCAGGTTCCCGTCCCCGTAGGGCATCTCGGCGCCGAAGCTGTTGAACGAATCGTCGGTCGTGACGACCCAGGGATCGCCCCCGAGCGCGCCCGTGCTCAAGGATGCGATAGCGATCGTCGTCAGTGCGATTTTCATGGGTTCTCCCTCGTTCTCTCAAGCTCCGGAGACCTTTGGGTCCCGGAGCGGGTCTCTCTCCGGTGTCTCTCACGCACCGGTTCCCGGATTGTATACCAGAGTAAGGTGAAGCCCCTAGCGGCGATCCGGAAAAACAATCCGGATCCGGGGCTACCCTCCTTAACTCCTACAGGAACACGGTCTCAATCGGAAGGGATGGAGCGGACATGGGCGATCTGGTCAAGGGCGCAGCCGTCATCGGGCAATCGGGCGGACCCACCGCGGTCATCAACGAGTCCCTCGTCGGGGTGATCGAAGGGCTCCGGCGCGCTGGCGCGGGGACCCCCGGGAACCCGATTACCAAGATCCTCGGGATGCGCCACGGGGTCACGGGTCTCGTCAACGACGACCTGTACGACCTGACGGACTACCCCCACGATCGTCTCCAGATCCTCGCGCGGACCCCGAGCGCGGGTCTGGGTTCGACGCGCGACAAGCCCAACGCGGAGTACTGCGAACGGATCTTCGAAGCGTGCCGGAAGCACGGGATCCACTACTTCTTCTACATCGGGGGGAACGATTCGAGCGACACGTGCCGGATCGTGAACGAGCTCTCGAACCAGCAGGACTACGAGCTGCGCTGTTTCCATATCCCGAAGACGGTGGACAACGACCTGATGGTCAACGACCACACCCCCGGGTTCCCCAGCGCCGCGCGCTTCGTCGCGAAGGCCTGTATGGCCGACTTCCTCGACAACATCTCCCTCCCCGGGATCAAGATCAACGTCATCATGGGTCGTCATGCGGGGTTCCTGACGGCCGCGGCCGCGCTCGCGCGTCGTGACGATCGACCCCTGAGCGCGGGTCCCTCGACCGACGGGCCTCAGCTCATCTACCTCCCCGAGGTCCCGTTCGAGACGGAGCGTTTCGTCGAGGATGTCGCGAAAATCTACGATGAGAAGGGTCGTTGTCACATCGCCGTCTCCGAGGGGATCTCGGATCCCGAGGGGACCCCGATCGGCGCGAAGCTGATCCAGAACGCGCAGACGGACGCGCACGGGAACGTGCAACTCTCCGGGTCGGGCGCGCTCGGTGACGCGTTGTCGAACCTCCTCAAGGAGAAGCTCAAACCGGCCGGGGGGAAGGCCCCGCGCGTCCGCGCAGACACCTTCGGGTACGTCCAGCGCTGTTTCCCCGACCAGTCCCACGTGGACCAAGCGGAAGCCCGCGGGGTCGGGCGCTACGCGGCGAAGCTCGCAACCTCCGGCGATCTCGACGGGTCCGTCGCGATCATCCGGACCTCCCCGATCGGTGAGGACCAGCCCTACGCGTCCAAGTACGAACGGATCGATCTCGAGCAGGTCGCGGCGAAAACCAAGCACATGCCCGACGAGTTCATCGACGGGCACAACAACGTTTCGCGCGCGTTCCTCGACTACTGCCGACCCCTGGTCGGGCCTCTCCCCCTCTACGAACGGATCTGATCGGACCGGATCCCCGGATGATCCCCCCAGAAGCCGCTTCAGGGCGGCTTTTTCGTTGGTCGGGGGCCGGAGCGCGTTTACACTCCTTGCATGCGAGATCCCCGATCGATCGTTGTGGTGTTGTGCGCGCTGGTTCTGATGTGCTGGTGTGCGCCGGGCGCGGGGGCGCAGTCGCTCGGCCCGGGGACGCGCGACCCGATCGACTCGGACATCCGTCCGATCGATCCCAACAACTTCCGTTGTATCTTCCTGGGCGACTCCCAGATCTCGGCGCCGGCGACGACCCGGATCCGGGTCCAGATGCGCCGATGGGATATCCCGGTGGCCGGCGCGGTCTTCGCATTTGACTTCAGCTCGGCCGGGCAGGACGTGGAGTACAACATCGACGGGGTGGACTACATCCGGAGCAGGATCATCGGGAACCCCGGGGGATGGTCGGGGGGAGGCCCGCGCGATTTCATGAACTACCGGGGGTACGAATGGCTCTTCGTTCAGGATGTCGAGGATACCCGGATCTGTCTCGCGCGGTTCCGTCTGTACAACGCGTTCGGGAACACGGTCCCTTGGCGCACGAACTGGATCACCACGGGGGACCCGCTCGTCGTCCGGATCGCGCTTCGCACCACACCCAACACGGTCCCCCTGATCGAGACCCGCGCCCTGCGCGGACAGGTCGATGACGAAGCGAACAAGGTCATCCACACGCTCAACCAGGACTACGGGTATCAGATCATCGAGCAGCCGCTCGATCCCTCGTTCTTCCCCACGACCGACGGGGTCGGGGTCGCGTTCTATCTCCCCGAGGGGAGTGTCGAGTCCTACGGCGACACCCTCCAGGTCCTCAGTGTCGCCGTCATGCGCACCGATCGGGACGGGAATCTCCTCCCCGGCATGGTCGTGGGAGCACAGGCCTACCCGGGGTGGAGCATCGACAACCACCTGGACCTCACCGATGCGAGCCGGGAGGCGCTCATCGATCTCATCGATGCCAACGCGCTCATGGTCATGCTCGGGCACAACACCGAGCCCGCCGGGAGCGATGTCGATGCGATGTACCTGGACCTGATCGGGCGCTGGATGGATGCGTTCAACAGCACCGGGCGCCCGCGCCCGTCGAACATCCATGTCGTCCCCTGGATGATCGGGGTGGACAACGCCGGGGTCAGGCTCCGGGACATGCTCGACGCGATGAGCGACGCCGCGGAGGTCTACAAGGGCGCGGTTGTCTCCCTCCTCGGGCACTTCCACGGGGTGACCCCGAGCGAGTACGACCCCGCGCGCTACCAGCTCGACGGCCTACAGGTCCATCCGCTCAACTCATCGACGGCTCGGAATCTGTCCGAGGACCTCGAAGCGCTGATCTTCTCGAATCCGCGCATTGTGCGTCCAACGGACAACCCCGCGCGGTACATGAACGAGCCCGCGTCCGAGCCCGCGCAGCACGACTGGCGCGAAGGCACCACATCACCCTGAGATTGTCGAGCCCGGGTCGATCGATCCGGATCGGGCGCGTCGTTACTCGCGTGTGAACGTGATCACACCCGAGTTGAACCACGAGCCGTCGGGAAGCTGGTCGTAGAACGTCTCGGACCACGTGTCCGTGCCGTCCCATTCGTAGACGATCTTCATCATGTACTCACCCATCCCGGGCATGAAGGACTTGCCCTTCATCACGAGCTGGTCCCGGTCGTTCATCTGCCCGGTCATGTGCATGATCTGGGTGGACATGGAATCGCGCCAGGTCATCACGTAGCACTCGCGCCCGTTGTCGTAGCCGGCCATCGCGACACCCTCGAAGGGCATCCCCATGAAGTCCATCGTGAACGTGGACTCGAAGAAGCGTCCCCCCATCGTCGATTCGATCACGCACCTCCCCTCGCCCTCCGTCCATACATCGGGCTGGGTCGGGTCCATCGCGAACTTGGTGTGCGCCTTCCACGTCCCGACATCCCTGGCCATCCGTTTGTGATGCTCTCCGGGGTTCCCGGCTTCCATCCACATCGCCATCATCTCGTCCGGGCTCATCTCCATCGGATCGGGCGCCCCCGTGTGCGCGTCCTGCGTGTGATGGTCGTGCTTCGTCTCCTTCGGGCCGGCGGCGATGAGGGTCGCGAGCGAGCCCGTCGTGATGACACCAGCAGCGAACGCGGCGATGGTCGTGGTCTTCATGGTCGATCTCCTGCGTGGATCTCAGTGTGTGTCCCGTCGGCGATTCCTGTCCCCGCCGACGATGGGGAGCGCCATTGTCCTCGGACAGACACACAGAAGCGAGCCCAATTCTCGGACTTCCGACAAAAATCCGAACAAAGTGGAATGATTCTCGGCTCGGACCGTGTTTCTGACCCAGAAATGGGGGGCGGGGAGTGGGGGGTGGGCTCAGCGCCGCTTGAGCTCGACCTTCTTGGGCTCGGGGAGGGGGACCCGGGTGATCCCGCGCCTGGTGAGGAAATCCACGCGCTGCTTCGCGCGATTGAGCTCGTGTTCGAACGGGCTGTTGGTGTGCTCGATGTACAGCTCCCACGCGCGGAGCGCCATTCCGTCCTTGTTCCGGCGCTCGAGCGACTGCGCGATGAACTCGTACTGACGGCTCAATGACCGAGTAAGGACCGTGTCCATCCCGGACTTCCGATCCGACTCGTCCAGATGTTCGATCCGTTCGCGCCCCTTCTCGATCGCCCAGAGATGCAGCGCCACCCCATCACGCCATCGCCCGCGCGACCCGAGCGCTTCCGCCGCTTCGCCCACGGCCCAGAACCACGCCGCGGAACCCTGGAGGCGCTCGTCGTCGATGATCGTGTTGACCATCGCGATCGCCGCGGGATCGTTGTCCTTGGCGCTGATCCCCATCGCTTGGAGGAGCTGCATCCCCGCGCTCGCGCGTTCGCCGATCGGGCCGATCCCCCAGTTGGGGAACGTGGAGAGGAGCGATCTGAAGTACCCGGCCGCGCGATCGTTCATCCCGAGCCGGAGGGCTTGCTGCCCGGATTCGGAGAGCGCTTGGGCTCGTCGTTCCTCGGGGTACGTATCTTCGGAGCTGATCCGTTCAGCGAGCTCGAACCCGGACTCGTGCTCCCCGCTCATATGCGCGAGCCCGATCGCGAATCCCCCGAGCATGCCCATGTGGGATCGCATCCCTGAGACAAAGGCTTCGGGATCGCTGCTCGTCCACAGCGGATCCTTCTTGCGTTGTTCGAAGAGCTGCTCGGAGAGCTCGAACGCGAGCTTGAAGGACTCGAATCCGCGCTGGTGGTTCATCGCGGATCGCCAGGATCGTCCGCTCCACTCGGCCGCTCGGATACGTTTGTCGAGATCAACATTCATGAGGAGCGCCGCATCGGCGAGGTAGGCCGCGTGCTCGAAGTCGTCGAGATTCCAAGCCCCGGCCTGGGCGTGCATGAGACCCTCGTAGCGTGCATCGTCTGTGAGCGGCGATCCCGGATCGAGTGCCCGCTCTTCGATCACTCTGAGAAAGGTGGCGTGATCGGGCGCGCCCCGTGCGAGCTTGAGCAGTTCGATCACATCATCCCACGCGATCGTGCTCGGGTTTGCCCACGCTTCCGTGTTCGGGGTGGTGTCGAAGTGCCCCGAGTCCTGCGCGTGGACACACGAGACCCCGAGCACGAGCGCGAGCATGGTTGAGCGGATGTGCATGGGTTCCCCTTCCGATCGGAGTGTGACCGATCTCAAATGGATACGCAACCCCGCTCCCGGAGTTTCAGGGCTTCACCCGTTCGCACATCCGTCTGCTTATCGCTCGTGGAGCCCGTCGTTGGGGTCCGGTTCGGCTCAATATCCCCGATATCCGGGCAATATGCCCGTTTCGGAGCGCCGTTCCGCTCCGAGTTTCGATACGATCGGTGGGGTTGGATTCTGGACGTTCAGGAAGAGAGAGGGCTTGTGTTGTGCGTGATGTGTTGAAGACGTGGGGTGGTGTGGTGCTGTCGTTGGGATTGGTTTCACAGACCTTCGCCGATGGCGGGGTCGGGTGTGTGCTGGAGACCTACTTGGATCAGGTCGATTTCGGGACGGCCGTTCCCGGGGACTTCGAGGCGCGCGACATGGTCGTCCGAGACGGGATCGCGTATGTCGCCGCGGATGAGTCCGGGCTCCAGATCTTCGATGTGAGCGATCCCACGAACCTCACGCGCCTCTCCCAGCTTTCGCTCGGGGGTGTGGCGCAGGGGATCGACCTGTTCGTCGGCGAGTTCGCGACCCTCGCGTTTATCGCTTGCGACGACGCCGGGGTCCGGATCGTCCGGGTGACGGATCCGTCGAATCCGGAGTTCACGTTCATCTCGACCCTGAGTCTGAACGATGCGCGCGATGTCGCCGTTCTCCCGTCTCAGCTCCCGGGGCAGATCATCCTGGGTGTCGCCGCCGGGAGCGAGGGGTACCGCGCGTACGACTTGACGACCGTCTTCCCATCTCAGATCGAGTTCGAGTTCGGGTCCGATGTCGCACGATCCATCGAGGTTCAAGAGTCCGGGGGCGAGGTGTATATCTACGTTGCTGTCGGGACGGCCGGGGTGGATGTGTACACCCCGGGGGCCTCGGGGACGAACGATCTGGTCACCACGCTGAGCACCCCGGGGACGGCGTACGAATGCGAAGCGGTCGGAGACGTGCTCTATGTCGCCGACGGTTCGTCGGGTGTGGAAGCGATCGAGCTCCTCCCGGATCGGAGCGGGGGGTCGATCGAGGACAACGTCCCGATCTCTTTCGCGCGTTCGCTCACGCTGGAGGATGATCGGCTCTACGTGACCAACACCCAGAGCCTGGTCTCCATCATCGACACCTCCGATCCCACTTCGCCCGATGTGGTGGGGACGATCCGCTCACTCGGGGACGCGGTCTGCGTCGGCGCGAGCGGGACCGATGTGTTCCTCGGGACGCGCGATTCGGGTGTGGTCTCCGTGGACATGAGCGATCCGGCCGCGCAGGTCAGCTCGGCCGAGCTCGGGTCGTATGAATGGACCGACGGCAACATCTCCAACCCCCATCGGACCAAAGTGGTGGGGGACATGGCGTATGTCCCGCGTGCGATCCTCGAGATCTTCGATGTCAGCACGGGTGTCCCCGTCCTTACGGGGTCGTTCGATTCGGGGGCGACCATCATCGACGTCGATGTCGTCGGCACGATCGCGTACGCCGTGGACCGGCAGGCGCTTTCGATCATCGATGTCTCCGATCCATCGAGCCCGGTGTTGTTGGGCTCCGTCACGACCCCGGGAACCGCGCTCCATGTGCTCGTCGATGAGGGGAAAGCGTACATCGCGGATCGCTCGAACGGGATGCAGATCGTGGACGTCTCGGATCCCACCTCCCCGACGATCATCGGGACCTTCGCGACGGGGAGCGATGCCAAGGAGATCCTGTACGTCGGGGACTCCGTGTTCATGCGCCTCGCGCACATCCTGACGGATGACAAGGTCGAGGTCGTGTCGCTGCTCGAAGAGACGACCCCCGTCGCGCTCGGCCCGGGGATCGCGATCGACGGCTCCGTGCTCTACGGCGCGGTCAGCGACGGGACCCGGCTCGATCAGATCAACTACGACATCGCCGAGGAGCGCTACCAGCTCCGCTCCATCGATGTCACCAACCCCCTCCTCCCGAGCGTGATCACCCAGACGGGCGCCGTCGGGTACCTCACCGATTTGATCCAAAGCGGGGACGATCCCATGCTGGAACGTTCCGGGGACATCCTGAGCATCTCGACGAGCGAGAGCGGGGTGGTTATGTTCGATCTCTCGGACCCATCGGTGATCCGGTTCCTCGGGGTCTTCAACGAATCCGACGACTACGCGATGTCGTGGACCATCGATTCGGGGCGCGGCTACCTCCGGATCCCGGGCAAGTTCCGGATCTACGACATGAGCGCGTGCACGCCCGTGTGCGCCGTTGATCTCAACGGGGACACAAACGCGGACTTCTTCGATCTGACCCTGTTCCTCTCGGGGATGCTCGACTGGGACGGGAACACCGTCTTCGACTTCTTCGATGTGTCGAGCTTCCTCCAAGCTTTCAGCGCGGGGTGTCCCTGATTCGGAACACTACCCCCCGTCCTGTCCGTTCACGCTTTCACGGGAACGCGCTGGGAGATCGTCAGCCCGAACGCTTCGAGCTGGGGGTATTCCGCGGCCGAGTTTGTGATGAGCTTCAGGTTGCTCAGCCCGAGGGCCCTCAGAATCTGTGATCCCGTCCCGTACTCGAGTGTGGTGCCGCTCATCGTCTCGTGGACCGTGTCCTCGTCGCTCGCGCCGAAGGGGCGCGTGAGGCGCGCGGAGAGATCGGAGTTCTCCGCGCCCATGGGGCGCAGGTAGATGATCGCGCCCCGACCCGCTTGCTGGATCATGCGCATCGATTCGTGGAGGATCATCCCGCTCGGAGGGCGCGCGGGGTCCGTCCCGAAGTCCTGGAAAATGTCCCCGAGCAGATCGCGCCGATGGACACGCACCAACGTCGGGGTGTCGTCCTCGATCGGGTTCCCCTTCTCGTCGACGGCCCCGACATCCCCGACCGTCAGCGCGAGGTGGGGGAGCGCATCCACAGGAGAACGGAACGCGAAGAGTGTGAACGACCCCAGCGGGGTCCGGATCGGTGTCCCCTGCGCGGGCTCGAGGCGCTGGACGATCATGGACTTTGCGAGCCGGTGCTCGATGATTTGCTTGATCGAGCACATCTTGATGTCGTGCTGCTCCGCGAAGACCTCGAGGTCCGGGACGCGCATCATGCGCCCCTCCGGGTGGACGATCTCGATCCCCACGCACCCCGGGGTCAGACCCGCGAGTCGGCACAGGTCCACGATCGCTTCCGTGTGCCCGATGCGCACGAGCACCCCGCCGTCGCGCGAGCGGAGCGGGTTGATGTGCCCCGGGCGCACGAAATCGTCGGGACCCGTGCTCGGGTCGATGAGCATCTGGATGGTCCGCGCGCGTTCGTGCGCGCTCACCCCCGTCGTGAACCCGTGCTTGGGGTGCCCATCGACGGACACGGTCAGCGGGGTCCCCCGCGCCGAGGTGTTGACGGCCGACTGCCCGTGCAGGTTCAGCCGATCGCAGTCCGCTTCCGTCAGCGACACGAACATGTACCCCGACGCTTCCTTGAGCATGAACATGATGGCTTCGGGGGAGATGAACTGCGCGGGGAGGATCAGGTCCCCCTCGTTCTCGCGCGACTCATCGTCTGTGACGATGGCCATCTTCCCTTGTCGGAGGTCGTCGAGCACATCTTCGATCGGTGAGAACGGGGCTTCGGGCATGGGAGGGGATGGTAGATCTGATATGCTGGGAACGGGAGGGACCCATGGACGAGCCAAAGAACCACGAGAAACCCGAGCCCAGCGGATTCTGGAAGACCTACACGGAGGGCAAGCCCGAGACCCCGCTCCAGTGGGTTCAGTTCGTGCTGTTGAATATCGGATATGTGATCATGATCATCATGGGGACGATCGCGTTTGTCATGATCGCGATCTATGTCATCCCGATCCTTATTGCCGGCGCGGTGCTGTTCTTCCTCTTCATCATCTTCTTTGGCTCAGGCAGCGGCGGCGGTGGGGGGCCGCCCGACGTGCGCGGGCCGACACCCATGTGATCACCTCAGCGGGATCACATCAGTTGATCCGGGTCTACCCTCCCCCATGGACATGACCCCCCAGCGCTGGATGAACACCTGCACCTACCTCGACGACGTCTTCGGGCGCGCCGACGAGCACCTCGAAACCCTCATGGAACGCGCCATCGCGGAGGGGATCCCGGATATCGCCGTCTCGTCGAGTGTGGGGCGCTTCCTGAACCTGCTCGCGATCATGAGCGGGGCACGCACGATCGTCGAGGTCGGGACTCTCGCTGGGTACTCGGGGATCTGGCTCGCGCGGGCGCTCCCCGACAACGGGCGATTCATCACCATCGAGCCCAACGAACTCCACGCAAACTTCGCCCAGCGCATGTTCGACGAAGCCAAGGTTGCGGACCGAGCCGAGATCCGGCGCTCGACCGGGCTCGCCGAACTCCCCAAGCTCGTCGAGGAGCTCGGGCCGAACTCGGTCGATGTCGTCTTCCTCGATGCGATCAAGACCGAGTACCCCGACTACATGCCCCACGCGCGGACCCTGCTCCGTCCCGGGGGGCTGCTGATCGCCGACAACGTGCTGGGCGCGGGGTGGTGGATCGACATGCCCGAGGGTGAGAACCCGTCGAGGGACGCCGCGGATCGGTTCAACCGGATGGTCGTGGACGATCCCGCGTTCGATACGGCCTGCGCCCCGATCCGCGAGGGTGTCCTCGTCGCGCGGAAGCGCTGAACCGGAGCGGGAGTGGGGCGGTACAGTTGGGCATGCGTCCAATCATCGCAGTTCTCGGATCCGCGATCGCGATCACACTCATTGTGGCTGCGTTTCTTCCCGCACCTGATTCTGGGCGCTATCGGTACACGTTCGATGTCACGATCCAGACTCCGGGCGGCGAACTTCCGTTCCATATCGTGATGCAACGGAACAGCAGCGCCTTCCCGAAGGATGCTCGGATCTACCCGGGCCCGATCGGTGTACCACGGCCGCTCGAAGAATCCGCGATCCATGTTCTGCTCCCGGACTTCGACCCGGAAGATCTGTCCGAAATCGTGATCCCGTTCGAGCACTACGACTCAGAGCTCAAACTGACCCAAACCGAGGGTCATCGCTACAAGGGTGCCTGGCGCAAAGTTCGCGGCTCAGGTGTTGCTGAGTTGCCTGTAAAGGCGACTCGTGTGATCGGAAGCGACAATCTGAGCGGAGTCGATCCCGACGCGGGTCGTTCCCACCAAGTGGTTGCCAATAGCGAACGGTTCTCGGGCAGATGGCGGGTCCAGTTCGAGTCGTCCGATGACACAGCGATCGGTGACTTCTCCGCTTGGGGCAATCTTGTCATCGGGACATTCCTCACCACGACCGGAGACTACAGGCATCTTCGCGGGGTGATCGACGGCGACCTCATGCGCCTCTCCACCTTCGACGGCGCGCACGCCTTCCTCTTCCACGCGCGTCTCCAGCCCGACGGCACCATCGCCGGCGACTTCTGGTCCGGGGACTGGTGGCACGAGACATGGACCGCGACGCGCGACGACGACGCGCAGCTCCCCGATATGTTCGCGCAGACGAGCGCTCCCAACGAGGACGCGCTCGACGAGCTCGTCTTCACCAATCTCGAAGGCGAACCCACGCGCGTCGTCGATGCGCTCAACGCAACCAACGCACCCGTGCGCATCATCGAGGTCTTCGGGTCCTGGTGCCCCAACTGCGCCGACGCCGGGCGCGAACTCGCCGAACTGAAGAAGACTTACGGCGACAAGCTCGGGATCCTCGGGCTCGCCTTCGAGCTCACCGACGACCACGAGCGCTCGTCCACCCAGGTCAAACGCTACCTCGAGCGCTTCGGTGCGGACTGGGACGTCCTCATCGCGGGACTCAACAACAAAGACGCGGCCACCGAGGAACTCGCGATCCTCGACCAGGTCCGCGCGTACCCCACGACGATTTTCCTGAACTCGGACAACGAGATCGTCGAGATCCATACCGGATTCACAGGACCCGCGACCGGGGACGCATACACCGAGCAGCACGAGCGCTACGTTTCGATCATCGAATCACTGATCCACGGCGAATAAAGATCGATAGGGAGTTTGAACGGATGAAGATCACCACCACGATCCTGACCCTCGGGCTCTGCGCCTTCAGCGCCCTCGCGCAGCCCAGCCGTCCCCAGACCCCCGAAACGCCCTTCCCCTACGAGTCCATCGACATGCTCATCGATGCAACGGACGAGGGGATGGACCAATCGCCCTGGTCCCCCGTGTACGACGGGTTCACCCACGTCCTCGGCGCGACCCTCACCCTCCCCGATCCCGAGCAGTTCGGGGAAGGCCCGTACCCCGGGGTCGTGATGATCACGGGGTCGGGTCCTCAGGACCGGGACGAGACGATCATGGCGCACAAGCCCTTCCTCGTCATCGCGGATCACCTGACGCGCCACGGGATCGCCGTCCTCCGGATGGACGACCGGGGGATCGGGAAGTCCACGGGGGTGTTCGGGCTCACGAGTGTCGAGCAGCACGCGCGCGATGCGTGGTTCGGGGTGCGATACATGATCGAGCACCCCAGGGTCCATGCGTCCCAGGTCGGGATCATCGGGCACTCCCAGGGGGGGATGGTCGCGCCGTACCTCGCGCTCCACGACCCGGATGTCGCGTTCATCGTGATGCTGGCCGGGACCGGGGTGAGCGGCGCGGAGGTGCTCATCGACCAGACCGAGCTCATGTACACGAAGACCGATCTCGACGAGGACTATGTCAACGCCGCCATCGAGCGGAGACGGGTGCTCTTCGATCGGATGTGCGCCGGTGCGGAGAAGGACGAGCTCCTCGATCTCGTCAAGCAGATCGCGATCACGGAGTTCCGGGTCCCCGACGACGACAACGCGATGAAGCTCGCTGAGCAGATGCTCCCCCAGTTCAACAGCGCCCCGATGCGCTCGTTTATCTGCCACGACCCGCGTGACTACCTCCCCTGGATCAACATCCCCATCCTCGCGCTCAACGGGTCCCTCGACACCCAGGTCACCCCCCGGCTCAACCTCGATACGATCCGAGAGACCCTCGAGAAAGCGGGGAACCGTCAGTCCACGATCATCGAGCTGGGCGGGCTCAACCACCTCTTCCAGCACGCCAAGATCGGAGCCGTCGGGGAGTACGGGACCATCGAGGAGACAATCGCGCCCGAGGTGCTCGGGATCCTCTCGTCGTGGATCAACGCGACGAGCGAACGGATCGCGCCCGCGCCCGACGAGGAATGATCGATCAGAGCAGGGTCCCGCGCAGCATCAGCAGCGCGAGCGCGAAGTAGATCGACAACCCCGACACGTCCATCAGGGTCGCAACGAGCGGCGACGACGAGGTCGCAGGGTCGAGCCCGATCCGTTCGAGGATGAGCGGGAACATCGACCCGATCAACGTCCCCCAGATCACGATAAAGAGCACGGCGATCCCCACCGTCCCGGCCAGGAGTGGGCCGTGTTCCCCGACGTCGATGAACCCGATGCTCGACATCACGAGGACCGTGGTTGCGCCCATCAACCCGAGCGCGCACCCGAGCGCGAGACCCGTCAGGATCTCCTTGCGCATGATCGCCCACCACTGCGCCAATCGCACATCCTCGACAGCGATCGCGCGCACGAGCAGACTCGCGGCCTGGGTCCCCGTGTTCCCCCCGCTCGCAATAATCATCGGGACGAACACCGCGAGCACGACCGCTTTCCCGAGCTGCTCGTCGAAGAACCCCATCACTCCGATCGTCAACAGCTGGAGCATGAACAGCCCGACGAGCCACACCCCGCGCTTCCGGATCATCGAGCGCACGGGTGAGTCCACGTACGGCGCATCGAGCGCCTCCATACCACCGAGCTTCTGCACGTCCTCCGTGAACTCTTCCTGCGCGACATCCGCGACGTCGTCGAACGTCACGATCCCGACGAGCAGACCCAGCGAGTCCACCACGGGCAGCGCCGTCCGGTTGTATCGGTCCATCATCCGGACCGCTTCCTCCCGGTCGTCGATCGCGCGGAGCGCGAGGAACTGCTTGTCCATCAGCTCCTCGATCGTCGTCTCCGGATCCGCGAGCAGGAGCACCCGGATGTGGAGGTCGTCCACCAGGGTCCCGTCGTGGTCGATGACATACACCCAGTTGACGGTTTCCGCGTCTTTCCCGTATCGACGGATATGCGCGAGCGCGTGCTCGATCGTCCATCCCCGCCGGACGCGCACGTAGTCCGGGGTCATCAATCGACCCACGCTCTCCGCCGGGTACCCGAGGATCCCCTGGGTGATGCGCCTCGTCTCCGCGCTCATCCGTCCCATCAGGGGGGTCGCGACCTCGACGGGGAGCTCGTCGAGGATCGCCGCCCGGTCGTCCGGTTCGAGCGATTCGATCAATCGCGCGGACCGTTCGTCCCCGAGCTCGTCGAGCAGCTTCTCTTGGTCGCTCAGCTCGAGCTCCGCAAACGCATCGCTGGCCAGCTGTCTCGGAAGGACCCGGAAGATCACCGAAGCGTGTTCCGGCGCGATCGACGACAGCAGATCCGCGATGTCCGCCGGCTCGAGCACCGTCAGCGCGGTCCGAACCGTCCGATAATCGCGGTCCTCGATCATCCGGATCAGATCGGGCTCAAGCAGCTGGGTCGTGGGGGAGTGCACGGGGGGATGGTAGAACCCATCCCGGCGTGATCCTCACAGACCGCGCAGACGGATCCGCTCCGCCCGGGGATTCCTCAACCCAACCCCACCCCGACCCGATCCAAGGGGGAGAACACCCTCCCCCTGGAGCGATCCCTATGGAACGAATGCGCCGTGCCTTCACGCTCGTTGAGCTCATCGTTGTCATCATCGTGATCGGGATCCTCGCCGCGATGACCATCCCCAAGCTCGCGAACGCCGCCGGAGAGACCAATATCACCGCGACGTCGCAGGATCTCAAAGCGATCGCCAACGCCGTGGTCATGTACCGCGCCGAGCACGGGGTCTTTCCACGGGATGTGAACCGGACCCAAGCCGTCGGTGTCCTCGCTCCCTACTTCAAGCAGGGCAACCCGTTCGAGAAGGACGCGCCCATCGGGGGCGCGTACGACTACGAGGGACCCCCCAACTGGGACCCCGTCCAGATCTCGATCCGTCAGAACGGGTCCAACCGATTCACCCAGGACATGGCGCTCGAGCTCGATCGCTACATGGATAACGGGGATCTCCGCTCGGGGTCCCTGATCCTCCACGGGAGCCGGTTCGCGTACTACTTCCTGGACCACTGATCCCGTCCGATCCGCAAAGCCAGGCGCGGCCGGGGTCTACGATCCTCCATGCGCTACCGGGTCTGTAAATCGTTCGAGATCGAGTCGGGACACATGCTCTCCAAGCACCCCGGGCGCTGTCAGTACCCCCACGGACACTCGAGGCGCGTCGATCTGGTCCTCTCGAGCGAATCCCTCGATTCCAGCGACATGGTCTGCGATTTCAAAGCCCTGAAGCTCGCCGTCGAGGAGTACATCGATTCCTACGACCACGCGCTCATGGTCAACGACTCGGACCCGATCCTCGATTCTCTGACCGAGAAGCAGAAGACGCGCATCATCGTGTGCAAAAACGAAGATCCCACGACGGAAGTCATGGCGCGGCGCATCTACGACCATGTCTCGGATCTCCTCCACGAAGGGGGAACCTACACGGACCCCAACGGGTTCGGGTTCACCCTGCGCGCCGGGCTCACCCTCGAACGGGTCCGGGTCACCGAGACCTCGAGCTCCTGGGCCGAATACGGGATCGACTGATCCCCAACAAAGCCCAGAACCGAGCCCGGATCCGGAAACATCCGGGCTCCTCGAGCGTTGGTATGGGGAACGGCCGGGCGCGCCGAGCAGCAGCGGGCGCCCATGACAGAGTGAGAACAGGAGCGATCCGTATGATGAGTTCCGCGCAGACGACTTCCGTGCTGTCCCGTGGTCTCCGAGCCCTCGCGCTCTCCTCGATCCTCACGATCGGGACGGGCGCGTCGGCGATGGACACCCTCGATCCGCCGACCAAAGAACAAGAACGCGCGATGTCCTTCGCGAACGATCTCTCCCTCGCGTTCGAACACGCGAGCGAGACCATCGAGCCCAGCGTGGTCCACATCATCACCCAGGAGCAGACCCGGCACGGATTCAATCGACAGGTCGGGCTCGGGTCCGGGGTCATCGTCGATACGCGCGGGTTCATCCTGACCAACGCGCACGTCGTCGAATCCGGGAAGTCGCTCAGCGTACGACTCGCCGACGGGCGCGAGGTCGAAGGCGAGATCGTCGGGACCTTCGCGGAGTCCGACATCGCCGTCGTCAAGATCGAAGCCACCGGGCTCACCCCGGCCCAGTTCGGGGATTCCGAAGCCCTGCGCGTCGGGCAATGGGTCCTCGCGATCGGGTCCCCCTTCGGGTTCCAGCAGAGCGTGACGGCCGGGATCGTCAGCGCGAAAGGACGGGGCTCCATCGAAGGCCCGATGAGCACGGATTGGGACAACCCCCCCCAGCGCTTCCAAGAGTTCATCCAGACCGACGCGGCGATCAACCCCGGGAACTCCGGAGGACCCCTCGTCGATCTCAACGGGAAGGTCGTCGGGCTCAACACGGCCATCGCGTCACGCTCCGGCGGGAACAACGGGCTCGGGTTCGCGATCCCCATCGATATCGCGAAAGCCATCATGGAACGGATCGTTGACTCCGGACGGGTCGATCGGGGTTGGCTCGGGATCCAGATGGGTCGTCTCGAACCCGAACGCGCGATCAAGCTCGGGATCGACGGCGGGGTCGTGCTCGATCGGGTCATCGACGACGGCCCGGCGGACCGCGCGGGTCTGCAAGACGGCGACATCGTCGTCGCGATCGGCGGGCGCGCCACCGAAAACCTCGTCCGATTCAGCAACGCGATCATGCTCGCGCGACCCGGGGTCCCCGTCGAGATCGACTACATCCGCGGGGACAGGAAACGCTCCACCAGCGCCGTCGTCGAGGACCGGGACGAACAGCAAGCGCTCGCATACGGCGGGGTCTACCTCGAGGATCTCGGGATCACCCTCATCCCGCGTCAGATGAATATCACCCGGGGAAGGCGCGTCGTCGGATCGGTCGAAGGGTTCGAGATCCTCCGGATCGTTGACAACTCACTCGCGGACGAATCCGGGTTCGAAGCGGGAGACTTCATCTACGAAATCGAAGGACGCTCCTTCGATGACGCGGAGTCCGTCGAACGCTTCTTCGATCGTGCGGATCTCGAGCACGGGGTGCGTATCAAGCTCCGGAGAGGAGACGCGAGCGGGTACATCGATCTCCGGAAGGATTGATCTCAGGACCCCGCGCGGACCTTCTTGATCTTCGCGATGAGCTTGTCCGAGCGGATCCGGAACCCCGCTTTGATCCTCGAGCCCTGGAGCTCAGCGCGGATCCGCCGGATCTCTTCGCGCGACGGGTCCAGGGGCGCAAGCGACTGCGCCAACCACCCACGCACGCGCTTGCGCGGCGAATGCTTCGTCACCCAGTACAGCAGCGCCCCGAAGATCGTCACCACCGCGCCGGCCGCGCCGACCAGCGCCCACACGTTCCCGGATTCGCGCCACCCCCAATACCCCAGCGCCATCACGAGCAGACACCCGAGCAGGATCAGCAGCTTCACGAAGGGGGTCAAACGCTCGAACGAGTCCTCGTCGTAGATCCGCGCGAAGCAGTACATCGCGTGACGGATGAGCTCTTCGCGCTGATCGGGCTTGAGCTTCCCCTCCCGTCGCGCCTGCTCCATCCGCGCACAGTCCTCGATCCGGGACCGAACGATCGGGAGCGCCTCGGGCTCGTGGGTCCCGACCGCGCCCTTCCCCGGGACGACCCGCACATCACGCTCGTCCGCGCTCCGCTCCACCCGCGCGGCGCACACCACGCACGTCAGCTCGTGATGGATCTGTCCCACAGGACCCCGATCCAGACACAGGGTGTACCGGTGATGACCGGCCAGCGCGAGCTTGAACCTGCGTTCGCACCGACACACCGGACAGAAGTCCGACGTGACCCCCACGGGGCGCACACGCAACACCTTCGCACTCAACAGCGAGAGCGGCATAACTCGTATCCTACCAGAAACTTGGCGCTCAGGTTCCACAATCCGGCGCGTTGCGCCGAGCTACCCTACATTCCCATGATCGTTGACTCCTCCAAAGCCGCCGTCTGTCTCCTCTCCGGGGGTCTCGACAGCGCCACCACCCTCGCGATCGCGCGTCACGAGGGGTACGACTGCCACTGCATCTCCTTCGCTTACGGGCAGCGCCACACGATCGAGCTCGAAGCCGCGCGCAGAGTCGCGGACTCACTCGGCGCAACCACCCACCAGATCGTGAACCTCGACACCACCATCTTCCAGGGGTGGAGCGCGCTCACCGGCGGCGAAGACGTCCCCAAGGACCGGGACCCGCGCGAGATGGAGCACGACATCCCGAGCACGTACGTCCCCGCGCGCAACCTCATCTTCCTCTCCATCGCCGCCGGGATCGCGGAGGGGTTCGGTGCGCGCGAGATCTATATCGGCGCGAACGCCGTGGACTACTCCGGGTACCCGGACTGCCGGGTCGAGTTCCTCGAGTCCTTCCAGACCACCATGAACCTCGGGACCAAAGCGGGGGTGTCGGGGGACACGACGCGCATCCACGCGCCCCTCGTGAACCTGACCAAAGCGCGGATCATCGAGCAAGGGATCGCGCTCGGGGTTGACTACGCGCTCACCCATTCGTGCTACGACCCCGACGACCAGGGGCGCGCGTGCGGGCGCTGCGATTCGTGCGCGATCCGTCGGGACGGATTCAAAAACGCGGGGGTCGATGACCCGACGATCTACTCACCCGGAGCGATCCCGTGACCACCCTCCCGATCAGCGAGACCTTTGTCTCCATCCAGGGAGAGGGCAAGCTCACGGGCACCCCGAGCTGGTTCTGCCGACTCTCCGGGTGCAACCTCCGCTGCACCTGGTGCGACACCCCGTATGCGAGCTGGAACCCCGAGAAAGCAAACCGATCCATCGACGAGCTCGTCACCGAAGCGCTCGCGCACCCCGCGCGTCATGCCGTGCTGACCGGAGGCGAGCCCATGATGTTCAAAGGGCTCATCCCCCTGAGCCAAGCGCTCGCGCACGAAGGGTTCCACATCACGATCGAGACGGCCGGGACCCTCACCCTCCCCGGGCTCGTGTGCCACCTGATGTCGATCTCCCCCAAACTCGCGAACTCCACCCCCGTCGATGACCCGCGCGATCCCGGCGGCGCATGGGCGAAGCGCCACGAAGCGCGGAGACTCGACTACGAAGCGCTCAACGAGTGCATCGCGAGCGCCCCCGATCGTCAGCTCAAGTTCGTTGTGTCCACCCCAAGCGACCTCGACGAGATCGACGGCGTGCTCACCAACCTCCGGGGGTACGCGCCGAGCGACGTCATGCTCATGCCCGAAGGGGTCACCCTCCCCGAACCCTCGCGCGTCGATTGGATCGTCGAAACCTGCATGAAGCGCGGCTGGACCTACTGCCCGCGCCTCCACATCGCGCTCTTCGGCGACACCCGCGGCACCTAACGCCCCCCCGTCCTCATCAGTCGCGCCATTTCTTGATCACCACCCCGTCCTCATCGAACTTCACGTGCACGCTCTGCTCGATCTGTTTCTTCGATGCGCCGTTGAAGATCAGGAACACCCGACCCGCGCCCGCATCCGTCCGGGTCCAGTGCCAGGACCAGGTCTCGCACCCGTCGTCGTGCACTTCCTTCGAGCTGGGCTCGCTCAGCGCGTGGAGCACGTCCTCCTTCGTCGATCGACGCTCGTCCACGCTCGCGATCGCCGAGGGTTGCACGTACGCGCCGTCGATCCGGGTCGCGCTCGCGCTCGAAACGAGGCACCCCCCCATCGGGAGGATCGTGAGCAAAGAAGCGAGAATCAGCGCGGCGCGTGTCATGGGTGTTCCCCTCGGGGGTTGGTGGTTTCCATCGGTATTCGGATCCAGACCGCACAAGTTGCACACCCCTGACACGATCCACGAGCGACCTACACTCGCGCATGAGCGACACCCCATCCCGATACGACGAGTTCCAGCGCTTCCGATCCGAGCTCAACGACAAGATCCTCGCGCGAGGGACCACGACCACGAAACGCTTCTTCACCCTCGACACCAACGCCTACAAAGCGGGCGCGATCGACGAGAAGACCAAGGAACTCCTCGGACTGAGCGCCTCCATGGTCCTGCGCTGCGATGACTGCATCGCGTATCACGTGGATCAAGCCGTCAACGCCGGCGCGACCGACGAGGAGCTCTTCGAGACATTCGACATCGCGCTCATCGTGGGTGGGTCGATCGTGATCCCCCATCTCCGGAGAGCCGTGTCCTTCCTCGAGGAGTGCCGAGCACGGAATCCCTGATCCAAACCCCCGATTCCAGCCCCGAATCACCGATTCCCCCCTTTGGGAATCGCCCGGATTCTGATACGATCGATCTCCACACACCATCCGACCCGGAGAGAGATCATGCACAACCAGACCACGCTCAACGCCGCCCTCCTCACCCTCCTCGTCGGTTCAGCGTCGGCCGCCGAACCCACCCAGCGCATCGAGATCTCCCCCGACGGGCACACCCGCGCCCAGCTCCCCCTGAGCGACCAAGCCCCCCAGGGCGCTGTCATGGTCGGCGCCCCCTTCGGCGCGACCCCCGACTACACACTCAACGAGCGCCGTCCCATCGGGGGTCTCGCGATCGCCGACCTCAACGGGGACGGCTACAACGACCTCGCGGCCTGCGCGTACACCGCGAACTCCTTCCCCCCCTACGACGACTCGCGCGACTTCATCCTCTTCGGGTCCGCAACGGGTCTCGAAGCTACCCCCTCCTGGTTCACGAGCAACGAAACACACACGGCCGACATCCAGATCGGGGACATCAACCTCGACTCCTTCCCCGACCTCGTCACCGTCCACGGCGGGGGTCTCCGGAGCGACTCCGTCCGGGTCTACTTCGGTTCCGCTTCGGGCCCCTCGAACAGCGCCGGGTGGACCTCCTCCACGAACCCCTCTGTCTGGGGAACCGACGGGCTCCTCGTCGATACAGACAACGACGGCGACCTCGATGTCGTCACCACCAACCAGGGCTCCTCATCACCCAACCACCTGCGCCCCAACTTCATCTTCACGAACAACGCGGGGACCCTCGAGACGGACCCCTCGTGGGAAACGAGTGTGTGGGAGATCTCCAACGGGGTCGCCGCGCGTGACATCACGGGGGACGGGTACCCCGAGATCGCGTTCGCGAAGTGGGTGAACTTTGCCTCGGGGGTCCACTTCAACACCACGGGCACACCCGACACGGTCCCGTTCATGCAGGTCAGCAACACCAACGCCGACAAGGGCGCGGTGTTCATGGATGTCGAGGGTGACGGGAACAGCGAAGTCGTCTTCGGCGGCGAACCCACCACCGTCTACGCCGCCGTCCACGGATTCCTCGATCCCCTCACCTCGACCATGCCCCCCTTCGATTCGATCAGCGAGGTCGAATCCGCCGACGTCGATCTCGACGGCGACGACGACCTCCTCGAAGTCCACTTCGCCGACGGACGCGCCCACATCTACCTCAACAACGACGGGGTCCTCGACCAGGTCCCCTCCTGGACCTTCGACGCAAGCGAAGTCGGGAACGCGATCGCCGTCGGGGACCTCAACAACGACGGGACCCCGGACCTCGCGATCGGATACGCGGGGAACACGTGCATCCGTGTGTTTTATGGGATCCCCCAGTCCTGCGCCGCCGACTATAACGGAGACAACGAAGCGGACTTCTTCGACATCAGCGCGTTCCTCATGGACCTCGCAAACGAAGCTCCGACGGCCGATATCAACGAGGACAACGCCTGGGACTTCTTTGATATCAGCGCTTTCCTCGCCATCTTCGCCGACGGATGCCCATAATGGAGTCATGACCACGACCTCGCGCGAACCTGCGCTTGAGCCGATGATCCTGCGCGACGGGAGAACCCTCACCCTGCGCCCCATCTGTATCGACGACGCGGAGCTCTTCCGGGTCTTCATGCTCACCCTCACGAGCGACACCCCCTGGATCGGCTCCAACCCCGACGAGGTCCACGACGTCGATTGGTACCAGGACCGGATCGAACAGGTCCTCGAACGGACCGGGTCGCGCTGGGAGATCGCCGTCTCCGAAGAACACAACGCGATCGTCGGGGACTGCATGGCGCTCCCCGGGAACCGCGCCAAGTTCGAGCACGTCGCGATGATCGGGATCGGGATCATCGAGCCCTGGCGCGGCGCCGGGCTCGGACGCATGCTCATGGAGCGCACCATCGACTGGGCACGAGAATCCGCGCTCATCGACAAGCTCGAGCTCGGGGTCTTCGAGCACAACACCAACGCCCGGAACCTCTACACATCGCTCGGGTTCCAGATCGAAGGGGTCCGGACCCGCGCCATCCGTCAGCCCGACGGGTCCTACCACGACGACGTCCTTATGGGGCTCTGGGTCGGGGACGACCTTTCCGACGAGCCCATCTGAACGAAACCCGTGTCATGAATCCGTGAAGTTCGAGCCCCCCCGTCCTCCCGGGTCCGTGCGCGATCAATACTTCAACATGGACCACCTGACCCGCCGCCACTTCATCGTCCGCTCATCCAGTGTCGCGATCGGGTTCGCCTCGCTCAAGGCCTCCCTCGCGCACGGCGCGGTATCGCGCGTCCTCGAACAAGCGCCCACCACCACGGGCTTCGGCGCGCTCATCCCCGACCCCGACGGGGTCCTCGATCTCCCCAAGGGCTTCACCTACCGGATCATCGGCGCGATGGGCGAGACCATGACCGACGGGCTCGTCTGTCCGGGCAAGCACGACGCGATGGCCGCCTTCCCCTACACCAACCCCGACAACTCAACCGACCCCGATCGCTGCATCCTCGTCCGGAACCACGAGATCGAGGATGCGCACCGAACCCCCGGCCCCTTCGGACCACACAACGAACGGCTCCACCTCGTCGATCGCGCCTCCCTCTACGACCACGGGCACGGCCGACCCTCGCGCGGTGGATGCACCACCGTCGTCTACAACATGCGCACCAAGGAGGTCGAACGCTCCTGGCTCTCGCTGGCCGCCACCGAGCGCAACTGCGCCGGAGGGCTCACCCCCTGGGGCTCCTGGATCTCCTGCGAAGAAACCGTGTCCACGAAGTCCGATCGCTTCGAACAGAACCACGGGTACGTCTTCGAGGTCCCCGTCACCACCGAGCCCGAACTCGCACAGCCCGTCCCCCTCAAAGCGATGGGGCGCTTCAACCACGAAGCCGTGTGTATCAATCCCGAGACCGGGATCGTGTACCTCACGGAAGACCGACACGACTCGCTCCTCTACCGATTCGTCCCACAGACCAAGCCCACCAAGCCGGGAGACCTCCGCGGACCCGGGAAGCTCCAAGCCCTGCGCGTCCTCGGACAAGACGGGCTCGACACCCGGAACTGGGACGAACAGCGCATCGAAGCGGGGGACCCCCTCGCGATCTCCTGGATCGACCTCGACGACATCGACTCCCCCAACGATGACCTCCGCACGCGCGGATTCGCGAAGGGCGCCGCCCGCTTCGCGCGAGGCGAAGGCATGTGGTGGGGCGCAATGGACAACCCCAACGGAAAGAACCAAGGCGCGGCCTACTTCGCCTGCACCAACGGCGGCAAAGAAGGCGCAGGACAGATCTTCCGCCTCACCCCCGGCGGGCGCGGCGCACCCGACACCCTCGAACTCTTCATCGAGCCCAACGACCGATCCGTCCTCGAAAACGCGGACAACATCACCTTCTCCCCCTGGGGCGACCTCGTCGTCTGCGAAGACGGCCAATCCCCCCAGCACCTCGTCGGCGTCAAACCCGACGGGTCCCTCTACACCATCGCCAAAAACGCCTACTCGGGATCCGAGTTCGCCGGCGCGTGCTTCAGCCCCGACGAATCGACCCTCTTCGTCAACATGCAAGGCATGGGCTGGACCCTCGCGATCACCGGCCCCTGGAACACGCGCGTCTGATCGCTGCCGCCGACGAGGTTTGGCGTTGCTGCATCTACAGAGCGGACTTGAGAGTGATGCGTCAGCGTCGCAAGAGTTTGTCAGGCGTAGAGCGTTTAAGTAGATCTGACATGAGGAATCTAGAGAGCCATGAACTATTTGCCAACTCATACTCGCTTCTTCGTAGCTTCTCGTATTGCTGGCGAGTCTTGTAAGTCCTTTGGGCAGCTCTGTTTAGTGCCGCCTGTTCGTCCTTGGGGAGTTCGATGCCTTTGCCTGGCATGGCTACACCTGGGGTTTTGAACTCGATCACGCTCCCCAACTGGACCGTCGAGCTGGGGGCACTGATCGTCCCCTCATCGGCGTTCCAGTCTGAGTGCTGACCAAAAGATGCACCCTCAGAGGAACTCTGCATGACTTGGACATGAAAATCTTGCTTCATACTACTTACATATACCTGACATGGCTCAATTTGTTCCGTAAAAAGGCCAAATGTCGGGCTTGTTTGGAATTTGTTGTCTGACTCCACAGAGGCATGCCGAGGGGTGGCAGCAGATGACTTGGACTTTCTGGATCTGATTTTGTTGCCCTTCTTCATCGTCCTTCTCCGGAATCACCATGTGAAGCGCTAGAGCAAATGGTAGCCAACTGACGATGAGCATGCAGAATGCGACTAGGAGTGCTTTCTTTGCATTGCTCACACGCGAACTGAGCAGGGTGTTGCGTCTTCGCAAATTGATCGTTTCTGTCTCAAGATTTAGGGCCCAGATACCTTCGATCGTCGGCTTCGAGTACCCGAGCAACTGATCTGTAACTGAGGGTTCGTTCTCTAGTGTATCGGGCAGCACTACTGAATGTGATGGATTGTAATGCATTGGTGTGTATCGCTTGAGCCAAATGCGTTTAGCCAATTTAAATCGGTGTTTGAACTTTCTGCGTCTGCTCATCACATCAAAAAACTTGCCCAGCGCCAAGATCCTTCGTCGAATACGATCTTCTGTGCTCATAAGGTAATAAAGTGTCACGACAATCGCAGCGATGCAAAGCGTAAATGTCGTGGCTGATAGCCAAAGAAGTGCATAGCCATTCCAGGACATTTTGGGTGAGTGACTCGCTGATTCCTTGGCAAGAAGAACAACGCCGCCGATGACGATTGATAATGCGCCTAGTGTAAGTTTTCTGGCCTCAAGTAATCGATTGCGTTGATTCTTTTCTGTGTCGAAGGCGGACTTTACTAGCTCAAGGACAGTGGTGGCGGACTTCTCATTGTGAACATCGATTTCTGGTTCATATTCAGGTACGCCGAAAAGCCATTGCTGAAAGTTGTTCACATCACCGCCCTCCACAAGCTTTGATGGACGTAGTTCAGTGATCGAAATTCTTGATGTTGAATTTGATCACTGATTAATCAAAATCGATCCTCCACTATAGCAGTGTGTGTGAGGGAGGTTGGCTCACAGGCTGGGCTGTGAGTTGTTGGGCGGATCGGATAGATTGAGGCACATACGAAATGGCATGATCTGGCCTCAAGGGCCGCCAGCTCAAACTGTGAGGATTCCGGGATCCGATCCGCGCGGAGATGGACACCGAATCCCCCGATCCGCTGGCCATTTCCCCCCCATGTGATAGGTTTCCGGACGTCACAGGAAACCACTCCAAGGGATATCACACATGCGTACCACCACCCTCACGAGCGCCCTCGCGCTCACCGCCGCCGTCTCCATCGCGTCCGCCGAACCCGTCATCCTCAACGGGGACATGAACGGCGGGATCGGGATGGCCACCGCGCCCACCGACTGGATGGTCGGCCAAGCGACCCCCGACGTCGTCAACGCCTCCGGCCCGTTCAACAACACCGGGACCCCCTGGACCGAGTCCCCCAACGGCGGCACCTTCGCGCGCATGAACGGGGTCGGGAACTTCCAGTCCGAATCCATCACCCAGAACGTCTCCGGGTTCGAAGTCGGACAGATGTACGAGCTCAGCTTCTACGCAACCAACCTCGGATTCCGGGTCAACTCGACCGGGTTCTGGGACGGGTTCGACGGAGTCTTCGAGTTCTACGCCGACGGCCAACTCGTCGCGATCTCCGACGCGCTCAGCAAACAAGCCAACTCGGCCGACCCGATCGTCTGGACACTCCAGTCCGTGATGTTCGAAGCCAGCGCTTCCGACTTCCTCCTCGAGATCCGCGCCGAAACGACCGCCGGGGCGCTCCAGATCGCCTACATGGGGATCGACGGGCTCGACGTCGCGCTCGTCCCGGCCCCCAGCGCCCTCGCGCTCATGGGTCTCATGGGACTCAGCGCCACCCGGCGCAAGCGCTGATCCGAAGCACACAACGCTGACCAAAGAGAGCACCCGCGCGGTTCTGGAGCCGCGCGGGTGTTTTGATGTCGAGATGAAGAGAATCGATCAGCGCCGACGACGTACGCCCACAAGCCCGCCCAGCCCGAGCAGCACCATCGCGCTCGGCGCGGGCACAGCGCTCCCGATCACACCCCCGTTGGGCTGGATATCGAAGTCGATCGCGCCGACCTGCGCGAGCGAGAGCGCGTCGAGGTCCATCTCGAAGATCCGCCCCTGAGTATCGATCCCGTAGCGATCCCCGCCGTCCTCGAACATCGTGACCAGTTGATTCGCGACATCGAACTGCACCTGCTGCACCGTCGCCGCGCCCAGGTCCACGATGTAGGACCGACCCTGACCCGTCACACCAAAGAACCGGTTATCCCCGATGAGCAGAAAGTCCGTGTAGAAATCCGGGACACCCCCGAACTCAACGAACTCCCCGGACCCATCCGAAAGATCGTACACCACACCCGAGTTGCTCGAGAACGCCGTCGGCAAGCGCTGGAGCATGAAGAAGACTTCCCCCTCCCCCGCGTCCGCCAGCCCGAATATCCCGTGCAGCCCGTCCCCGAGATCGGTGCTCGAGACGACATCGCTCTCCGATCCGTCCGAAAGATCGATCGTGAACAGCCGCTGCGTGTCGTTCACCAGGAGCGTATCGCCGCCCTGATACAGCATCGACATCGAGAGCGGCATCGATGAGATGGAACGCACATACGTCGCTTCGAAGGTCTCCCCATCGACCTCGTAGATCCCGCCGCTGATGTCCGAGACCCAGAAGTCGCTGATCGCCCCGATCGACAGCGCCGACGGGCAAGCCAACGCGCACACGATCGCCGCGGATTTCAAACAGATATGCATGGGGTTCTCTCTTTCCCGATGTGTCAACCCCCGGGTCTCTCATCCCGGGAAGAAGATTGTACGGGATCGTCACAATCCGAGATCATAAAAATGAAAAACCCCGGGAGAACCCCGGGTTGTGAACGAGTATCGGAACTGATCGATCAGCGACGACGACGGGAAGCGGCGATCCCCGCAAACCCCAGCACCATCGCGGAGCCCGGGGTCGGGAAGACACGCGCCGGATCCAGCACATCCGCGCCGATCAGAGAACCCTCGAACCCGGTGATCTGACCAACGAAACCCGTCGCGCCCGTCGTGATATCGAGCGTGTGGATCTCGCCGAACTGGGTGATCATGTAGACCTGGGACGAGATCTCGAAGAAGGAAACCGGTTCGATCCCCACAGCGAACTGGTTCTCGAGCAGCCCGGTCTGCGCATTGAGCACATCAACCGTCTGAGCGGAGATATTGGCGCTGAGGTACAAGTCCTGCCCGATCATGTGATGATCGAAGTAGGCGCCGCCCGGGGACGAGTACTGCGCCATCCGGCTCACGGTCCCCGTCCCGATGTCGTACGTGTTCCCGTAGTACTGCGTCGCGGGTTGGCTCGGTGTGACCTGGCTCATCGAGAAGAACACGCCCCCGTTCCCGTCGTGCGCGAGACCCGAGAGCACCCCGAACGCGTGCGGATCCGCGACATCGCCGTGGCTGAACATCGACGTCGCTTGCTGGGTGTGGAAGTTGTACCGGTACATCTCAAAAGCCCGGTTGATCATCACCTCGCCGTTCCCGAGATCGAGCATCTCAACCACGCTCCCCCCGTTCGCGATCTGATGGTGCTCCGTCGCTTGGAGCGTGTTCCCGTTCACGCTGTACAGCTTGCCGGACGCGCCCAGCAGATAGAAATCAGCGATCCCGCCCTGCGCCACGGATGTGCAGATCGATACCGCGCCCAACGTTATCATCATTCGAGTATGCATATATCCCTCCTGTGCATAGGAACATGGAATATACCATATCCGCACAAGAGAGCGCACGGTTTTATTGAACAGGCGTGAATTACTCGGGAAGCTTCTCGAGCTCCGAGCGGACCCGCTCCACCAATCGCCCAACCGTCTCAGCGCCGAAATCGAACGGAAGCCCCGCCGCTTCGAACAGCTCCGGGAGCGGCTTGGAACCGCCCAGCGACATCGCACGCTTGTACGCATCGAGCGCCGCCTGCTCGCCCTGCTCCAAGCTCATGAGCCACAGCCCGAGCGAGCCCAGCTGCGCGATCCCGTACTCGATGTAGTAGAACGGGACCCCGAACAGGTGACCCTGCTTCTGCCACACATACTTCCGCTCGTCCTCGAGCCCGTCCCAGTCGCAGTGGTGACCCATGTGCCCGAAGCGCTTCTCGATCTCGATCCACTGCGCCGTGCGCTCGTCGCGCGTGTGGTTGGGGTTCTGGTACACCCAGTGCTGGAACGAATCGATCGTCGCGATCCACGGGAGCGTCGTCATCGACCCCTCGAGCTGCTTCCGGCGCGCACGGTCCGCGTCCTCCTTGCTCGGGTAGAACGCATCCCAGTAGGGCATCGTCAGCAGCTCCATGCTCATCGAAGCCACCTCAGCAAACTCGATCGGAGCATGACGGTACCACACGTAGGGCTCATCCTTGCAGTACATCGAGTGGAACGCATGACCACCCTCGTGCACCATCGTCTCCACATCGCGATGAACCCCGGCCGCGTTCATGAAGATGAACGGACGGCGCGAGCGATCACGCATGTACTGATACCCACCCGACGCCTTCCCCTTCCGGGAATCGAGATCGAGCGACGCGCCGTCGGCCGTCCCGTTCGTGTTCGATCCGTCCCCCATCGTCGCGAACATCTCACCCAGCTCAGGGCTCAGGCGCGAGAACGCATCCTGAGAACGCGAGATCAGATCGACCCCGCCGTCGAACGGCTCCAGCGCATCACGGTTCTGCGGATCGACGGCCACATCCCAGGGACGGAGCTTCTCGAGCCCGAGCTTCTCGCGCCGCTTCGCATCGAGCGCCTCGACGAAGGGCATCACGTGCTTCTCGATCGCGTCATGGAACGCGTACGCATGAGACGTGTCGTAATCGAACCGGTGCTTCGCCTTGTAGATGTACCCGACGAAGTCGTCGAACCCGGCATTGCGAGCGATCTCGTCGCGCAGCTTCACCTGCTTGTCGTAGATCCCGTCGATCGTGTCCTTGTCCTCGAGACGACGCTTCGACACCGTGCGCCACGCATCTTCGCGCACCGAGCGATCGCTCGACTCGAAGAACTTGCTCATCTGGGGGAGCGTTTTCTCTTCGCCCTGGAACTCGACCGTCATCTTCCCGCAGACCTTGTCGTATTCCTGGTCGAGCTTCGCGACCTCGGTCTCGAGGGGGACGTTCTCGTCACGGAACAGCTCGACATCCGCCGCCGTCGATCGGTAGAGCACATCGTGACGACCCGTGGTCATCCCGAACTCCTCAGCGAGCGCTTTGAACTTCTGATCCAGCGCAAACCCGATGGGCTTGAGCTTCGGCGCGACGTTCTCCAGGTAGCTCGTCCAAGCCCCGGCCTTCTCCTCGTCGCCCGTGTCGCACGTCATATCGATGTACGTGTTCGCGACACTCTCGCTGATCGCCGCTTCAAGCTCCGAACGATCCAGGAGCCACTTCTCGAAGTCCTCCGCCGACCCGACCTCACGCTCCAGGAGCTGGTTCAGGTAGGGCTCGACCGTCGTCCAGTCGGTCCCATCGAATGTCAGAGGCACAAAGTCCGTCACAGGCGCTGTCGTCATCGTTCCGCTCCCCACGACGCGGGGGTGAAGAGGTCCGCGCCGAGTTTGTTGTTCATTCTACGCAGGATTTACAAACAGTTCCCGCGCCAGGTTGCAGGCCTCCTCCATCGAAGAAACCCGTCCCTCAAGCTGCGCATCATAGACCTCATCGATCACACGCTTGAAGCTCGGACCCGGGGTCAGCCCCATCGAGATCAGCTCGTCCCCCCCGATCCACGCCTCCGGCGCAACCCCGATCCCGTCACCCGAAAGCGCTTCAACATCCGCGATGTACCGCTTCGTATCCTTCGCCGAATACGCGCGAAGCAGCTTCCGCCCCTCCCCCTCGTGCGCGCTCGAAGCAACCCGCTTGCGCTGCGCCACCGACATCGTGTCCCACTCGCGCACCACGCGCCCCACGAACCCGAGCACCTTCGCGAAGTGCGTCGATTCGTCGTTGCTCATGTCCAGCGCCCCGCGCCACCCCGTCGCGTACGCGCTCGCTTCGTCCAGCACCCCGTCCCCGAGCCGATCCAGCGCCCACGCCGCGACCCCCGTCATCGCGTGCGCCCGCGCCCCGAGCCTCTTCAGCACCGGGAGCGCGTGCGCCCCGACCGCTTCCCCGAAGATCGCGTGATCGAGCTCCAGCTCGTGCATCAGCGTCGCCGCCCGATGACGGGACTTCCCGTGCCCCATCATCCGTTTGACCTCGTCCCCGATCCGCTCGACGCTCACCCCCTCGAGCTCCGCCGCGTGCTCGAAAATCGCGTCGCGCGTCCCCTCCTCCATCGTCAGCCCGTAGCGCGAAGCGAACCGCACCCCGCGCAGCGCCCGGAGATGATCCTCAGCGAGCCGGTCCTCCGGATCACCCACGGCCCGCAGCACCATCGCGTCCAGATCCTTCAGACCATCCACATAATCGATCACCTCCTCCCCGTCCTCCCCGAACGGATCGAGGAACAACGCGTTGATCGTGAAATCCCGACGTTGCGCGTCCTGATCCGCCGTCGAGAACTCGACATGGTCCGGCCGTCTTGAATCCCCGTACGGCCCGTCCGCGCGGAACGTCGCGACCTCGATCGTCGCTCCGAAGTCCCGGACCAGCATCACCCCGAACGACGCGCCCACACTCGCCGTCCGTTCGAACATCGAACCGATGTCCTCCGGGTGCGCGCTCGTCGCGACGTCGTAGTCCTTGGGCTTCTCCCCCAGCAGCTCGTCGCGCACACACCCGCCGGCCAGATACGCCTCGAACCCACGCCCGCGCAGGATCTCGATGATCCGCACCGCCGCTTCGCGATCCTTCAAACGGGTCCGGCGCGTCACGACCTCACCCCACGCGCTCGTCACGCGGCGCCCGGCTCATCAGCATCGCGATCGCATCGACCGGGTCCATCGACTCGAACAGCACCGCGTGCACCGCGCTCGCGATGGGCATCTCCACCCGCGAACGCTCCGCGAGATCCATCACCGACCTCGTCGTCGCGACCCCCTCGACCACGCTCTTCGTCGCTTTCAGGTGCGCCTCGAGCGTCATCCCCTTCCCCAGCTCCTCACCGCACGAACGGTTCCGTCCCTCCGGAGAGAAGCACGTCGTCGCAAGATCACCCGCGCCAGCAACCCCGAAGAACGTATCCGTGTGCGCCCCCATCGCATCACCCAGACGCGCGATCTCCGCGAGCCCTCGCGCGAGCAGCGCGCTCTTCGCGTTGTATCCCGCGCCCAAGCCGTCGATGATCCCCGCCGCGATCGCGATCACGTTCTTCGTCGCGCCCGCAAGCTCCACCCCCACCAGATCCGAGTTCGTGTACACCCGGAGCCACGACGTCGTGAACAACCCCTGGATCCGATCCGCGAACCCCGGATGATCGCTCGCCGCAACCATCGTCGCCGGGAGATACCGCGCCAGCTCGCTCGCGATCGTCGGCCCGCTCAGACACCCCAGCGCCCTGGGCTTCCCGTCCGGATCATCCCCGAGCACATCCGCAACGATCTGCGTCGGCCGGAGCAAGGTCTCGTTCTCGATCCCCTTCGACACCGAGATCACGCTCGCGCCCTCCGGCACATGCTTCTTCAACCGCTCGAACACGGGTCGGATGAACTGCGCAGGAATCGCGCACACGATGATGTCCGCCCCCGACAACGCCTCCGGATCCTTCATCGCGATCCGGACCCCCTCGGGGAGCTCGAATCCGTTCAAACGATCCGATTTCCGGGTCTGCATCAGCGATCCCGACTCGTCCGGGTCGTGCCCCCACATCGTCACCCGCGCCCGGGGTGATTCCCCCGCGCCCTGAGGGTCCGGGGTCGCGAGCAGCGACGCGCACACCAACCCCATCTGCCCCAGCCCAAGAATCGTGACATTGGGAACATCCGTGCTCGAATCGGGGTTGCTCATGCTCGGATCCTGTGTGGGTCGAACCGACGACCCGCCGCGTGCGTACCTCACGCGGCACACACTGGGTCTCAATCCTACAGTAGAGACCCCGCCAGCGCGGATCACGGGTCACACACCCACAGATCCGCCTCCTCCCGCACGAATCGCAGCCGACGACGAGCGAGAATCCACATGAGCGATACCCACGACCACGCGCACAACCACACCCACACCCACGGCGGCGTGGAGTGCTGCACCCACCACGAGATCAACGACGACCGTTGGATCTTCCTCTACCTCATCGGGGGCGTTCTCGCCGCCGTCTCCTGGCTCGCGCACCTCACGGGCTCCGCGAACGAACTCGTCGCGACCCTCCCCGCCGTCGCCGCCGCCCTCCTCCTCGGATGGAAACTCTTCTATGCCTCCGTCAAGGAAGTCATGAACGGGCGCGTCTCCTCCTCCTCCCTCGCCGCACTCGCCATCCTCGCCGCCATGGCCGTCGGCAAGTACGGCACCGCCGCCTTCCTCGCCTTCATCCTCCTCGTCGCCGACCAGATCGTCTCGCGCACCGCCGACGGCGCGAAACGCGCCATCGAACAGCTCATCTCCCTCACCCCCGACGACGCGCGCATCGTCAACGACGACGGCTCCGAATCCATGTCCCCCGTCGGACAGGTCCGGGTCGGTCAACGCGTCCGGATCCGCCCCGGCGAGAACCTCCCCGTGGACGGGCGCGTCATCTCCGGCGAAACCACCATCAACCAGGCCTCCCTCACGGGTGAATCCATGCCCGTCGAAGCCCAGCTGGGGTCCGACGTCTACGCCGGGACGTCCAACCTCACCGGCGCGATCGACATCGAGGTCACCCAGGTCGGCGCGGACACCACGATCGGGAAGGTCTCTTCCCTCATCCACGAAGCCGAGTCCACCAAGACCCAGCGCCAGCTCCTCATCGAACAGGTCGCGCGTTTCTACGTCCCCGTCGCGATCTGCGTCGCCGCCGTCGTCTTCTTCCTCTTCTCCCAGTCCGACGACCCCAACGTCCGTGAGGGCGCCGCCCTCCGCGCCGTCACCGTCCTCGTCGTGACGTGCCCCACGGCGCTCCTCCTCTCCTCCCCCTCCGCGATGGTCGCCGCGTTCGCGTCCGCCGCGCGTCTCGGGGTCATGATCAAGCGCACCAACTACCTCGAAGCATCCGCCAACATCGACGCCGTCGTCATGGACAAGACAGGCACCCTCACCACCGGACAGTTCGGGGTCTCCCGTCTCGCCCCCGCTGAGGGCGTCGAAGGCGCGGACCTCCTCAAAGCCGCCGCCTTCGCCGAAGCCCAGTCCAACCACCCCCTCGGACGCTCCATCGTCCGCACCGCCGAACAAGCCCGGATCGACATCACCACGGACGGCGAATACGAAGAACACCACGGCGCCGGGGTCAAAGCCAGAACCTCCATCGGCGAGATCGTCGCCGGGCGCGGCACCTGGGTCCGCCAGCTCGCGCCCGGATCCCTCACCCAGATCGAAGCCGTCGAGAAACGCATCGAAGGCATGTCCGGGGTCCACATCATCAAGGACGGCACCTACCTCGGCGCCGTCGGGCTCGAAGACAAACCCCGCGCCAACGCCAAGCAGGTCGTCGACCGTCTCCGTGAACTCGGAGTCAGAATGGTCGCGATCTTCACCGGCGACCGCCTCTCCGTGGGCAAGCGCGTCGGCCAAGTCGCCGGCGTGGACGCCGTCGAAGCCGAGTGCCTCCCCGAAGAAAAACACCAGCAGATCAAGCAGCTCTCCGAAGACGGGCTCCACGTCATGATGGTCGGCGACGGCATCAACGACGGCCCCGCCCTCGCCGAAGCCGACGTCGGCGTCGCGATGGGCCTCTCCGGGTCCGACATCGCCGCAAACTCCGCCGGCGTCGCGCTCATGACCGATGAGCTCAACCGCATCCCCTTCCTCATCGAACTCGCGCGGAGAACGCGCGTCATCGTCACCCAGAACATCGTCGTCTCGATCCTCATGGCGATCGGCGGCCTCGTCCTCGCCGCTTCGGGCTCCTTCCAAGCCATCGGCGGCGCCAGCATCGGTGTCGGTTTCGCCGCCTTCTTCCACTTCGTCCCCGACGTCTTCGTCATCGGGAACTCCTTCCGCCTCTTCCGCTTCGGCGAAGACTTCCTCGAAGCCGAATCCATCCAGCGCGAACAAGAACAAGCCGCCCAGAAGCGAGTCCGCCGAGAACAATCCGTCCGGCTCGCCGCCGAACCGGCGTGAATCAATCTACTTTCTCTTGACTTGAAGCGCCTCACTTGCGTGGGGCGCTTTTGTTGACGTGATCCACTCGTACAGAGTGAGCCAAATAGAATCAGCGCATGATCACCAAAGTTATCCTGGTTCTCTTTGGATTGTTCTTTCTCGCTGCTCTCTGGTGGTTCCTCCGCCGCGCGAAGTCGAGGCAGGATAAAGCACGCACGCCAGTGGGTACTTATGGAGAGATCAAGAAGCAGATCATTGGAGAACTCCGATCGGATCATCCCGAGAATCGAACTCTCCCCGTGAGACCCGAAGGGATTGACACTCGGCTGCCCATCGAAACGATTGCCGAGCATGATTCGATCTCTGATTTCGATTCGGCTCGAGCGCACGAGATGCTCTCCGCCGTTCTAGGAAGTCTGTATGAAGAACTGCGGGCAATTGGTCCGGGCTGTGATCCGGTGCAACTCTCATTTCCCAGGCGAGCCGTTGTCATTGCGGATAGATTTGAAGCGGAGGTCAACAACGGAGGGTTGTCGCAGTACTATCTGAATGTGTCGGGGGATCATGCATCGATCGCGCCTGGCATTCTCCGTGAGATCGGGTTGGATGATGTCGCCGAGAAGCTGGAACATGCGAACTCGTTCTTCCCCGATGGCGAGCCGCCGAGTGATCGGGGAGTCAGGCTCAACATGCTTGAGTCTGTGGAGGTAAGGGCTGAAAAAACATGGTCGGAGATCGAAGACTGGTTCTATCAGTCGAATACCGCATTCTTGCCGTTCATGATCAAGTACATCCGGTTCAACCGCGAAGAGTTCTATCGCACTGGCTGAGTTTCTTTTCCAGTAGCCGGGTCGGTTGGTTTTAAGCTCAGCCAAGCTTCCGCAACACCCCGGCATTGAACCCCCGCCCCTCGCATCCAATCCCCCGTTCGAATACGCTACACACACGCAACGGAAGAGAGATCGTCCAATGGGAACTCAAGCCAGCAACACAGGACAGGTGCTCGAATACCGCGTCAAGCATCTGGGATCCATGTTGGTCTTCCTCTTCCTCTCGACGTGTGTCGCATCGCTCATCGGGCTCCGGAATGCCTCAGCCGATCCCGACTTCTTCCGCGAGATGCTGCTGTTCGTGTCGATGCTTCAGGGATTCGTGATCATCCTCTTGATTTTCGGGTACCGGTATCTGAAGCCGCAACTCGTCCGGATCGACCACGGCACCCGATCCATCACCCTCATCAACTGCCCCTCTCGAAACCCGCTCTGGTCGTTCTTCAAACGATCCGAGCACGACATCCTCTTCGAAGAAGTCATCAAGCTCGACCACAACGACAACCTCGTCACCGAGCAAGGCCGATTCCGTCTCGGGAAGTTCATCTTCAACGGCGCGGAAATGCAGGGCGTCCTCGCTTCGATCGCGCGTGACGGCGCGGACAGCGCCCCCCGTGTCCCCTGGAAGTTCTTCCTCGTCATCGCCGTCATCGTGCTCGGGCTGCTCGGGTTCTTCTTCCTGCAGCTCGAGTCGATCTTCAACTCAGTTTCCTGAGCACCCCAGCATTAAACCCCCGCCCCTCGCGCCGGAACTTCCGCTCGAAGTTCGTCCCCACAAGCTCCCCCTCACCAGCAGACTCCGGCCGATCAAAGCCGAGCCTCTCAAACGCCGGACGGTCGCGCCCCTCAAGGAACGCCGCGCACTCCGCCGGCAGTGGGGGGATGCTCGGGCGATCAGCGTTGGATTGATCCCCGCACCACACGTCAAAGTGCGCCTCGTCCCAAGCCCACAGCTCATCGTGGTCCGTCACCACGCGCAGCTCACCACCCTCCCCGAGCACGCGCCAGACGTCGTACAGCACCCGATGCTGCACCACCCGTTTCTTGTGATGCCGCTTCTTCGGCCAAGGATCCGAGAAATACAAATGCACCACCCGCGCGATCCCCTCCGGGAAACGCCAACGCAGCAGCTCCGTCGCGTCGTGGTTCATCATCCGCACATTCGTGTACGTCCCCTCCGTCTCGCGCTTCCGACGGATCCGGTCCGCGCCATACGCCGCAAACTCCCCGGCCCACTCGATCCCCAGAAAGTTCGTCCCGGGTTCCAAGCCCGCTTGCTGGATCAGGAACGTCCCCTTCCCCGACCCGATCTCGATCTCAAACGGCTTCTCAGGATCCACAAACCACCCGCGCGGATCCACCCAGCCCGATCTCGGGTCCGTCGCGATGGAGTCAGGGAGAGCCCCCAGCTCCTCCGAGCTGACCATCACCACACCCAATCCAGGATCGAGCGCCCGTCCATGTCCGAGTCCAAACGACATGGGTGAAGCGTAGGGATCAGCCACCAGCCATCAGCCACCACCACCACCCAATTTCTGCCGCCCACACCACCAACCACGCTCCTGTCTTTCCCCCCTTCGAGCCCTTCGCGATCTTCGCGTTCAACCCCTCTTGCCTTCTCTGCGCCCTCCGCGCTCTCTGCCACCTCTGCGTACCAAAAGGAAACACCAAACCCCTACCGTTCCCCCAATGACAACCCCCCCATCCCACACCACCGAGATCCGCGTCCGCTACGCCGAGTGCGACCCCATGAACGTCGCCCACCACGCAAGCTACCTCCCCTGGCTCGAGATCGGGCGCACCGAAATGCTCAGAGCCCAAGGCGGCTCCTACGAACAGATGGAACGAGACGGCTTCTTCCTCGTCATCACCCGCTGCGAAGTCAAATACCGCAGACCCATCCGCTACGACGACGTCCTCGACATCCGCACCACCCTCGACAGCGCCAGCAAGATCAAACTGCGCCACACCTACGAGGTCGTCCTCAAAGAACGCCGAGCCCAAGCCCCCGACCCCACGGACCCGAGCGTCCCCAACGACTTTGTGTGCGCCATCGCCACCACCGAACTCGCCTGCGTTGACCGCAACGGCAAACCCACCCCGCTCCCCGACTTCCTCGCGGGTTAATCCGTGATCACCCGCGCGCTGACGAGTCGGCCATCCTCGTCGAAACTGACATGCAGAAACTGGAGCCCCATGCCAAGAAACCCGGGCTCTGATCCCAACTGGTAGTAGTAGATTCCCTCTGGCGGGTAGTCTTCACCTGGCGGTCCCAGAAGATCCCAGACCTCCAGCTCCGTCATCCCAACCTTGAGATGGTTGTCGAGGATGTCATCGCACATCCGTTGCCGGGTCGTCGGGGCATCAAGCTCACGAACACTCGCGTCCCACCGATCCCGATCAAAGTCGAGATCCCGATGGGTCCACCATCGCCAAAGCCCCAGCACACCAGCCAACACGAAAATCACCGCAATACCGATGAGCAAGGCCCGGTCGAACCGGTTCAACCACCATTGCTTTGTACGCTTCTCACTCATACCCCGCCTCCGCTCACATCAACCGCTCAATCGCCCCCTGCACGTTCTTCACCGCCACCACCTTGATCCCCTTCACCCTCGGAAGCTCTCCCCGTCTCACCGTCGGCACCATCGCATGGGTAAACCCCAGCCGCGCCGCTTCCCGTAAACGCTGCTCCAGCTGCGCCACAGGGCGCAACTCCCCACCCAGCCCGATCTCCCCGATCGCCAACGTCGTCGGGGGGAGCGAGCGCTTGTAATGCGCCCCAGCAATCGCGAGCGCCAGCGCCAGATCACTCGCCGGCTCCGTCACCTTCAGCCCGCCCACACTCGACGTAAACACATCCCGATCCGCAAGCCGCAGCCCCGCGTGCTGCTCCAAAACAGCGATGATCATCGCGAGCCGATTCGCATCGAGCCCCGACGACTTCCGCTTCGCGCTCCCCACGAACCCCGTCGCCGTCAGCGCCTGGATCTCGACACACACACAGCGCGACCCGTGCATCGCCGCGCTCGCAACAGAGCCCGGGCGATGCTCGTCCCCGTTCGTGAGCGACGCAATGCTCAGCCCCCCCGGAAGCTCCGCCAAACCCTTCCCCGTCATCTCGAAGATCCCAAGCTCCAAGGTCGTCCCGAACCGGTTCTTGATCGCGCGCACCAACCGAGCCGCATGAGACCGATCCCCCTCGAAATACAGCACCGTGTCCACCAAGTGCTCCAAAAGCCGAGGCCCAGCAAGCGACCCCTCCTTCGTCACATGACCCACCAGCACAATCGCGATCCCCGACGACTTCGCGAGATACACCAGCTCCGACGCGCACCGTCGGAGCTGCGACACCGAACCCGGAGCCGCATCCATATCCGCTTTGTAGATCATCTGGATCGAATCGATGACCACCACATCGGGCTTGACCTTCCGCATCTGCTCCACGATCCGCGCCAGGTTCGTGTCAGCAAGCACGAACAACGAATCCGAATCCTCCACCCCCAAGCGCTCCGCGCGAAGCCGGATCTGCTCCGCGCTCTCCTCACTGGACACATACAAGACGGTGCTCGTCCAGTCCTTCTTCGTCGCATTGAACTTCACGGGAGAAGCCCACGCCCCCGCCGCTTGAAGCATCAACGTGGACTTCCCGATCCCGGGCTCCCCCCCGACCAAAATCACCGACCCGGGAACCAACCCCCGATTCCCGTCCTCACCTCCCAAGACCCGATCCAGCTCATCGATCCCCGTCCCCAAACGCTTCGTCACCCCCGTCGAGCGCACGACCTCGCTGATCGCAACCGCGCCCATCGACACCTCACCCGCTTTCCCCTCGACCCACCCCGTCCCCGCCGATCCCCGCTGCGGATCCTTCAGACTCGAAGCATCGAACGACGACTCCTCCAGCGCATCCCACGTCCCGCAATCCGGGCACTTCCCGGCCCAGCGCGTCTGCACAGCCCCACACTCCCGGCACACAAACTGGGTCTTCGCTTTCGCCATCACAATCCTCTTTCCTTCGCGCAACACGATCCTATCGCAAACAGGGATCTGTTTGGTATACCGAAGGCGTAAAGTTCACCATCTCCATGACCAACACCCCATCCCCATCCAACACACCGACCCCCAAGCGCCGGCGCGTCTGGTTCAAGCGCTGCACCATCACCCTCGCCGTCCTCGCGCTCCTCCTCATCGCCGGGGTTGTCATCATCGGGCGCACCGCCGCCCTCACCGCCATCATCTCCCCCATCATCGAGAAGGAAACCGGGCTCGACCTCGTCTCCGGGCGCATCGTCCTCGGCCCCTCGGGAGACATCGAGGTCCACAACGCCGTCCTCCGCGCCCCCGACATCGACGGCCCAGCAGGAGAACTCCTCACCCTCACCCGCGCCGACATCACCATCGACTGGACCAGGATCCTCTCCGGCGCCGGCGCGATCGAGAAAGTCCGACTCGACCAACCCCACCTCCGGGTCTCCCAGGACACCCAGTCCCGGGTCGTCAACCTCTCCGCGCTCACCCTCCGAGACTCCGGATCCGGCGCGGCCACCACCCCCCAGCTCATCATCACCCGAGGACTCGTCGAGATCGGAGAACACACCGGACCCGACTACACCCAGCTCAAACGACTCTCCATCGTCGGCCAGCTCAGCGCCCCCAACGCCGACGGCTCAGCCCCCTTCTCCTTCGGCGCCTCCTCCGCCATCGACTCCATCTCCTCGGGAATCGAACCCGTCACCAACGAGTTCGAGATCTCCGGCGCCATCCACCCCGCCGGGGTCCGCGCCCAGCTCACCGGGCTCTCCCTCGAAGACTGGCCCCCCTCCATCGTCCCCTCATCCATCCGGGATGTGTACCAGTCCCTCGACCTCTCCGGACAGCTCGCGCCAACCAGACTCGAACTCGGAGAGAAGGGACGGGTCTCCGTCACCCTCACCCTCGAAGGGGTAGACCTCACCCTCCCCTTCGATCCCCCCGGAGCCAACCCCGGCGAAGTCGAGCACCTTCGGATGCGCGGGACCAGGGGAACCATCACCTTCGGATCCTCCCAACTCACCGCCGACCTCACGGGGCGCATCGACCAGCTCGATTACCGGGTCGAGCTGACATACAAGGGCTACGCGCCCACCTCCGCCCTCGAGTGCACCCTCCGGACCGCGTTCCGATACGACGACAGCTTCCGTCCCCGACTCTTCCTCCCCGAAGCCGCCCTCGACCCCATCAACCGATTCGCCGGGCTCAGCGCCGACATCGACGCCTCCGTCCAGTTCACCCGCGCCGCGCCCACGGGGGATCAAGCCGCGCCCCTCGAAGTCTCCGGACGCGCCCAGATCCGCAACGGCCGAGCCCAGTACACCGAGTTCGCCTACCCCTTCGAGAACATCAGCGGGTCCGTCCGATTCGCGCCAAGCAGCGCCTCCTTCGACAACCTCACCGGGACCGGACCCACCGGAGCCAAACTCCGCGCGTCCGGTTCCGTCAGCGGCTTCGGGGACGATTCACGGATCCACCTCGAGATCGCCGTGGACGAACTCCCCATCGACACCCACCTCCTCAACGCGATGGACGACGACCAACGCGCCCTCGTCCGCACCCTCTTCTCGCGCCAGCAATACGCAAACCTCCTCGAATCCGGGTTCGTCCGGACCCCCGGAGTCCGAGGCCCGCTCATGGCCGAACGACGCGCCCTCTACGACGAGCTCGAACTCCGCAAAGACGACGAACCCACTCCAGAACTCCTCAACCAACGCGCACAACTCCGCAAACTCGACCGCGCCCTCAGCGCCCCCGAGTTCACCTTCGGCGGCGCCGTCTCCGTCGTCGTCGATGTCAAACGCGACCCCACACGACCCAAGGGCTCCCGCTGGCCCGTCGCCATCACGGCCAACATCCCCGAAGCCGGGATCGTCCCCGAGCAGTTCCCCCTTCCCATCATCGCCCAGGGTGTCACGATCTCCATCGTGGACAACAAGGTCGAACTCAAGGGCGGGTCCTACGCCGGGCTCTCAGGCGGATCCGCCTCCGTCGATGCAACCATCCAGGAACAGAACGGCAAAACCCTCCCGTACGTCACCATCAAAGCCCGCGACATCCCCATCGACGACCGACTCATCGCGGCCATCCCCGGGTACTACACCAAGCAACCCCAAGACCCCAACGAAACCACACTCCGGCGCATCCTCGACCGACTCCAGCTCCGAGGGCTCGTCGAGTGCAACGCCACCATCGGACCACGCTCCGACAACTCCATCGGGTACGAAGTCGAAGCCGGGGTCCTCTCCGGATCCGCGACCCCCATCGACTCCGTCCTCGGACCCACACCCGATTCCATCACCCTCGACCAGCTCCGGGGAACCATCTTCGTCACCGAGTCCCTCATCGTCGTCGATATCGCCGGCCAGCTCGTCGCGCAGGGACAGACCCAACAAAGCGACTCCCCCGTCCGTCTCCTCACCCAGCTCACCCTCCCCCAAACCCCCAGGTTCGGGAACGTCGATCGCGCCGATGGGCTCCTCCCCTTCGAGTTCGGACCCCCGACCCCGGGACCCGCGCTCTACACGCGCGTCACCGCAACCAACGTGGACCTCACCCTCCCCCTCGAAGACGCAATCGGGATCGTCTCCAAATCACAAGCCCGGACCCTCAGCGACTGGCGCGACGACTTCCAGATCGACGGCAACGTCACCCTCCGCACCCTCCTCGAAGGCCGGGTCGGCGGCGCACTCGATATCAAACTCCAACTCAACAAGATCCAACGACTCGGATTCACCCTCGAAGACCAACGCTACGACCTCGGGCAATCCTGGGGACGACTCGCGCTCGACCTCGGGACCAACCCCAAAATCGACGCCGACGGCTTCCGTGTCCCCATCCTCGTCGAAAGCGACGAGTCCGGACAGATCGCGCTCGACGGCGTCCTCCCCCTCGCACGAGGAGGAACCCTCCTCGAACTCCAGAACGAACCACCCATCCGACTCGAACTCCGCAGCGCCCGTCTCGGATCCGCCGGGGTCAAAGCCGCCGCGAAAGCACTCTCCGCAAACGCCGTCGGAAAGTTCATCGAAGACTACAGCGTCAAGGGACGCGCCGACGCGCTCATCGACCTAACCCCGATCGACACCACACGCATCATCGACGCGCCCCGGGGCGCGCTCCGGATCCCCACAGTCACCCTCGACGGCTCACTCTCCCCCAAATCCCTCACCCTCACACGCAACGACCACACCCTCGATCTCCACACCATCGAAGGCCAAGTCATCTTCTCCGGGCTCTCCGGACGCGCCGATTCCATCCACGCAACCGCCCCCGACCACGAACTCTTCATCGACGGGCTCTTCTCCGTGGATCTCGAACGGGGCGCCACCATCGACATGAGCATCGGCGCAACAGGCGACGTCCTCGCCGAACCCATGCGCGCCGTCCTCCCCCAAGCGCTCACCGACACCGTCGAACAGCTCGACCTCCACGCACCCTCGGGGGTCTCCCTCGGGGACCTCCACATCAGCGCGACCAACCTCGGACGAGACGACCCCCGATTCGATATCCGCGGAAACGCAAGCGTCATCGGCGCGGACCTCAGCGTCGGGCTCCCCATCACCGAGCTCGATACCGGGATCGGGTTCCACGTCTCCTCCGCCGAAGACCAAGGGCTCCAGTACACACTCAATCTCGAAGCCGACCGACTCCGCGCCGGGCTCCTCCGGGTCCACAACGCACGCGCCTCCATCATCTCCGAACCCGGAGAACCAAGAAACCTCGCCGTCCCCGACCTCCGCGCCGGAATGCACGGCGGCATGGTCACCGGGACCGCGCAGGTCCGGGTCGATCCCCAAGGCACCCCGCGCTACGCCACCGAGATCCAGTGCTCGGGTGTCCGCGCCGCGCCCATTTTCGACGACCTCTTCCTCCCCCCCCAAGGCCTCGAAGGCCCCCCCCGACCCGGGGCCTCCGCCGTCCGCTCCGCATGGAACGTGGACGACGACCTCTCCCGGGGTGTCCTCACCGCCGACCTCTCGCTCCAGGGCATCGTCGGACGAACCGCCCAGCGCGAAGGACGGGGCTACGTCCGGGTCTCCGGCGGGCGCGTCGTCGCGCTCCCCGGGCTCATCAACCTCATCGAGGCCTCCAACCTCACCCTCCCCACGGGCTCCAAACTCAACCTCGCCGAAGCCGAGTTCTACATCGACGACGACCGGATGGCCTTCGAAAGGCTCTCAGTCAGCTCCGATGCCATCGAGATCCTGGGCTACGGGATGATGGACTGGACATCCCGAGCGATCGACCTACGCTTCCGATCACGCGCGATCGAGCCCATCCCCGTCCTCTCCGATCTCCTCGAAGGGATCCGGGACGAGCTCATCACCACCCGCGTGACCGGGGCGCCGGGGTCCATCGACTACACCGCCGAACAGTTCGGCACCACCAAACGCCTCATCCGCGCCATGCTCGGCGAAAAAGAAACCGAGCAGCAACGACGACTCCGAGAAGTCGAAAACAGAACTCGCGTAGGTTCGGGCTACTACCGAACCCAGTCGCAGGATGAAACGCTCATCGAGCCCACGCCCGATCCGAGCACGCGCCAGGAAGCAAGCGCCGCATCTACCGACGAGTAATACACACGGGGCTCCCCCCACAGACAGAAAGACCTACACCATGACCAACGAACCCAACCGAGTCGAACTCGACCCGCCCACCACCACACAACCGAAGACCGAAGCCGCAGCGCCACCCGAATCCATGAGCGTCCGCCGCGCCGACGACGGCGAGATCCAGGACCGGATCATGGAACTCATCGACATGGTCACCCACACCACCGATGAGTTCGACGCCAAGCTCGTCCGCGAACTCATGACCGCCGCCCTCAAACTCATCCCCGACGGCCGAGGGACAGGCGAACTCAAACTCATGACCGCCGCCATGAAAGAGCTCCGATACGCATACCGCGTCTTCGGTCAATACCCCGAGCCCCACAAGGTCACCATCTTCGGATCCGCACGGACCCCCGAAGACCACCCCGACTACGCCGCCGCCGTCGAGTTCTCCAAACTCATGGCCCAAGCCGGATGGATGTCCATCACCGGCGCCGGCGACGGGATCATGAAAGCAGGGCACGAAGGCCCCGGGCGCGAATCGAGCTTCGGCGTCGCCATCCGACTCCCCTTCGAAACCACCGCGAACGACATCATCACGGGTGACGAAAAACTCATCAACTTCCGCTACTTCTTCACACGCAAGCTCATGTTCCTCTCCCAAGCCGAAGCCGTCGTCTGTTTCCCCGGAGGGTTCGGGACCCTCGACGAATGCTTCGAAGCCCTCACCCTCATCCAGACAGGCAAGGCCTCCATCGTCCCCGTCGTCTACGTGGACGGCGACACCACCGGAGACCACGGCTCCTACTGGGACGGATGGATCCACTACGTCCAGACCCAACTCGCCGCACGCGGGTGGATCTCCCCCGAAGACCACAACCTCTACTACCACGCCAAGGACCCCCAGGACGCCGCCGACCACATCACCAGGTTCTACTCCGTCTACCACTCCTCCCGCTACGTCCGCGACGACCTCGTCATCCGTCTCAAGAAACCCCTCAACGACGAGCAGGTCCAGATCCTCAACGACGAGTTCGGATCCCTCGTCAAGAAGGGCTCCATCCAGATGCGCGAGCCCTACCCCCAGGAGAAGGACCACCTCGACCTCCCGAGACTCGCCTTCACACACACCCGCTACCACTACGGGCTCGTCCGCGCCCTCATCGACCGCATCAACTCCTTCGCGGATGCCTAACCCCCGATTCCTCATCCTGACCGCGCTCGCGCTCCTCCTCAGCGCCTGCGCCGCGCCCTGGGACCACCCCGAAGAGCCCCCCAAGCTCACGGACATCGCCGCGCCCGAACCCTTCGTCGATCAGCGCCCTGATCCCGACCCGTCATCGCGCGGGGTCGAGATGAAGCTCCTCACCGTGGACGACTCGGGCGCGCGCGTCGCGCGATCCCTCGCGCCCTACGCCGAGCAGACCACCATCGCGCACGACGATCTCCAACGCTGGCGCAGCTGGGGGATCCGCTGGGTCCAGATCCCCATCGAGGACCTCGAGCCCCTCCTCCAATCCCAGAAGTCCGTCGGCGTCATCGAGAACCGCTGGCTCGGAGAGTTCCCGCGCTGGCGCGCCCTCATCCGCGCGGGCGAACTCAGCAACCAAACCGTCCGGGTCCAGGGCTCGCGTGATCGCGCCATCACCGGCCGACCCCGCCTCCTCGCCCGCGCCTGGACCACCCCGCGCATCGACGACGAAGGGCGCCCCACCTCGCGCATCGCCATCGACCTCGCGCTCCAACTCATCGACCCCAACAACCGACCCGCGCTCGGACAGCTCGCGCCCACCCAGCCCATCGACCAGGGCTCATTCCTCGGCCCGCGCTCCCTCCACCTCGAACTCGACGATTCCCACGCGCTCCTCCTCGTCGCCGACGATCCCGACAACACCTGGGACACCGCCGACAACCCCACCGACAACCCCGATCAAACCCCCGGCCCAAACGCCCCCAACCTCCGCACCCTCGGTGAACGCATGCTCTCCACACGAGGATCCGGGACCGTCGCGCCCGGGGATCGCTACATCCCCCCGCGCAAGGTCCTTATCATCCTCGTCCCCAACACCGACCCCGGGTACACCCTCCTCCCCAAAGCACGCGCGCAGGAGACCACCCCGTGAGTCTCCCCATCGCCATCATCCTCATCCTCGTCGGGCTCGCCGTCCTCATCGTCGGCGCCGACGCGCTCGTCCTCGGCGCGGCCCAACTCGCCAAACGCCTCGGGCTCTCCCCCTTCGCCATCGGGGTCACCGTCGTCGCCTTCGGAACAAGCGCCCCCGAGCTCTTCGCCTCCGTCGGCGCCGCCCTCCAGAACGTCACCGACCTCGCCATCGGCAACGTCGTCGGCTCCAACATCGCCAACATCATCCTCATCCTCGGAGTCAGCGCCCTCGTCTCCACGATCCCCATCAACAAACGGGTCCGCTTCGTCGAGATCCCCATCATGGTCGCCATCACCGCGCTGACCACCATCCTCCTCATCGACCACGAGCTCGCGCGTCTCGAAGGCGCCCTCCTCGTCGTCGGGCTCCTCGCCTTCGTCCTCTACGTCGTCAAATCGCACAAGGAAGACATCCTCCACGAAGCCGACGACAAAATACACAACCCCAAGCCCCTCTGGATCGACCTCGTCTACATCACCGCCGGGGTCGCCGGGCTCGCGCTCGGCGCCAAGGTCCTCGTCGAAGGCGCCCAGAGCGTCGCGATCAGCGCCGGGGTCCCCGAAGGCGTCGTCGGCGCCACCATCGTCGCGTTCGGGACCTCCGTCCCCGAACTCGTCACCACCATCCGAGCCGCCGTCAAAAAACACACCGACATGGCCGTCGGCAACATCGTCGGCTCCAACATCTTCAACCTCCTCTCCGTCCTCGGGATCACCTCGCTCATCAAGCCCCTCACCATGGACACCCAGATGGACTTCCACGTCCTCTTCATGCTCGGTGTCGCGCTCGGGTTCATGATCTGGACCCTCCTACGTCCGAGAATCGCCAAGCCCGGCGCGATCCTCTTCCTCCTCCTCTACACCGGGTACGTCGTCTATGCGTATTCCCCTCAATCCGCCTGATCGCCCACCCTTTCCGTACACATCCCCCCCGATCCATCCGATCCTCTCTCTGTCCACGCGCGAACTCAGAGAGGATCAATGCTCCGCGTCCCGATCTCCCAAGCCAAGCCCGGGATGACCCTCGCCCTCCCCGTCCACCACCCGAAAGCCGCCTCGGGCACCATCCTCCTGCGCGCCGAAGTCGAGCTCTCCGAGAACACCATCACCCGACTCCAGGACATGCACATCCCCGAGATCTGGATCCGCTATCCGAACATGGAGCTCGTCAAGCAATACATCAACCCCCACGTCTTCGAATCCAGAGCCGCCGTCGCGTCGGACGTCGCGAGCGCCTTCGACGCCGCTTCAAAGGAAGCCCACGCAAAGCTCGACTTCACCCAATACCGAAACTCCATGACCGCCCTCATGGAGCGACTCCTCGAAGACCCCAAAGGCGCCCTCTTCATCGGCGAACTCGTCGGGTCCGGGCACCCCGCCGTCCGTCACGGCGCGAACGTCGGTTTCCTCGCCATGCTCCTCGGGCTCAAACTCGGGTTCTACCTCCTCCGTGAACGCAAATACGTCCCCTCCCGTCTCGCCAAGGACGTCACCAACCTCGGCGTCGCCGGCATGCTCCACGACATCGGGATGACCCGACTCCCCGACGAGGTCCGCGAGCGCTGGCGCACCACCCACGACTTCGAAGACGAAGGATGGCGCAAACACGTCCAGCTCGGATACGACTGGGTTCAGGGCTCGCTCGGAGCCACCGCCGCCGCCGCCGTCCTCCACCACCACCAACACTTCGACGGCACGGGCTTCCCCAAACGCAAAAAACTCGACGGCGATTACGTCGAGCTCTCCGGATCCGACATCCACGTCTTCGCGCGCATCATCTGCGTCGCCGACCTCTTCGACCGACTCTCCTCCCCCTGCGCCCACATCGACGACGAACCCTCACCCGACCCCCCGCGCCCCGTCGTCCGGGTCCTCCGCATGCTCATGTCCCCCCCCTACAAAGACTGGATCGACCCCGTCGTCATGCGCGCCCTCATCACCGTCTGCCCGGCCTACCCCCCCGGGACCCTCGTCCACCTCAACACCGGACAACGCGCCGTCGTCGTCGATTACGACCCCACCGACCCGTGCCGACCCGTCGTCCACGAGATCCTCCACTTCGAAGACGAGCAGTTCGGGGAACTCATCGATCTCCGCGAACACCCCGATATCGTTATCGCCGAGTGCTCGGGAATCGATGTCACCTCCGACAACTTCTACCCCAAAGACAAGCACCAGTTCGACCTCCGCGCCCTCTCCAAACGCATGATCAACGCCGCACACGACTACCAGGACAGCGAAACCGATCACCCCCAGATCGACACCCACAAACCCGACGTCTCCAACCAGGACGCGGCCTAACCCCTACCCTTCCCGCGCATGCACGCGCTCATCTCCGAATCCAACCGAGCCCTCATCGCCCTCGCCGCACCACGAGAACTCGCCGCCGCGCTCACCGCGTTCGACCCCCGCGCCCACGAAACCACCCCGCACGAACCCATCACCGTCCACCCGGCCATCGACCTCGTCCGGACCGGGGTCGGGAAGTCCTGCGCCGCCGCAACCGTCGCGCGCTGCTGCGCCCTCCACCCCTACACCACCGTCATCAGCGCCGGGATCGCCGGCGCCCTCCCCGTCGAACTCGCGCCCCGGATCGGCGTGTCCATCGCCGCCACCCGCTCCGCCTTCGCCGACGAAGGAGTGGGGGCCCCAACCGGGTTCGTCCCCCTCTCCGATATGGGCTTCGCGCCCTTCGACACCGGGGACTCCATCCACCACGACCCCGACCTCCTCGAACTCCTCGCCTCCATCACCGACACCACCGGACCCATCGCGACCGTCTCCTGGTGCTCCGGAGACGACGGCTGCGCGAAAGGGGTCGTCCAACGCACCAACGCCATCGCCGAAGCGATGGAAGGCGCCTCCTGCGCCCTCGCCGCCAAACGCGCCCACCCCGATATCCGGACCGGAGAGCTCCGGGTCATCTCCAACACGACCGGAAACCGGGACACCCAACGCTGGGACCTCGACGGCGCGCTCTCCAATCTCACCGACGTTCTCGGACGCATCATCGCCTCGATCTGACCCCGGAGTTCCGTCTGTGACGCGCATGCCGCTCACGAAGGTCCGCCCCCTCTTCTGCACCACCAGACCACGCCGATCCGCCCCACATCCCCCCGAATCCAACCGATGGTCCTTCTACGCCACCCCTCGCCGCGCGCTCCGCGCGGCCGCGCCGGGTGGGTAGGAAACCAGCGATGCCCAAACCCAAGGTCTTCGAACAACTCAAAGCATCGCTCACCTCGATGAACTCCATGCGCCCCCAAGGCCACCCCCTCGCCGTGGACTTCGGGGTCTCTGCGCTCCGCGTCCTCAAGCTCGGACCCGGAGAACCCGCGAGCATCCAAGCCGCCGCCCAGCTCGACACCCCCGACGACCTCCTCGATAACCCCGCAAAGCGCATCCTCTTCCAGTTCGACGCGCTCCCCAAGCTCGTCCGATCCGGGAAAATGTCCGGGCTCCGCGCCGCATGTGTCATCCCCCCCGCGCAGGTCTCGTGCAAGCACATCCAGGTCCCCGTCGTCGAAGGCGCGACCCCCGACCAGCTCGCCGCCGAAACCATGTCCTCCAAACTCGGGTGCGACCCCAGCGCCCTCCTCGTGCGATCGTGCCCCGTCCCGACACAGCGCCACCCCGGGAAGCAGGAGCTCGTCTGCTTCGCCGCCTCCCGCGCCTTCGTCTCCCGCATGATGGACGCCATCAAACGAGCCAAGCTCGAACCCGTCGGGATCCACAACGCCTTCGAAACCCTCGAGCACATCGTCACCAGCACCACCAAGAAAGACGACGAGTCCCAAGCCACCCTCGTCATCGACCTGGGCACAGCGACCACCCTCGTCATGATCGTCCACAAGGGCGCCATCGTCTTCGCCCGCTCCATCGAGCACGGCGCCAACGCATTCGACGAAGCTATCAAGCGACAGTTCCGCTGCACCATGCACGAAGCCCGCAAGATGCGCGCCGAGATCGAGTCCCTCGTCCCAGCGCCCGTCACCGTCGGCGCGTCGGGAGACTCACCGATCCCCACGCCCAAACCCAAGTCCAAACGACAACCCGATCTCGCTGAGCAAGCCGAGATCCTCGTGGACGAGATCAACATGTGTCTCCGCTACCACAAGTCCGCCCTCCCCGATGTCCCCATCGGACGCGCCCTCTTCATCGGAGGCCTCGCCGCCCACCCCGCCATCTCCTCCCACCTCGCGCGCGTCCTCCGTCTCGAAACCCGAGTCATCGACCCCCTCTCCACCCTCGCCCGCGCGGGCAAGATCCCCGTCTCCGGCGTCGACCTCTCCTCACCACAACCCGGATGGGCCACCACCGTCGGCTGCGCCCTGAGCCCCACCGACCTCTGACCCAGTGCACACCCGCACCCAAGCGGAGCGACCATGTCCAGCAAACACAACACATCCGGCGCAAGCTTCCTCCCCACCGAATACGTCCGCAACAAGGGCCAAGCCCGCGCGAGCATGTTCGCCATCCTCCTTTTCGTCCTCGTCCTCGCCGGGGTCATCGGCGCCTTCGCCGTCAACCACCAACGCTGGAGCCGGGTCCGGGACGAACAGAAAGTCGTCGCCGCCGCCTTCAAGGAAGAAGCCGCCAAGATCGAGCAGCTCAAAGAACTCGAGAAACGACGCATCGAGCTCACCGACAAAGCCGAGATCGTCACCGCCCTCCGCGACCGGGTCCCCCGTTCCGTCCTCATGGGCGAGCTCGTCCGTGGAGTCGAAACCGGGCTCACCCTCACCGAGATCACCCTCGAAGGCGACCGCGTCAAACCCCCGGCCCCGAACCCCAAAGCCGGGAAAGGCAAGGTCAAATCCATCGGGGTCAGCAACGTCGGGAAGGACAAAGACGGCGAAGATGAAAAGCCCAAGGTCCTCCCCCCGCGCTTCACCTTCTCCCTCCAGGTCCAGGGTGTCGCCGAGAACAACGACCTTGTCGCCGACTACCTCGCCTCCCTCAAGGCCTCCCCCCTCCTCCGCGGCGTCGAGCTCCAGTACATCAACACCACCCTCATCGACTCCGTCGAGTACCGCAAGTTCTCCATCACCATGAACCTCCCCGAATCCGCCGACGCGCGACTCGTCGAGGGGACCCAGACCATCCCCATCGAAGGGCTCGATATCGCCCGCGTCGAGATCATCGACGAATAAGCACCACAGGAGCCCACAACCATGCAGTTCGGAACCCGAGAACTCGTGCTCTTCCTGACGGTCCTCCTCCTCCCCGTCGTGAGCTATCTCCTCGTCTTCAAACCACAGAACGCGAACATCGAGAGCGCCAAGTCCGAGATCGAGCACAAGCAGGAGATGCTCGAAAAACTCCGCGCCGAAACCGCACGCAACGACGACCTCATCCTCGTCAACGATCAACTCACCAATCGAATCGATGCGATGGAGTCCATGCTCCCGACCAACAAGGAGATCGACCAGATCGTCCGTCAGGTCTCCGCACTCGCCATCGAAGCCGGGCTCTCCGCCCCCACGCTCAAATCCGAGAAACCCCTCGCCGCAGCGACCTACCGAGAACAACCCCTCGAGATGACCACCGAGGGCTCCTGGTCCGGGCTCTACGACTTCCTCCTCGAACTCGAACGACTCCCCCGGATCACCCGTGTCATCGATCTCGATGTCGAACGAACCTCGAACGAAGAAACCGAGATCCGCGCCGACTTCACCCTGAGCATCTTCTTCAAGACCGAGGAGGCCACCTCGTGAGCGAGCACAACCCCTTCGCACCCGAACCCCAGGACAACAACTCCGCCGAGGGGTCGTCCAACGTCTTCCTCGATCTCAACAAACCCGACGAGCTCACCGGGGTCCCCAACCTCCCGAGCCAGGAACAAGCCGCAGGCGCCTCCGCGGGCTTCAGCCCCGTCACCGGCCAACCCGCGAAGAAAGTCAACACCCAGGTCCTCCTCGCCGGGGTCGTCTTCGCCATCGGTGTCGGCGCCATCTACGGCATGCGCACCATCGGGATGAAAGCCGGGATCAAGGAAAACGCCGTCGCCGTTGACTACACCCCCGAAACCACCACCCCCGACTTCATCAAGCGATTCGACAAGGTCATGACCGGGCTCGACGAGTCCTCCGTCGCCATCGTCCTCGAGTCCACCGACACCCTCCCCGATCGACCCTTCACCATGGCAAACGCCGCGCCCGCGCAGCAAACCGACGCGCCCAAAGCCAACCCCATGGACCAGTCCGCGAGACTCGCCGCACAACGCGCCGCCCAAGAACAGATGCGCCTCGAAGCCATCGCGAACGAAGCCAACGACCTCCACCTCCAGTCCATTCTCGGAGGAACCAAGCCCGTCGCACGCATCTCCGGACAACCCGTCCGGATCGGATCCACCGTCAACGACAAGTTCACCGTCAAATCCATCAGCGGCCAGAGCGTCATCCTCGAAGCCGAAGGACTCGTTTTCAAACTCACCCTGGGCGAGCCCACCGAACGACTCAAATAACACACGCGCCGAGCACACCAACACCAACATGGCCGACATCGATGACATCCTGAACCAGCTCGGAGTGGACGACTCCGAATCCAAGCCCAGACGCGCCCTCCGTGCGCCAAAGCCGAAGGAGAAGGACACCCACCGTCTCGACAAACGCCCGGGCTCCTTCTCCCCCCTCCCGTCCATGCCCTCCGGTCAGCGCCGCTACGGGTCCGAAGAAGAACCCGCGATGGACGCCGAGCACGACCCCTCCGTTATCGAGAAGCCCAAGGACCTCGCCGAGCCGCGCGTCAAAAGCGCCGTTAAAGAGATCTACCGACCCGATCTCGATCCCGACGCGCTCGACTCCACCGATTCCTCCAACCCCTCCGATCTCAAAACCCTCCTCCTCGAGAAGGGCGCGATCACCGCGGAACAGGTCACCCAAGCCGAGAACGTCCTCAAACAATCCCCCGGCGCATCCCTCATCGACATCCTCTTCGATCAAGGCGCCGACGAAGCCAAGATCCAGGAAGTCATCGCGCACTCCGCCGGGCTCCGCTTCGAACGCATCGACCTCGAACGAGGACTCGACGGCGGATTCGACGGCAAACTCCTCCAACGACTCGGCCCCGACTTCTGCGGCACCCATCTCGTCCTCCCTCTCCGCACCGAAGGCACCCGCGTCGTCATCGGGACCGTCCAACCCGACGACGTCTTCACCCTCGACGAAATCTCCTCCCGCCTCCGCGTCTCGAGCGTCAAACCCGTCATCGTTACCCCCTCCGATGTCCGCGCCGCGCTCAACATGGTCGGGCACGAAGACTCCGGAGACGTGGACCTCTCCGAGATCCTCGCCGACGTAGACGAAGCAGACGTCGAAGTCTCCAAACGCGACAGCGCCGAAGCCGTCGATCTCGAAGCCCAGGCCGGCGAATCACCCGTCATCCGCTACGTCAACTACATCATCCAAAACGCCGTCAAAGAAGGCGCCTCCGACATCCACATCGAACCCGGCGAAAACAAAATCAAAGTCCGTCTCCGCATCGACGGCGTCCTCTTCGAGTCCATGAACCCGCCCCCGGCCATGTCCGCCGCGATCACCTCGCGCCTCAAAATCATGGCCGACCTCGACATCTCCGAACGACGCGTCCCCCAAGACGGCCGTATCCGATGCACCGTCCAAGGCCGCAAACTCGACCTCCGTGTCTCGACCCTCCCCACCGGGTACGGCGAGAAGGTGGTCATGCGTATCCTCGACACCAAGTCGATCAACGTCCAACTCGAAGACCTCGGCTTCGACGAGGAAACACTCGCGATCTGGAAAAACCAGATCCACCAACCCCACGGCATCCTCCTCGTCACGGGTCCCACGGGCTCTGGTAAAACCACCACCCTCTACTCCTCCCTCCGTCAGATCGACAAAACCAAACTCAACGTCTCCACCGTCGAAGACCCCATCGAATACCACCTCGACGGCATCACCCAGACCCAAACCCACGCGAAGATCGACATGACCTTCGCCAAAGCACTCAAAGCCCTCCTCCGTCAGGACCCCGACGTCATCATGCTGGGCGAAATCCGCGACCACGAGACGGCCCACACCGCCGTCCAAGCCGCGCTCACCGGCCACTTGGTCCTCTCCACACTCCACACCAACGACGCCCCCTCCTCCGTCACCCGTCTCGTCAACATCGGGCTCGAACCCTTCCTCGTCGGCGCCGCCGTCAACGGCGTCCTCGCCCAACGCCTCCTCCGCCGCCTCTGCACACACTGCAAAGCCCAGGAATCCCCCTCCGAAGAAATGGCCGAGTTCCTCGAAATGAACGGCCTCCCCAGCAACGAAATGTGGATGCCCCAGGGCTGCGACAAATGCCGCAACACCGGATACTCCGGCCGAGTCGGCATCTACGAAATGCTCGCCGTGGACGACTCCCTCCGAGACGTCATCGCGCGCAACCCCAACGTCTCCGAGTTCCGCCGCATGTGTCTCGAACGAGGCATGAACTCCCTCCGCCAAGACGGCATCAACAAAGCCGTCGCAGGCATGACCTCCATCCAGGAAGTCATCCGAGTCACCTCCGCGCACTAAGCGCTCATAGCGCCGCGCTCACCAAATCCTCCGCCATCGCCCGAGCCCGCGCGATCACCTCCCCCGTCGTCAACGCGTTGTTGTCCACCCGCGCCACCACCTGCGCGTTCACGATCGACCCCTCCAGCACCAGGTTCAAACGCTCCGCAAGCTCCCCGGGGTCCTTGGCGCCCATCGCCTCGCACAACCCCCGCAGGTACCGCACGATCTCCAGCTTGTGCTCAGCAGACACCCTCCGCATCGGAGACCCCGAGTCCCCGTACTCCGCCGTCGCATTGATGAACATGCACCCGCTAAACCCCTCCTCAGCAAACCAGCGCCCGTGCCAGTCAAAGACAGCCAGCACCCGCTCCCTCGGGTCCGCACTCGCTTCCTCAGCCCACTTCATCATCGAGTTCCGGAACACCTCGTCCCGTCTCCGAAGCGCCGCCACGATCAGCTCGTCCTTCGACTTGAAATGGTTGTACAGCGTCATCCTCGAGATCCCGCTCTCGCTCAGGATCAGATCGAGCCCCGTGTTGTGGAACCCGTTCCTGTAAAACACCCGCATCGCGGCCTCGATCAACTCATCACGACGACTCGGAGGCATCAACCAACTCCTTCCACCACCCCAACACGGTCCTGCATACTGATGAATCAGTATAGATACTCGTCACCCATCCCGCCCCAGATTCGCCTCTCACATCCAAAAAACACGGATTCCACCCCTCACGCCCTCTGGAAGCCGCGAATTTTTCTCCAAGAGTCTTGAAATATACTGACCGATCAGTAAGTATATATGAGCACAGGGAGCACACGTCGCTCCGCACACGAACCCAAACGCAAAGGAACGCACCATGACCCGAATCGCCCCCCTCACCGAAAGCTCCGCCTCCCCCGAAGGCGCACAGCTCCTCAGCGCCATCAAGTCCAAGCTCGGGATGGTTCCCAACATCTACGCCACCATCGCCCACGCCCCGGCCGCCCTCTCCGCCACCCTCGCCTTCGGAGACGCGCTCGGAAATGCCTCCATCTCCGCCCCCGTCCGCGAACAGCTCGCCCTCGCCATCGCCGGCGTCAACACCTGCGACTACTGCGCCTCCGCGCACACCGCCATCGGGAAGATGAACGGGCTCGACGAAGCCGAGCTCAACAACAACCTCAGCGCCCGCGCCTCCGACCCCAAGGTCGAAGCCCTCCTCACCCTCGCAACCGACATCGTCGAGTCCCGTGGAAACCTCTCCGAATCCCAGATCAGCAGCGCCCGAAACGCCGGGGTCAACGACACCGAACTCGTCGAAGTCGTCGCACTCGTCGCGCACAACATCTTCACCAACTACATCAACCACATCGCGCAGACCGAGATCGACTTCCCCCTCGTCAGCGCCCAACCCGCAAACGCCTGATCCCGCGCGTCTCCTCCCGAACCACCCTCCAGGATCAGGGCGACGCGCTCCCGCCAGAGCGTGCGCCCTTTCAAAGCCCCTCCGCGCAGCCACCAACCCGCGCCAATCCCCAGCCCTTTCTTTGTGCACCGGGCGCCGTACTTCTCTCGCGGCGCCCGGTTTCACATCCACACCTCACCCCCGGACCAACCCACCATGCCAAGCCCCACCGACATCAAACCCCCCTTCACCCCCGAATCCGCACGCGCCAAAGTCCAAGCGGCCCAGGACGCATGGAACTCCCGAGACCCGAACCGAGTCGCACTCGCCTACTCCGAAAGCTCCGAATGGCGCAACCGAGACCGCTTCTTCACAGGACGAGACGCCATCCGCGACTTCCTCAAAGACAAATGGTCCCACGAGCTCGACTACAAACTCATGAAGGAGCTCTGGTCCTACACCGACAACCGCATCTCCGTCCGTTTCGAATACGAGTGGCGCAACCACAAAGGACAGTGGTTCAGAACCCACGGCAACGAACACTGGGAGTTCGATCCCGACGGGCTCATGCGCCGAAGAGACATGAGCGCCAACGACGTCGAGATCAACGAATCCGACCGCCGCTACTGAATAGAAAGCCCCAGCACACCGACCAAAAGCCCGAGGGTTCACCCCAATCCCCCGGGCTTTCTTCGCGCACATACACAAACAAACCACACCCGCACCCGCAAACAAACGGATTTTGGTACGCTGACTCGATCAAGCACCTCACCAACGGAGCGCTCCGATGTCAGCACCCACCCAAGCCCAGCAATACTGGCGCACGAACCTCAAGTACCTCGCCGTGCTCCTCTCCATCTGGTTCGTCGTCTCCTACGTCTGCGGCATCCTCCTCGTGGACCAACTCAACAACTACCGCATCGGACAAGCCAAGCTCGGATTCTGGTTCGCGCAGCAGGGCTCCATCTACGTCTTCGTCGCCCTCATCGCGATCTACGTCGTCCTCATGAACCGTCTCGATCGCAAGCACGGCCTGAGAGAGGACTGATCCCATGGACGCACAAACCTGGACCTTCCTCATCGTCGGCCTCTCCTTCGCCCTCTACCTCTTCATAGCCTGGTGGTCCCGCGCAGGTTCCTCCTCCGAGTTCTACGTCGCAGGTGGGGGGGTCCCACCCCTCGCCAACGGCATGGCCACCGGCGCCGACTGGATGTCCGCCGCCTCCTTCATCTCCATGGCCGGAATCATCTCCTTCGTCGGATACGACGGCTCCGTCTACCTCATGGGCTGGACCGGGGGCTACGTCCTCCTCGCCCTCCTCCTCGCGCCCTACCTCCGAAAGTTCGGAAAGTTCACCGTCCCCGACTTCGTCGGAGACCGCTGCGACTCTCAGGTCGCGCGCGTCGTCGCCGTCATCTGCGCGATCTTCGTTTCCTTCACCTACGTCGCCGGACAGATGCGCGGGGTCGGGGTCGTCTTCTCCAACTTCCTCAACGTCGATATCACCCTGGGCATCATCATCGGGATGGCCATCGTCTTCGTCTACGCCGTCCTCGGAGGCATGAAGGGCATCACCTACACCCAGGTGGCCCAGTACTGCGTCCTCATCTTCGCTTTCATGGTCCCCGCCATCTTCATGTCCATGCTCCTCACCGGGAACATCATCCCCCAGTTCGGATTCATGGACACCCTCGGAGGAGACGTCGGAACAGCCCTCGCCGACGGCCAATCCGTCGGGATGCTCGACAAACTCGATTCCATCAACCAGGAACTCGGGTTCAACGCCTTCACCGACGGCACAAAGTCCACCATCGACATCTTCGCCATCACCCTCGCCCTCATGGTCGGAACCGCAGGGCTCCCCCACGTCATCATCCGCTTCTACACCGTCCCCAGAGTCCGCGACGCGCGCAAGTCCGCCTTCTACGCCCTCTTCTTCATCGCCATCCTCTACACCGCAGCCCCCGCCGTCGGCGCCTTCGGACGCACCAATCTCATCGCCACCATTAACGAAGCCGTCTACAACCCCGACCAAGCAGGCGCCGACGACCTCACCGTCCCCCAGTGGTTCAAAGACTGGGAAGACACCGGGCTCCTCGCATGGATCGACAAAAACAACGACGGCAAAATCCAATACCGCGCCGGCGCACCCTTCGAAGAAAAGAAACCCCTCTTCGCAACCTCCGCCACCGACGAAACCGGGCGCACCCCCCACGGGAACCGCGCCATCACCAACACACCCACCTCCAACGAAAACGAGCTCTACGTGGACCGTGACATCATGGTCCTCGCAAACCCACAGATCGCAAACCTCCCCAACTGGGTCATCGGGCTCATCGCCGCCGGCGGCCTCGCCGCCGCCCTCTCCACAGCAGCAGGGCTCCTCCTCGTCATCTCCACCTCCGTCTCCCACGACCTCCTCAAACGCGTCTTCATGCCCAACATCTCCGAGAAGAAAGAACTCTGGGTCGCGCGTGGCGCCGCAGGGCTCGGGGTCTTCTTCGCCGGGCTCATGGGCATCTACCCCCCCGGGTTCGTCGCCGAAGTCGTCGCCCTCGCCTTCGGGCTCGCCGCATCGTCCTTCTTCCCCTGTATCCTCCTCGGGATCTTCTCAAAACGAGCATCCCGTGAAGGCATCGTGACAGGCATGATCACCGGGATCACCTTCACCGCCGTCTACATCGTCCTTTTCAAGTTCAACTGGGCCAACGGGCTCCTCGAAGCCCTCACCTCCTGGGACTCCACCAAGAGCAAAACCGACTACTGGCTCTTCGGCATCTCCCCCGAAGGCATCGGCTCCATCGGCATGTGCGTCAACTTCGCCGTCGCCATCGCCGTCTCCCTCATCACCAAACCCCCCTCAAAGGAAATCCAGGACCTCATCGAGAACATCCGCGTCCCGAGCGGCGCAGGTGAAGCCCACGAAATGCAGGTCCCCCCGCCCCAACAAGGCGATTAACCAGCCACCGTTCATCCCGGAGATGTTGATAGAATGCTCCGGCCTTCAAACGTCGGAGCTTCTTGACCATGACCGAGAAATCAATCGAATCCACCCTCTCCGAGACCCGCGTCTTCCAACCCCCCAAAGCGACCGAAGTCGGCGCCCCCAAGTGGCTCATCGACTCCATCGCCGACTACGACGCGCAGCACAAACGCTCCATCGATGACCCCGAAGGCTTCTGGGCCGACGTCGCCAAAGACTTCCGCTTCACCAAACCCTGGGATTCCGTCCTCGAATACAACGCCCCCGACGCGCAGTGGTTCAAAGGCGCCCAGACCAACGTCGCCGACAACTGCATCGACAAGATCATCGACGACGGCCACGGCGACGACCCCGCCATCATCTGGGAAGGCGAACCCACAAACGCCGACAACACACCCAAAGACACACGCACCATCACCTACAACGAGCTCAAGGACGAAGTCTCCAAACTCGCCAACGTCCTCAAAGCACGCGGCGTGAAAAAAGGCGACATCGTCACCATCTACATGGGCATGGTCCCCGAACTCGCCATCGCCATGCTCGCATGCGCCCGCATCGGCGCGCCCCACTCCGTCATCTTCGGAGGATTCAGCGCCCAAGCCATCGCCGATCGAGTCCTCGACGCATCCTCAAAAACCATCCTCACCTGCGACGGCTCATGGCGCCGAGGAAAGGTCGTCCCCCTCAAACAAAACGTAGACGACGCCATCGAACAGATGGGCGCAGACTCCCCCATCGAAACCGTCCTCGTCCTCGCGCGCACCAACTGCGAGGTCAACCTCACCAAAGGCCGCGACCTCGATTGGTCCACCGAAACCGACCAGGCCTCCCCCGACTGTCCCTGCGAACCCATGGACGCAGAAGACATGCTCTTCCTCCTCTACACCTCGGGCTCCACAGGCAAACCCAAAGGCATCGTCCACACCACCGCGGGTTACATGGTCTACACCGCCATGACCGCGCGCCTCACCTTCAACCTCATCCCCGACCAGAACCAGGTCTACTGGTGCACCGCCGACTGCGGCTGGATCACCGGACACTCCTACATCGTCTACGGCATCCTCCCCAACCGAGTCCCCACCCTCATGTACGAAGGAGGACCCGACTTCCCCACCCCCGCGCGCTTCTGGCAAATCGTCCAGCGCCACAACGTCACCCAGTTCTACACCGCGCCCACCGCCATCCGCGCCTTCATGAAATGGGGCAACGAACACCCCGCGAGCGCCGACCTCACCTCCCTCCAGGTCCTGGGCACCGTCGGCGAACCCATCAACCCCGAAGCATGGATGTGGTACCGCAAACACATCGGACGAGACATCTGCCCCATCGTCGATACCTACTGGCAAACCGAAACCGGAGGCCACGTCATCACCCCCCTCCCCGGCGCCACATCCACCACCCCGGGCTCGTGCACCAAACCCATGCTCGGAATCGACGCCGTCGTCTGCGACGAAGCCGGAAACGAAACACCACCGAACCAAGGCGGACTCATGGCCATCCGCAAACCCTGGCCAAGCATGCTCCGCGGCGTCTACGGCGACCGCCAACGCTTCATCGACACCTACTGGTCCACCGTCGCCAAGGACGGCCAGCCCTACTACGCCGCAGGAGACAACGCACGCATCGACGACAACGGAAACTTCTGGATCATGGGACGAACCGACGACGTCATCAACGTCTCGGGACACCGCCTCGGAACCATGGAAGTCGAATCCGCACTCGTCGCCCACGAGTCCGTCGTCGAAGCCGCCGTCGTCGGCATGCCCCACGAAATCAAAGGCACAGGCATCGCCGCCTTCGTCACCCCCGCCCCCGGTTTCGAAGCCAGCGACGAACTCATCAAAACCCTCCGGGACCACGTCGCCCAGGAAATCGGCGCCATCGCCAAGCCCGACATGATCCGCTTCACCGCCGCCCTCCCCAAAACCCGATCCGGCAAAATCATGCGACGACTCCTCCGCTCCATCGCCGCAGGAGACACCGAGATCACCCAGGACACCAGCACCCTCGAAGACTTCACCGTCGTCGCCAACCTCGCCCAGAACGACGAAGCGTGATCCCGCATCGTCTCGCTATCTTGATAGTGCTCTCGGGCGCAGCCGCACCATCGATCGCACAACCTACCCCAGATCCCGGGAAAGACTTCGGAGAGTTCCGGACCGAATGGAACACATGGGTCGATTCAGTCCCAAGCTCGGAACGTATCAGCGATGCGATCCAAGTGACCCTGGAAGCATTCTCCCACGAGCGTTTCCTCGAAATAAGCAAACGTACCAAGCACTTCCCGTCCGGCACCCTTCATGACGCGCGGCCCTGGAACGAATACTGGCAAGACGCGATCATCCTCCACGAGGAGTTCGCCGACGAACTCGAAACGTTCCATGAACTCGCACAGCGTCCGCACCTAGGCGCAGCGATCGAGTCTCCCGAAACACTTGCGCCCATCGACCAGTTCTCGAACCGCGCGACCGACCACATCTCGCCGCTCCGCCACGCTGCTGTCTATCTCATTTCAAGCGCCATGTTCCAAGCCACCATCGGCAACACCGACGCCGCCGTCGATCGCTTCCAGTCCGCTTCGAATCTCGCCAACCACGCGCTCGAACTCACAGATGCCATCACATGGCTCAGCCAACTCGCCATGCGAGACTTCATCGCTGAATCAATCCTCGAACTCGTCTCATACGACCCGGACCTCTTCAGCGACACCCAACTCGCCAAACTCCAGTCCATCGTCCTTGAACAGCTCAACGATGACCCGGCGCGCGTCTTTCGAGCCGAACACGCCATCACCGTATGGCAACTCCGCGCCCAGTTCGCATCAGACGACCCACAATCAATCGCCCGGGAATACCGCGAGCAGGCGCAATCCATCCACCAGTCGTTCACCTCACCGCACACGATCAACCAGAGCCCGTCGGACCTCGACGACAGAACCCCCCTCGCCCCGATCGGTGATCAGATCCGCATCCATGCCGAACTGACAAACGCCATCTGCGCCGATCTCGACTCCGATCCCGCATCGACAGGCGCACTCCGCTTGAGCAACGCGATCGCATCCAATCTTGCGCCCGATACCATCGCCGCATACATACCCGTCTACACACTCACCTACATCTGGCGCGTGCAGATCGGACTCGCCTTCAAATCACACTACAACACCATCAACACCACAGCCGCACTCGCGATCTATCGCCACCGAGCCAGGCACGGCTCATTCCCGGAATCGCTCCAAGCCCTCGACCCCGAATCCCTCCCCATCCCACCCATCGACCTCTACTCCGGGGAGCCACTCCGCTACACGCTCGTAAACGGAAAGCCGAGACTCTGGGCCCTCGGCGCTGATCGAGACGACGACGGCGGCGCACGACCGACTTCCCACGACACGAGTCATCTTCTGAGCCCGAAAATCGACACATGGCTCTCGCTCGATGAATGGGAAGAGCTGACCGAGGACGAACGCCAACTCCTCAACGCCGACATCCGAATCCTCGACTAAAAAACCCGAGCGGGGAGATCCCGCCCGGGTTCATCATCTGATACCGCGAAACCGTGTTAAGGGCAACCCGCGCTGTACCCGGTGAGGAACTCCGAGAGATCGAAGAAGTTGAGCTGCCCATACGGGGCAGCGAAGTCCGCGAGCAGGCTCCCAGCGTCATACCAGACCTGCCACTGCTTCACATCGTTCTCATCGAACACCCCGAACGGCGCGCTGATGTCGTAAGGCGAGCAGCCCGCCTCGCACGCATCAAAGACCCCGTTCCGGTTGATATCGAACGGCGCATCATCCGTGTGGTACTCGAGCGTCACCGTCACCTGCGAGGCGCACGAAGGGAATCCACCATTGATCGATCCCTGCGTGATCACGAACTCGATATCTTCCACATCGCCGATAAACAGCGGGATCGTCAGCGAGTCGCTGTGCTGGGTGCCGCAGCCACTCGTGATCGCCCCCGAATCAAACATCACACCCTGATACACGCCGTTGATGTACACCTCCCAATCGGATGAAGCGACCATCTTCGCGTTCAGCTCAAGCGTGACCGTCAGCTCGGAGTACACGGTAGGCGAGCCCGTGAAATCCACCGTGAACTCGCTCACCGCCCCGATCTGCGCCGTCTCAACCACCGTCGGCGACAGGTCCATCAACTGACACTCGTCCGGGATCCCGTCGAGATTGCAATCCGTCGAATACCCGCTCGAAATGTCGCAGACATCATCGATCAGGTTCCCGTTGCAGTCCTGCGCCGTGCCGTGCGCGATCTCGATCACATCAAGGATCTCGTCCCCGTCGCAGTCGGGGAACACAGGAGTACCAGACCGGAACCCCTCGATGATCGGCGCCGTCTCGTTCATCGCTCGAACACCGTCGATCACATCCGAAATCCCGAGCGGCTCATTCGACACCGGATGTACTGCATTCGGGCTCGAATACGCAAGCAGCAAACCACTGAAGCAAGGGCCGCCCTGGAAACCCATAATCGTTTGCTCGCCCGAAACCGCCTCGCAGTACCCGTACGCATACGGGATCGACGGGTGCGGCGTGATGTTGTCGTTGATCCCGTGCGCCATCCCCATGCTGTGCGCGACCTCGTGTGCACTCAAACCACCATCAAGAAAGGTCGCCGATGAGTACAGCCACTGATTTCCGCTCGGCACATACCCCTGAGACTTCCCCGCAGGGCTCCCCGTCGGACCACCGTACCGATGGAACGTCCCAAGATCCGCCTGGACCAACTCGCGGACCTCATACATCTCATCCATCACGCCATCGTTCGGATTCACCATTTCATCAAACCCGATGGTCGTGACACTCCCCGGATACTGGTTCGGATACGCGTAAATCAGATTCGACGTCACCGCCATCCCGTTCGCCGCAAACAACGTGTTGTACCCCGCAACCGCGTTCATAAAGAACGCGATCGCGTCCGCCCGGGTCCCCGGGTTCCCACCCGTACCCAGCGCCGCTTCGAAATCGCTCGAGTATACCACAAGCAAGTTGTGCACCGAGTTCGCGCCCAGGGTCCCGAACTCAAGCTCCTCGAGCGCCCGGAACCCCGCGGTGGACTGCACATTCGCGCCGAGCGAACGCGACTCCACAAGCACATCCACCCCGCCCCGACGATTCAATGCGCTCGTCGAAACCTTCCGCACCCTCGTCTGGGTGGAACCCCGCTCGATCGTCGCGCACATCGCCCCGTCCTTGATCCCGATCGTGAACACCCCGCCCTCACGATCATCGATGAGCCCCCACCCGGACCACCCACCAAACGCATACTCGCTCCCATCCATCAGCACACCCGAAACCCGCCGCCCATCGTGAAGCGGAAGCACAACGCTCTTCCCGAAGAGCCCGGATCGACTGATATCGACCAGCGAACCCCAGATCTCGCCGTCGAAAGATTCCGTCGTCGATCGCTCAAACGGGACCGGCGCAGCCCGAGGAGGGCACGCAATATGGTCCAGTTCTGCACGGTGCTCCACGATGTGGTCCGCCGAAGCCCCGAAGCAAGTTCCCGACAGACACGCCAGTGTGATCCCAAGAAGTGCGTTTTTCATTCTTCCCTCCGATCGGTATGAAAGATCAAGACACGAGGCAACAACATAACAGGAGTGTGATCGCTCTGCGCGGCACCCGGATAACTTAAAAATGAAACAGTTACCCGTGCGCGTCTTTCTAAACTCAGAAATCTCCGATCATTCCAAGCGAATCGATAGAAAAACCGCCGCTTAAAAAAAGCGGCGGCCTTCTCTCACTCCAGCGCTCAAATCACTCAACGCCGACGACGAACCCCCACAAGCCCTGCGCCCACAAGCGCCATCACCGAACCCGGCGCAGGAACCCCATACGCAAGACCCGTCGCCGTAAACACCCCGTGCGTGTCCACGAACGTCGCGAGCCCCATGTCCACGTCAACGCTGTAGAAGTTCCCGTTGTCCATCGCCATGTAGATCTCGCCCGTCATGTCGTTGATATCCATCCCGAGCAGCGGCCCGTTGATCTGGATCCCCAGCGACACACGCGACAGCACACCCCCCGTGCTCTTGTCGATCTCCACGAGATCCGCGACACCACCGACATTCGTGTTCGTGTCCACACCCCACAGACGACCCGAGCCGTCGAAGACCAAGCCCGAGATGTCGTCCTCCTCCATCGCGCCCACCACCGTCGCGACACCCGTCATCGTGTCGATCGTGTACAACGAGTTGCTCGAAGCATCCCCATAGCACCCGTACATCTGACCCGAACGAGAATCCCAGGCAAGGTCCCCCTCGATGGGCTGAGACAACCCCGAGTTCCCCACAAGCGACCACGAACCGTTCGCCGGGTTGATCGAGTAGAACGCGCCACCCCCCACGAACGTCGTCATCGCGAACAGGTTCCCGCTCCCATCAAACTCGATCCCGATCACATCGCTCGGGATCGACCCGATCGATACCGCGGCCCCCGACCCCTGCTCGTACGAGTAAAACCCACCGTCAAAGTCGCTCATCAACCAATCGCCGCTCACACCGCCCATCGCGGACCCCGCAAGCGCCGACACCGCAACCACACACATCATCTTGGAACCGTTCATCGTGGATTCCCTCCCAGGAAAGCACCCGCCGCCGCGCGAGACACCCCACGCACCCCAGAGCACCGAAACCGATACCCATCAGCGGCGACACAACATGCCCCACAACGCCCGAGAATCCACCGATTTCAGAGAATCCCCCCCCAGATCCCCCCGGATCCCACTCCACCGCCGTTACGCCGCCATCCCACCCCCGTCACGACCACGCAACCGACCGATCATCCGGATCAACCGACGCACATCCGACTTCGATTCCAGCACCGAAGCCGAAGCGTTCAACGCGTTCACCGCCGCCCCCGCCGTGTCCGAAAGCATCTCGAACCCATACCCGGCCCCCGTCGAGTGCAGCGATCGACAGATCTTGAGCGCCCCCGCCGTGTCATCCGCAGCAATGCACGTGTTCAGCTTGTGCGCCATGTCCGCAACCGCGCTCAGATACCCCGACAAGCTCTCGTTCGAACACTGCTCCGTGCTCAACGACGTATAGACCGGAGACGACCCGTTCGTCGGATCCTCGGACTCCTCGAACAGATCCCGCAGAATCGTCAGCATCGTATTCAGTTGAACGGGCTTATCGATCACCACATTCGCACCAGCAGCGATCGCCTGATCCTCCACCCGACCACGGTTCGTCGTCAGCACCGCCACCGGACCCGCGTACAAACGAGACTGCAACGAGTGCACCACCTCCTCGCACCCCGTCCCGTCCACCTGGTCCTCCATGATCACAAGATCAAACTGACCCGTGTCCACAGAATCCAACGCCGCGCCCACCGTCGCCGCGGGGATGCAGTCGATGTTCGCGTTCTCCAGCAGCATCTTCATCGCGCCGTGCTCAAGCGGCTCGTCATTCATATACAACGCACGACGACGCACCGACCAGTACCGATCGACATTGTCCTCGGGCTGACTCAGCCATACCGCGCTGTCCACGAAGTGCTTCGGGTTCGCGGGCTCCACAAGCTGCAACCCCAGCATGTGCAGGTTCCCCGAAAGATAACTGCACCAACGCACCGTCCCGCGCAGATACACACGCTCACCGTCCGTCGTCAGCATCTCCACACGGATCGTCGTGTTCAGATGGATGTACCCGTGATGGATCAACCCGATCCCGTTCGTACTCAGATCCACCACATACACCAAACGATCCACCCCGGACCCACCCCCATGCTCAATCCGAGCCCGGCACATCGTGTGCGCCGGCGTGTACCGCGTGTTCACACGTTTGCAAGCACCACGGGATTCCCCCCCGTGCTTCAATCGATAAAGCTCCTCATTGATCACACGAAGATCCATCGCGGAAAATCCACGCAGTTCGCCTTCGTTGTTCTCTGCCTTGCTCATCAGGGCTCAGCTCCACGATCGAGAGATCGTCCTCATCGGACATTTCACCCACCAATCAAACCGAGACCCGAGGGTTCCCTCCCAATTCAGGCCATACCCCCTACACACACACAAACCCCGACATCCGCACCGCCCGGAATCCCCCGAAATCAGGCAACTTTCAACGACATCACACAGATCACCACCCAACCCCCCGCAATATGTTGGTACACGCTAAAATCCCACCATGCCCCCATCCACCCCCATCCTTCTCGCCCTCCTAGGGGCTTTCCTCCCCGCTCTCGGGCTCTCCGCGCAGACCGACCCCACACCACCCCAAACCACCC
>JALUWX010000030.1 GCA_027019265.1 Phycisphaerales bacterium
TGGTGGATCGTATGGTGGTGTGGGGGGGGTGATATTCGGAGCTTGTGTGGCGTTGTGGGTGGATCTCGGATAGTGTGGGGGCATGTCACACGCACAGTTTGATGGGTCTTCTCATGTCTCGATGTACACGGAGCCGGAGCGCACGAGTATTTGTGCGATTCTGTCGCTTGTGCTGGCGCTCCTGGGGTGCTGCACGCTTGTGACGGCGCCGCTCGGGCTTTTGCTCGGGATTTTCGGGGTGATCGGGATCGCGAAGTCGAAGGGTCGTGTCGGGGGGATGGGGTTCGCGATTGCGGGGATCATCATCAGTCTGTTGGTGTCGGTGCTGGCGCTCGCGGCGCTGTTTGGGGTGTACAAGGGCGTTGAGGTGATGGACCGTGAGGTTTCGCAGCCCGTGGCGCAGGTGCTCCTGGATATTCAGTCGGACAACTTTGACGGGGCGCGTGGTGGGCTTGCGAAGCCCGCTTCGGATTCGTCGGACTCGGACATGGTTGCGTTCCGTGAGCAGTACAAGTCCACGTTGGGTGAGTTGATTTCGACGCCGGACTCGGTGTGGGCGTACTTCGGTGGGTGGATGTCGCTCGGGCAGCACTTGCAGCATTACCAGGGTCGGAACGACATGATCCCGATCCCGATGCAGTTCGATCAGGGGATGGGGCTCGTGGTGCTGATCTTCAACCCGAACCAGCAGAACCAGGGGGCGCCGGTGCCTCAGGAGCTGCATGTGGTGGATGCTGCTGGGAACGTGTACACGCTTCCGTGGACGGGATCGGCGACGACGGTTGGTGGGGCTGGCGCTGATGCTGTGGATGATGCGGTCGATGACGCGGTTGAGGAGGTCGGTGACGCGATCGATGATGCGGCGGATGCGGTCGAGGATGTGGTCGAAGAGGACGAAGGGCCGTGAGTCACGATGATGAGCCTGTGATCCGGGTTCGGGGACTCGTCAAGCGTTTCGGATCGCAGACGGTGCTCAAGGGTGTGGATCTCGACGTGAGGCGCGGCGAGACGATGGTGATCATGGGCGGATCGGGCTCGGGGAAGTCCACGTTTCTGCGTTGCATGATCGGTTCTCATGCGATTGATGAGGGATCGATCGAGCTGTTCGGTCAGAACATCTGCGGGCTCCGGGAGGAGAAGCTGAACGAGGTGCGGAAGCGCTTCGGGATTTTGTTCCAGTCGGGTGCGTTGTTCAACTCGATGACGCTGGCGGAGAACGTGGCGTTGCCGCTGAGAGAGCACACGGATCTGGACGATGAGATCATCGATATCCAGGTGAAGATCAAGCTGGAGCTTGTGGGGCTCCGTGAGGATGCGGACAAGTATCCGGCGCAGATCTCGGGTGGGATGAAGAAGCGCGCGGGGCTGGCGCGGGCGCTGGCGCTGGACCCGAAGATCTTGTTCTATGACGAGCCCAGCGCGGGGCTTGATCCGGTGACGAGCGCGCAGATCGATCAGTTGATGCTGGCGCTCACGAAGCAGCTGGGGGTGACGAGCGTGGTGGTGACGCACGAGATGGACAGCGCGTTCACGATCGCGGATCGGATGGCGATGCTGGATCGGGGGCGGATGCTGTGTGTGGAGGAGCGGGGGTGGTTCGAGGAGCTCCGGGACACGGACGCGGCGACGGCGGCGGGGATGGACGATGACAAGCGGTTGGTGCGTCAGTTTTTGAGGGGGGATGCGGATGGGCCTTTGGCGGAGCGGAAGAGCGATGCGGGGTACGGGGAGGATCTGTTCGGGCTGTCGGCGGATCGGGTGACGAGGACCCCGAGCGTGGAGCCCACGCGCGGGTGAGTGTCTGGTATGGTGTGGTGTGAGCTTGGTGATGCGGCGCGGTGTGCGCGAGGGAGCGATCGATGAGCAGCGCGGTGGTGAGTCGGAACAACGTTGCGGCGGGGACGTTCGTGATCGCGAGTATTCTGCTTGCGGTGGCGATCGCGTTCGTGCTGGGGGACATCGATCTGGGGGAGAAGAAGACGTACGTGATCCGGTTCCCGGATTCGGTTGGGGTCCCGGGGCTCCAGTCGGGTGCGGATGTGACGTTTGCGGGGCTGAGTGTGGGGAGCGTGGTGGGGGTGAGCGCGTACGTGGATCCGTCGAGCACGGTGGGCGCGGCGCGGTATATGGATGTGGAGGTGGAGCTGAACGCGGACCTGGTGTTGTTCGAGGACGCGAAGGGGGATTTGACGCCGCCGCTCTTGGGTGGGGTGTCGCGGATCAATATCGCGAGCGCGGGGGTGGGGGCGGATGATGCGTTGAGCCCGGACGGGAACGGCTTGCTCGATGATGGTGAGGTGATGATGGGTCGGTTGGCGCCGTCGATTCTGGCGCAGCTGGGGTTCACGGCGGAGGACGCGGCGAAGATCAAAGCATCGATCGACGACGTGAGCGAGATCACGGCGAACGCGAAGGAGACGTCGGGCGCGTTCAAGCGGATGGCGGAGGTGCTCGAGCCCGAGTTCGGCGCGGGTGTGGACGACGGGCGCGGGGTGCTGGCGAATCTGCGTGAGTTCAGCGAGAACTTCAACGGGGAGGACGGGTGGTCGGGTCGGGTGGACTCGATCATGGCGAACGTGGATGAGGTGAGCGGGAAGGCGGGGGGTGTGATCGATGATGCGCAGGGGGCGATCGCTTCGGCGCGGGGGATGCTCGATGACACGTCTCCCCGGGTGGCGCGGATCATGGACAACGTGGAGCAGGTGACGGAGCGTGTGCGGTTCGAGAGCATCGATCGGGCGAACGAGATGCTCGAGCGCGGGTCGCTGGCGCTCGGGTCGTACAACGATCTTGCGGGGGATGTGCGGGCGATGATCTCGGAGAATCGGCCTTCGATCGATTCGACGCTCGTGAATGTGCGCCAGTTGACGCTGAAGGGGCGGTTGATGGTCGAGGAGCTCCGGGCGCAGCCCTGGCGGGTGCTGGATAAGCCCAGCGAGAAGGAGCTCAAGCGGGAGCCCTTGTACGAAGCGGCGCGTGCGTACGCGGACGCGGTGGGGGAGCTGCGGGTTGCGAGCGAGTCGCTCGATGTGGCGGTGCGGAACCTGGAGAACGCGCGGAACAACGGTGGGGATGATGTGGGCGCGGAGTTGATGCGTTTGGCGCAGGTGGTGGATCAGGCGTATTCGCGGTACGAGGGCGCGGAGCGGCGGTTGCTGGCGCTGCTCGCGGAGTAGGTTGTGATTCGGAAGGATTCGGATTCGGGGGGCGCGGGGGGGCTTGGTGT
>JALUWX010000031.1 GCA_027019265.1 Phycisphaerales bacterium
GGGGGGGGTGGGGTGGATCCTGCTTCGGTTTCGGGGGCGGCGTTGGATCGGATCGAGACGTGGATGCGTTGGTCGGTGGCGCTCCGGTTGACGTTGGTGCGGACGCAGCTGCATTTGGCGCTCGAGACGGTGGAGCAGCGGATCGGGGGGGAGCTCGGGTCTTTGGATCCGGCGCGGGGGGCGGAGCTGGCGCTTGCGGCGATCGGGGTGGTGGATGAGGCCGTTCGGAGGTTTGATCCGGGGCACGGGGGGCGGCTTGCGGCGCGGGTGTCTTTGGCGCTGGCGCGGTTTGTGTCGAGGGTGGATGATGTGGCGCCGGTGCGGGAGCCCGGGCGCGCGGCGCGGATGTCGCCGACGGCGTATGGGGTGGAGGAGTGGACGGATCGGGTGCGGAGCGGGGTGTGGTGGCTCCGGGCGAGGGCGGTGCGGGCTGAGGTGGTGGCGCGGTTGGATGCGGAGGATCGGATGATCCTGACGAAGCGGCACGGGCTCGGGGGGGAACGTCCGATCACGCTTGTGGAGCTGGGGGAGATCCTGGGGACGACGGCTCAGGGGGCGCAGCGCCGGGAGCGGAGTGCGCGTCGTCGGGCTCATGCGTGCTTTCAGGGGCTCGGGGGGGCAAATCCGGGATCGCGTTGAATATTTCTGGGGTTCGGGGGTATGGTGTATTGATGCTCGTTCGTTCATCGCGTTTGTGCTGGTGTGGGCGCAGTCGATCGCGCTGCTGGGATCGCTCCCGGCGGCGGGCGCTGTGTCCGAGCACGCGGACACGATGGAGTGTGTGCTTTGCGAGCTCGCGTTGTCGAGCGGCGATGCATCGCTGATCGGGTCGTGCGATTGCGGGTGCTGGTCGTCCACGGATCGGATGCCCGAAGCGCCCGATGGGGTGGTGGTCACTGTTGAACGGGTGAGCGCGACCCGGGCTCCGGAACGGCCTGGGCTTGTCGGGGTGGTGGGGGTTGATCGTGGTCGATCGGTGCCGGGCTCGGTTGATGCTCGGGCTTCTCCTCATGCGGATGTGCTGGGGTTCCTCGCGTTGATCGGGGTGTGGTTGAACTGATGTCGGTGCCTTCGGTGCGCGCGTTGCGCGTTCCTGATGGTGTTTGACGTCTGTTTCTGTTCAACCAAACCACGATGCTGTGCTCGTGTGCGGGCGCGGCGAGGAGTATTTCCTATGGCATTTCGTATGATTTCCGGCGCTGTTGTGCTTTCTTCTGTCTTTGTGCTCGGTGCTTGCGGTGGGTCTCAGGTCCGCGCGGGCTCGGAGACGCAGGCCGTGTCGAGCGAGCCTGTTGTGGCGAAGGGCGCGACGATGCGTGTCGATGGGCTCGGGTGCCCGATGTGCGCGGAGAGTATCGCGATCCTGATGGACAACATTGATGGGGTGATGGATTCGCGTGTCGATCTGAGCACGGGGACGGTCCATGTCGATCTCGACGGGACGACCCCGGTTTCGGCTGAGGCGCTCCGGCGCGCGATCGACGATGGTGGGTTCACGTTCCGTTCCATCACGTTCGAGGGCTGATCCATGAGTCCAAAGCACAGCGCGTGGGCGCTGTGCGCGATCGGCGTGTTCCTGATGGGCACGCCGATCGCGCACGCGCAGGAGTCGGCTCTGGTTGATGCGGCGACACAGCCCGCGAAGGGTCGGGTGACGTGGCGCGAGCAGGGTCGGTTCGAGCGGTTCGATCTCAACGGGGAGCGTGTGGATCAGTTCACGCTGGACACGCGGTTGACGCTGGGGTTGTCGAAGGATTGGTCGTTGGCGCTGAATGTGCCGACGATCGATCGTGAGCGGAGTGCGCCCGGGTTCGATGATCGGTCCGGGCTCGGGGATGTGACGCTGACGCTGAAGCATCGGTTCTGGCAGCACGATCCGGGGCCGATCGATACGAATCGGTTGGCGCTGGTCACGGGGCTTCGGCTCCCGGCGGGGACGGACGGGCTTTCGAGCGGCGGGTACGACCCGTTTGTCGGGCTGACGTTCACGCGCGTGTCCGGGAGGCACGGGGTGAACGCTTCGGCGCGGTACCTGCTGACGACGAGCGGGGAGCGCGCGACGAGCGCGAGCCCGGTTGTTGAAGCGGGGAAGAGCGGCGCGGATCTGTTCACGTTCGAGTCGTCGTACGTGTTCCGGTTGTCCCCGAGCGAGTATTCGAGCGAGACGGAGGCGTCGTTGTATTTCACGGCGGAGTCGATCCTCGACTGGGATACGGACGGGGATATCGACTGGAGACTGGCGCCGGGGTTGTTGTACGAGGCGCGGCGGTTCACGCTGGAGCTGTCCCCGATCATCCCGGTGGCGCAGGACGTGGATCGTCGCGCGGAGCGGGAGTGGGGGGTGGCGTTTGGGCTTCGGGTGTTGTTCTGAGTGCGCCTGAGTCGCGCATCTGCCAGTCATACGGTCTCTGATTCTCAAGAGAGATGGCACGCTGACCCGATTGTGTTTGGTGTCTGTCTGTAATTTGTGTATACTGGGAAAGACTATGGCTGTCGGATCGACAATTGAATGGACTGAAGCGACCTGGAATCCGGTAGCGGGTTGTTCGCCGGTTTCGCCTGGTTGCCACAACTGCTATGCGGCCCGGATGTCGTTACGCCTTGGCTCGATGCCGAACAAGACGGGCGACAAGTATGGCGGGCTTGCGAAGAAACTCCGGTCTGGTCGGCCAGTCTTCAATGGCAAGATTCAGTTGGACTATGACGCCCTCGAAGCTCCGTTGTCGTGGAGATTGCCCAGAATCATTTTTGTGAACTCGATGAGCGATCTCTTTCACGAATCTGTGCCGATGAGCTTTATTCGTCGTGTCTTTGACGTGATGAATCGTTGTCCACAGCACACTTTCCAGGTACTCACGAAGCGTCCCGAGCGTGCACTTGAAGTTGCGACGGAGCTTGAGTGGGCAAAAAACATTTGGATGGGTACGAGCGTCGAGACAAAGGAGTATTATGAGCGGATCAGGCTGCTCCAGCAGATCCCAGCTCATGTCCGGTTCTTGTCGTGCGAGCCATTGTTAGGGCCTCTGCCACGAATGCCGCTGAAGGGGATCCACTGGGTGATCGTTGGTGGTGAATCGGGTCCTGGCTCAAGACCGATGCAGGGGACTTGGGCGCTGCAGATCAAAGAGCAGTGTGAGAAAAAGGGTGTGCCGTTCTTTTTCAAGCAGTGGGGCGGCGTGAGGAAGAAAGAGACTGGCCGAGAGCTTGAGGGCCAGACTTGGGACGAGATGCCGGAATTGGAGTATTCGGGTGGGATCGAGCGACAAAGAGCACTTTGATGAGTATGCGTATCAAAACAAGATAAAGCATATCATTTTCCAGAACTACTTTGCTGTATATGCGAAGATCATATCCACTAGATGGAAGACGAATGTCTTTTTGATCGACGGATTTGCTGGTAGAGGCCACTATGGAAACCCAGATGAAGATCAAGCATTTGCTGGTTCGCCCATCCTTGCGCTTCAGGCATTGGCCAGGGATGCGCAGTTAGGTACGAGAGTGCAGACTTGGTTTATTGAGAAGGATGCGGATCATTTTGACAATCTTGAACAATCTGTAAATTCGTTCGTCAAAATCAATAAAGGTATTCGCAAACCGATATTGACCAATGGGGAGTTTGTTGAAACACTCCAGCCAATTTTGGATGAGATTGAAGATGGTGGCGGCGGCATAAAGCCGACCCTGTTGTTTGTGGATCCATGTGGAATAAGCGGAGTTGGATTTGGCACAATTTCGTCCATACTAAAAAAGCCTCGGTGTGAATTGCTATTGTTTTTTAACTATGATGGCGTTAGTCGAACTATGGGTTTGCTCAGGACTGATAGGGATACGCCATCGCTCACCGAGTTGTTTGGTAGTTCCGACCGTGTGGAGCATCTCCGCGGTATCGCACAATCGGACATGAAGCCACGTGAAAAAGAGGATGCAGTAATTGCTGCGTATATCCAGGCGCTTCGCGATGATGCACGAGCTGATTTTGTTGTACCGTTTCGTGTAGAGTATGAGCATCGGCAGGCGACAAGTCATTATCTAATTCACGCTAGTAAGCACTCTCTGCCTTTCAAAATCATGAAAGACATGATGTGGGAAGTAAGTAGGGATGAGAATTGGGAGGGGAGTCTCGAGCTGCTTCAAGCCAGTAAGGGGACTGTGCACGATTTTCTTCGATCAGATCTCGCTGAAGTAGATCGGCAAATTGTTGAAGCACTTAGTGGGGGGAGGATTTTGTCGGTTGGTGAAATTATCGAAGACTTTCCTGAGGATCCAGGCAATTTGTACTCCCGTGGATGCTATAGAAGACGATTGCTTCAGCTTGAGGCAAGTGGGAAGATTGTTGTTCTAGATGAGGATCGAGAAACAGTTCTGCCACCTGGTAAACGACGAAAATCAAGAGATTCTAAGACCAAGAAGCAAGTGCCAACAATTGCTCAAAGATTGTTTGTGAGACTGAGCTAGTGTTAGACCTTGGAGAGTCGGGTTTTGACGTTGTCGAGGACGTTCATGAAGTTGATGTAGCCGTCGTAGGGGGAGTCGTAGGGGGAGAAGTATTTGTGGACGTCGCCGTCGGCCCAGTACTTGGTGCACATGTAGTAGAAGTGGTCGCTCGTGGTGAGTTTGCGCCAGTCGTTGACGATGTGGTCCATTTCTTCGGCGCGTTTGGTGTCGCCGGCGGATTTGATCTCGACCATGCGGTCTTTGAGGATCTTCTCGACCCGGTAGGTTTCTTCGAGGGCGTTGTGCTGCATGGCGTTTCCTCGCCATGCGGTGAGGTCACGTTCGGTGTCGGCCCAGCTTGTGTAGTCGGGGACGTCGTAGACCCCGACGGGGGGGAACTGGGTGAGGGCTTCGGAGGGTGTGATGAAGTGGTTCTCGGTTGAGCCGTCGGCTTTCTTTGCGACGTCGAAGATGGCTTCGGGGAGTTTGTCGAGGAACTGGAAGATTCCGGTTTCGGCCCATTGGTGTTCGCCGAAGGTTTCGTAGTCCATGAAGAGGTTGCAGAGATAGCCGTCGCCGTTGATCTGGTGGACCCACTTGGCGAATTTTTCAGCGCTCAGGGGCCATTCTTCCCAGCCTTTGTTTCCGAAGCGGAAGGCGATGTCGTCGGAGAGTTTGTAGTTTTTGAGGAGGAGCCCGAAGGGGTTTCCGTTGTCGCGCGTGAGCTGGCCGCCGTCTTGGGCGGGGGGTGCGTAGACGTAGTTGGGGGAGCGGTATCCGAGGTGACGATCGACGCCTTCGCAGATGGCTCCGAGGAATCTCGGGGAGCCGTCGGGGTTTTTCATGGAGGCGAGGTGTCGCGCGAGTTCGTTGGAGTAGATGAGCTCGGTGTTGCGGAAGACCTTGGGGGTTTGGCCGAAGAGGTCCTGGATGCGTTTGGTGTGGGCGTTGATCTGTTGTTCGAACTCTTCACGGGAGTAGATGAAGGAGAGGGAGTGGTAGTCGGTTTCGCCGACGAACTCGCAGCACCCGGTCTCGGCGAGTTCGACGAAGAGGTCGAGGACGTCGGGGCAGAACTTCTTCCACTGGTCGATGACGGTTCCCGTGAGCGCGTAGGAGACGCGGAAGTTGCCCTCGTGTCGGCGGATGAGGTCCAGGATGAGTTTGGTGGTGGGTCGGTAGCACTTGTTGGCGACTTTTTCGCAGATGGCGCCGTTGGCGTCTTCGTCGAAGTAGAAGGGGTCCGTGTGGAAGACGGAGTAGGGCTTGAGTCGGTGGGGCTGGTGGACCTGGAAGTAGAAGACGGTGGATGCCATGGTGGGGTCCCCGGGTCGGTGCGGATGATTCCGTGATCCGATTTGAACCGTTCTTTCGACGCAACGCAAGTGCTTGGGCCAAAGAATGGTATGCGGAGGTGCGGATTGCTCAGGTTTTCATGGCGCTGAGCTGCGCCACGGCGACGACGCTGAGGATCATGACGGGGATAAAAACGCCGATGGTGGTGGGGAGCCCGGGGATGGCGGCGGTGGCGCCGACGATCCCTCCGATGAGGGCGAGGATCGCGACGGGGGCGCATTTGATGCTCTGCGCGACCATGTTGGTGGGGACCCGGGTTGCGTAGAAGGGGACGGCGATGACGAGGGAGAGGAGGGAGGAGAGCATGATGGAGTAGCGCCCCCAGGCGATGCGTTCGTAGCGGGCGCGTTTGTCGGGGTCTTTGAGGGTCTCGCGCGCGAGCATGCGGCGCGCCTGGGCGAAGGAGAGGGCTTGGGAGTAGGACTCGTAGCGGTTGATGCGGAGCTCGTTGGGGTCGAGGGAGGATTCGATCCTGGTGATGGGCTCGGGGGCGCCGATGGATCCGAGGGAGCGGGACTGGGCTTGTCCGGCTTCGAGGTCCCATCCGCCGTTGTTGTAGGTGGCGCTGGTGGCGGTGATGGAGCGTTTGGCGTTGCCGTTCTCGTCTCGTTCGAGGATGTAGACCCCTTCGAGGGTGTCGGAGTTTGCGTCGAATGCGGCGGCGCGGAAGAGGCGGCCTTCGCCGTCTTTGGTGAGGGGGACGCTCGCGATGGCGAGTCGGTGGTCTCCGGCGTCTTCGTGGTCTCGGACGAGGAGGGGAGCGATCCGGGGGATGATGATTTCCTGGTTGACCGTTTGGAGTCCGACGAGTCCGACGGCGACGATGAGGACGGGGCGGAGGACCCGGGTGAGGCTGATGCCGGCGGCCATCATGGCGATGAGCTCGCGGTTTTTGGTCATCTGTGAGAGGGTGAAGCCCATGGCGCCGACCATGACCATCCCGAGGAGGAAGTTGTAGAGCTGGAGGAGTTTGGGCCACCAGAGGTCCACGACGAGGAGGCACGCAAGGACGCCTTTGCGGATGGTGCCCGGTTCGGCGCCGGATTGCTCGGTCCCGAGTCGGGTGGCGAGTTCGAGGAACTGGTCGATGTTGAGGGAGACGTCGATCGCGATGACGAAACAGAACAGGATCACGAACAGGAGGATGACGTTCGTGAGGAACTGGCGCGCGATGGAGCGATCGAGGATCGACACTGAGCGATCGTAGCCCGGGGTGTCGGGATCAGGGCTTGGTGGGGATCAGGGGAAGGTGTACTTGCGGTCGGATCGGGACTCGGAGGACATGATCCATCGTGCGGCGAGGATCCCGACGACGGCTCCGAGGAGGACATCGCTGGCGAAGTGGGCGCCGGTGAGCATTCTTGAGAGCCCGCACCCGAGCGCGAGGAGGAAGCAGAGGGGTGCGAGGCGCGGTTTCATGAGCGCGAGGACGGTCATCCCTCCGAAGGCGACGGCGGTGTGTGAGGAGGGGAGCCCGAGGTTTGAGCCGTCGATGAAGCCGGAGAAAGGGACGCGGAAGTGGTAGAAGCCGTCTTGGATGACCCCTCCATCGACGGGGCGCTCTCGGGCGAAGATGAGCTTGAGGAGTTCGGCGCCGAGCCCGGCGATGAGGGGTGAGACGAGGACGGGGAGGGCGCGGCGGAGTGTTCGGTCGAGGAGGAGAAGCGCGAGGCTCAGGACGATCCAGGTCCAGAGGGACCCGACGATCCGGAGCATCGAGTACCAGTCCTCGGTTTCGAAGGATCGGTCGATGCGGCCGTGCTCGTCGGCGCGGGTGAGCGCGTGGAGGAGGGGGAAGTCGAGGAGGGAGACGAGGACGAAGACGACGAGGAGCGCGAGCGCGCCGTGGTAGAGGCGCAGCGACTGTTCTCGCTTCTCGTGGGGGCTCCGGTACGTCATTGGTCGTTCTCTCCTAGGTCCCGGACGATTTGTAGGGCGCTCCGGGTGTCGTCATCGGCGAGATCGGTGACGTTGTTTGGTCGGAGCCCGGGCTCCCAGCCCTCGAAGCCCAGAAATCCGTATCCGACGTAGGAGGTGCGGTTGTCCACGGGTTCGGATTCGAGTTGTCCGATCTCGACGACGCGCTGGAACATGAAGCCCCATTGGTCGCGTCGGCCTCCCATGAGGAGGGCGGGTCGTCCGAGGAGGTGGGTGATGGTGTCGGGGTTGGTGGGGTTGGTCTGGGTCCAGATGTCGTACTGGGTTTTGCGGCCTCCGACGATGGCGCTGGTGCAGTAGGTGGTGGGGTGGTCGGGGAGGTAGAAGGCGAGCTGGGAGGCGCGGCCGTAGTGCTCGGTGAGGATGAAGGGGGTGAGGCTGGTTTGGGACTGGAGTTCGGTGAGGATGGCTTGCGCGTCGGCGCTGTGCTCGCGGAGCCCGGTGAAGCGGTGGATGGGGATGAAGTGTCCGACGTGGTCGCGCTTGGAAGCCCAGGGTGCGAGGGGGAAGAGGAGGAGGCAGGCGATTCCGGTGACGATGGATGCGCCCCAGAAGAAGCGGATGGTGTGGTCGGCGCGTTTGACGCCTTCGATGACGCCCCATGCGGCGATGGGGATGAGGGAGACGGCGCCGGCCATGGCCCAGTTGCCTTCGGTTTGCGTTTTCAGGGAGACGAGGAGGTAGAAGGCGTAGATGGGGAGGGCGAAGGCGGAGAGGACGAGGATGGGGCGCGCGTGGTCGGTGTGGTGGAAGCGTTTGACGTTGATGAGCGCGAGGAGGGCGAGGATGAGGGGGGCGCCGGCGATGGCGAACTGGAGGACGAGGTATTCGAGGAACCAGAGGATGGTCCAGGGGTCTTTGTGGGTGAAGGCTTCGGTGTTGGCGGTGTCGCCTCCGGACATGCCCAGGTGTCCGAGGAGGTGTCGGACGGTGGCCCAGTCGTGCTGCGCGTTCCAGATCAGGACGGGGACGAGCCCGGGGAGGGCGAAGCAGAGCCCGAGTGCGAACCAGGTGATCTGTTTCTTCGTGCGCGATCCGAGGAGGAGCGCGAGGAGCGCGCCGGGGACGATGAGGAGGATGGTGTATTTGAAGATGAACCCGAGCGCGATCATGAGCCCGAACCCGATCCACGATTTGGGACGATCGCGCAGGACGGCGCTGGATGCGAACACGCACGCCCATGCCCAGCACGCGACGTAGGGGGAGTCGATGGTCATGAGGAGCCCGGCGATGGCGAAGCCCGGGACACAGAGCCAGAGGAGGGCGCTGACGAATCCGGTGAGTCGGTCGGCGAAGGCGATGTGCGCGAGGCGCGTCATGGCGATCATCGCGCACGCGGAGGCGATGAGGGAGGGGAGGCGGACGGCGAACTCGGTGTCCCCGAGGATGCGTGTGGAGAGCCAGATGGACCATGCGACCCCGGGGCCTTTGGAGTAGTAGGACCAGTCGATCCGGCGCGCCCATTCCCAGTAGTGCGCTTCATCTTCGACGAGGGTGTAGGGGGAGACCCATTGCCAGACGAAGCGCGCGAGGAAGAGGGTGAGGATGAGCGCCCCGATCATCCCGGGGGTCGCGCCGAGGCGCATCCACCACTTGGTGACGGGCGCGTTGGGCACGTCCTTGGTCATCAGAAGCGTTGGACCTTGCGGAGCGCGTTGAGTGTGTAGAGGGTGATCATGAGGACCCCGGCCCAGAGGAGGGGGAGCCCCGGGTCCCCGTGCTTGTGGGTGGCTTGTTGTCCCCCGGCGATGAGGAGGATGGTGAGGAGCGCGGGGAAGAAGGACCAGAGGTAGATGTTGAGGGGCTGCGCGTGCTTGAGGCGCATGGCGGTGACGGCGCCGGTGATGACCATGATGAGGGACGCGGCGGCGAAAGCCCAGCGCTCGTGGATCTTGGAGAGGACCTCGCGCGAGAGGTGCGCGATCTCGTATTCGAGGGTGTTTGCGTGGGCGTTGATGCTCGGGTCGTAGCGCACGGAGTCTTCGTCCCGGTAGACGGCGGCCTGCTGGAGCATGTCGTCGCTGGGTTTCCCGAGGAGGGGGGTGAGGGGGTCGTTCTCGAGGGTGAGCCCGGTGTATTCGGTGCGGGTGGTTTCGGTTTCGGTCGAGCCCAGGATGGTGATGTCGCTGAGGTCGAGGGTCATGGAGAGTTTGTTGGCGGAGGTGCGCACGTCGAAGGGGTCCACGGTGTTCGTGCCTTTGGTGGAGAGGAGCGCGTTCTTCGCGCGGAGCCGGTCGGTCCGGTTGGGGTTGTCGGGGGTGGATCGGTCGATGATGATCTCGATGGAGTCGGATCCTCGGACGGGTCGGAGGGACCAGTCTGCGCCGCTGTAGACGATGGCGCCGGCGAGGATGGTGACGTCGCGCCCCTCGGCGGTTTTGAGGGTGATGGTGCGCCCGGAGTCGAGGTCGGCGCGCATGGTGTCGAAGGCCTGGCGCGCGGCGATCCGTCGTGCGAGGTTGAGGCGCTTCTGGTCCACGAAGTTCATGAGGTCCGGGTCGTCGTGGAGCTCGACCATCTCGGCGGAGGTCATGAACTTGGGGTCGTCCTTGAAGACGCGCGGGATGGGGATCGCTGGGGAGGTGACGGATTCCCAGGTGATGAGGTCTCCCCGTTCGTTGACGGTGAGGTCGTTGAACTTCATGACAACGGCGGTGGCGTTGTCGTCCCCGATCCGGTCCCGGTCTTCCTGGGGGAGCGCCCATGCGGGGAGGAGGAGGATCCAGGCGCGGTTGGCGGTGCCGTCGATGCGGATGGCGCCGGTTTCGGTCCCTTCGACCATGACGACCCCGCCGAGGAGGAACTGTTGCTGCGCGGGGGAGTCGGGTTCGGGGGAGACTTCACGGACGACGTCGGCGTGGATCTCGGTGTCCCCGATCATGGCTGTCTGTCCCTGGGAGAGGGAGTTGACGAGGATTTTGGCGAAGTCCCGGGTGACCATTTCTTCCATGCGCTGGAGGAAGCGGGGGATGACGAGGTTATTGAGTGACATGAGGGTCGCGCCGAGGACGATCCCGGAGAGGAGCATGGGGAAGAGGAGTTTCTTGTGGGAGATCCCGGACGCGTGGGCGGCGATGGTCTCGTTGTCCTGGACGAGACGGAAGTAGGTCATGGTGGAGGCGAAGCAGGCCGCGAAGGGGAGGGCGTAGGCGAGCATGGGTGGGATTGCGTATCCCATGAAGCGGAGTGCTTGGTCGATGGAGAGTGAGCCGTCGGCGATGGGCTTGATGGTGGCGGCGAATGCGATGGCGGCCACGACGACGACGGTCGTGAGGATGAGGAGTCTCCAGAACTCGAACAGGATGGCGCGCCAGAGTGTCCAGAGCACGGCGGTAGGATAGGGCTCAAATCCCCGGCATTGATCCCCAATGAGCGTGTATGGACGAGCCCGCACATCAGGTACGAGATTCCCGGTTCACGAGGCTCATCCTCTCGTCGATCCTGGTGGGGATCGCGAGCCCGATCGGTGGATTCGCGATCGGGGCGATACCGGGGATGCTGCTCTACAGGATCCAGATGGATTCGGGGTTTCTGGCGCTGGGTGACTCGGCGCTGATGTTGTGGGTGATTCTGGGGATGTGGATCGGGACCTTGATGATCCGCCTTGCGCTGCGCGAGTATCGGGCAGCTCGAAGGTCGGTTCGGGTGTGGTGCTCCGTGCTCGCTCTGGTTCCGACCATCGTGGTGTGGTCGGTGGTCGCGATGGATGGCGTAGAGGCACGGTTCCGGATGACCGGTGTCCTTGTCGGCGCGATCCTGGGCGTGCTCCCGGCGGTGGTCCTCTGGGCGAAGTCGGGGCGCGGTCGGGTTAGTTGAGGGGGGCGACTTCGACCTTGCCCTGGGGTTTGTCCATGATGGCGAGGCCCATGGTGGTGAGGGTGTCGCGGATTTCGTCGGCTTTGGCGAAGTCTTTGGACTTCTTGGCCTGGGCGCGCTGGGTGAGGAGGGATTCGATTTCGTCGGAGGGGGTGACGCCGGGTTTGTAGATGGCGATCCCGGATTCGGATTCCTTGGACTCGGACTGCGCGAGGGCGAGGACCCCGAGGATCTGGTCGATGGTTTCGAGCGCGTGCGCGTCGGATTTGGAGGGTTCGGGGGTTCGTTTGATCCAGGCGTTGATCGCGCCGATGGCGCCGGCGATGTTGAGGTCGTCGGAGAGCGCGTCTCGGACTTCGAGGAGGATGGAATCGTCCTCGTGGCCGGGCTCGGCGGATTGGGCCTTTGCGAGGAAGGCGCGCCAGCGTGAGACGGTTCGGGCGCTGTCCTTGAGCCCTTGCATAGAGAAGTCGGCGTTGGCGCGGTAGTGGGTTTTGATGAGCTCGAGACGGATGGCGGCGGGGTCGATGCCTTGGGCGATGAGCTGTCGCGGGGTGTAGAAGGTGCCTTTGGATTTGGACATCTTCGCGCCCTCGACCATGAGGAAGCGCGGGTGGAACCAGTGGGTGGCGAAGGTGTCCGCGCCGGTGAAGCAGCAGGACTGGGCGATCTCGCACTCGTGGTGGGGGAAGATGTTGTCTTCGCCTCCGGAGTGGATGTCGATGTGCGCGTGGGTGTCTCGGGCTGAGGCGAGGCCGCCTTCGACGAGACGTTCGAGGGCCATGGCGGTGCATTCGATGTGCCAGCCCGGGTAGCCCTTGGTCCAGCCCTTGCATTGGTCGTGGTCGGGCGCGTCCCACTTCATGGTGTGGGATTCGTCTTCCTTCCAGAGGAGGAAGTCGGCGGGGTGTTTTTTGGATTGCTGGTTGGATTCGTCGACGCGCCCTCCGGCGCCTCCTCGGAGCTGGTCGAGGGTGTTTCCGGAGAGCTGGCCGTAGTCTGCGAAGGACTGGGTGTCGAAGTAGATGGCGCGGGATTCGGGTTCACCCCGGGTGTAGGCGCAGTTGTTGTCGAGGAGTTGGGCGATGACCCCCTTCATGCCGTCGATGTGCTCGGTGGCGCGGGGCATGAGGGTGGGGTCGGTTTGTTGCTCGATGGCGACTTTGAGCCCGAGGGCTCGCGCGTCTTCGAGGAAACGTCCCATATAGAAGGATGCGATGGCGAAGGGGTCGGAGGGGTCGATGTTCGCGTTGTCGGGGAGGGTGCCGGACTTTTTGGCTTCGAGGAGTCGTTGTTTCGCGACGTCCATCTTGTCTTCGCCGGCGCCGTCGGCGGCGTTGTCGTCGGTCATGTGTCCGACGTCCGTGATGTTCATCACGTGGGTGATGTTTCTCGGACCTTTGTGTCTGTTTTTGGATTGGTCCTGGATCTCGCACAATGGGGATTCGAGGAATCGTCGGAGGAGGTCTGCGGCGAGGAAGGAGCGGAAGTTTCCGATGTGCGCGTCGTCGTAGACGGTGGGGCCGCAGGTGTAGAACGTGACTTTATCGGGGTCGTGCGCGGTGAAGGGTTCGACGGCTTTGGATCGTGTGTTGTAGAGTTGGAGGGTCATGGATTCGGATGGTAGGGAGTGTTCCCCAATCGAGGGAATTGCCTCTCTCTGAGGGGGATCATCCAATCTTGATCTGAATCTGAGCGTAACAATTACAGCCCCGAACTCGGTGCGGCGCAGGTGTGTCGGGCCGGGATCGTGACTCTTGCCACAATCAGCATACTTACCCAGTAAAGCGAGGTCGCTGTGGTTGCTTTGACGAAATCTGAAATGATGAACTGCCTTGGTGCTGAACCCGGTACGGGTGTTTCTGTTCTGGACCGTGAGGGTGTGGTCCATTATGTGAACGACGAGACGCTCCGGATTTTCCTGGAGGGGCGGTTTACGCGCGAGCAGATCGTGGGCAAATCGCTCGCGGAGATCGGGTTCCCGGATGCGTGGGTGAAGGAGCGTGTGGAGATCCTGAGCCGGATCTGCAGGGAGGGTGAGGAGTACCTGCTCCGGACGATCTGGAATGGTCGTCAGCAGTTCAGCTGGTTCCGTCGGCTCGAGTCCGAGGACGGCGAGTGCCGGGTGCTCGTGATTACGCGGCGGGTGAGCGCTGGGGCTGAGGCGGAGCATCTTCGTTCGAGCGATGTCATGTTCGTGGATTCGAAGGTGACGCAGCTCGGGAAGCTGGATGTGCTGAGTCGGCGTGAGCTCGAGATCCTGGCGTTGATCGGTCAGGGGATGTCGATCAAAGAGATCGCGGAGCTGATCCATCGTTCGACGAAGACGGTCGAGAACCATCGGATCTCTTTGGGTCAGAAGCTGAAGATGTCGAACCGGGTGCAGCTCGCGACGATCGCGCACGAGGCGGGTCTGAAGATCGATGACTCGGCGCTGACCCGTGTGGATCCGGTGACGGATCCTGTCGCGAAGAACTGATCCTGTTTACTCGGATTCGGACGTCACGGGCGCCGGGGTGACGCGCAGTCGCACGACGCGCGTGGGTTCTGCTTCGAGGACCTCGATGGTCATCCCGTTGCTGGAGAAGGATTCGCCTTGCTCGGGGATGCGCCCGAGGGTGGTGTTGATGTAGCCGGCGACGGTGTCGTAGTCGTCGGACTCGGGGATTTCGAGACTCAGCTTTTCGAGTTCATCGTTTGCGTCGTCGATCTCGGTGCGCGCGTCGATTTCGGCGCTGGCGCGGTGTTCGTCGAGTTCGACCCCCCCGACTTCGTCTTCGGGGTCTTCGTATTCGTCCTGGATCTCGCCGAAGATTTCTTCGACGATGTCTTCCATGGTGAGGAGCCCGGAGGTTCCGCCGTACTCATCGATGATGATGGCGATGTGGACCTTGGCTGCGAGGAGCTGGGTGAGGAGTTCCCGGATGGTTTTGGTTTCGGGGACGAAGGTGGGTTCCCGGAGGATGGTGCGGAGGTTGAAGGGCTTGGACTTGGGGTCGTGGAGTGCGAGCCAGCGGAGGAGGTCCTTTGCGTAGAGGACCCCGAGGATGTGGTCGAGGTTTTCTTCGTAGACGGGGACGCGGGAGTGGCCGTGCTCGTTGATGAAGCGCTGGACCTCGAGCAGGTCGTCGGTGTACGCGAGGGCGTCCACTTCGGTCCTGGGGGTCATGATCGATTCGGCGAGTGTGGTGCGGAACTCGACGACGGCTTCGAGCATTTCTCGTTCGGTTTCGTCGAGGTGTCCTTCTCGTTCTCCTTCGGAGACGACGGAGAGGAGTTCGGCGTTGATCTCGTCCTGGGGGGTGACGGTGTCGGTGCCGGCGAGTCTTCGGACGACTTCGTCGATGAAGCGTTGGAGGAGGAGGAAGGGGACGCAGACGGCGTGGATGGCGCGGATGGGGAGGGAGAAGGTTGCGACGGCGTGTTCGCCGGCGTGGTTGGCGATGCCGAGGGGGATGAGGTGCGCGACGATCCAGTTGAGGACGGTCGCGAAGGCGAGCCCGAGCGCGACGCTCACGGCGCTGATGAAGGGTTCGGCGCGGAGCCCGGAGATCCAGGCGACGCACGCGAGCGCGGTGATGAGGTTGATGGCGATCCGGACGATGGCGATAGCTGCGGCGTGGGCGTCGGCGTCGTCTTCGATGGCGCGGAGGCGGCGCGATCTGGATGATTCCGGGTCGTTCTCGATGATCGAGGCGAGGCGCGCGCGGGAGAGGGTGTGGAGCGCGAGGGTGAGGGAGGAGAGGAGCGATCCGACGACGACGAGAACGCTCAGGATCAGGAAGGTCCATCCGGGGCTCGGGATTGTCATGATGGTGCTCCGTTTGCGCGCTTCGCGTAGATGGGTCCGAGCCCGATCTCGCTCAGGAGCTCGTCTTCGCGCGCGTGCATGCGTGTGTGGCTCTCGGGGTCGAGGTCGTTGTATCCGAGACAGTGGAGCGCCCCGTGGACGCAGTACAGGGTGAGTTCGTGTTCGATGGGGTGTCCGAGCTCATCGGAGCGGCGTTTGGCTTCATCGACACAGACGATCAGGTCGGTGTCGAGGGGGTCGGTGTCCGAGTCGCGCAGGTCGTAGGTGATGACGTCGGTGGTGGAGGGGTCGTTGTGGGAGCGCTCGTGGGCGCGGATCATGTCGGGGTCGCGCACGAGCTTGACGCGGATCTCGCCGTGTGCGCCGTGGTGGGTGAGGGCGCGGGTGGTGAGGTCGCGGATGGTGCGGCGGGCATCGTCTGTGACGAGCGCATCGGGATCGATCACGAGGAGATCGATCGTGGTGTGGGGATCGGATTGGGACCCGGCGCGCGTGTCGCGCTTGGAAGGTCGGTCGTCGTCGGCCTCGCTGGGAGGCCTCGGAGATCGGCTGTCGTCGTCCATCGACTGGGGTCTCATCGCGTGGGTGGGGCGCTGCGAACACGATCACGGCACCACGTCACGCTGCGCGGAGCGATTGGTATGCTATCGCCCGGAGGGCGGGGTTCCAGCATGGATATCCACAGCATGCGCAACAAAATTGGCGAACAGAATACAAACACTCTGTTCAATCTGGCAAGCTAGGCAAGGTTTTCGGTGTAAATGCCGATAATGTTTCTTGAACGAACTTGATTCCGATCATTCTATCAGGATCTCTCTCTCCTCCAGCGGGGCGCCGACGAAACTTGGCGCCCTGCTTTCTTTTTTGTTTGGGTGTGATCGTCGAACACCCGTGCGGATGGGGAGGTAGGATCCTGACCGCGCGGGAAGGAGTCGGAATGGGTGATACATCGAATCGGATCCTGGTGACGGGGGCGGCCGGGTTCATCGGGTCGCACGTTTGCCGTGCGCTCGTTGCGCGGGGGGACCATGTGGTCGGGGTGGACAACTTCGATCCGTTTTATGCGCGTTCCATCAAGGACGCGAACCTCGGCTCTATCGATGACTCCTCTGCTCAAGGGACATTCGTTTTTCGTGAGCTCGACATTTGTGATCAGGGTGGACTGACAACGTTGATGCGCGATCGGGGGGTCACGAGTGTGATCCATCTGGCGGCGAAGGCGGGGGTGCGGCCTTCGATCGCGGATCCGGTGGGGTATGTCCGCACGAATGTGCTCGGGACCCAGTCGGTGCTCTCGGCTTCGAGCGAGACGGGGTGCGATCGGGTGGTGTGCGCGTCGTCGTCGTCGGTGTACGGGAACAACGAAAGGACTCCGTTCAGCGAGGCGGATCATGTGGAGCATCCGATCTCGCCGTATGCGGCGACGAAGCGTGCGTGCGAGTTGATGAGCGAGACCCATCATCATCTGACGGGGCTCCCGATCGCGAACCTCCGGTTCTTCACGGTGTTCGGTCCGGGTCAACGCCCCGACCTTGCGATCGCGTTGTTCCTGAGGAAGATCGCTGCTGGGGAACCGATCCGGATGTTCGGGGACGGGACGACGTCGCGCGATTACACGATGATCGACGACATTGTTTCGGGGGTGCTGTCGGCGCATGAGAAGATCGTGGGGCACGGGTGCCGGATCTGGAATCTTGGAGGGGATCATCCGATCACGCTGCGCGAGCTGATCGACACGATCGCTGACGTGGTGGGGAAGGAGCCCATCATCGAGCAGGTGGGGACCCAGCCCGGGGATGTGGATCGGACGTGGGCTGACCTGACGAGGTCCCGCGCGGAGCTCGGGTATGCGCCTTCGACCCCGATCCGCGAGGGGATCGAGGCGCAGTGGCGCGCGTTTCAAGAGGCGATGGGCGGGGCTGGCTGAACACGATGGCGCGATCGAAACCGGTGATTCGGGTTCTGAGGCACCTCGCGCGGACGGGGGGGACGCTTGTCACGAAGTGTCTGGGGTCGATGGATCGTGTGGTGGTGTTGTCGGAGCTTCATCCGAAGAACCTTTCGGTGACGGCGCCGATGGCGCAGGCCGTCGAGTGGTTCGGGTTGGTGGACAAGAAGCAGCTGAGCGCGTGGGGGGCGCGGAAGGGGCCGACGTTTCTGCAGTTTGTGGCGGCGTGTGAGTCGAGCGCGTCGCGGCGGAAGGACGCGCTGGTGCTTCGGGATTGGTCGCACCTGGATTACTACGGGCTCCCGTATGTGACTGAGCCCGGGATGGGGTCGGATCTGATCGCGGAGGTGGAGGGCGCGTACGAGGTTCGGGTTGCGTGCACGACGCGTCATCCGGTGGACCAGTACCTGTCGCTCCGGATGGTGAGGGTGATCGGGGAGATCGATTTCGATCTGTTCATCCGGGGGAATCTCGCGTTCGCGGAGTATGCGCGTGAGCACGGGTTTGTCCGGTACGAGGATTTCACGCGCGAGCCCGACGAGAAGCTCCGGGAGATCTGCGCGATGCTCGATGTCGAGTTCGATCCGGGGTACGCGGATCGGTGGTGGTCGTACGAGCACGTGACGGGGGATGTGAAGCGCGGGAATAGCCGGGGGGTGCGGGAGAACGCGATCCGGCCTTTGGAGCGGAAGCCCGTGGATGAGGATGTGCTCGCGATGTTCCGCGCGGACGATCGGTACGCGCGGATCTGCGCCATCCTGGGGTATGAGCGTTGATCAGTCGGCGTAGCCGAACTCGTCGAGCTGGGGTTTGAGTTTGGTGTTGAAGCGTTCGTCGAGCCCGGGCGCGAGCGCGTCGAGTTTCTGGTTGGTGGATCCGGAGTTCATGAAGTAGACGCCTTTGCTGGTGGCGCGTTTGTCGCCGACGAAGAGGCGTTTGGAGAGGTCCTGGTCGGGGGCTTGTTTCTTCTCGCGGATCTCGAGGGCGCGCATGGCATCGAAGGCGCTGGCTTTGATCGCGTTGTCGATCCGAGTGTCGTCGAGATCGAGCTCGAGGAAGTCGAGCATGGTGACGAGCGCGGCGCGGGGGTCGGCTTTGAGATCCTCGTAGCGGAGCGCGAGGACGGGGAAACGCTCGGTAGTGCGCCAGGATCGTGCGTGGGAGGCCCAGGTCCCGAAGCCGAGCTGTTTGTACATGGGGTCTCCGCCGTGGGCGATGAACGCTTGCGCGTAGGCGTGGTCGGGGAGTTGTTGGTCGGTGACCCCGGTGAGTCGGTGGTAGTTGAGGGCGCTGAGGAGGACGTCGCGCGGGTTTCGGATGATGTGGATCGCGCCCTTGGTGTTGGCGAGTTCGGGGTGCGCGTCGGTGAGCTCGAAGTGGGTTTTGCAGAGGAGGGGGAGTGTGGGGTCGGGGGTGTCGAGCTCGGACTTGCGGTGGATGTCGGCGATTTTGCGGTTGATGTCGATGGAGCGCTCGGGGGGCCCATAGATGGCGGCGTAGAGCATGAAGCGGACCCAGGTGTTGCCGCTTTTGGGGTAGGAGGAGATCCAGGTGATCTTTGGGGGATGGGAGGATGTCATGCGTTGGCTCGGGATCGTTTGGATGCGCACCAGGCGCGCCATTGGTCGCGGACGGCGGATTCCCATTTGGGGGTGTAGGCCGGAGCGTCGAGGAGGGGGGACTGCGCGACTCGGGCGCGCAGATCGGAGCGGGCTTGTCCGGAGCGGAGCCCTTGGTCGATGTGCGCGAGCGCGATGTCGTGGTACTCGTCGGTCGTGGTTGCGGTGAGCCCTTCGAGCCCGGCGGCGCTGAGGAGGGAGGCGCTGACGCGCCCCGCATGGGAATCGCCCAGGAGGGTGAGGACGGGGACGCCCATCCAGAGGGCTTCGCAGGTGGTGGTGGTCCCGGTGTAGGGGAAGGTGTCGAGCGCGAGGTCGATCTCGTTGTACATGGAGAGGTGGTCGATGAGCGAGGTTGCTCGTGCGCGGAGGTCGAGACGATCGGGGTCGATCCCGAGCGCATTGAATCGATCGATGAGTTCGTTGCGGAGTTCGTCGTTCGCGAGTTTGGAGGCTTTGAGGAGGAGGCGCGTGTTGGGGCGATCGTTCAGGATCCGCGCCCAGCACGCGATGGATTTCTCCGAGAGCTTCATCAGGTTGTTGAACGATCCGATCGTGACGGGTCGGTCCGGGTCGGGGTCCGAGGGGTTTGGCGCGTCTTCGTTGGGTCTGTAGCAGAGGAAGCAGGGGTCGAGGCGCACGAGTCTTTCGGACGCGAGCGCGTCGGCGCGGGGCGCGGGGTCCGTGATGTCGTCCACGAATCGCGCGTCGATGGTGCGCATCCCGGTGGTGTTCGCGTATCCGATGTGGGTGATCTGGACGGGCGCGGGGCGCATGGCGAAGACGCTGAGTTTGTGCCCGGAGAAGTGGCCGTTGAGCTCGATGAGGACGTCGATGTTCTGTTCGATGATCCGGTCGCGCATCTCGAAGAGGGTGGAACCGAAGAGATCGTGCCAGTGGTCGCAGTGTTGTTTGAAGCGCTCGGTGACTTCATCGACGGCGTTGGAGGTCATGAACCCGTGGAGCTCGATGGATGCGCGGTCGTGGTGCTCGAGGATGGGTTCGAGGAAGTAGGCGATGGAGTGTCGGCGGAGGTCGGGGGTGAGCAAGCCCACACGGAGCTTTCTGTCCGGGTCGGGGTCGTTGGTGTGGTCGGATTTGGAGGGGACGTGGGTTGCGATGGCGCGCCCGAAGCGTTCATGGGCTTCGAAGGTTTGTTCGGGGGTGACGTTGTCGTCGTAGGAGTGCGCGAGCGCGTAGAGGTTGAGCACGTTGGGGTGCTGGTCGAGCGGGGGGGGTGGGTCGCGGAGAAGCTCGATCGCGTGTTTGGCGCGGGTGGTGTCGAGCTCGAGGAGCGCGAGGTTGACGAGAGGATCGGGGAAGGTGGGGTTGCGCTTCCAGACCTTGGTCATGATCTCTCGTGCGCGTTCGTAGAGCCCGAGTTCCGAGAGCGCGTTCCCGAGCCCGGAGAGTGCGCCCGGGTGGTCGGGCTGGAGGGAGAGGGCTTTCTCGTAGAGCGTGCGGGCTTGTTCGTGTTCGTCCGCGCTCGCGTGGATGGAGGCGCGGGTGGTGAGGATGTCGGCGTTTTTCGGGTCCAGCGCGACGGCTTTGTCGGCGTGGAACTCGGCGCGGGCGCGTTCTCCCTGTCCGGTGAGGATCATGGCGAGCATGGCGTGGAAGGCGCCGACTTTGGGGTGTTTGGTGAGTTCCTTCTCGGCGCGGGTTCGGGCTTGGGCGATCTGGCCTCGCTGGAACAGGGTGTGGATCTGCTTCAGCGATTGGATCTGGGCCGGGTTCATCGGCTTGGGTGCTTTGCTCATCGGGTGCTCCCGATCGTCGGGCTTGAGCTGATGAGTTGGGCCGCGGCGGCGCGTGTGCGTTGATCGATGTCCAGGGTGTGCTCGATGGACTCGATCGGTTCGGGGTCGGTGCTGTCGAGCACACGCTCCACGATGGGCGTGATCATGCCGAGGGTGATGCGTCCGTCGAGGAACGCGCCGACGGCGGCTTCGTTGGCGGCGTTGAGCACCACACCGGAGGATCCGCCTTGTTCGATCGCGCGGAGCGCGAGGTCCACGGCTCGGTGGCGCACCGGGTCGAGGGGGCGGAGCTCGAGCGCGCCGAGTGTGCCCAGGTCGAGCGCTGGCATCGGGGCTGGGGCGCAGACCGGGTGGGTCAGGGCTTGCTGGATCGGGGAGCGCATGTCCGTGGGTCCGATGTGCGCGAGGACCCCGGAGTCTCGGGTCTGGACGAACGCGTGGATGCTTGATTGGGGGTGGATGACGGCGCTGAGTTGATCGGGGCGGAGTCCGAACAGGTGGTGGGCTTCGATGAGTTCGAGCCCTTTGTTGATCAGGGTCGCGCAGTCGATCGTGACCTTGGGTCCCATGTCCCAGGTAGGGTGCGCGAGCGCTTGTTGGGGGGTCGCGTTGTGGTAGGTCTCATCGTCGGCGTCACGGAGGGCGCCTCCCGAAGCGGTGAGCGTGACGCGCACGACCTGGTCACTGAGGGGGGTGGGGGGGGTGTACGAGCGCCCCATGATGGAGAGGGCGCACGCGTGGATCCCGGCGTGTTCGGAATCGACGGGGAGGATGCGTGCGCCGGAGCGTTGGGCCGCGCCGATGACGAGGGATCCGCCTGCGACGAGGGATTCCTTGTTCGCGAGCGCGATGTCGATGCCCAGTTCTGCGGCGCGGAGTGTGGAGGGGAGTCCGGCGATCCCGACGATGGATGCGACGACGAGATCGGGGGACGTGTGCTGGATGAGTTCTGTCGCGCTGTTGTGGCCGACGATGGCGCCGTCGATGGTGCCCGAGGTCGGGTCGGCGATGGCGAGTCTTGCGTTGGGGTGGTGATGGGCTTGCTGGGAGAGGGCTTTGGTGCTGGATCCGGTTGCGAGCGCGACGATCTCGTAGCGGGTCGGGTGCTCGCCGCGTTCGTGGAGGGTGTTGAGATGCGCGATCGTTTCGATCGCTTGGGTTCCGATCGAGCCCGTGGAACCGAGGATGGCGACACGGCGCAGCGCCGGCGGCGATTCTGCGCGCTCGTCGTTGCTCTCGCTCATGGGCTCGTGCTCCTGTCGATCGGGTCCGGTATCACTCGCGGTCCGTGGGGAGCTCGCTCGCGTTGATCCTGCGTCGTGCACCGGAGTACAGGCCTCGTCGGCGGGGTTTGGGCGCGACCTCGCTTGATGAAGCGTTTTTGTCCGAGCCCTTCTTCGAGGATTTCGGTTCGGGTTCCGGGTCCGCGTTGTCCTTGCTGTCGTCGGACGGTTCGGATTCGCTCACGGGCTTCTTCCTGCGCGATGAGCGTCGGGGCTTCTTCTTGGAGTTGCTCTTCTCCGACTCCCCTTCGGGTTCGGGGTCCTTGGCGGGCTCCTTCTCGGGCGCTTCGTCCGAGGCGTCGCTGGAGGCGTCCGAATCCTTCGTGCCCTTTGCGGCGCGTCGGCGGGAGCGGCGTTTGGCGCGCTTTTTCTTGCTTGCGTCGTCGGGCTCGGGCGCGTCCTCGATGTCGTTCGAGGGCGCGTCGTCGGATTGCTCGTCCGTGTCGTCCGAACGGTTGTCCGTGGTGTCCGAATCTTCGCGGGATCCGCGGCGGCGGCCTCGGCGGCGGCGCTTGCGCTTCTTCGAGCCCGGGCCGTCCGAGTCGTCGTCTTCGTCCAGGGGACGGGAGTCATCGATCGGGAGGTCGGCGTTCTCGACGGCGTCGGCGCGTTTGGCGAACTCCTCGGCGAGCTTGAGCACGGTGGTCTCGTCGCCTTCCTCGTTCAGATCGACGGCCCAGGAGTCCGCGCCTTCCTCCGTGTCCTTCCATTCGACGATGGTCGGTTTGGGGCGTTGCTTCTTCGCGAGCTTCTCGACATCGAGGTCGTTCCCGTTCTCCTCGTAGGCGTAGACGGCGAAGCGCCCGACCCCGAGGGTGTCCACGACCCGGACCTCGATCTTCTTCTCCGACATGAGCTCGACCCGGACGAGGGATGAGCGCCGGGTGGAGAGCAGCTCGCTCGCGACGCGCGGGGAGACGACGAGCTCGACGCGCGCGACCTTGGGGTGGTCCACGATGGCGGCGAGTTCACGGATCGCGCTGTCGGCGACGGATCCGGGGCGTTTGACGAGCCCGCGGCCTTTGCAGACGGGGCACTCGGCGAAGTGTTGGGATTCCATCGACCCGCGCATGCGCTGGCGCGTCATCTCGAGGAGCCCGAAGGGGGAGATGGGGGCGACGGTGGTCTTGGCGCGGTCCCGCTTGAGGCGTTCCTTGAAGCGGTTCTCGACTTCCTTGCGGTGCGACGCGTGGCGCATATCGATCATGTCGTTGACGACGAGCCCGCCCAGGTCGCGGAGACGGAGCTGGCGGCAGATCGCATCGACGGCTTCGAGGTTGGTTTTGTACGCGTTGGTTTCTGCGTCGCGCGCCGCGCGGGACTTGCCCGAGTTGACGTCGATCGCGACGAGGGCTTCGGTCTGGTCGATGACCAGGCGCCCCCCGGAGGGGAGCATGACCTCGCGCGCGTGGATGGCTTCGATCTGCTCTTCGATGTTGAAGGCGTGGAAGACGGGCGCGGTGCCCGTGTAGTGCGCGAGCTTGGCTTGGGCGCGGGGTGCGGCGATCTTGATGAACCGCGCGACGCGCTTGAGCGCGGGGAGCGAGTCGATCACGACCCGATCGACTTCGGTGGTGAGCAGGTCGCGCACGGTCCGGAGGAGGAGGTCGGACTCGGTGTAGAGCAGACGGGGCTTCTTCCCGCCCTTGCGTCGTTTCTCCATGTCGGACCAGAGGCGCTTGAGGTACGCGAGGTCGCGCTTGAGCTCGGTCTTGGTCCGATCGAACCCGGCCGTGCGGAGGATGAACCCGAATCCCTCGGGGAGATCGAGCGCGCCGAGGATCTCTTTCGCGGCTTTGCGCTTCTCGTCGTCTTCTTCCTTGCGCGAGACCCCGGTTTTGTCCATGCCGGGCATCATGACGAGAAAGCGCCCGGGGATGGAGAGGTAGCTCGTAAGGGACGGGCCTTTGGTCCCGACGCCTTCTTTCTGGACCTGGACGATGATCTCTTGGCCGCGTTTGAGGGCTTCCTGGATCGGGGGTCGTTGTCTGTGGGGGGTCTTCTTCCCGACGCGCTCGGTTTTGTCTTCGGCGCTCTTCGAGAAGTACTGGGGGTGGAGGTCGGTGATGTGGAGGAAGCCGTTCTCTTCGCCTCCGAAGTCAACGAAGGCCGCTTGGATCGCGGGTTCGACGTTCGCGACCCGTCCGACGTAGATGTTCCCGACGCGCGAGACCTTGTCGGTGTGCTCGGAGAAGAACTCTTCGAGGTTTCCGTCTTCGAGGATCGCGATCCGGCAGTCTTCGCCGGGGACGTAGTTCACGACCATCTCGGTGCGCGGGCTCTTGGTGGATCCGGAGGAGGGCTTCTTGGATTGGGAGTCCGAGTCGTCGTCGCTCTTGCTCTTGGAGGGCGCTTTCTTCCGGGTCGTCTTCTTGGAGCTGGCCGTCTTCTTGGTGGTCTTCTTCTTCGACGACTTTTTCTTGGTGGTCTTTTTGGCTTCCGTGTCGGAGTCAGATTCGGATTCGGGCGCGGTTTCGCTTTCCGATTCGGATTGGGGCTCGTCGTTCGATGTGTCTTGTGTGGACTCGTCGGTGGAGCTCGTGTCCTCGTCGTCTTTCTTTGACTCGGCTTTGGACGACTTCTTCTTGGTCGTCTTCTTCCGGGGGGAGCGCTTCCGGGTTTTCTTCTTCGTAGTGGGGGTCGAATCGCTCGATGATTCTGTTTCGGTGGTCGGCGTGGATTCAGCGCCGGTGTCCTCGGCGTTGGTCGCCTGGTCATCACCCTTGGGTGCGTCGGTCATTGTGTTGTCCTTCGTGGACGCGTCGCGCAGGGGTGCTCGGGGGTTTGTGGACCCTGAGCGTGGGTTCTGCGCGTTGGCGCGTGCGTCTTTGGCGCATCGCTCGCGTCGGGTTGAGCGATCGGGGTTGGTTGGGTGCGTGCCGCACGCTCTTCGCCGCGGATAGCCGCGGGGGCGGTTGCGAGACACGCGCCGAGTCCCCGGTCGCGTGGTTTGTGTCCGAGGAGTCAGCCGACGGGACGCCCGTCGAAGGCCTCGGGAACGATCTTTTTGAGCCGGTTGAGCACGTAACTGCTCGCTTCCGACTCGGAATCGAACGAGATCGCCTTTTTGGCGAGCCGCTCGCATCGTGCGGCGCTGAGCCCTCGGATCGCTCGTTTGACGAGTGGGAGGGAGGAGGCCGTCACTGATAGGGTACGCACCCCAAGCCCGATCAGCAATGCCGCGAACGCGGGGTCGGCGGCGGATTCTCCGCAGCAGGAGACGGGGATCTCGCGGCGATTGGCTGCTCGGGAGACATCCCGGACCAGCCGGAGGACGGCCGGGTGGATCGGTGTATACAACGACGCGACCCTCTCATTGGTTCGGTCAACGGCGAGGGTGTATTGAACGAGATCGTTTGTTCCGACCGAGAAAAAGTCGACTTCCCGGGCGAAAGCGTGGCTCATGAGGGCCGCTGCTGGGACTTCGACCATCATCCCGACCTTGATGGACTCATCGAAGGGGACCCCCTGCTCGGCGAGTTCTTCCATTTCCTCTCTGAGGAAGTACTTCCCGGATCTGAACTCCGCGATGTTGGTGACGAGGGGGAACATGATTTTGATCGGGCCGTGGGCGCTGGCGCGGAGGATGGCGCGGAGCTGGGTCCGGAACATTTTCTGGTTTTTGAGTGAGTAGCGGATGGAGCGGAGCCCGAGGAAGGGGTTGCGTTCGGGGATGGCTTCCTGGAGCTGGGTGTATTTGTCCGCGCCGAGGTCGATGGTCCGGATGGTGAGTTCTCGTCCGTCGAGCATCTCGACGCACTTCTTGTAGGACTCGTAGTGGTCTTCTTCGGTGGGGGGGACTTCTCGTGTGAGGTAGAGGAACTCGGTTCGGTAGAGCCCGACCCCTTTGCCGCCTTCGTCGAGGATGTGCTCGATCTCGTCGGCGAACTCGATGTTCCCGAGGAGCTCGATCTCGACCCCGTCGGTGGTGACGGCCGGGAGCTGCGCGAGTTCGTGGAGCTCGAGCTTGGCTTCCCGGGCGCGTTCGATCGCGCGGGCGTAGGTTTCGATGGTTTCCGGGTCCGGATCGAGGATCACGGTCCCGCGCGTCCCATCGACGATGATGGTTTGTCCGTCCCGGACGCGCGAGGTGATGTCGCTGAGCCCGACGACGGCCGGGAGGGAGAGTGCGCCGGCGACGATCGCGGTGTGGGAGGTCCGTCCTCCGAGATCGGTGACGAAGCCCATCACCTTGTCCCGATCGAACCCGGCCGTCTGTGTGGGGGTGAGGTCGTGCGCGACGATGATGGAGTTCTCGTTGAGCCGGGTCGGGTCGAGGGTGGTTGCGCCTGAGAGTTTGGTGAGGAGGCGATGGGCGAGGTCGCGGAGGTCGTCCACCTTGGACTGGAAGGTCGAGTCGGGGTGGTTCGCGAATCGTTCCGCGAGATCGCGCAGGGTGGAGCTCGTTGCGTATTCGGCGCTGGAGTGGTCTGTGCTGATCTTCTCCCGGATGGGTTTGAGGATCGAAGGGTCGTTGAGCGCCCCGATGTGGAAGAGGAAGATTTTGGCCGCTTGTTCGCCCATCTCCCCGGTTGCTTGCTCGTGGAGCGCGTCGAGATCCGCGATGGCCGCTCTTCGAGCGAGTTCGAATCGTTCGAGTTCTGCGGGTGCGTTGGCTTGATCGACGGAGGATCTGGGGATCCGGAAGGAGAGGTCGTGCTCGATGAGCGCGACGCGTCCGATGACGAGCCCTTTGGAGACCGGGATGCCGCGGAGTTTTTTCATCGGATCGGGCGATCGTAGCGGCACGGGGGGCTCCGATGTGTCGGGGGGTGCTCTCCCCTTGATTCTCGGACCCGGATGGATGAGGGTTGACCCGAACCCCGGGGGGACGAATGATGCTCGTATATGTCCGTGGGCGCCGAGTTGTCGGTGCGGGGCACGGACTCTCGCCCGCCCGTCTGTTCGCGTATCCATCGAGACGGCGCGCAAGCGATGCATGGAACAACACAGTCGATGACCCTGCTGTCTGGCATATTGGAATGGCCTGCGCGTACCGAAGGACGTGTCCGCGTGGGAGAAGGTGCGCCCCTCCCCGAGGACATGGGCGATGAGCCCTTCGTTCCCGTGAAGTTCGGGGAAGAGCTCCCCTTGCGCGACGGGCTGAGGGTCGAGGTCGAGGTGGAGATGAAGAAGCCGCGCCGGAGACGGCGTGGGAAGAACTCCGGGCCTCGGAAGCCCCGCCCTGTGGTGGAGCGTTTCATCACGATCGAGGGGATGACCCCGGAAGCGTTCGCGAATCGGAAGATGTTCGAGGATCTGACGAGCATCGATCCGGAGCCGATCCTGACGCTGGAGTACCCGGGGTGTCCGCCGGCGTGTCGGTTGATCGACATGTTCTGTCCGATCGGTCGGGGACAGCGCGGGATGATCGTGTCTCCTCCGAAGGCCGGGAAAACGACGCTCCTGAAGGACATCACCCGTTCGGTGCTTACGAACCACCCGGATGTGAAGGTGTTCGCGCTGCTGATCGATGAGCGCCCGGAGGAGGTCACGGACTTCACGCGCGAGTTCCTGGGGTCCGTGAAGCAGCGCGACGGCGATGCGGAATGGGACAAGCCCTGGAAACAGGACGCGATCGAGATCATCGCGTCGAGCAACGACCACGACATCGCGCGCCACATCGAGATCTCGACCACGACGCTCGAGCGGTGCAAGCGGATGGTGGAGAACGGGGAGCACGTGTTCGTGGTGCTCGACTCGCTGACCCGTCTGGGGCGCGCGTTCAACCGATCCGGGAAGCACGCGAACTCCGGGCGCACGATGTCGGGTGGGATCGATTCCAAGGCGCTCGAGGTTCCCAAGCAGCTCTTCGGCGCGGCGCGGAACACGGAGGACGGGGGGTCGTTGACGATCATCGCGACGTGTCTGGTGGACACGGGGTCCCAGGGGGACCAGGTGATCTTCGAGGAGTTCAAGGGGACGGGGAACATGGAGCTGATCCTCGATCGGCGGATCGCGGAGAAGCGGTTGTTCCCGGCGATCAACCTTGCGGCGTCGGGGACGCGCAAGGAGGACAAGCTGATCGAGCCCGCGGCGCTGAAGACGATCACGGCGCTGCGTCGTCGGATGATGAACATGCCGCCCCCGATGCAGGTCGAGCAGCTTCTGGCCGCGCTTGATCGGTTCGAGACGAACGAGGACCTGGTCGGGAAGGGGTAATCCCTTCCCGGACCTGGGCTCGGAACCTCTGGGATCCTGATTTCTCCGTTGGAATCGGTGTTCTGGCGCGGTAGCATGATTCGTAACCTGAGCCAATCCCCCTTCAGATGATTCGGAGAGAGAACGATGCGTGACGTGTGTGCCATCAGCGCCCTGGCGATCCTTGCCGGAGCTGCGACCGCGGAAGTCCCCACCAAGTGGTCCTATCAGCTCCAGGCGCGTTCGTCGCTCGACGCCGGGATCTCCGCGTTCAATCTCCCCATGTTCTCGTCTCTTTCGTCCCAGTACGTGACGCTCGACGAGGACGGGGGGGTCGCGATCCGGTTGTTCATCTCGGGGAACCCCAACGAGGGCGTGTTCTACGGGAAGGACGGGACGGGGGGTGTCGTGGTGAGCGGGTTCGGAGTGGATCCGATCTGGTCCACGACCTGCGATCTCCGGAACGGGATGTTCGTCATCGAGCAGGGCTCGTTCGACGACGGCGCGGAGCTGTACGACACGAGCGGGAACCTCATCCGGACCTTTGCTCCTGGGGGGAACGAGGGGACGTCGGGATTCTCGAGTGTGACGCTGACTTCCGATGGCGCGATCTGCTACCGGGGTGATTTCGGGTTCGCCGTGGACAAGATCGTGATCGATGAGTTCAACCCGACGCGCACCCAGACGTTGGTTGCTTCGACGGCTTCCGGGTACGACTTCCTGTTTGCGCCGGAGATCAACGATGCGCGCCAGGTCGTGTTCAACTCGATCCCCTCGAGCGGCCCGTCCCGGCGGATCGTTCGGGTCGAGCCCGACCTCTCCCCGACGACGATCGCGGAGACGGGCGGGGTCTGGAACTCGTTCGTGAACTCGGTCGCGATCGCGCAGAGCGGTCATGTCGGGTTTTCCGCGCGTCGGAGCGCGGATTCGATCTGGGAAGTGATCGCCGACGACGGGGTGACCACCACGGTCATCGCTGACGGGAACGATCCGGACATCAGCAACTCTTCGCTCATCAACTTCCCCCCGGCCGTCAACTCCGACGGGTGGGTCGTGTTCCGCGCGACGGACACGAGCAACAACTCGACGGCGATCTGGGTCGGGGACGGGGACAACATCGTCAAGCTCGCGGAGTTCGATCAGATGATCCAGACGGATCTCGGGCTGATCCCGCTCGGGTTCGACTTCGGTGGGACCACGGGGCGCCAGGTCGCGAACGGGGTCGTGGACATCAACGACAGCGGTCAGGTCGCTTTCGCGGCGTTCCTCCGGAACGGGACGATCGGTGTGTTCGTCGCGACCCCGGACGACCAGTGCGAGGTCGATTTCACGAACGACGGGGAGCTGGACTTCTTCGATCTTTCCGCGTTCCTCATGGCGCTGAGCAACGAGCACCCCTCGTCCGATTTCTCGGGTGACGGGGAGTACGACTTCTTCGATGTGTCCGCGTTCTTGCAAGCGTTCGCGGAGGGTTGCCCGTGATCCGTTGATCGTGAGCTTTGGATAAATCTCAACGCCCGGGTGCAATGGTGCCCGGGCGTTGTCGTTCTATGGTCACCATGCAACATACACACACCGCCCGAATCGTGGCGGCGGGTCTTTGCTCCGCCGTCGTCGCTGTCCCCGTGTTTGCGCAGAGCGTGTGCGATCCGTCGATCGTGGATCAGCGCACGGAGGAGATGCTCGATCGCTTCCCCGGGCTTCTCTCGGGCGCGAGCGTGATCGTCGGAGATCGGCGCGGGATTCTGTACGAGGGGTACTTCGGGGATCACGACCCGCGCACCAAGCTCGCGCTCGCTTCGGCGAGCAAGATGATCTCGGGGGTCGCGATGATGACTCTGATCGATTCGGGCGCGATCAACCAGCACGCGCCCATCGTGTCCTATCTCCCGGGGATCTTCGACCCGACGCGCGCCGGACCCGTGAAGCCGTTCATGAGTGTGGACGAGATGTATTCGATGACGAGCGGGTTCGCGAATGGGGAGGGGACGAACGAGATCATCTCGGATCTCGGGATCACGCTGGGGGAGGCGGTGGACATGATCGCGACGGAGATCGAGCCTGTGTCGGTGCCGTCCACGGAGCTGAACTACACGGGGTTGGGGATGCACATCACGGGGTATCTGTGCGAGGTGACGAGCGGGCTGCCGTACGACGAGTTCTACACCCAGGCCGTCTCCGATGTCATCGGGACACCCAGCATCTCGTGGGACGGGCTCGGGGAGACGGAGAACTTCCGTCCCTCGGGAGGGGGCGCGAGCGAGGCACGCGATTATGCGCGGGTTCTTCGGTTGCTGCTCCGTGGTGGTGAGCTCGACGGGGTCCGTCTGCTCAGCGAAGCGCGGACGGAGACGATGTTCGTCGAGCGCACGGTGGGTCTCGATGTCGGGTCGGTTCCTCCGGTCTTGCTCGATGAGGACTATGGGTATGCGTTCGGGATGTGGGTTGAGGATCGCGCGGAGGACGGGACCCCGATCGTGTTCTCGAGCCCGGGCGCGTTCGGGACGACACCCTGGATCGATCGTGAGGACGGGTACTGGGGGATCGTGTTCGTCGATGGGGTCGGTCAGGTGCTCCGGGAGGACATCCAGGGGATCCGCGCCGCGATCGAGGACGGGCTCATGCACGGGTCGTGTACCCCGTGCCGCGCGGATATGAACCACGACGGGTCGGTGGATTACTTCGATGTGTCGGAGTTTCTGGGGTATTTCGCCGCTCATGATCGGCGCGCGGACTTCAACGACAACCGTCAGTTCGATTTCTTCGATCTGAGCCGATTCCTCAATCAGGTCGGGAACGGGTGCGCGGGGGTGTGAGCGCGATAGAGATCAGTCGTCCCGGTTGAGATGCGGGGTCTGGAAGAGTGTGAGATGGATCAGGGATTTCCCGTCCCCGGGGCGGGATTCTCTGCCCATTTTCGAGATCCGATCGATCATTTCATTGAGCTCGGCGAGTTCGCTCGGGGAAACCCAGAGATTCATCAGGTTGAGATGAAGGTTGCGTTTCTTTGTGCGCGGGTTCGCGTCCTCGTGGCGCATGGCGCGTTCCATGCGCCTGGAGCACAGACGCGCGGCGGCCTTGGCGAGGGTGACGTGGAACTCGATGTTGTCCGGGTCGTCCTTGATGAAGCGGGTGTCGATGGAGTGCGCGGCCGGGACGTAGAGCTGCTCGTAGCGTTTCCCCATGAGTCGGGTCCCGCTCTCGTGGATGAGCCCGTGTTCGAGGAGTCCTTGGAGGTGTGGGTAGAGGGAGGTCCGGGCGCGTGCGGTGAAGTCCGCGATGTCGGCCGCGGAGCATTCCCCGAGGGAGGTGAGCGCGTCGATGATCTCCCAGCGGATGGGGTTGGCCATGAAGCGGAGGGCGTCGGGGTCGTCCAGGACCATCTGGTGGGCGATGGATTTGGACCCGGCGCTCTCGTTGTGGTTGGTGCGTGTGCTCATTGGTTCGCGATTCCCCTGAGTGGGGAGTGTAGCAACATCACGATCGGGCGCGGGATTCTCGGACCCGCTCCGCATATTGAGCTTGGGAGCACGGGGCGGATGGATTACACTGGACCCGCCGGAGAGGGACACGGCGATGTGTTCACGCGCGCCCAGCGCACAGGAGGATCTGATGTCGATGAAAACCACTATGTTCACCCGTTTCCTCGCGCTCGGCGCGGTTCTCGCGCTCAGCGGCACGGCTCGCGCCGACGAAGTCGAGGTCCGGATCGATGGTCTCGAGGAAGGGGAGGAAGCGACGATCTGTCCGTGCTTCGCCGCCGGCGAAGAGGCCGCCGTCTGGTTGACGTCTCCGTGTGACGGCAACATTGTCGCGCTCCAGATTTTCTGGAGGTCCTTCCTCGGTGGCGCGAACCCGAGTATCGAGGACTCCATCCGGGTCTACAACGGCGGGACTTTCCCCAACCCGGGATCGCTCAAGGAAGAACTGCTCGCGCCCGCGCTGCTCGACGGCGGGCTCAACGAGTTCCGCTATGAGGACGAGAACCAGACCATCCCGATCAGCATCCCGGTCAGTGCCGGCGAAGAGTTCGTGGTCTCTCTGAAGTTCTTCAATGACTCCTCGACGTTCAACCCGAGCATCCTCTTCGATAGCGACGGGGTCACCCCGAACAAGAACGCGGTGAAGGTCAACGGGAACACCTGGAGATCCAACGAGTTCCTCGGGGTGAGCGGCGATTGGATCATCCGTGTGATCGTCGATTGTCAGGGAGGTCAGATCGGTTCCGCATGCTTCGCGGACGGGTCGTGCATGGACGGGCTCACGGAGGACGAAGCGATCACCCTCGGGGGGATCTGGAGCGGTCCCGGATCGACCTGCGCGGACAGCCCGTGTATCGGCGCGTGCTCGATCAACGACAACTGTGTCCAGTTCGACAAAGCGACCTGCGATCTGGTCGGGGGCGAATGGTTCGGTCCCGGATCCACGGACTGCACGTCGTCGTGTCCGGCCGATCTGACGATGGACGGGGAGCTCGACTTCTTTGATGTCAGCGCGTTCCTCATGGCGCTCGCGAACGAGGAATCCGTCGCGGACTTCTCGGGTGACGGGGAGTACGACTTCTTCGATGTGAGCGCGTTCCTAATGGCGTTCAGCGGCGGGTGTCCCTGATCGTGCTTCGGCGCGTTGTGTCGCTCATGCACGTATGATGTTGTGGACCAACATGTTCCGGGAGGATCCATGCTCGCACTCGCTTGTCGCGCAACCCTGATCGTGCTCACCCTCGGCGTATCCCTCGCGCCGGCGCAGGCGACGTCCCCGCCTCTGTGGACCCCGTCGTCCCCGATCCAGAACCCTCCGAACGAGGCGAAGCGGGTCTTGGGGAAGATCCTTTTCTGGGACGAGCAGCTCAGCTCGGACAACACCATGTCGTGCGGGACATGTCATATCCCGTCCGCCGGTGGGTCCGATCCTCGGCCGGCGATCAATCCGGGGTTCGATGGTGCGTTCGGGACCCCCGACGATGTGGTGGGGTCCAAGGGTGTTGCTTCGCTCGATGCGATGGACGAATACCTCCGGAACGAGTTTTTCGGTCTCGAGCCCCAGGTCGGGGGTCGGGTTTCTTCGACGAATCTGATGGCGATGTTCTCCGGCTCTCTCTTCTGGGACGGGCGCGCGGAGTTCTCCTTCGTCGATCCCGAGTCGGGACAGGAGCTTTTCCAGTCCGGGGTCGGCGGGCTCGAGATCCAGGCGCTCGCGCCGATCTTGAATACCTCGGAGATGGCGCACCAGGGGCGGACCTGGACCCAGGTGAAGGACAAGCTTGGGGGCGTGCGGCCGCTCGCGCTCGCTTCGGAGATCCCGAGCGATATGCGTGATGCTGTGCTCGCGCATCCGACCTATCCCGGGTTGTTCGAAGACGCGTTCGGTGACCCGGAGATCAACGCGGTCCGGATCGCGTTTGCGCTCGCGACGTATCAGCGCACCCTCGTCCCGAACCAGACCCCGTGGGATCTCTGGAACGACGGGGACATGAGCGCGATGACCCCGGAGCAGACGGAGGGGCTGGAGCTCTTCCAGGAATCCGGGTGCGCGACGTGCCATGCGGCGCCGACCTTCACGAACAACGATTTCATGGCCGACGGTGTCCGTCCGTCCTTCGAGGACCGTGGGCGCGGGGAGGTGACGGGGAACGCGTTCGAGAACGGCGACTTCCGGACGCCTTCACTCCGGAATGTTGGGCTCCGTCCTCACCTGATGCACAACGGCCGATTCGATCTCGACCAGGTGTTCGATTTCTACGCGCATCGTGGACCCATGACCCCGTTCCTCGCTGATGCGCACTTCCTGATCCAGACCCCGATCGCGTTCGATACGGCGACGGAGGACAAGATCAAGCACTTCCTCCGGACCGGGCTCACGGATCCGCGCGTGGAGAATGAGGAGTTCCCGTTCGATCGTCCCGCGCTCTACTCCGAGGTTGTCGATTTCAATCCCATCCTCTTCGGGTCCGGGGTCCCCGGGCTCGATGGGCATGTGCCGCTGATGGTCGCGCTCGGGGTTCCCAACATCGGGAACGACGATTTCAAGATCGGGATCACGGACACACGGAATGGGGCGAGCGCGTTTGTCGCGGTCTCATCGACTCCGCCGACGGGTGACCTGCTCGATACGAGCGATCTCCGGGGTCCGTTCATCCTCTCGAACGACGGGGCGCCGATGACGGGAACGGGGACGTTCCGCTATCCCATCCCGAACGATCCATCGCTCGACGGCACGACGGTCTATCTCCAGTGGCTCGTTTCGGATCCGAATGCGCCCGATGGGTTCGCGCGTTCCAAGGTCGCGCGTCTGGATTTCCTCTGCTCGATGGAACTGCCGTGCTTCATCCACTGTGTCGCTGACTTCAACAACGACGGGGCGTCCGACTTCTTCGATCTGAGCGCGTTCCTCATGGCGCTGTCGAACGAGAACGACATCGCGGATCTCAACAGTGATGGGGAGTTCGATTTCTTCGATGTCAGCGCGTTCCTGATGGCGTTCGGGGAGGGGTGTCCCTGATCGGGTTCTTGGATATTTGTATGGATCATGATCGGGTGTGCGCGTGAATTGCTCGTTGATATGGGGCTCTTCGGCGGATGAATCTTGAGCGGAACGGGTCCCGTGTGTACCCTGATTCTGCGTAAAGCCCCGGGTTCCAGGGGGTTCTGTCCCCCGGGGTTGTCGTTATCAATCGCGCGATCGATCCGTGAAAGGTTACGGATCGCCGCGTCCGGCTGATCCCCACCCGAGGACACGCCGAGAAACCGGATCAGCACCGATCCCCGTCGAGGAGAGACCCACCCATGAAACGTCTACTGGCCACCACCGCGATCGCGCTCACCATGATGACCGGGGCCGCTCAGGCGCAGCTCCAGGGCGAGCTCGTTGCGAGCGTGTCGTCCCCCGTTTTCGTCACCCATGCCAACGACGGCTCGGGACGGATTTTCGTCGTTCAGCAGAACGGGCTGATCCGGATCGTGGACTCCGACGGCAACCTCCTCGCGAGCTCGTTCCTCAACATCTCCGACCGGGTGACTTCGGGCGGGGAGCGTGGTCTGCTCGGGCTCGCGTTCCACCCCGACTACGCCATCGAGGGCGCGGACGGTGAGGGCAAGTTCTACGTGAACTACACGACGACGAGCGGCGGGTCGCGCACGGTCATCTCCGAATTCTCCGTCTTCGATGTCGATCCCGACATCGCGGACTCCACGTCGGAGCGTGTCCTGCTCGAGATCGCGCAGCCCTTCTCCAACCACAACGGTGGGTGGATCGGGTTCGGTCCCGACGGGTACCTGTACATCTCGATGGGTGACGGCGGTTCGGGCGGCGATCCCGGGAACCGCGCGGCGAACCTTTCGGTCCTCCTGGGCAAGATGCTCCGGATCGACATCGATAACCAGGACCCCGGGCTCGAGTACGCGATCCCCGGCGACAACCCCTGGAACGACGCTGACACGACCACCCGCGGCGAGATCTACCACTACGGGCTCCGCAATGCGTGGCGTAACTCGTTCGACCGTGACAACGGCGACTTCTGGATCGCGGATGTCGGTCAGAACGCGTGGGAAGAGATCAACCACAATGTCGGGAACACCCCGGGTCTGTTCTACGGGTGGCGCTGCCGCGAAGGGCTCGTGCAGTACAGCACGGGGTCGTGCGGGGTGACGGGGTGGACGGATCCGCAGTACGTCTACAACCACAGCGAGGGCTGCTCGGTCACGGGTGGGTACGTGTACCGTGGGTGCGCGATGAGCGAGGAGTACCAGGGTTTGTACTTCTTCGCCGACTACTGCACGGGGACCATCTGGACCCTCGATCCGAGCGACAGCTACACCCGTTCGACCCAGTTCTCCGCCGGGTTCGGGGTGACGTCCTTCGGCGAAGACGAGGACGGGGAGATCTACTACACGCGCGGGAGCGCCGTCTACAAGATCGTCGATCCCAACGCGCCCGATGACGACAACAACGGGATCCCCGACGGGTGCGAGACCTGCGCGGCGGACTTCACCGGGGACGGGATGCTCGATTTTTTCGACCTGAGCGCCTTTCTCCAAGCGCTCACCAACGAGGAGTCCAACGCGGACATCACGATGGACGGCGAGTGGGACTTCTTTGACGTGAGCGCATACCTCGGGCTGTACCAGCAGGGCTGCCCGTGATCGATCCGGGCTGAGCCCGTCGATCCGATCTTGAACGAACCGCACCCCAGGGACTCCCTGGGGTGTTTTTATCGCACGTGGGGCGGAATCCCCCTCGGATCGGGCAAATTCGGCGGTTTTTCATCATGTCGGCGCTCCGATCGCTGATAGCATTTTTTTCTCGTGATCGTGCGCGCACGTGATGCGGCGGTCCCAATCGCACAGGGGAGAGAACCCAGATGAAAGCCAGCACCATTTTCAGCGCTATCGCGCTCACCACCCTCGCCGGGACGGCGACGAACACCCTCGCCGGACCGACCACGATCAACTGGCTCAGCCCGGTTGACGGGAACTGGAATGTCGGCGCGAACTGGGATGGAGGGGTCTTCCCCAACGGGTCTGGGGTTTCCGCGGTCCTCGGGCTCTCGGGGATGTACACCGTTGCGATCACGTCCAACATCACGATCGATGGGCTCGGGATCACCAACCCCAGCGCGGTGCTCACCACGGGGAGCAATCTCCTGACTGTCGGGGCGTCGGGGATCATGAACGATGGGACCATCGTCATGAACGTCGGGGGCTCGAGCATCAACGCGAACCTGAGCTTCTCAGCGCCCGCAACGATCTCCGGGTCCGGGGAGATCATGCTGAACGCGGCGACGGCGAACGATGACGCGCAGATCAACACGACCGGGGCTCTGACCAACGGGGCTGGTCACACGATCCGTGGTTCGGGTCGGCTCAACGGGACGATCACGAACAACGGGAGCATCATCGCGGACGATGCTGGGAACATCGGGATCCGATTCGCCGGGACTCTGGATTCGAGCGGGGGCGGGACCATCCTGGCCGATGGCTCTTCGATCCGGCTCGACAACTCGCTCACCACGAACGGAACGTTCGAGACGGCGAACGGCGGGGTTGTTGTCGCTGACAGCGGGACCGCGCTCCTCGACACGATGACCAACGAGGGGACCATGCACGTGCTCACGAGCGGGATGCTCGATGTGCAGAACTCGTTCATCAACAACGGGACCGTGGTCATCAACCCGGACATGCTCGTTTTCAATGCACGGATGCGTGTGAATAGTGATCTGACCATCGAAGGGACGGGCGATATCCAGCTCATGGCGGTTTCGGCGACCGATGACGCCCAGCTCCTCCCGAACGGGCCTTTCACCCTCACCATCGGATCCGGTCAGACCGTCCACGGCTCGGGCTGGATCGGCTCCTCGACCGACGGGTCGGTGACGAACAACGGGATCATCCGCGCGGACGACCCCGCGCAGCAGCTCCTGATGCGCGGGATCCACAACGCTGGATCGGGGACCTACGAAGCGGACAACGCCGTCTTGGGTATCGCCGCGAACGCGGTCATGAACTCGAGTGTGTTCCAGTCTTCGGGCACGGGCGCTGTGACGCTCGATACCTCTGTTGCGACCCTCAACTCGTGCACCAACCAGGGTGTGCTGAACATCAAGGGTGGGTCGGACACGCTCGCGATCAACGGGTCGATCACCAACAACGGGACGATCAACATCAACTCCACTGGAGAGGTGTTCAACGCGACGATGCGGTTCGATTCGCCGACCACGATCAGCGGGGTCGGGCAGATCGTGCTCGATCAGGCCGGCGACTTCAACGATGCGCACATGACCACGAGCGGAGGCGATGTCATCATCGGGTCCGCGCAGGATGTCCGTGGGTCGGGTCGGATCAACGGGAGCGGGGGGATGTTCGACAACCGTGGGATCATCCGTGCTGACGACCCCGCGTTCCCCCTTGTCCTGACGGGTGTTCATGACGGCTCCCTGGGCGGGGACTACCGCGCGGACAACGGGATGCTCTCCCTCCGTCCCGGCTCAACCCTCACGGGTGGGACGTTCTGGAGCACGGGGACGGGTATCGTGGAGATGAACGGTGGGGGGACGGCGACGATCGGGTCCGTGGTCAACAACGGCGCGATGGGGATCGCCGGGGAGGGCAACTTCCTCGCGCTCAACGGGCCGCTGGAGAACAACGGCTCCATCATCGTGAACACCACGGCGCAGATCTTCAACGCGCGGATCCGCGCTGACGTGACCACGGAGATCAGCGGCACGGGGACCATCGAACTCGTCGCGGTCTCCGCTCCGGGTGACGCTGAAATTTTCACCGAGAGCTTGGTCACCCTGACGATCGGGGACAACCAGGTCGTCTCGGGTTCGGGGCTGATCCAGCCCGCCGTGGATGGGATGATCATCAACAACGGGACCTTCATCGCGAACGATCCCGTCGTCCCCCTTCATCTCGACAACACGATCGATTCGACGAACGGCGAGATGATCGCCGACGGCGCGGTCATGCTGCTCCGGGGTGGCGCGGTCATCACCGGAGGGACGTACGACACCCTGAATGATGGGGTGGTCCGGACCGACAGCGGGACGATCACGGTGTCCGATCTCGTCTCCAACGGGACCTTCGAGATTCAGGGTGTTACCTCGACCCTCAACGTTTCCGGGACCATGGTCAACAACGGGGTCCTCTCGATGAACCCCCAGATGAGCCCCTTCGATGCCAGACTCATTGCGCAGTCCGATGTCACCATCAGCGGCACGGGGTCCATCCAGATGGATGTGGGTTCGGTGTTGCCTGATGCGGACATCAACGCGAACGGGTTCACCATCACCCTCGGCGAGAACCAGGTCATCCACGGCTCGGGTCGGGTTCGTGGGGTTGTTGATTCCCAGGGCGGGCTCGCGCCCGGGGGGGTGCTCCGTCAGATCGATGTCGGGGTTTTCAGCCTTGGCGCGAACGCGCAATCGACCTTCGACCTCGGCGGGATCAACGCGAGCGAGTTCGATCGGGTCACGCTCGGGGATGGTGATACCCTCACGCTCGGGGGCGCGGTCACGATCAACCTCGATGACGGGTACGTCCCCTTCTTCGGCGACTCCTGGGACATCATCAGCGCCTCGGGTGGCGGCGTGATCATGGACGAGTTCGACCTCGATTCCACGGTTGTTCCCGTCGCGCCCCTCGGGCTCGTGTACCGTGTGGTCTACGAAGATCAGCGCGTGTTTGTTGTGCTCACCTGTGATTCCGATCTCACGGGTGACGGTGTGCTCGACTTCTTCGATGTCTCGCTCTTCCTCAACTTCTACGCCGCCGGCGATGAACGCGCCGACTTCACCGGGGACGGTCAGTTCGACTTCTTCGACCTCTCCCTCTTCCTGAACCTCTTCTCCGGGAAGTGCGGCGGATAACGGCTCCCGGACGATCTGTTTCACCCTCAAGCCCCGTGATTCCACGGGGTTTTTCATTGGGGCCCGAGCTTCGGCGTGATACGCTCGATCTCGCGAATCCGCGATCCTCGAAGGAGAGAGCCGAATATGTACCGTGATCTGTTCGCCGTCTGTGTTGTTGCCGCCGCGACCCCGGCGCTCGCGTCCCCGCTCGATCTCGTCATCGATCCCACGCAGTCCAGTGTGGATCTGACGATCGAGATCGATCTCGGGACACTCGGAGGGGATACCGATTCGGATTCCTCGAGCGTCAGCGGCTCGATCCAGCTCGCGCTCGATGACTTCGATGCGCCCTCACGCGCCATCCTCGGGGACTTCGACGCGCAGCTCGACGACGATCTCCAGTTCGACTGGGTCCCGGCTTTCCTCTCGACGGCCGACGCGACCCTCACCGACGCCGCCGTCAGCGATGCGATCCCGGGGACACCTTCTGCGCCCGCGGGGATCGGCGCGATGAACGAGGTCTCGTTCGTCGGGGTCCCCGTCTCGATCACGGGGATCCTCGATGTCTCGTACAACATCTTCCTCTTCGGGTCGGGGATGGAAGTCGTGGACTTCTCCACCCTGGGCGATGTTGTGACGGACATCACGGGGACCGTGGTGGTGTCCGGGGGGATCGTGACCCTCAGCGGCTCATTCCCCATCGAGAGCTCCCAGCCCCTCATCGTGGACGGGAACGAGCTCGGGACGGTCATCGTCACGGGGACGGCGACTCTCGTCGCGCGGGCTCCGGTTCCCGAGTGCCGAGCGGATCTGACGAACGATGGGGAACTCGATTTCTTCGATGTCAGCGCCTTCCTCCAGGGGCTGAGCTCCAACGATCTGTGCTCGGATTACAACGCCGACGGCGCGTGGGATTTCTTTGATGTCAGCGCCTTCCTCAGTGATTTGGGTGCTGGGTGTCCGTAATTTGAGCCGGGATGGGGCTCCCGGATTGTTATCGGGCCTTTCGATGATCGGTTGTGTGTGATTGGTGGACCAGAAGCCCGGGATTCCGGCGGATTGGGCGGATATTGCGGACCCACCCCAATGTGGTCCCAATTGTGTCCGATCTCTTGCAACCATGACCGATCTGTGGGAGAATCAGGGTGCAGGAGGCTCGATTCCGAGCCGCGACAGGTCTTTGTTCGGGAGAGACGTCCAATGTCGATGATTCGTTCGAGAAGCGCCGCGTGCGTGAGCGGGGTAGCAGCCGTTGCGGTTGCGGGTTCACTTGTCGCCGTGTCGTACGCCGCGCCTGTTCCGACGACCCTCGAGGATTTCTTCCTCCCCGGGACACAGCCGGAGACACTGAACCACTCGTTCTCCGATTCGAACAACTGCCAAGCGTGCCACACGGTGTTCGAGCACGACTTCGACCCGTACGAGGGTTGGGTGTCATCGATGATGGGTCAGGCCGCGCGTGACCCGTTGTTCTACGCGTGTCTCGATATCGCGAACCAGGACGTTGCCTTTGTCGGTGACCTGTGTATCCGCTGTCACGCGCCCCAGGGCTGGCTGGGTGGTCGATCGACACCGACCGATGGGTCCGCGCTCTCGGGCTCGGACTTCAACGGGGTCGGGTGTAACTTCTGTCACCGGATGGTGGATCCCGAAAACTTCGACAACCCCTCTCCCACCCCGGCCGTGGACCGTGAGGTCTTCGACGGGGTCCCCGGGACCAACGACGGCGTTGACGCTGTGGCGCCCAACCCCCACACGGGCGCGTACGTTGTTGACTTCTTCGATCGTCGTCGCGGCCCCTTCGATCTGGGTCCGGACTTCTTCTACCACGAATGGGAGCTGTCTCCGTTCCACGCAAACTCTGCGATGTGCGCGACGTGTCACGATGTTTCGAACCCCGCGTTTACGGCGCAGCCCGATGGGACATACGCGCTGAACGATCTCGATACAGCGCATCCGACGGCCGACAAGTACGACATGTTCCCCGTGGAGCGCACGTACTCGGAGTGGCTCATGTCCGACTTCGCCGCGGCTCCGATCGATATGGGTGGGCGATTTGGTGGCGCGAACCCGCTCGTGTCTTCGTGTCAAGACTGCCATATGCCCGACCAGAACGCCAATGCGTGCCGGCTCGATCCGACCGCCCGCCCCAACATGCCCCAGCACGCGTTCAACGGCGGGAACAACTGGGTCCTCAAGGCCGTCCGTTCGCTCTACCCGGATAGCGAGACCTTCCTGACCGAGCAGCTCGTGGATGACTCTATCGCTCGCGCCGAGTACATGCTCGAGAACGCTTCGGACATGGAGCTCTCCGAGGACGGCACGGAGCTCACGGTCCGGGTGGTGAACCAATCCGGTCACAAGCTCCCCACGGGCTACCCGGAAGGGCGGCGCATGTGGGTCAACGTGAAGTTCTTCGACGCGACGGACAACATGATCCTCGAGCACGGCGCGTACGACGATGTCACGGCGGACCTGACGACCGGGGACACGAAGGTGTACGAAGCCAAGCTCGGTGTTGACGCCGCGGTTTCCGCCGCGACGGGGATCCCCGAGGGCGAGAGCTTCCACTTCGCCGCGAACAACGTGTGGATCAAGGACAACCGGATCCCGCCGCGTGGGTTCACCAACGCGAACTTCGACAGTGTCCAGGCCTCGCCCGTGAACTACACGTACGCCGACGGTCAGTACTGGGACGACACGCTGTACACGATCCCGAAGGGGGCCGCGTACGCGGAGGTCCGTGTGTACTTCCAGCTTGTGAGCAAGGAGTACATCACCTTCCTCCGTGACGCGAACGACGCGTCCGTGGGTGATCCCCTCAACCCCAGCTCGGGCGAGATCGCGTACGAGCAGTGGGAGCTGCACGGGAAGTCCCCGAAGGTCGAGATGGACTTCGGGACGATCGAGTTCAACGGGGTCTGTATCCCCGATTTCAACAACGACGGCGAGCTCGACTTCTTCGACTTGTCCGCGTTCCTCATGGCCTTGTCCAACGAGATGCCCAGCGCGGACATCAACGGGGACATGAACTGGGACTTCTTTGACGTCTCGGCCTTCCTGAACCTGTTCAGTCAAGGCTGCCCATAACCGATACCTGACCCGGGACCACGACGGACCCGGGTCTTTTCTTGCGCAATGACGCGGAGTTCTCGGTCCTTGTGCGCCCGACATGCGCCCAGGGATCGTTCATCAACTCGAAGACAACAGGAACACATCCATGACCAATGATCCACGCTCTCGCACCCATGCCCTGACCCTTGCGCTCGCGATCTCGATCGCGAGCGGCACCGCGCTCGGCGCCCCGATCGCGTGGAAGAACGCGGATGCGTCCACGACCGTCGGTCAGCGCCTCGGGCTCCAGAGCCCCGCGCGTCTTGTCCGTCAAGCGGCGCAGAGCACGAGCGGGGCGCACATCATTGTCGCGCTCGGGTCCTCCCCCGATGCGCAGACCCGCGCGGATCTCGCTTCCAAGGGGCTCGAGCTCCTGAGCCCTGTCGGATCGGGCGCGTACTTCGCGCACGTGAAACCGGGTGCTGATGCGGACGCGCTGGGCGCGTCGCTCATCGGCGCGGAGCCCATCACCCGCGCTCACAAGCTCCACCCGAGCGTTGCGAACGACCAGGTCCCCCAGTGGGCGGTCCTCGCCAACACCGAAGATGCTTCGGATACGAGCGACGCGACTGTGGCCGCGTATGTGAAGCTCTTCGATTCGGTCAACGCCGCGGACCCCAGCGCGGAGCAGATCGTGACCGATCTGGGCGGAACCGTCCGTTCGATCGTCATGTCCGTGAACACCCTCGTCGTCGAGATGGACGCTGAATCGCTCAAGCGGCTCGCCGACAACGACAGCGTGCAGTGGATCGAACCCCCGATCCCCGCGTTCAACGAGCTCAACGACTCGAACCGTGTCATCACCCAGGTGAACACGGTCAACAGCGCGCCGTACAGCCTTGATGGTTCGGGTGTAACCGTGTTCGTCTACGACGGCGGCACGATCCGTGCTACCCACAACGACTTCTCGGGTCGCGCCACCAACATCGACTCCGACGGGGTCTCCTTCCACGCGACCCACGTCGCCGGGACGATCGGCGGCGATGGCTCCGTGAACTCGAACAACCGGGGGATGGCGCCGGGGGTCACCCTTCTGGGCGCGGGCTTCGAGGTCGCCGGCGGTCTCCAGCCCGGGTTCCTCTACACCGATCCGGGTGATCTGGAATCCGATTACAGTCTCGCGCTCTCGATGGGCGCGGACATCTCCAACAACTCCATCGGCTCCAACGTCGCGCCCAACGGGTACGACTGCGCCTGGGAGGGTGATTACGGGCTGACGGCCGCGACGATCGACGCCGTCGTCCGTGGGTCGCTCGGTGAACCCATCACCATCTTCTGGGCCGCCGGCAACGAGCGCAGCTCCGGGCGTTGTGGCTCTGCGTACAACACGACCCCTCCGCCCTCCAACAACAAGAACGCGATCTCCATCGGCGCGATCAACTCCAACGACGGGTCCATGACCGGGTTCTCCTCGTGGGGGCCCTCCGATGATGGGCGCATCCGTCCCACGATCAGCGCCCCCGGGTGTCAGTCCAGCGGCGACTTCGGGGTGACCTCGACGGACTCCGCGAGCGATAGCGCGTACGCGACCCTCTGCGGGACCTCGATGGCTTCGCCGACGGCGGCCGGGATCGGCGCGCTCCTCCTCGAGGACTTCCGCGCGAACTTCCCGGGCTACGGCGACCCCTCGAACCAGCTCGTCAAAGCCATCCTCATCCACACGGCGCAAGACAGCGGGAACACGGGTCCGGACTACCAGTTCGGATACGGGATGATCCAAGCCCAGGACGCGATCGACTTCGAGCGCAGTGGGAACTGGCAAGAGGGCTCCGTCGATATGGGGACCAGCGCCACGTACAGCATCACGGCGACGGGCGCCGAGGACGAGATCAAGATCACCCTCGTCTGGGACGATGTCCCCGGAACCCCGAACGTCGGGAACGCGCTCGTCAACGATCTCGATCTCATCGTCACGAGCCCGACGGGGACCCGTCACTACCCGTGGACCCTGAACCCGGCGAGCCCGGCGGCGGCCGCGTCCCGTTCGAGCGAGGACCACCTCAACAACATCGAACAGGTCGTGATCGATGCGCCCGAGTCGGGTGTGTACCAGATCAGTGTCCAGGGGACCGATGTGGCGCAGGGTCCCCAGGGGTTCGCGATCGCCGCGTCTCCCGGGCTGGGTGACGGGTTCCTCGCGATCGGTCTTGTGAGCTCGTCCCCTGATCTGCTTCTCCCCCAGACCCCGATCGACGTCCAGGCCGCGCTCAGCGAAGGGATGGACACCCTCGTCGGGGATGTCCAGCTCCACTACCGCAACAGCGAGGGTGTGTTCACGAGCGTGACCATGACCGAGTCCGGCGGGCTCTACGAAGCCCAGATCCCCGGCGCGTCGTGCGATGAGTTCATCGAGTACTACGTCTCCGCCGAGGGCCAGGAAGCGGGCTCGGTCTTCTCGCCGCCTTCCGGCGCGAGCGACCCCGTCCGGGTGGACATCGGTGAAGTCGTCACCATCCTCTCCGACAACATGGAGACCGATATGGGCTGGACGGTCAGCGGCGACGCGCTCGACGGGCAATGGACCCGTGGGGTTCCCGTCAACTGCTCCACGCGCGGCGCGCCCGGTGCGGACTCCGACGGGTCCGGTCAGTGCTGGGTCACGGATAACTCCTCCGCGAACTCCTGCAACTCCGACGTGGACGACGGATCGACCACCCTCACCTCACCCGTCTACGACCTGTCCGACGGCGGCGAGTTTGTCTACGACTACTGGTTCGCGGATATCCCGACCGGCGGGATCAACGGCGACTCATGGATCGTCGAGGTCTCGACCAACGGCGGATCGAGCTGGTCCACGATCCGGACCGTGAACACGGTTTCGACCTCGTGGCGCACCGACACGATCAGTGTGGGTGACGAAGTCGCCGCGACGAGCCAGATGCGCTTCCGGTTCACGGCGAACGACCTCGGGACCCAGAACGTCATCGAAGCGGGTCTCGACAACATCCGTGTGACCGCGTTCGTGTGCGAGGACATGGGTCCCGTGTGTGTCGCGGACTTCAACTCCGACGGCGAGCTCGACTTCTTCGATGTCTCCGCCTTCCTCCAGGCGCTGGGCAACGAATCCCCGAGCGCCGACGTCAACAACGACGGCTCGTGGGACTTCTTCGATGTCTCCGAGTTCCTCCAGCTCTTTAACCAGGGCTGCCCGTAATCGGGGTCGGTCCTGATCGGATCGGGGATCCCCTGATCCATCGCTGACAACAAAAGGGCCCGGCGCTGATGCGCCGGGCCCTTGTCGTATCCGGAGAAGTCACCCATCGCCGCGCTGTGTGTGCGGCGGGGGTGGGGGGGTGGGGGGGTCAGATCACGGGCAGCCCTGACCGTACAGATCGAGGTAGGCCGACACGTCGAAGAAGTCGAACGATCCATCGGGGTTCAGATCCGCGCTCGGGTCGCTCGCGCTCAGCGCGGAGAGGAACGCGCTCAGGTCGAAGAAGTCCAGCTCCCCGTAGGGCTCGCTGAAGTCCGCGTCGGAGCAGGGGCCTCCGAGGACCTCGGTCCCGTAGTACACATCATCGACGAGGAACGTCCCGTCCCCGTTCGCCGTGAGACGGACCCGGACATCGTCGATCCCCCACGCGAAGATGATCGACTCGTACTCGAACATCGTTCCCGAAGCGCCGATCTCATCGCCGCTGATCGTGTCGATCGTGTTCCACGCGCCACCGATCCCGCGGATCTCCACGAGGAGCGAGTCGCCCGAATCGGTATCAACGCTCGAAGCGTCGAAGCGGAGATACGCCGGGATCACTCCGAACTCGGCCATCGGGATGTCCGTGCTCTCGAGAACCGCGCCATCGGACAGCGACGCTGTGTGGTCCGGGCCGTCGAACCCGATCGTCGCGCCGTCGGTGTCCGACCAGCGCGCCGACGAGAAGACCCCGCTCGAGAACGATTCGACGAGGGGCGCTGTCGGGATTGGGGATTCGTCGTTGATCGTGAGTTCGTCGATGAGGAAGCGTGCGCCGGGGTCGCTGGTTTCCGAGGTCAGCCGGACCCGGACCCCGTGATACGCGAAGGTGCTCCCCAGCGGGGTATCGATCCGGACGTACCCGTCCGTGTTCGATCCGCTCGCGACATGGCGCGCGATCTCGGTCCAGACCCCGTTCTCGTCCAGGACCTCGACAGCCAAGCTGTCACCCTGCTGGGTATCGCTCGCGCGGAACGCGAGCCCGAGCGCGGATTGGTTGGGGTCGAGGAGCGATCGTCCGGCGATCGGGACCGACACGATCCGGGCATCGCTCTCCATCGCGAGCGCCGAAGCGCCCCCGGGCGCTTCGGGGTCCGACTGGATCGAGACCGAGCCGCTCTCGAGGTCGAACAGATCCTCCCACGACGTATCGGAGAATCCCTGGTTGATCGGGAGCGGTGCCCTGGGCGTGTACCCCGTCGCGACATTGAGCGCGTTGAAGGTGTTCACCCGGCCGCGTGCGAAGAACTCATCGACCCCGGGCGCGCCGAGGTCATCGACCGAGTTGTAAAGGATGTCCTGGACGTCCCACGGGGACAGGTCGTCCCGGTACGAGAAGATCATCGCTGTCACCCCCGCCGCGACGGGCGAAGCGTACGAGGTCCCGGACCCGTTCCCGTACCCGCCGCCGCGTCGTGTCGAGCGGACACTCGACCCGGGCGCGACGATATCAACCGCCGGCCCGTAGTTCGAGAACCCCGAGAGCGAGTCGTTCGAGCGGGTCGAGCCCACGATGATGAGCTCGGGCGCGTTGGTCACGATCCGGACGCTGTCGTTCCCGGCCGCGTACAGGAACAAGCCGCCCTGGTTCGCGATCTGACGCGCCGTGAGCCCGTTGGATCCGGACGTCGCGCCGGAGAACGACGCGTTGATCACGCTCGCGCCGTTTTCGACGGCCCACAGCGCGCCCTCCTGGATATCGAACGCGTTCGCCGTCCCGTCGGAGTTGTTGGAGACCCGGATGGGCATGATGGAGAAGTCCCATCCCGCGCCGACGACACCCGTGCCGTTGTTGCCTTGAGCGGCCGCGCATCCGGAGACGAAGGTCCCGTGCCCGTTGATGTCATCGACGTTGCCGCCATCGACCTGGGCTTGGTTGTTCACGGAGTTGTACCCGGGGACGAGCGCGTCCTGGAGATCCGGGTGGTCCAGGTCCACACCCGAGTCGCAGACGGCGACGATGATGTCGCTCTCGCCCGTGTGGATATCCCACGCGAGGGCACTCTGGATGTTGTTGTGCTGCCAAGACGATCCGTACTGGGAATCGTTCGGGACCGTCGAGATCGGGAACACGCGCCAGTTGGGTTCGACGAGCTCGTAATCACCCGTGGCCATCAGCAGCGCGGCCGCTTCTCCCTCGGTCATCCCTCGGGGGACCTTCACGACATGGTGGTCCACAAAGTCGCTCGACCGGATGATCGAGGGCGCGATCCGCGAGGTCGCGCTCGCGCGCTTCGCCCGTTTGGCGCAGACGATGAGCTCGCCCGTGGTCTCCATCTTCCCGGAGATCGGGGTGAACACAAGGGGGTTCGAGATCGCATGGCGCAGGGAGTCCGCGTCATCGCTCGAGAGCACGAATGCGCGCGAGGCGCTGGAGAGCTTTGCGTCGATCGAGCCCGAGCTCGCGCGGGAGGGCTGAGGAGCGGGCGCGGCGCTCACGGCGCTCCCGCTCGCACCGATCAGGATCGCCGCGAGTGCGGCCCGTACATTCCGGTTCGTTGTCATCTCAGAGATACTCCGTATCTTCTCGTATGCGCGACATCACGACGCCGCGCGCCGTGATGCCGTCAAAGACCCATGAAGAACGCCCGGACGGGCGTCCGATTGTCAGAAACCAGCGGGCTCCTTACGGGCAGCCCATGCTGAACGCGTTGAGGAACGCGCTCACGTCGAAGAAGTCGTACGACCCGTCACCCGAGAAGTCCGCCGAGGGATCCTCGTTCGACAGCGCCGTCAGGAACGCGCTGAGGTCGAAGAAGTCGAGCGCGCCGTCACCCGTGAAGTCCGCCGGGCAATCCGCGGGCTCGTCCACGAACTCGGTGGAGAGCTCGACATCGTCCACGTACCAGTGGTCGTTGCTTTCGTTCCCGAGAGAGGTGAAGCGGAGGCGCAGGAACTCGTGGAACCCGAAGACCGGGAGCTCCATCTGGTGGAACTCGAACCCGTTCTGGTCCACCCCGTCGGACTCGATCGTGGTGATCTCGACCCAGTTGAGGAACAGGTCCTGGTACTCGAGGACGAGCCCCTCACCCGCTTCCGTGCCCACGTGCTGGGTGGAGAAGCGGAGATAGATCGGGGGGACGCCCGTCGAGTTGTCGATGTCTTGGGTCTCCATGGAATCCGAGCTATCAAGACGCGCGCTCATCGTGCCCGTCGCGCTCGCTTCGTCCGTCACCACACCCGTGAAGGTAGACCAGTCGAGGAAGAGCGAAACACCGTCCTCGAAATCGTCGTTCCAAGGAATCGAGTTTCCGTCGAAGTAGGCGACCTCGACATCGTCGATGTACCAGTCGTCCGAGGCGCTGTCCCCGTTCGTCGTGAAACGCAGACGGAACTCGTCGGAGATCCCGAACACGGGGAACTCGAGACGGTGCATGGTGAACTCGTCCTGGTCCACGCCGTCGGAGGGGATCGTCGTCAGCGCCTGCCAGGATGATGTGATCCCGCTCCAGAACTCGACGGTCAGGTCCTCACCCGCGCCCGTGCCCTTGTGCTGGGTCGCGAAACGGATGATCCCCGTGTCGCCCGCGAACCCGGACGCGCGGATGAAGACCGTGTTGGTCTGCGCCGTCCCCGAGAGGTTCAGCGAGTCATCGCCGCTGGGTTCGTTCGTCGCGGCGGAAGAGACGCTCACGTCACCCGTGATGTCACGCCATTGGATCAGATCCACATTGCTGAAATCATCGTTGAAGGGCAGGCTCACCACGCTCGGGCCGAAGATCGCGTCGTTGACGGCTTGGGCGACGTTGATCCGTCCCCACCCGGTCCGGTTGTCCTCGCCGGGGGTCTCCTTGTCATCGCACGCGTTGAGGAGGGTGTACTCGACTTCGTCGGCGCTCAGCGAGGGATTCGCGCTGTGGACCAGCGCGAGCGCTCCGGCCGTGATCGGCGCGGAGAAGCTCGTCCCCGTGGTGAACCCGTACCCGCCCGTGCGCGTTGTCGAGTAGATGCTCGCGCCCGGCGCGATGCAGTCGATCCCGATCCCCGTGTGCGACCATGTCGCCCAGTTGTCCGCTTGGGTCGAAGCGCCGACGATCGTGACCGTGTCCCAGTCGTTGACCTGGTCGGCGAGCCCGAAGTTCCCGGCGGAGAACGTCAGCAGGTGACCCTCGTTGCGGATGTGGCCACCCGTGCCCAGGGTCGCGGGATCTTCCGCGCCGCCGTAGGAGCAGTTCGCGACGTACGCGCCGTTGTCAGAACCCCAGCGAGCGCCCTCAAGGATGTTCGAGAGCGAGGCCGTCCCGTCCGAGTTGTTCGACACCTTGCACGGGATGATCCCGTAGTTCCAACCGATCCCCGAGACACCCGTCCCGTTGTTCCCCGGCGCGGAGGAGCACCCGGCGACGAGGGTCCCGTGCCCGTTGAGGTTGTCGTCCACGAACCCGCCGTCCACCTGATCGAGGTTGGTGACGGCGTTGTACCCCGGGAGGAGCGCCGACTGGAGGTCCGGGTGGTTCTGGTCCACACCCGTGTCGCACACCGCGATGATCTCTCCGCCGCCCGTTGTCGTGTCCCACGCGAGGTAGGTCGCGATCCGGTTGTCCGTGTGGTACCACTGGTTGTTGATCAACGGGTCGTTCGGGACGGTGTTCGCGGGGTAGCAGAGCCAGTCGATGGACACGAACTCGTAATCGCCCGTGCGCATCAGGATCTCGGCCATCGTCTCCGCCGTCACCCCGATCGGGAGCGAGACCGTGTGCATATCGATATCGTCGAATCGTTCAACGAGCGAGGGCGCCAAGCGATGACGGGCTTCCTCGAGCCGCGCATCGACGCGCTCCTGAACAAGCGCCCAATCCACGCTCGCGCCCTGACCGATCGTGCCGTCCACAGCGACCGTGCGCTGGACCCCCGAGGCCCCACCGATCTGCTGGCGCTCCGTGTAGAGATCACGGATCACTTCCTGGAGCATGTCTTCCCGGCTCTTGACCTGAACGTTGAGTTGATCCTGGCGTTCTTTGAGCCCGATCGTCTCCGTGAACACCACGCTCGGGACGATCGCGCCGTCCATGAGATCCGCGTCGCGTCCGTACCACCCGAAGGCGCTGGAGACGCTCGCGCGTTGGGCCGCGCTCAAGACCACGGGGGAAGCATCACCCGAGATCCGGGTTCCGTCGGCCGGTTTGATCGAAGCGGGGTTCGTGAATGTTCCAGCGCCCATCGCTGAGCCGCTGATCGTCGCGAGCATGGTCGCGACCCCGATCCGGGTGAGAAGACGAGTCGAAGTGCGGGTGGTGTTCATCATCGGTTCCTTGCGGTTCGGATCGCGTTCTCCGCTTCACATCGCGGGGAGCACGGGTCGGGAAATCAGGGGCGCAGCGACACAAACAAAGATCGTACAGTCCGGGAGGACAATCCAATCCAAATTGCGCGCAGAGCCCAAAGGGTTCAAGCGACAACGCCCGGAAACGGGCACTTTCGCGATGATTCCAGCCCGGCAATGCTCGGAATCGGACGATGGCGTAGACACCACCGAAAGAAACCCGATCAAGCACCGTTCCTGTGCCGATGAAATCATCGCTCCGAGCGCGGCGAACACACGCGCCACTCCACTATTCGCACGGAAAACCCCCCGTGTTGCACCAACATCCGCCCGGATCCCTGATTTCACGCACCGGTATCAACCTTGAGCAGCCGATTTGATCGCATCGTGTTCGGGTTCTTTGCCCTCGAGCACGCGCATCACGTCCCGGACGACCCAACTCATCCTCGCTTTGGCGTTCGTGGTCCCGGCCGCGATGTGCGCCGTCATCGTCACGTTCTGGAGTCCCCACAGCGCGGAATCCGGGTCGATGGGCTCGGGATCGTGCACATCCAGAATGAGTGTCGCCTCGGGGTGGTCCCGCGCGAAGTCCGCGGCCGCTCCGGGGTCCACAACAAACCCACGCGCCGTGTTCACGAGGATCACATCCCCGCGCATCATCGAGAACGCGCGTGCGTCGATGAGCCGATGATTCCGATCGTGCGCATCGACATGGAGACTCACACACGACGATCGTTCGAGCAGTTCGTCCATCCCCACGACATCATCCCGGGTGAGCTGCGCGAAACCGAGTTCCTCGTCGGTAAGTTCCCGGACATCGCACACAAGCACGCGCATCGAGAGCGCTTTCGCCGCGCGAGCCAAGCACGATCCGATCCCTCCGTACCCGATGATCCCGAGTATTTCAGTCTCTGATGAGCGCTCCGTCACCGAGCGCTTCCGGTACTCGTGCCAATCGTTGCCCACGATCGGGGCGTCGAGTTTCGCGATGGGGCGCAGGGTCCGGAGGAGCATCGCGATGACGTACTCGACGACGGCGTCCCGATTGGCATCAGGGGTGTGGACCACGCGCACCCCCCGCGCGGCGCACGCGTCCAGGTCGATGTTGTCGAGCCCCACCCCCGCGCGTCCCACGACCTTCAGGCTCGGGGCGCGATCCAGGAGCGCCCCGTCCACGATCGTGTAGGTCCGGACCACGAGCGCCTCGGCGCGTTCCAGCGCTTCACCGAAACCCGGATCGTCGGATGACACCCGGATCATCTCGGATCGTTTCCCGATCCAAGTTTCGGGCTCCTTCGCAAGCGATTCCGTGATGACCACAACCGGGGGTTTCATGCCGCAAACTCCTGAGACGTCCGGGCTTAGGGTGGCCACCTCTTGGCGGTCCCGTGAATGTGCCGGGCCCATTCGAAGATCCCGAATCCCCGATCATACGGGGCAATTGCACCATCGAATATTTATGTTCTCGGTCCTTTCGATCCGAAACAGAGACTCAACGAGCAAGCCCGGATCAGGGACGATCAGGGCACAACGCACACCCCCTCTCGGGAGATTCACGATGAACAAGTCAGGGCTCGTAGACGCCGTCGCGTCCCAGCTCGAGATCAGCAAAGCCGACGCCGGCAAAGCGATCGAAGCCGTGATCGAGTCGATCGCGAACGGACTCAAGGAAGAAGAGAAAGTCGCGATCTCCGGCTTCGGCACCTTCACCCGCAAAAAACGCAACGCGCGTGTCGGCATGAACCCCGCGACCAAGGAACCCATCCAGATCGCGGAGTCCACCACCTGCTCCTTCAAGCCCTCCCAGCAGCTCAAGGAAGAACTCCACAAGCAGCTCGGCGAGATGCTCAACGCTTAACGAGCAGCAACGACTCACAAGCCCGTGTGCGCCCCGCGCGCCGGGCAATCAGGTCTCCTCCGACAGACCCCGCACGACCCAGCGGGGTCTGTCGTGTCTTTTGGGATCCCCCAACCCCCGTGGTTCCCCTTACGAACCGAACGCGCGCTGCGCCAGATCGATCGCTCTCGACAACGCGGCGGCCTTGTTGACCGTCTCTTTGTACTCGAGCTCCGGGACCGAATCCGCGACGATCCCCCCGGCCGCCTGGATGTGGTACACCCACGACCCGTCGAACCGATCCGGGTCGTAGAGCCCGATCGGGACCACGATCGTCCGGAGCGCCAGCGCGATGTCCATCTCCCCGTCGAGCGAGATCCACCCGAGCCCACCCCCGTAGGGTCCCCGGCGCACCTTCTCGAGTTCGTCGATGATCTGCATCGCGCGGACCTTCGGCGCGCCCGAGATCGTCCCCACAGGAAGGGCCGCGCGCAGCGCGTCGTAGCAGTCGAGCCCGTCCCGGATGACCCCCGTGACCGTCGATGAGATGTGCATGACATGGGAGTACCGCTCGATCTCCATGATCGATTCGAGCTCGATCGACCCGGGATCCGCGACACGACCCACGTCGTTCCGTCCCAGGTCCACGAGCATCGAATGCTCGCTCCGTTCCTTCGGATCCGCGAGCAGTTCCTGCTCGAGCGCGAGGTCCTCTTCGCTCGTCCGACCCCGACGGCGCGTCCCCGCGAGCGGGCGGTTCGTCACCACGAACCGATCGTCCTCCCGGCGCCGGACCCGGCACAGGATCTCCGGGCTCGACGCAACGAGGATGCACCCGCGCGTCTGCATGTACACCATGTACGGCGATGGATTCACCGCGCGCAGCGCCCGGTACACATCGAACGGGTCCGCCCCCGAGGTCCGCTCGAAGCGCTGACCCAGCACGACCTGGAAGATATCACCCGCGCGGATGTATTCTCGCGCTTTCTCGATCATCGCCGCGTGTTCTTCGCGGGACGTGTTGCTGGGCATGGGCTCGGGCTTGCCCTCCTCGCGCTCGACCCGACCCAGGGGGAGCGGCTTGGAGTGGAGCTGGATCATGTAGGACAACGAATCCAGCGCCTCCAGCGCGTCCTCGTACTTCCCGCTCGGATCGTCGTTCCGATCGACGAACACCAAACGCACGAGGTACACGACCTTGTCCGCATGGTCGAACACCACGAGCGTGTCGTAGAGCCCGAACGACAGGTCCGGGAGCTCCCGATCGTCCTCCGGCGCGTTGTCCGTCGCGAGTTTCGTGGGCTCCGCGTAGCGCACCGAGTCGTACGACGAATACCCGAACCACCCACCCAGCACACACTCGGGGAGGCGCTTGAGCTCGACCGCATCGTCGGGGACGACGAGGGACCACGGGTTCGCGATCTCGCGCAGACGCGCGAGCGGGTCCGTGCAGGTTTCTTCCGAGATCGTCCCGTGGACATGGTCATCGATCGTGAGGGCGTCCCCCTTCGCGATGAGTTCCAGCACTGGTTTCGCGCCCAGGATCGAGTACCGGCCCTGACGATCCCCCCCCTCGACGGATTCGAGCAGGAAGGACGGCGCTGTCCGTTCATCCGCGCTGACCAATCGCCGATACGCAAGGACCGGGGTGAGCTGGTCGGCCAGCACCCGGATGGAGACGGGGACGACGACACGAGAAGACCCGCCCGATCGGGCGCGTCCCACAAGGTCCACGAACTCGTCTCTCGTTGAAGAAGCCAAGCGTTCAGTGTATCGGCCGAACCCGCCCCTTGCGCCAGCAGTACCATCCATCAATGCCCCATCGCCCCACACACACGATTCGCTCCGCGCTCCTCATCGCTTCGCTGACGCTCGGCGCTGGCGCTCAGGACTCACCGACCCCCGACGAGCCCAACCAGGGCACACCACAGACCCGGGTGGTGAGCATCACCGATGCGCTCAGAGCGACGCGCGAGAGCGCCGAGCCCATCCGACGCGCCGGGCTCTCCAGCGCCCTCATCGAGCGCACCACGCGCGTCGTCCCCGTGGTCGCGATCGTGGATTCCCCCAGCGCCTACCTCGATGCGATCGGCGCCTGGGAAGCGCCGATCCGGTTCCCCGTCCTCTACGACGACGGATCCGCGAGATCGCGCGAGGACATCGCGCGATTCATCCGCGCGTTCAAACCCGAGCGGGTCATCCGCGCGACGGGCCCGACCGGATCGTCGTGGTCGAAGGATCCGGATGAACGACGGGAAGCGATCGAATCCGCGATGACCCGATCCCTGAGCGATCGCGCCACCTCGTGGTCGGACGAACTGGACACGATGAAGGACTCCGGGCTGATCGCGCCTGGGGTTGTTGCGATCGATCCGTCGGACCCCCTCTGGGCCGGGGGGCTCGCGCTCGCCGCCGCGCGTTACCAGCGTTTGGTCTTCGTCGATGCGCCCGGGAAGCCCAACTCGGACCTCGATCCCAAAGCCGCCGACTCCCTCGCGCGCACCATCGAACGCGCCCTCAAAGACGCGGATCTCTCCTACACCGAGATCGGCGACGACATCGATGCCGTCACCCTCGCTGTCCAGATGAGCGTGCGCATCAAAACCGGCCCGGACACCCACGACATCGTCGCGACGACGGACCGGATCGGACGCGCCGACACCAACGGGTCCGGACCACGATGGGGCTACGCAACCCAGCTCTTCGGGAACACATCATTGGGTGTCTACCAAGCCATGTGCGCGATCTTTCTCCCTATCGACAGCGCGTGGATCTGGGACGGGTACCAGAACACGGGAGACTGGGCGAAGTACGACGGGACCCTCGCTTCGCAATACCTCAACAGCGCCGGGTTCCCGACGGATCTCCACGACGAACCCAGGAACACGAGCGCGAACTTCAAGCTCAACAGCGCCGTCCCCCTGAACTCCTCCCTCCTCCTCATGAACTCGAAGGGATCGAAGGCCTACTACGACCTCCCCGGGATCCACGAAGGCGCGGGATCCCCCGGGGACCTCCCCATCCTCAACATCCCGGCCGCCCTCCACATGGTCCACTCCTTTTCCCTCGCGCAGCCCGTCTCACCCAGAACAGTGGGGGGGCGCTGGCTCGAGCGCGGGGTTTATCTCTACGCGGGATCGACCGACGAGCCCTACCTCAACGGGTTCGTCCCGACCCCCGATGTCACACGACGACTCCTCGGACAGCTCACCTTCGCGAGCGCTGTGCGATACGACGGCGCCAACCCTGTCTGGAAAATCGTCGTCCTCGGGGACGCGCTCAAAACCTTCGGCCCCGTCCCCGAGCCCGACCCCGAGTTCCTCGACATCCTCTCCGTCGCCGGCGACAACCTCGACGATCGCGCCAAGTCGCGTCTCACATCCGAGGACTTCGAGGGCGCCGTCCTCGATCTCATCACGCTGGGACGAGACGACGATGTCGCGCGTCTCTCCCGCGCGCTCCTCAAGGATCGACCCGAGTCCATCACGGACCCGCTCGCGCTTGGCGCGATCAACGCCGCGCTCCGGGCCGGCGATCACGAACTGGTCCTCGACCTGTTCGAGACCCTCGATCCGGATTCACGGAAGGATCGGATCGCGCTCGATTCGCTCTGGCTCGCCGCGCGATCCCGGATCGCGCGTCTGAACGATCAGCGTGCCCTCACCCTCCTCCGGACCCACCTGAGACAGTCCCAGGAAGTCCAGGACGCCGAGGAACTCGCGATGATCCTGAAACGGGACTCCCTCCCGAGCGCGGTTTCCTTCCTCGAGTCGATCCGCTCCGATCTGAGCGCGTCCCAGCAGCGCCAGCTCGATCGCGCCATCACGCGCGTCCGGCGATGAACCCGCGGCCGGAACACGGATACGATCGCGCATGGTTCAACTCGGAGTCAATATCGATCACGTCGCGACGGTGCGCAACGCGCGCTACCCGGGTCAGCCCGACCCCATCGAATCGGGCGCGGAACCCGACCCCGTCCGCGCCGCGCACGAAGCGGAGCTCGGGGGCGCGGACTCGATCACGGTCCATCTGCGCGAGGACCGTCGTCACATCGTCGATCGGGATGTCGCGCTCCTGCGCCGCCTCGTCCAGGTCAAGCTCAACCTGGAGATGGCCGCCACCGACGAGATGGTGGATATCGCGCGCGAGATCAAGCCCCACACGGCCATGCTTGTCCCCGAAGGGCGCGACGAGGTCACCACCGAAGGAGGGATCGACGCGATCGGTGGGGGAAAGGCCCTCGCCCGATCCGTGGGGCGCTTGAAAGAATCAGGGCTCATCGTGAGCGCCTTTGTTGATCCCGACGAAGACCAGGTGAAAGCCGCCGCGGACCTCGGGTTCGATGTGTGCGAGATCCACACGGGTCCGTATGCGCAGGTGTTCCGCGCGACGGGTGGAGATCTCCGGCGCGCCGAGCTGAGAGAAGCGATCTCGCGCGTCGAGCGCGCAGGCAAAGCCGCGAGCGACAAGGGATTGCGATTCAACGCCGGGCACGCACTCAACTACCACAACACCCACCTCATCGCGCCCCTCGAAGCGCTCGACGAGCTCCACATCGGTCACGCGATCGTTTCTCGCGCCGTGTTCATCGGGCTCCGGAGCGCGGTCCGTGAAATGAGAGATCTCATCGCGCGGTTTTCGTCGTGAGGCGCGCTTTGCACTCTTCATCCGATTTTGCCTTTGGTCTTCGCGCGAAGACCGTTATGATCGGACGATGAGCGCTCGGGGACAGAGCACGGGATCGCGCGCCAGCGCCACACGCGGGGAAGCCTTCGTCGATCACGACGCGGCCCTCGCCTTCCTCAACGCGCACGCCAACTTCGAACGCGCAAGACGGGGTGTGAAACAGGAACCCTTCAAGCTCGACCGGATCCGCGCCATCATGGACGCGCTCGGGAACCCCCAGGACACCTATCCCGTCGTCCACATCGCCGGATCAAAGGGCAAGGGTTCCACCTGCCTCATGCTCGAGAGCATCCTCAGATCATGCGGCTACACCCCCGGGCTCTACACTTCCCCCCACCTCGTCGATGAGCGCGAGCGGATCCTCATCGGGGGTAGCATGATCTCTCACGACCTCTTCCGATCCTGCATGGGTGAGGTGAAGTCCGCGGCGGAATCCGTCGTCAAAGCGCACGGGAAAGCCACCTACTTCGAGATCATGACCGCGCTCATGTTCCTCTCCTGCGCCCACGCCGCCGTGGATATCGCGATCCTCGAGACCGGGCTCGGGGGCCGGCTCGACTGCACCAACATCGTCAATCCCGCCGTCGTCGGGCTCACAAACATCCAGCTCGAGCACACCGATGTTCTTGGAGACACGCTCGAGCAGATCGCGCGAGAGAAAGCCGGGATCATGAAGCCCGGGTCCGTTGCGTACTCCGTCCCCCAGGACGAGAACGTCATCGGGGTCTTCCGTGAACGCGCGAGCGAGATCGGGTGCGAGCTCCGTGTCCTCGGGGAAGACATCCTCTACTCGTGCCGATTCCAGTCTTCGACGACCCGAGGCCCGCATCCGCGTGTGTGTGTCGGCGACGGCGAGGGCTCCTTCGAGCACCTCTCGGTCCCCATGCTCGGGGAACACCAAGCCCCCAACTGCGGGCTCGCGCTCGCGATCGCCATCGAGCTCCGGAAGAACGGGTTCGACCTCCCCGAGCGGCGCGTCATCGCCGGGCTCGAAGCCACCCCGCGCGTCGGACGTTTGGAGCTCATCCACGAACGCCCCATGGTCATGGTGGACGGCGCGCACACCCCGTCGAGCATCGAGCACACACTCCGCGCGGCAGGACAACAGCTCGAATACGACTCACTCGTCGTCATCTTCGGGTGCGCCTCCGACAAAGACATCGATTCGATGCTCGATGAGCTGGGCAAGGGTGCGGACAAGGTCGTGTTCACCAAGTCCGCGCACAACCCGCGCGCGGCCGACCCCAGAGAACTCTGCGAACGCTACCGGGAACGCTCACCCAAGATGTGCGAATACCGGGACGACATCGACAGCGCCATCAGCGCCGCAGCGGCGGCCGTCTCCGGGTCCGACCTCATCCTCGCGACCGGTTCCTTCTACGTCGCCGGCGAAGTCAAAGCGGCGATTAACCGTCGTGTTTCCCGCGAAACCTGAATAGATTCCCGTCGGTACACCCACCACGCGCACCCGTCCGACCTAGGGTGTCGTCGCGGCGCACCATCTCATCGCCGCACCAACACACACAGACCAAAGGGAGTCCGCGATGTTCGATTCCGTCTCGATCGCAAGCAGAGGCAACGCCGAAGTCCTCATCATCGGCCAGTTCAAAGGGCAGTCGCTCGACGCCGACACCAAGAAGCTCGATCCCGAGGGTGTCGCGCTCTCAGCAACCAAGCGCGCCGAAGCGAGCGGCGAAGTCGGCTCCGTCCTCACCGCGTTCCCCTCATCACCAAAGAAAAGCGAGCCCAACCGGGTCCTCATCGTCGGGCTCGGGGACAAAGCCGATTTCAGCACCGGCGCCCTCCGCAACGTCGGCGCCGCCATCGGCCGGGCGCTCGCCGGCGCGAAAGCCACCAGCGCCACCATCGCGCTCGACAGCGCCCTCTCCAAACTCGCGAAGTCCAAACAGCCCAGCGCCCACGACACGGGCGCGATGCTGGGCGAAGGGCTCGGGCTCATCTCCTGGACCTACGACGACCTCAAGGGCACCGCGAACCCCGCGCCCAAGCGTGATAAGCTCAAGATCATCTCCGATGACGCCAAACTCCGCGCGGGTCTCGAACGAGGGCTCGCGCTCGCCGAGGGCTCCAACGAAGCCCGCCGACTCTCCCAGACCCCCCCGAACATCGCGACCACCTCGTGGATCGCTTCGGAAGCCAAGAAGATGGCGCGCAAGGTCGGGCTCAAGTGCACCGTCATCCAGGGCAAGGCGCTCGAGGACGAGCAGCTCGTCGGGCTCATCAACGTCGGGAAGGCCTCGGAGAACAAGCCCTGTCTCATCCGACTCGAGTACACCCCCGCGCGCGGCGCGTCCAAGCGACCCATCGTTCTCGTCGGGAAGACCATGACCTACGACTCCGGCGGGCTCTCCATCAAGGTCGGCGGCGGCATGCGCGGCATGAAGCGCGATAAGGACGGCGGATGCGCCGTCTTCGGCGCCATGCACGCCATCGCGACCACCATCAAACCCAACCGTCCCGTCGTCGCGCTCCTCTCCTGCGCCGAGAACTCCATCTCCGACGAGGCCTATCGACCAGACGATGTCATCACCTTCCGCAACGGGGTCACCGTCGAGGTCACCAACACCGACGCCGAAGGCCGGCTCGTCATGGCCGACGCGCTCTGTTGGGCCTGCGACAAGGAGAACCCCGAGTACGTCGTCGATACCGCGACCCTCACGGGCGGGGTCGTCGTCGCGCTGGGCTCCGTCTACGCCGGGCTCTGGTCCAACGACGACGCCCTCGCGGGCAAGGTCGAGTGCGCCGCCGCCGGTTCGGACGAACGCGTCTGGCGCCTCCCCCTCCACCCCGACTACAAAGCCATGATGAAGTCCCCCGTCGCGGACATCGTCAACAGCGCCCCCGTCCGGGAAGCCCACCCCATCCAAGGGGCGGCCTTCCTCGAGCACTTCGTCGCTGACGGGGTCAAGTGGGCGCACCTCGACATCGCCGGGACCCACGCGACGGACAAGGACTCGGGGTGCTTCATCCCCGGCCCCACCGGATTCGGGGCGCGACTCCTCGCGAACCTCGTCGAACAGGGCTGATCCCCGGATAACGCTTGCTTCAGACCCACAGCGGCGCGATGATCGTCCCATGACGACACGCGCCGCTTTCGTTTTTGTCGCCCTCTCTCTCCTCACCCCCCTCGCGCTCGGCGCGCCCGAACCGGACTGGTGGGAGGACTCGGTCTTCTACGAGATCTTCGTGCGCTCCTTCGCCGATTCGACCGAGGGACCCCTCGCAAACGACGGGGTGGGGGACCTCCAAGGGCTCATCACCAAGCTCGACTACCTCAACGACAACGACCCGAACACCGACAAAGACCTCGGAATCAACGCGATCTGGCTCATGCCCATCGCGCAGTCCCCCAGCTACCACGGGTACGACGTCACCGACTACGCGCGGATCGACGACGAGTACGGGACCAACGACGACTTCCGTCGGCTCGTCGATGAGTGCCACGCGCGCGGGATCCGCGTCATCGTGGACCTCGTCCTCAACCACTCCTCCCACGAGCACCCCTGGTTCATCGAAGCATCGTCCGATCCCGAGAGCCCCAAACGCGACTGGTACACCTGGTCCGACGACGACCCCGGATACCGGGGACCCTGGGGACAGCAGGTCTGGCACCGCGCCTCGCGCGACGACAACGCGCCCTTCTATTACGGCTGCTTCTCCAGACAGATGCCCGACCTCAACGTCCAGAACGAAGATCTCACGCGCGAACTCAAGGACATCGCGCGATTCTGGATCGAGGACATGAACGTCGATGGGTTCCGCCTCGATGCGATCAAACACATGATCGAGAACGGGGAGCAACAAGAGAACACCCAAGACACCATCGACTGGCTCGAGGACTTCCATACCTACTGCGAATCCCTCAAGCCCGACTTCTTCGCCGTGGGCGAGGTCTGGTCGAGCACCGACCAGGTGAAGCGGTACATCCCCAAGGCCGTGGATACCGCGTTCGAGTTCGACCTCTCCGGCGCGATCATCCACGGGCTCAACGAGGGCAAGGCCCAGCCCATCATCGATCGGATGAAGCTCATCACCAGCGCCTACGACACCCCCGTCGCGACCTTCCTCACCAACCACGACCAGGCGCGCCTCATGACCCAGCTCCGAGAGGACGAGCCCGCCGCAACGGTCGCCGCGTCCATCCTCCTCACCCTCCCCGGGGTCCCCTTCCTGTACTACGGCGAAGAGATCGGGCACACCGGCGCCAAGCCCGACCCCAACATCCGCACCCCAATGCAATGGGACGCGCAGGGCGAAGGCTTCTCAACCACCAAACCCTGGCGCGACCCGCAGCCCGACTCGGACACACGGAACGTCGAGTCCATGCGCTACGGGAACACGCTCCTGAAGCACTACATCCGGATGATCAAACTCCGCCACGACAACCCCGCGCTGTCCCACGGGCGCACCACGATCCTCACCCCCGACCACCCCGCGATCCTCGCCTTCGAGCGCGAAACCGAAGACCAGCGACTCCTGATCGTCATCAACACCTCCGACGAGGGCGCGTACCAGTTCCGGGTCCCCCTGTCGCGCCCGGGAATCATGGGCCGGGAAATCCAAGACCGGTCCGCCGTCTTCGGCACAACCCCGATCAACATCCCCGGGGTTTGGATGGGCGGAGCCATCGCCCCCCACGACACCGTCATCTTCGAACTCAACGAGCCGGGCTCAGGCGGCTGAACTCAGTGCGAACACCCACACGACGAACTCGCCGTTGACTTGGATGAGCCCTTCGTCGAGCAGCACGACCCACCCGCGCTCTTCTGCGGCGCAACCCCCCGCGCGACGAGCCACCCGTTCATCTTCATGCCCAGCGCCCACGCGAGCAGCACGATCATCCCGACCGCGCTCACATCCTTAACCACACCCCACGCGCCGGCGCCGTGCTCGTGCGCATGCGCGCCGTGGTCCGCGAGCACGATCGACTGCGCCAGCAGCGCATCGAACGCGACCCCCGCGCCCAGCGCGAACAGCGCGATCGTGACGAGGTAGATCACGAGGGACCGAATACCGAGATCCTTGATGAGCCAGCTCATCGTCGCCGTGTTCGTCGCGGGCCCCGCGAGCAGCAGCACCAGCGCCGCGCCGGGAGACAGCCCCGCGACCACCAGCGAATACGCGAGCGGGGTCGAACTCGTCGCGCAGATGTACAACGGGATCCCGACCACCAGCATCGCGAGCTTCGGGACGATCCCGGTTCCCGCGTGCTCCTCGATCCACCCCGTCGGGACGAGCGCCCCGATGATCGCCGCGAGCACGATCCCGATCGTCAGCCACAGCGCCAGGTCCTTGAGCATGGTCCCGAACCCGTGCCCGAGCGCCGTCCCGATCCTCTGCCCGAACCGGGGTTTCGTCACGGGCGCGAGCACGTTGAGCGACACATCACCCTTTGTGGATCCGGACGAACAGCAATCCCCCGACGTTGGCTCCGTCGTATGCGAACAGCACGACCCTTTCGCTTCGTGCGATGTTTCCTTCACCGAGCCATCCTCATCATCATCCCGACCCGTCAGGTTGATCAAGACCCCGGCCGTCAATGCCGTCAGCACCGCGACCACCGGCCGGGTGAACGCGTACACCGGCCCGAACAGCCCCCACGTCAGCGGGATCGATTCCTCACCCGTCTGCGGCGTCGAGATCGCGAACGCCGCGCTCGCGCCCTTGCTCGCGCCTCCCCGGCGCAAACCCGAAGCCACCGGGATCACCGAGCACGAACACAACGGCATCGGGATCCCGAGCAGCGAAGCCTTCACCACCGAGCCCAAGCCCCGGCCCCCCAGGTGCTTGAGCATCAGGTCCCTCGGGACAAAGGCATGCACCAACCCCGCGAGCATGAAGCCGAAAATCAGCCACACGCTCGACTCACGGAGAATCATCCAAAGCTCAGCAAAAAAGTCAGCCATACCTCAATGATATGGCCGACCCGATGTGCTTTATTCAGTTGACCGATCCGGCTCAGCGCCGACGGCGTCCCACAAACACCCCTCCGAGCCCGAGAACCGCGATCGCGCCCGGCGCAGGGACCAGCGAAGCGTCTGTGACACTCCCGAACAGGATCGGGAGCAGGAACTGATTCTGATCCGAGTTCATGGAGAACGCGCGGAACAGATCGAAGTCGTTGAGATGGAAGCTCGTCGGGAGACTCGACCCGATCGGAGCGATCGATTCGAACTGGATCCCGGCGTCCACACCCAGCGCGTCGTTCGTCCCGCTCATCGAGATCAAGCCGTTCTCGAACTGGGTGGTCCCCACGATGATCCGGATCGTATCGAACGAGAACGTGTTCGCGCCCAACGTGAACGACGACGTGGAGCCATCGAGTTCGTACCGAGCGATCCCCCCATCGATCTCATACGGGAGCGCATCCGAGTCGTAGCTGAACGAGAACGACACGTCCGACAGCACCGATTCCCCGGCGAACGGGAACTGATCCGCGCCACCGAAACCAGGGCTGAACTGCTCGTTCTCGCACATTCCCGAGAGCGTGTACACCTCCCCAATCGCTGAGCCCGAAAGCACCCCGACACACAGAACCCCCGCCAACAATCCAAAAGTCCCGCGCATGATCTCCTCCTCGTTCGCTTTGGTCGTGACCCACAGACTACCACACCCCCGTCCTGTCTCAGAGGAAAAACCACCATTTCCGGGCTCTTCCTGAGCACCGCACCCCCGGACAGCCCCCCAAACCCCCTCTATCATCCGACTCACGCGCACCCAAGGACCGAAGCCCATGCCCTACACACTCCAGCCCGACACCGGCATCGACCCCAACGCCGACAACATCGACTACATCAAGGACCACGTCGATACCGGTGATCGCTGGGTCCTCAACTTCGGGCCCCAGCACCCCGCGACCCACACCACCCTCCGGCTCGTCCTCGAGCTCGACGGCGAGCGCGTCGCGCGCTGCACCCCCCACATCGGATACCTCCACTCGGGCTTCGAAAAGCTCGGGGAACACCTCGACTACAACCAGTACGTGACCATCGTGTCGCGCATGAACTACCTCTCCCCCATCTCCAACGACATCTGCTGGCACCACTGCGTCGAGAAGCTCTTCGGGATCGACGTCACCCCCAAGTGCAAAGTCCTCCGCACCATCATGGCCGAGCTCGGACGCATCCAGGACCACCTCCTGTGCTGTGGAGCGGCCGCCCTCGACGTCGGCGCGATCACGGGCTTCCTCTACGCCTTCAACCCGCGCGAGAAGATCTACGACATCGTGGACTACATCTCCGGCCAGCGCTTCCACCCGGATTGGACACGAGTGGGGGGGATCATGAAAGAAATCCCCGACGAGGAAGTCTTCAAGCGCATGGTCAAGCGCTTCATCCACGGCGACCTCGCCCAAGCCCTCGACGAACTCATGAAACTCGTCGAGCGCAACCGCATCTTCATGGACCGGACCCAGAACATCGGGGTCCTCTCCCACGACGAAGCCATCGCGTGGAGCGCAACCGGACCCATCGCCCGCGCCTCGGGTGTGAAGCGCGACCTCCGCAAGGACGAGCCCTACCTCTGCTACCAGGACAACTGGGACGGGAACGGCGCCGAAGCCGTCAAGTTCTCCGTCCCCATCGCTACCGACGGCGACTGCTACTCCCGCTTCCTCGTCCGCGCCGAAGAAATCCGCCAGTCCATCAAGATCATCGACCAGCTCATCGACAACATCCCCGAAGGCGAAACCAACACCTTCGCCGACGAGAAGATGACCAAGCCCCCCAAGCCCGACGTCTACGGCTCCATCGAAGGGCTCATCCAGCACTTCGAGCTCATCATGACCAACCGGGGCTGGGACGCCCCCATCGGCGAGGTCTACGGCGCGAACGAAACCGCCAACGGCGAGCTCGGCTACTACATCGTCGGCGACGGCTCCAAGTGCGCCTGGCGCGTCAAAACCCGCCCCCCGAGCTTCATCAACTACCAGCTCATGCCCTTCCTCCTCGAAGGACACCTCCTCGCCGACATCGTCGCCGTCCTCGGCTCCCTCAACATCGTCGCCGCCGAGCTCGATCGCTAACCCCTTTCCTCAGAGCGACTTCGCCCAGCCCCTGCCCCAACTCGGTCCACAGAGCCCCCAAGAACGATTGGGGGTTTTTCCTTGCAATTTTCCCGGACCTCCAACTATCCTCGATCTGTTCGGAACCTCGTAGCCCGGACCACGGGACCTGAGAGACCCCGTGTGTGCACACGGAAAGAGAAACAGGGAAAGGGAACACCAATGACACGCAACACCATCGCGCTCGGCGCGATCGCCGCACTCACGGGCGCGGCCAACGCCGACACACTCACCGAAACCGCCTCCATCACATCCGACGGCCAAATGTTCGTCTTCGAGTTCGACATGGTCGGGATGGCCGCCGGCGAAGGCACCCTCACCATCGACGCGCTCGGGGATTACTCCATCGTCCCCCCCAGCTCCGAAGTCCTGAGCTGGGATGTTGACGGGATCGCCTCGGGTGAGGGCTTCGCCGCCGAAGCCTTCATGGGTGAAGTCGATCTCTTCCAGAACCTCGTCTCCCAGAGCTGGTCCATCTCCGCGGGGGACATGGCCTCCATCACCGCCGACGGCATGGTCACCATCACCCTGATCAACGACGGCACCGTCGGCGCGAACAACCCCGGTGAGGACTACATCACCGCGACCCTGTCCTACCCAGTCCCCGCGCCCTCCGCGATGGCGCTCCTCGGGCTCGGCGGGCTCGCCGCCGCACGTCGCCGGCGCTGATCCAACGCCTACCAACTGAGACAATCTCACTCACTCAGGACCGCCCCCGAGACCCCGGGGGTGTTTCATTGCGCCCATCGTCCCGTCCCGGATACACTCGTTCATGCGCCCCATCACCCGATTCCTCGTCCCCCTCCTCGCGCTCATGACCCTCACGGGGTGCCAGACGAGCATCAAACCCGTCTACACCGTCCGAGTCGTGAACGACTCGCGCACCACCATCGTCGCCGCGATCGAGCACCACCAGAACTTCTCCGAGCCGAGCCCCCTCGAAACAGCAACCATCGCGCCCGGGGACGAAACCACCCTCGGCCCGATCGAGATGCCCCCCCTCGAACGCATCTACTTCATGGCCTCCTCCCGTTCGGATATGGAAACCGACCCCTTCCGACAAAAAATCCGCCGGGGCTCCTATTCCGCGACCATCTCGACCGGAGGCGTCTCTTCCTGGCGCCCCTACGAGGTCTTCCTCACGAGCGACTGAGCACGCTACCATCCTCCCGACCGAATCCGCGAGGACACCGAATCATGGCCTGGATCACCAAACCCTCTTCCACCACCCCGATCGAGAAGCGCGACGAGCCCTACCTCACCGCCTCGATGGAGTCCAAACTCCGCGATGAATACCTCCCGCGCTACCAGGAAAAGAAGGGCGCCCTCTTCCCCGCGCTCCACATGATCCAGCACGAATACGGATGGATCCCGGCCCAAGCGATGCGCGAAATCGCGAACGTCCTCGAGATCCCCGCCTCCGAGGTCATGGACACCGTCACCTTCTACGAAGAGTACTGGACCCACCCCAAGGGCGAGCACCTCATCTCCGTCTGCCGATCCATCGCCTGCGAGTTTTGCAACGCGACCCAGTGCACCGAAGCCGTCAAAAAACGCCTCGGGATCGACGTCGGACAGACCACCGACGACAACAAGTTCACCCTCATCGAGCTCGAGTGCATCGGCTCCTGCGGCACAGCCCCCGCGGCCCTCATCGATGAGGACCTCCACGAGAACCTCACCCCCGATCGACTCGTCAACCTCATCGACCAGATCGAGCAGGGTTCCTACACCAAAGGCGGCTCCGGCGCCGTCAAAGACGAGCACTGATCAACCAGCGCCCGTCTCCTCGTCTTCCTGAACATCGCACACGAACCGCAGCGCGTCCATCAGCGCCTCGGGCTCGCACGTCCCGATCGTGCGCTTCTTCCCGTTGTCGAGCGTGACGATCACATGATCCTCCCCGACCACGTTGAGCACCACCCCGAAATCCTTCTTGAACTTCAGACCCCACCCCCCGAGCTTGTTCATCGGGTCGATCTTCCGATACTCGAACCCCACGATCCGCTCCGTCCGGATCCGCCACCCCGGGATCGGCCAGAACCCCACGCGCAGCATCGCGCGCGACACATCCGTCTTGAGCCGCACCAGCATCATCAGGATGGGAAGCCCGAGACACACCAGCATCCACACACTCAAAAGCCCAACCCTCGTCCCCGGCGACTTCCACGCGATCAATCCGATGATCGCGCTGTTGATGAACACCTCGAACGGGATCAGGAACTTGACGAGCGGGTTCCGCCACATCGGGGTGGTCTCGATGAACACGGATTCTTGATCCAGCAATGAATCACCCATCGCTCACCCCATCGCCGCGCATTCCAAGCGACGCGGACACGTCACCACGTGATCGTTGACCATCCCGATCGCTTGCATCAACGCATACACAATCGTCGGCCCCACAAAGCGGAACCCACGCTTCTTGAGGTCTTTGGAAATCCGGATCGATAGTTCCGTCTGCGCCGGGATGTCCTCGAGCGATGTCCGTGTGTTCACGATCGGGGTGCCGTCCACATACCCCCACAGCAGATCGCTCAGCGACTCTCCGCGCGTGTGCATCTCAACCACAGCTTTCGCGTTGTCGATCGTCGATGTGATCTTCAAACGATTCCGCACGATGGAAGCGTCCCCCATGAGCCGCTCGACGTCTTTCTCCGTGAACCTCGCGACCTTCTCCACCTCGAAGTTCCGAAACGCGCTCCGATACCCCTCGCGCTTCTTGAGGATCGTGGACCAGCTCAGCCCGGCCTGCGCCCCCTCGAGCGTCAGCATCTCGAACAGCATCCGCTCATCCCGCTCGGGAACACCCCACTGGGTGTCGTGATACACCACATCCAGCGCTCCCTTCGCCCATCCGCATCGCCCATGGTCCAGGGTTTGATCTTCGCTCATGGTTCAGACGATAGAGCCATATCATCCCCTATGCCCCCCGAGGACAAGGACATCCCGATCACCCGAGCCGTCGGCCGATTCCTCGGGCACCTCTGGTCCGCCGCTTCCAAACCCGCGCCCCCGGACGACGAACCCACCGTCCAGGAAGTCTCGCGCGAGACCGAAGAACGACAAGGCCAAATCGAAGGCCACAAAGTCACCCTTCGGCGCACCACGATCGAAGAGATCGAGTTCAACGACGATCCCCCGAGTTCATAATCAACCAGGTCCTCCGTATACAGTGCCCTGTCAGCACCAGCTGAACACACAGGAACCCGAGAGACGAAGGACCCGACCATGAACATCACCCTCGATCAAGCCAACGCCGTCATCGAAGCCTGCCGCGCCAAATCCAAAGAGCTCGGCACCAAGATGGACATCGCCGTCCTCGACTCCGGGATGAACCTCACCGCCTTCGCACGCGAAGACGGCGCCTGGCTGGGCTCCATCGACATCGCGATGAAGAAAGCCAAAACCGCTCGCTCCTTCAACATGGACTCCGGCGAGATCGGCAAGCTCTCCCAGCCCGGAGGCGCCCTCTACAACATCGAGCACTCCAACAACGGGCTCATCAGCTTCCCCGGAGGGGTCCTCATCAAGAACAGCGCCGGCGACATCATCGGAGCCGTCGGAGTCTCCGGCGATTCCGTCGAGAACGACCACGCCGTCGCCAGCGCCGGTGCGGCCGCGATCAGCTGATCCACCCGGTTCTCAGGGTCATCCAGACCGAGCCCAACTCCCCCGTGCACCGGGCTAGAATCGCCCACAGCGATCCTGCGCGACCCCAAAGCGAGCACGAACCATGCCCAAACCCACCTACGAGAACACCCTCACCTCCCACGTCCTCCTCAAGCGCATCCCCACCGCGCCCTTCGGGAACATCAAGGACCGCCACATCGTCTCCTACGACGAATACACCAAGACCGGCGGCTACGAAGGGCTCCGCAAAGCCCTCACCATGAAGCCCGAAGACGTCACCAAGGAAGTCAAAGACTCCGTCCTCCGTGGACGAGGAGGCGCGGGCTTCCCCACCGGGCTCAAGTGGACCTTCCTCCCCGATCCCGACGGCGGCGAACGCTACCTCGCAATCAACGCCGACGAGTCCGAGCCCGGCACCTTCAAAGACCGACTCCTCATGGACTTCGACCCCCACGGGCTCCTCGAAGGCATCGCGATCTGCATGTACGCATGCCGACTCAACAAGGCCTACATCTTCATCCGAGGCGAATACCACCACCAAGCCCATGTCCTCGAGAACGCCATCAAAGAGGCCTACGACAACGGGATCTTCGGCGACAAAGGCCTCATCGCCCAGTCGGGCAACGGGTCGGGTGATCCGTTCACCGCGCACTGCTACGTCCACCGCGGCGCGGGCGCCTACATCTGCGGCGAAGAAACCGCTCTCCTCGAAGGCATCGAAGGCAAACGCGGCTGGCCCCGCATCAAGCCCCCCTTCCCCGCGCTCAAGGGACTCTTCGGCCGACCCACCATCATCAACAACGTCGAAACCCTCGCGCACCTCCCCTTCATCATGACCGACGGCGCGAAAGCGTTCTGCGAGCAGGGTGTCGAGTCCTCCATCGGAGGCCCACCCTCCTTCGGCACCAAGCTCATGGGTGTCTCAGGACACGTCGAAAAGCCCGGGTGCTACGAGCTCGAACTCGGGATCCCCCTCAACCGACTCATCGAAGACTACTGCGGCGGGATCCGGGGCGGCAAGAAGTTCAAAGCCGCAATCCCCGGCGGGGTCTCCATGGGGATCCTCGGGACCGACCAGTACGAAGCCGAGATGGATTTCGATATCGGGCGCAAGTACGGGGTCCTCGGGCTCGGGACATCCGGTCCCACCGTCTTCGACGAAGACACCGACATGGTCGCCGTCTGCCGCAACATCACCCGCTTCTTCAAGCACGAATCCTGCGGCCAGTGCACCCCGTGCCGCGAAGGCTCGGGCTGGCTCTACCAGATCATGTCCAGGATCGAAGCCGGCGACGCCAAGACCAAGGACCTCGACCTCGCGCACGAGATCGCGTGCTCCATGGGCTCCATGCCCGGCACGACCATCTGCGGGCTCGCCGACGGCAACAACTGGGCCACCCGCACCATCATCGAGAAGTTCCGCCCCGAGTTCGAAGCCCGCGTCGCGCGGACCTTCGTCCCCGTCACCGTGAACCTCTCCGAGATGGCCGGCGCCTGACTCATCGGTTCTCGGACTGTCCGTGTCTGGGTATTCCCGCCTATTCCGGCGGCCCAGGCACACGATAAATCCGGCTCTCCGATCAAATTCTCGTGCTGCCGGATCCAGTCTCCGGATCTACCGATCCGGAACTCGTGACGATCCCGCGATCCATCCTGCGCGCCGGATGTATGAGCGCCCTCATCGTGCTCGCGCTCACCAGCGTCGCCGTCATCGCATACAACGGAGCATCCCCCTCCTCAAGCTCGGCGCAGGTCTGGCGCAACGATCAAAACTGCACCCTCGATCACGAGCACACAAGCTCGACCGGGATCGGGTTCCTCGATTTCTTCACCGCCGACGGCGCCTACATGCCCCGCACCCACTGCCTCGTCACCCAGCAGGGCAACACCGATTGGTTCTGGGTCTGGACCCTCGTCGGGGTCAACGCGATCGTGATCCTCGGGTACATCCGGATCTTTATCTTCTGGAGACGCGCATACCTCGAGGAAGAACCCCACGACCGCAACACCAAACTCATGGACCTTGCGTGGATCTTCCTGCTCTGCGCCTTCTGCGGCTACGTCTCCTCCATCATCCTCTTCTTCTGGCCGGCCTACCGACTCCTCGCGCTCATGCTCATCCCCCTCGGATTCTTCACGTGGAAGTTCGCCTCCAACCTCGACGCATTCAAACTCTCGCTCAGCGCCAAGCGCCTCTCCCGAGAACTCAACGAATCCCTCCACAAGCAGAACGAACGACTCGAGAAAGAGATCGCGAGCAAAACCGAAGACCTCGAACTCGCCAAACAACACGCCGACCGAGCGAACAAAGCCAAGAGCGACTTCCTGGCGCGCATGAGCCACGAGATCCGAACCCCCATGTCCGCCATCCTCGGGTACGTTGATCTCGCCTTGGAAGAGGACGTCAGCGAAGAGCAGCGCCAGGACCATCTCCGCACCGTCCGGCGCAATACCGAGCACCTCCTCCACATCGTCAACGACGTCCTCGACTTCTCCAAGATCGAATCCGGCGCGATGACCTATGAGTCCATCTCCTTCTCCATCCGCACCCTCGCGAGCGACCTCGAGCACCTCATGATCGAGAAAGCACGGAGCAAGGGGATCGATCTCAGCATCAAGGTCGATGACGCCGCCCCCGATCAGATCAGGACCGACCCCACCCGGGTCCTTCAGATCCTCAACAACCTCGTCGGAAACGCGATCAAGTTCACCCAGCACGGGAGCGTCAAGGTCGAGATCGCCGTCCTCCATGTCGGACCCACCCCATCCGATTCCATCCTCGAGATCCATGTCAAGGACACCGGGATCGGGATGACCCCGCTCCAACGCACACGGATCTTCACGTCCTTCTCGCAAGCCAACGCGAACACCACCCGCAAATACGGCGGCTCCGGGCTCGGGCTCTCCATCTCCAGACGGATCGCGCGGGACCTCGGCGGGGACCTCACCGTGGACTCGGTCCCCGGAGAGGGCTCCACCTTCATCGCGTACATCTCGTGCAAAGCCGAGGATCTCCCCGAAGACCACACCCGCACCACCCCCCAATCGTCGCGAGCCACACCCAAAGACGCGCTCCGGGGTCTCCACATCCTCCTCGTCGAAGACGGCGACGACAACGCCCGTCTCATCATGCACAAACTCAACAAGATCAAATGCCGACCCACCCGGGTCGCCGACGGCTACGAAGCCCTCGAAGAACTCCACGACGCCGACGCACGCGACGAACCCTACCAGCTCGTCCTCATGGACATCTCCATGCCCAAGCTCGACGGGATCGAAGCCACACGGGCCATCCGCGAAGAAGGGCTCGATATCCCCGTGGTGATGCTCAGCGCCCACGCGCTCCAGACCGAACGGGACCGCGCCTTCGACGCGGGAGCCAACGCCTACGAAACCAAGCCCATCGACTTCCCCAAACTCTTCGAGACCTGCGCCGCCGTCCTCGCGCACAGAGCGAAACGAAGAGCGGCCTGATCAACGCGACATCATCCCCACGAACCACAGCAGCGCGCAGCAAATCGTGATGTGCCCGATGGCGCTCAGCCAGAACATCACCACGAACTTCCGCTTCACCGTCTTGTGGCGCAGCATGCGACGCGCGAAGCACCCCCCGAACCAACCCCCCATCAGATCCACCGTGTGCAGCGTCTTCTCAGGGACCCGACGACCCCCGATCACGGATCGCCGCTTGTCGAGCCCGTACAGATAGAACGAGTACAACGACACCACCAGGTGATACCCGAGCACGAGCAGGACCAGAATCTTCATGGACGACTCCGAACACACCGAATAACGCGCCGACGACGCGCATTGATCGTTCCGATCCTACCCACAGCAGGAGCCGATCATGTCATCCCACGATTCGCCGACGAACCTCTCCACCCCCGCGCGCACGATCTCGTGGATCCTCCAGATCATCGCCGCCGCGATCCTCGCGCAGACCCTCTTCTTCAAGCTCACCGGCGCACCCGAAACCGTCGCGCTCTTCGACACCCTCGGGCTCGAACCAATCGGGCGCTACGGGACCGCATCCGCCGAGCTCATCGCCGTCGTCCTCCTCCTGATCCCGCGCACCATCACCCTGGGCGCACTCCTTGCCCTCGGGGTCATCTCCGGCGCGATCATGTCCCACCTCACCAAGCTCGGGATCTCCATCGATCCCGAAGCACTCGGGAACCCCGATCTCCAGCCCCTCGCTGGACCCTCACTCTTCGCGATGGCGATCATGGTCTTCGTCGCTTCCCTCCTCGTCCTCGCCATCCGTCGTGCCTCCATCCCCGTCGTCGGCCCCAAACTCGCCCGCGCCAGCGCCTGATCCACACACCCAAAAAGACAAACGGAGCGCCCCGATTTCTCGAAGCGCTCCGAACCCGAAGGAAACGGGATGGTGTGGTCAGGTCCGACCCAGAGGATCAGTCATCGCTCGATCCGGAACGACGACGTTGGAGTCGCTCCCCTCGTTTCTTTCCTTCACCCGACGCCGCTTCGCCGCGCTTCTCCCCATTCATCGCTTCATCGACACGCTTCTGACGCGCTTCGCGCTGGCGCATCACGTCCTTGGTCACGAACTCACGCTGCGATTCATTCAGCACGTCCCACATCGCCTTCTTCGCGTCCTCGTCCGACGGCGCCTGGTCCATCAGCTTCGCGAGCGCTTCCCGGCGTGCCTGCATCTCCTCGGGGCTCGGGCGTTCCCCGCCTTCACCCTTCTCGCCGAGCTCACGGCGAGGGGGAGGTGCATCGTCCATCATCATCGGATCACCCTCGGGGTCACCGAACTCCCCGCGCTCTCCGCCGGGACCCCGACGCGCCCCGCGTTCACCACGCTCGCCTCGTTCACCACGCGCCGGACGGAGCGCCTCGAACTCTTCTTTGTGCTCGTCCATGAACGCTCTCATCGCTTCCCGATGCGCCTTCCCGATCTCACGGATCTGCGCGTCCTGCTCCTCCGTCAGCGCCAGCTCCGGGTTCTCCTCCGATGCTTTCTGCATCGAGCGCAGCGCCCTGATGTAGCTCTGGAACCGGAGCTCCCCAGTCCGCTCCTTCTTCGCTTCGCCGCTCATCGTCGAGCCAGCGCCGGGACCGGAGTTCTCAACAACCTCCGGCCCCTTCAGGAGCGTGCTCTCGCCCGAATCCTGCGCCATCGCCGTTCCACTCACCGCGACGAGCACCGAAGCCCCGAGCATCCAAACCGTGCGTCCTGTGTTGCGTGAAGTCGCCATTTCAAACTCCTTCTCGGAGCCGTCTCGGGCCCCGTCATTCGTGTTCATTCATCCCACAGTCCCAAGCCCAACGGCACGCGCAACCCCCTATTGCACAATTCGTTCCCACTACCGATTTTCCCCTTCGACCCCTACCATCCCCAGCAGGTCCAGTCACAACGATCGTGCCGATTCTCCAGCCGATTCCAGTCCCCACGAGCCCCCATGACCCTCACCAAAGACCGCATCAAAGAAACCCTCGCCGCCGTCTCCCACCCCGAAGGGGGAGACATCCTCTCCAGGGGCTGCATCATCAACATCGCCGTCTGCGACACCGATGCTTCCGTCCGTCTTTGTTACACCCAGGGCATGGGCGCCGAAGCCCCACAGCCCCCACGCGAAACCCTCTCCTCCCTCGCAAAGCTCATCGACACCCTCGTCCGTTCCCTCGCAAAGGAACACAACCTCGACCCCTTCGGGCTCGTCGTCGAGTTCGTGGACCACGCAGGGAACCCCGTCCTCAGGCTCAAGTCCGACCCCAAGTCCTCAGCCGAGTCCGCACCCGCGCCAAAGCAAGCACCACAGAACGCGAGCGCTTCGGGAGTCCCCGGCGTGGACAACATCATCGCCGTCGGCGCTGGGAAGGGCGGCGTGGGCAAATCCACCGTCGCCGTCAACCTCGCCATCGCGCTCGCACGCAAGGGACGACGAGTCGGGATCCTCGACGGCGACATCTACGGCCCATCCCTCCCCACCATGCTCGGGCTCCAAACACTCGATCAGAACGTCATCGACTCCGTCCTCCAACCCTTCATGGTCCACGGCGTCAAATCCATCACCATGGGCAAACTCGTCGAAACCGACAAGCCCCTCATCTGGCGCGGCCCCATGGCGCACGGCGCCTTCCACCAACTCATCGAACGCACCGAGTGGGGCGAACTCGACGACCTCATCATCGACCTCCCCCCAGGAACCGGAGACGTCCCCCTCACCCTCGCGCAGTCCGTCAAACTCGCCGGCGCCGTCATCGTCTGCACCCCCCAGAAAGTCGCGCAAGACGACGCCGTCCGCGCCACCAAGATGTTCGAATCCCTCGGCGTAGACGTCCTCGGCGCCGTCGAGAACATGTCCTACTTCATCGGAGACGACGGCAAGGAATACGACATCTTCGGCCGCGGCGGCGCCCAACAGATGGCCCAGCGCCTCGGGATCCCCTTCCTCGGGTCCATCCCCATCAACACCTCCCTCCGTCAGAACATGGACTCCGGAAACCCCACCAAGAACTTCGACCCCGCAACCGCCGGAGGCGAACAGCTCCCCAAGTCCCTCGAACAACTCGCCGACCAGCTCATCGCCCAGCTCACCCTCGCCACAATGCACCGAGGCGCCAAGACCCCGACCCTCTCCATCTCGTAACCACGACAGGACACGAGCAGCCCCATGATCCGAACCTCAACCAAAGGACTGGGCTGCTTCCTCTTCATCGTCCTTTTCTGGAACGGGATCGTCGGGTTCTTCGACTACCAACTCGGAGCCCAGTACTTCGATCAGCTCAACGCGCGGCGCAACTACACCCCCGTCCTCGGGACCGTCACCGACGCGCGCGTGGACGAGCAGCACTCCGACGAGGGAACCCAGTACAAACCCGTCATCGAGTACGACTACACCCACCAGGGCACCACCTACAGCGCCGATCGATACTCCTTCTACGAGTTCTCGACCTCCTCCTCTCGCTTCGCCAAGGACGTCGTCGCGCAGCACCCGCCCGGGACCACCGTCCAGGTCTGGATCGACCCGAACGATCCCACCGAGTCCGTCCTCGACATCTCCGACGACTCGTTCCCCTACACCGTCATCCTCTTCATGATCCCCTTCCACTGTGTCGGGATCGGGTTCCTCGTCTGGTTCCTCGGCGCGGTAAGGGATCGCAACACCCCCGAGCTCGAACTCAAAGCGCGCCCCCTCATCGCGTCGCGCTCAAACACCAGACTCGTCCTGCGCGACCAGGCCTGGAACCTCTGGACCGTCTACCTCACGAACCTCTGCGTCTCCTCCTTCATCCTCACCTTCGTCGTCCTCCTCATCTTCGGCGGATTCATGGCCGACCGGCGCGTCGTCCTCTTCGCCTGTCTCCTGAGCTGTGTCTACGCCGCCGTCATCATGACCCGCACCGCCGTCAAACGCACCAACCCCGCGCGACGGATCATCATCGACTTCGACACCCAGACCTTCTCCCGCGCCGACGGCTCCGAATCTCACCCCATCGCGGCCGTCACGAAAATCGATATCGAGTCCGAGCCCAAGTTCAAATCGAAGAAGAAGCCGAACAAGGAATCGTGGCACACCCACGAGTTCATCGCCGTCCTCGATACAGGAGCGCGCATCCCCCTCGTCCATTCCCAAGGACACAAGGACCAACGCCGCGAACTCAAGCCCTGGTTCGAATCGATCTTCGCGCTCAGCGCCCCCACACCCCGACCCGCGTCCGAAGCATCCGCAGAACCCGCGTGACATCGCGCCCGCGCCCCATCGCCGGGGTCACATCGACCACCCCGCGAGCCTCCACATCGTGGAGCACCGTCTCCCCACCCCCGCTCCACTCCACCACGACCTCATCGACCACCTCCGCAACCCCGAGCCCGAAGTGCGCCTCGGCCGGAACCTGACCCTGGAACGACGTCCCGGCCCCGATCACCCGGGACCGCCACACATCCCCCACGCGCACCCGGACCACCGACCCCAACGCCCTTGTGTTGTTCGTCCCCCACATCCTCGGACGAACCACGATCCACCCGTGCTCATCGATCACCCGCGCCGAGTCGTTCTCGAGCACGCGCAGCTCGCCCCCGCCCATCCCGTCGAAAACCGTCACCACCAGATCCTGGTCCCCGTCCCGATCCAGATCCACATCGATCAGCGACGACCCGTGATCATCGAAATCGAACCCGATCTCCTCCTCCACACTCCGAAAGACCACCCCGTTCCCGCGCGACCCCACGTTCCTCCACGCGCGCCAGGGCAAACGCTCCGCTTTCACCGCTTCGTCCTCGTTCACACACAGCAGATCCACCCGACCGTCGTTGTCCAGATCCGTGAACACCGTCCCCCACGAGTATCCCGCGCGCCCCACCCCGAGCTCAACCGCGCGCTCCACGAACCCCGAACCCTCGCGCTCGAAGTACACGTTGTGCTCCTGTACCCCCTGGGGAGACGTATACAGGTTCGTCATCGACACATCCCAGTCCCCGTCCATATCCGGATCCCCCAGCGCGATCCCCATCTCGTTCATCGCGCTGTCGATCCCGTACACATCCGCTTCATCCACCAGAGTCCCCGACCCATCATTCACCAACAGCACGTTCTCGAAGAAGTCGTGCGCGATCAGCACATCCAGATCCCCGTCATCATCCACATCGAACATCACGGGCTGCCAGAACACCCCGACATCACCCGAGATATCCGTCTGCGCCGAGATGTCCGTGAACACCATCCCCCCCTCGTTCCGATACACCCGCGCCCCCCGATCCCACGTCGTCACTACCAGGTCGGGACGACCGTCCCCCGTCAGATCCCCCGCGCACATCCCGCCCCCGTGCACCTGAAGGAACAACAACCCGAACCCGTCGAGCCCCGACCCACCCGTCACCTCGACAAACGTCCGATCCTTCATCTGTCGGTACAGCGCCAACGTCCTCGTCCCGATCGTCCCCGGCTGCTGGAACTGATCGTGCATCACCACCAGATCGAGCAGCCCATCGGAATCAAAGTCGCACCACAACCCGCACCGCGCGTTGAACGTCGTCGTGAGCCCGCTCGACTCCGCCACATCCGTGAACACCCCCCCGTCGTTGCGCCACAGCGCGTCCCGATGCCCGAACCCCTGCGCCACGAACAGATCGATATCCCCGTCGTCGTCGTAATCCGCCGCCGCAACACCCGCGCCCTGTCCCTGCGCCGGGAAGTACCCCCCGATCCCCACGGAAGCCCCCACCGACTCGAGCGACACCCGGGACACCGCCTCCGCCGACGTCCCCCCATCCCCGAGCATCGGCCCCATCGCACACACCGCCATCATCCCACACCAACCAATCATGCCCGTCCTCTCAAAAACACCCGGAATCACACATGATCCGACCATCCAACCACACCCCTCCCCCCCGGAAAACCCGCGCCCCCCCAAT
>JALUWX010000032.1 GCA_027019265.1 Phycisphaerales bacterium
GCCGAGTACGGATTCGGTTCGGATCCCTCGCCCACCACGACCTCCGCCGCCTTCTTCTTCCCGAAGAGCTTCCGGATACAGCAGCATTCCTTCCGACCCGAAGCCCCCGCGCTGACCGTCGTCGCCGCCCCCAGCATGATCACGATAAACGCACCCGAAGTCCCCGATTCGGAGGAGCCCGAAGCAACCAGCACCAGCGCGATCGTCACCGTCACCAGCGCCATCACGACCGCAATCACCGTCCCCGAGCACATCCGCTTCATCGTGTCACCTCTGCTTCCATGAACAGCCATTCATACTGACCGAACACCCGACGGTTGCATCCCCTCATCGACTCTCCCAAACCTACCATCCACCCGTGATCCAGGACACCGCCCAACAAACGACCGAGAACCCCCCGACCTCCGGGCTCCCCGAAGCTTCCCCCGCCATCGACCTCCTCGCCAACGCCTACAACCACGCCTCCGACATCTGGCACATGGACCTCTTCAAGCTCCAGGACACCACCATCTCCGTGTCCCAGATCGTGATCGCGCTCCTCACCCTCATCGTCGGCATCATCCTCGCCAAGTTCATCTCCAAGCGCGTCGCCAAAGCCTTCCTCCCCCGATTCAAAGTCGAACCCGGCCCCGCAAGCGCCATCCAGACCGTCCTCTTCTACATCCTCCTCACCGCCGTCGCCGTCCTCTCTCTTCAGATCGCCGGCGTCCCCCTCACCGTCTTCACCATCTTCGGCGGCGCCGTCGCCATCGGCGTGGGCTTCGGATCCCAGAACCTCGTCAACAACTTCATCTCAGGCCTCATCCTCCTCCTCGAACGACCCATCCAGGTCGGGGACTTCGTCGAAGTCTCGGGCTTCTCGGGGGTCGTCCTCAAAATCGGAGCCCGCGCCACCCACCTCCAGGACTACAAAGGCGCCACCTCCGTCATCCCCAACTCCATCCTCCTCGAAAACCGCGTCGGGAACTTCTTCCTCCCCGACCGCTCCATGCGCGTCATCATCCCCGTGGGTGTCGCCTACGGCTCAGACGTCCAGCTCGTGAAGAAAACCCTCGAGTCCGTCCTCGAAGACCACGTCCGGGTCCTCGAACACCCGGAGAACCGGGTCCTCTTCATGAACTTCGGGGACTCCTCCCTCGACTTCGAACTCCACTTCTGGATCATGCCGCGCAACCTCCTCGACCGCCGCCAGATCGAATCCGATCTCCGCTTCCGGATCGACGAGCTCTTCCGCGAGCACAACATCACGATCCCCTTCCCCCAGCGCGACATCAACTTCAAACCGAGCCCACCGATCCAGGTCATGTCCCATTCCCCCAGCCAGGACTGATCCCAGGAACACAAAAGGGACCGGGACGCGCGTCCCGATCCCTCATCCGGATCTCTCCTCCCGGATCATCATCGACCCATTACCCACCCGGCTCATGCGGCGAGTTCGCGATCGCATCGAACTCGTCCTGGGTCAGATACCGCGCCTCGTAGGTCCCGCCGTTGTTGTTGATCTGACGCGCAAACGCGCGCAGGTGATTCCGAGAACCACGCATCAGATTCTCGTACACCGAAGCAAGAACAGGGTCACGGACATCCTCGAGCGCCTCGCGCAGATCCACGATGTCCAGCTCCTCGATCAACGCCCCCACCTTGTACGCATCCATCAGCGAACGCTCCCCGTTCGCGATCAACTCGCCGTACAACTCCACAAACTCGGGCGCGGCAAACACCCCGACCGTGTCGTCCACAATCGGATCCGTGAGCCGATACCGATCGATCATCATCGCCATCGAATCCATGTGGCGCTGCTCGGACTGGGTGATGTTCAGGAACACGTTCGCGCCCCAGAGCTCACCCAGAACCCGATACACATCCCGCGCGATCTTCTCCTCCTCGCGCATGTGCAGCACCCCCGAGACGACAGACTCATTCTGGATCGGGATCGCAACACGCGTCCGCCCCGAATCCGGACTCAACGTCGCGCATCCACCCCGACCCCGACACGATCCCCGAGGACCCATCGCCGTCATCCCACCCACAAGCACAAGCGTCCCCGCCACAACCACGATCTTCGCCGACTTGCTGCTGCGCATCGCCAGCTCCTTTCCTTCCGAGTCGGCCCCCGTCCTGCGTCGGGAACCGACGGCCAGGAGAATAACGCATAATCATATCCGGTATTGCGGCCCCCATCAAAAAAACGCCGGAAACCTCCGGCGTCTATATACACACCCGATCTCGACTCCGGATCACCCGGCCGAAGCCGCCTTGCTCTTCTCCTGACGAGACAAACGCTTCCGCTCCGACTCGCTCAGGATCGTCTTGCGCAAACGCACGAAGTGCGGCGTCAGCTCCACGAACTCATCGTCCTCGATGTACTCCAGCGCCTGCTCGAGCGAGATCTGACGGGGCGCTTTGAGCGTCACCGTCGCCTCCTTGTTCGCGCTGCGCATGTTGTCGAGCTTCTTCACCTTCACGATGTTCACCGTCAGGTCCCCGGGCTTGTTGTGCTCACCCACGACCTGACCGGCGTACACCTTGTCACCGGGCTTGACGAACATCACACCACGATCGTGCATGTTCTCGACGGCGTACCCCGTCACCTGACCGTTCTCCGTCGCGATCATCACACCCGAGTAGCGCGAAGGGCGCTCACCCGAAACCGGGATGAACTTCAGGAACGTGTGGTGCATGATCCCCTCACCCTGCGTCGCCGTCAGGATCCGAGAACGGAGCCCGATGAGCGCGCGCGACGTGATTTCGAACACACAGTGCGTCATCCCATCGCCACGCGCGTCGATCTTGACGACCTCGCCCTTGCGCTCACCAACGAGCTGCATCACCGCGCCCACGTGCTGATCCGGCGCATCGATCACAAGCTCCTCGACGGGTTCCGAAAGCACTCCGTCGATCTCCTTCTCGATCACGATCGGACGACCCACATTAAGCTCGTACCCCTCACGGCGCATCGTCTCGAGCAGGATCCCGAGGTGCAGCACCCCGCGCCCCGAGACCATGAACTCGTCCATCGTCCGGCCGGGCTCGACGCGCAGCGCCACGTTGTGCTCCAGCTCACGATCCAGACGCGCCTTGATCTGACGAGACGTCACGTACTCCCCGTCCTGACCGGCCATCGGGGAATCGTTCACCTTGAACACCATCGAGATCGTCGGCTCATCGATCGTCACCCGATCCAGCGCCTCCGGATGATCCGGGTCACACAGCGTGTCCCCGATATCCAGCCCCTCGACCCCCGACACAGCACACAGATCGCCGGCGCTCACCTTCCCCTGATCGACCTTTCCCAGACCCTTGAAGCCCTGGAGCGTGACGATCTTCGCCTTGGAAACCTTTGTGCCGCCTTCCTTGAGGTGCTTCACCAGCGACACCTGCTGCCCGACCTGAATTGTTCCACGTGAAACACGCCCCACACCGATGCGCCCCACGTACTCGGAATACCCCAGAGTCGTGATCTGCATCTGGAGCGGTGCTTCGAGATACACATCCGGATGAGGCACATGCTTCACGATCGCCTCAAACGCCGCGCGGAGATCCGACGATGTCACTTCGCCGTTCCACTCGTCCTGCGCCCACCCGTCACGCGCGGAGGCGTACACCACCGGGAAGTCCAGCGCGTGCTCCTCAGCGCCCAGCGCGACGAGCAGGTCGAACACTTCGCCGATGACCCGGTCCGGGTCGCCGTCGGGACGATCGCACTTGTTGATCACCACCACGGGAGACAGACCGGCCTCGAGCGCCTTGCCCAGCACGAAGCGCGTCTGCGGCATGGGTCCTTCGTACGCATCGACGACGAGCATGCACCCGTCGGCCATCCGGAGGACGCGCTCGACCTCGCCGCCGAAGTCGGCGTGCCCGGGGGTGTCGATGATGTTGATCCGGTAGGGATCGCCGTCGAGACTGACGTAGTCCACGGCGCAGTTCTTCGAGAGGATCGTGATCCCGCGCTCGCGCTCCAGGTCCTCGGAGTCCATGATCAATCCGTGCTGCCCGCCCTCGAGTTTCTCGAGTTCGCCGGCCCGGAAGTTCCCGGATTGCTTGAGGAGGTTATCGACGAGGGTGGTCTTGCCGTGGTCAACGTGCGCGATGATCGCGACGTTGCGGAGCATGGTGATGGACTGGGTGTCGGAGGACATGCGTGCCTTCGGGGTCGAGCGTTGATCGCTGATGGGGTGGGACGGCGCGCCTCGTGGGCGCCCCCCCAATCGTAGCTCCGGTTTTGTCAAGGAAAATCCGGATCAGTCCGCACCGAGCGAGGGTTTCCGCTCGGGGAACGATGCGCCGTGATCGGGTGTCGTCTCGATGACGGCCCTGAGGACCCCGTCGTCGATGACGATGCTCCAGTCCAGGGTCCCCCGGATGTCGTCCTGGGGGAACGGGGTGATCGTGTTCCCGGGTCCGGTGACGAGATCGAATACCCGCGCGAGATCGAGGGTGCCCTTGGCGATGGTCGTGCTCGAGAGGGGTTCGGGGCTGATGGATTCGATGAGCGCGATCCGTTCGGAGAGCGACGTGACGGCCGCACTGGCTGATGCTTCGGTCGGCGCGAAGCTGACAATCACGTCGCTGGACGCGCCGTGGTCGAGGACTTTCCAGGAGACGGCGGCCGGGATGTCCTGTTCCGTGCGGTACGGCTGGGTGCGCGTCGCGCCTGGGAAGCTCCCCCCGAAATCGTGCGCGTCAGATCCGATCGCGCGAGCGATCGCGTGATCGAGGGCGCGGATGTCCACGGATCCGGGGGCGCAGCGCGACAGGAGAGTCGAGACCTGTGTGCTTTCGGGGGCGCTCGGGTCCTCGGGGTCGGTGATCAGGAGGAACGATCCGCGCGGATCGAATGGAGCGCTCCCGGCGGGTGGATCGAGGGAGACGTCGATCCCGAGTCCGTTGCTCAGGTCGAGGCGCATGACGGGGCTCGTCGCGCACGCGAGGAGTGTGGAGTCCGGGCTCGCGCTCCCCAGGAGATGGATCGGGGCGCCGCTCGCTCCACGCTCCCCCCCCACCGCTCCGGCGGTGAGTTCGTTGAGCTGTTCCCGGGTCGGGGTCAGCGCGATCTCGGCGCGACCGTGGTCGGGCGCGGATTCGGAGAGCTTGACCCAGATGTACCCGTCCCCGGCGAAACGGACGGCGGCGTTCTCGCTCGAGAACACGTCGGGCCTGGTGCGTACAGCGATGCACGGCGCTTCATCGTCTGTGTCCGCGATGGGGGCGCAGGGGAGATCGGTGTGTTCCTCGGCACGCGAGTTTGCGAGCGCGAGTTCGAGTGTGCGCGACGCGCCCTTCGGTGAGAGGAGGAGCTGCGCGTTGGGCTGATGCTCATCGGGCGCGACGATCGCGAGTGAGAACCGCCCTTGCTCGATGGCGTAGATGAGCACCCCGTCCACGATGTCGCGCGGGACGGGCTTGAGCTTGTTGGTGATGGAGTCGAGGGTGGATGCGGGGATCTGCGCCCCGAGGACCCAGTGGGTATCGATGTGCGCGAGCATCTCGGGGAGACGCGGATCCGTGTCGGCGATCGTGTTCTTGTCCCAGTCGAGGAGGAGGGTGACGCGCCCCGAGAGGAGGGTGCGGATCGCTTCATCGCTCGTCATCCCGAGGGAGTTTGAGAGTGAGCGCCACGCGCGCCTTGTGTTGGGCATGATCCCGATGGCGGAGAGCACCCCGCGGGACATGGCGACCTCGTCCTTGAGGAGTACGGCGGAAGCATCATCCATGACGATCGCGAGATCGATCTCGCTCGGGATGCGTTCGAGTTCGTCCCAGGCGCTCTGCTGCGCCTGGGCGATGGACGAGGAGACCGCGATCGCGAGGGTGAGGGCTCGTCGGATCAACGTCATTCGGGATCTGCGGGGGCGATGGGTCGTCGGCGCACACATGGTTTCGGCGCTGGTTCGCTCAGGGGAGTTCGGGGAGCGGTTCGTCTTCGGGTTCGGGCGCGGCGGGGTGCGGCTGGTTTGCGACGAGCCAGACGGAGTCGGTGCCGGCGAAGGAGACGAGGAAGGGCGCGTGTCCGGAGTTGTCGGTGGGCGCGCGTCCGAGGACGATGACGTGGCGTGTTTCGTATTCCGAGAGGAGACGGGTGAGTTCGCCGGAGTCGGTGCGTGTCTCGGTGGTGAGGGTGACGCTGATGTTCTGGGATTGTCGTGGTGCGCCGATGAAGGAGGAGAGGGGGGAGAGGTTCGCGCGCGCGGTCTCGATCGCGGGCTCGACCTGTTGTGCGATGTGGGCTGCGTCGTCCTTGACGGACTCGGCGACGTTGAGCACGGGGGTCTCGGGGGCGCTGATCGAGGTGAGACGCGGGTAGAGGGATTGGAGCGCGGCGACACCCATGAGCCCGAGGAGGAACCCGGCGGCGATGGCGAGTCGTCCGAGACGGACGGACTTGCGGAGGGTGCGCGGGATGAACTTGTCTTGCTTGTCGAGCGCGTTGAGGACGGAGAGCTGGAAGTCGGGGACCCCGAGGTCTTCGTCGCGCATGGAGCGGATGGCTTCGGTGGTTTCGAGGAGTTCGGCGCGGCGTTGCTTGTCGTAGCGGAGCGCGTGCGCGATCTCGTCGCTCATTCGGTCGCAGAGTTCGCCGTCGAGCGCTGCGTCGATCAGCGATTCGGGGATACGACCGGGTTGTTGGTCCTGGTTCGGATCGCTCGGGCTCATGCGCCGATCCCTTGGGTGATTCCCTGGAACTGTTCGGCGAGGCCTTTGTGCTGCTGGAAGATGAGGCGGAGACGTCGGCGGCCGCGGTGGAGGTGGGACTTGACGGTGCCTTCGGGCATGTCGAGGTGGGAGGCGATAAGGGCGATGGGCCAGTCGAGTTGGTGGAAGAGGACGATGATCTCGCGCTGCTCGTCGGAGAGTTCCATGAGGGCGCGTTGGATTGCGTCTTTGTGGACGGTGGACCGTTCGTCGTCGAGGGAGCGGTCTTCGGGCATGGCGGTGCCCGGCGCGCCCATGGACCCGACGAAGTCGGTGTCGTAGGCGGGGCGCGATTTCGCGATGGCGTTCATGTAGAGGCGGCGTGCGATGGTGAAGAGCCAGGTCGAGAAGCGGAAGCGGAAATCGAAGCGGTGGATGTTGGCGAGGACCCGGACGAAGGCTTCCTGGACGACATCTTCGGCGAGTTCGGGCTTGCCCGACATGCGGAGGATGTAGGCATAGACGGAGCGCTGGTGCGCGCGGATGAGCTCGCCGGCGGCGGCGCGTTCGCCGGTGATAGCGCGGCGGATGAGGTCGTGCTCGATGGCGCGTTCCATGCGGATCGGGTCCTTTCGAGGGGCGAAACGCCGCTCAGACCATCACTATACAGGTTTCTGGGGTGAGGGATGCAAAAAAAGCAACCCCGCGTCGTGCTTGCGCGCGACGCGGGGCTGAAGAGAGAGAGCTTGGTTTTTGTTCGGGTATCAGGCCGCTTGACGCATTGGGGCGGGAGAAACGGGCTTGCGTGTGCGGCCGACGGTGCGTTGATCGGGGGTGGCGCGGGTTTCGGAGTCGTCGATCATCATGTCCACGAGCTCGAGGGGGTGCGCGGCCCAGAGGTCGGCGCCGATTTCCTCGGCGAGCCCTTCGGCGCGGTTGAACACGCCGCCGCCGACGACGATCTGGGTGTGGGGGCACGCGCCGATCTCGTGGAGGGTGTCGATGAGGACCCGGATGTCGGGGAGGTCTGCTGCGTTGGAGCAGAACATGAGGAGGACGTCGGGACGGGTGTCCTGAACGTTCTGACGGACCTCGTCCATGGGGACCCCGCCTCCGGTGAAGCGGACGGAGAAGCCGGCGGCTTCGAGGAGGTCGATGGCCATCTGGGCGCCGAGCTCGGAGCTTTCGGTTGTGCCGCAGGACGCGAGGACGGTGCGGTTGAGGGGTTGGGCGTCGCTTTGAGCGATGAGGTCCCGGGAGGTCTGGTCGACGAGGACTCGGAAGAGTCGGGTCGAGAGGTTGTACGCGAGTTCGGAGATCTGGTCTTCCCGGTGGAGCTTCTCGATGAGCTCGTAGGTCGGCCAGTAGAGGTCGGTGAGGAGGAGTTCGGGGGAGACGCCCTTGGTGCATTGTTCATCGATGACGTTTCGTGCACGGGTGCGGTCGCCTTCGATGAGGGCTTCAAACAGACGTTCGGAGAGGACTTGAGCGCTCATGGTTCTTCGTTCCCCTGATGTGTCCCCCTGCCTTGGGGATCGTGGTTGGGAGTGTGTTGGGCGAACACTCGCCCGGCCGGGGAGGTATCGAGCGCAAAGAACTTTGAGCGAGAGTGTGTGGGAATGGAAGTGACAGTTTGTGCGCACAAACCGTGGAACCGGGCGTTTTGAGTGATGCGCGGGGTTCTTATTGGACAGTTGGTCGGATCTGGGTCCGAGAAACGTGATTTGTGGTCTGGATAACGGTGGGTGGTTGAGGAGGGTGCGGAGAAATTCGTCGTGATTGGAGCCGGTCAGACTTGACTGCTCGTCCGAGAACGCGCGGGTGTGGGTGGATTGCTCTGGGTAGAAGTCCGGGGTTCGTTCAGCGCGTCGGTTTGACGGCGCGGGTGCAGGCGCAGATCCCGAGGGTGAGCTTCTTCGAGACGGGGTTCTCGAACCCGGCGTTTTGCGCTGCGGTTGCGAGTTCGGAACTCGTCATGAAGGTTTCGACGGATTTGGGGAGGTAGCGGTAGGCGCCGGATTTGTCGCGCGCGATCCAGGTGGCGGTGCGGGGCATGATGGTGGCGCAGTAGAAATCGTTGAACCATCGCACGGGGGGGATGGTGGGCTTGTCGAACTCGAGGATGATGAGCCGGCCTCCAGGACGGAGGACCCGGTAGAACTCGGAGAGGGCTTGCTCGGGGCGCTGGACGTTGCGGATTCCGAAGGCGATGGAGAGGACGTCGAAAGACTCATCCTCGAAGGAGAGGTTCATCGCGTCTTCGTTCTGGTAGGTGATCCGGTCGGCGAGTTTGGGGTTGAGTTTCTGGCGCTTGTGCTCGGCGATGTCGAGCATTTCCTGGGTGAAGTCGGCGCCGGTGATGGTTCGGGCTCTTGAGTGTTTCGCGAAGGCTTGGGAGAGGTCGCCTGTGCCGCAGGCCATATCGAGGACGTCGTCGGTGGGCTGGACATTGGCTTGTTTGACGGCGAAACGTCTCCAGGACTCGTCGCGCCAGAGGGAGTGGACTCGGTTGTTGAGGTCGTAGGCGCGGGCGATGGCTCCGAACATGTCTCGGACCCGGGTGGCTTTGTCGTCCTTCTCGTGGGGGTTCTCGAGGTCGGGCGCGGACCAGGCTGGCGCGGGTTGGGTGTGGGTTTCGGTCATGGGCGTTTCAGTCTAGACTGGGGTGGGCTCCATTCTCGCATTCTTCAGACGGAGAACACGCATGTTCACGGCTCGGATTCGCTCGTTGGTGTTGGTTGGATTTGCGGCGTTGTTGATTGCTCCGCTCGGCGCGTGTCAGGTGAATCCAGCGACGGGGAAACGGACGCTGATCCTGATGTCGTGGGACAAGGAGAAACGGCTCGGGCTGGAAGCGGCGCCGTTGATGACGGAGCAGTTCGGGGGTGAAGTCCCTGATGCGACGGCAACGGATTACACGCGCGAGGTGGGGATGAAGCTGACGACGGGGGTGGAGGAAGCGGTCCCGGAGCTGGACTGGGAGTTCACGCTGGTGAACTCGGATGTGATCAACGCGTTTGCGCTGCCGGGGGGCAAAATCTTCATGACGCGCGGGTTGGCTGAGAAGCTGAGCTCGGAGGCGGAGCTCGCTGGGGTGCTGGGTCACGAGATCGGTCATGTGACGGCGCGTCACTCGAATCAGCAGATGAGCGCGCAGCTCGGGATCAACTTTGCGCTCGGGGCGGCGGCGGTGGCCGTGGGTGTTTCGGATCCGGATTCGGATCTGCGGCGGTACGGACAGGCGGGGGTGCCGGCGATGATGGTGGGGAGCAATCTGTTCTTGCTGAAGTACGGTCGTGATGACGAGTCGGAAGCGGATCTGCTCGGGATGCGGTACATGTCGCGTGCGGGGTACAACCCGGTGGGTCAGTTGCGCGTGATGCAGGTGCTGGAGGCGGAGACGGCGAGCTCGGGGAGGCCGCCGGAGTTTCTGTCCACGCACCCGTACCCGGAGTCCCGGATCGAGCGGATCCAGGAGCTGCTGAACGGGGATTTCTCGGGGACGCAGAACAACCCCTCGTATGTGATCCGGGAGCGCGAGTATCAGCAGCGGATGTTGACGCCGCTGTCGAAGCTTGCGCCTGCGCCGGAGTATGACCCGGGGACGGAGTCGGCGATGGGGCTGAGCCCGGTGATCTGGTGTGCGCACTGCCGGGAGTCGGCGGGGACGTGATCAGAGTCGTTCGTTGACCCGGTGGATCAGCTCTCGGTAGTTGTTTCGGAAGAACTTGGTGTACTCGATCTCGAGGCGTTGCTGCGCGCCGGGCGGGCGCCACGCGTTGCGGACATCGCTGTAGGTGGCTTGGGTGAAGGGGACGGGCTGACCTTCGATCTCGGTTGTTGGGAACGAATAGAAGAGATTGTCGAGCTCGGCGAGTTCTTCGTCGCTGAACTGTCCTGATTCGATCGCGTTGTTGAGGGCTTCGAATGCCTTGCGGCAATCCACGGCGATGTCGATCCCGAAGCAGCCCATCATGACCTGGACCCCCGTGCGCCATCCGGGGTTTTCGACATCGGACACGATCTCGAAGGGGTCCACGTGGTCGATGAAGGTGTCGAAGTACTTCTCGTACATGACGCGCCGGACGGGCATGCGGCGGAGTTCGTAGTCGTGGGGTCCCATGGGCTCGCCCGACTCCCCGATGGGGTTGTCGGGGTTCACCCTCGGGAACTGCCAGAGGGCTTGGGCTTCCTCGGAGAGGCAGAAGCGGACGAATCGCTTTGCGAGTTCGGGGCTCGGGGCGCCGTTGATGATGGAGACGGGGTCGGCATCGACGTACACAGCGCCTGCTGGGTCGGTGTATCCGACCCGGTCTCCGCCGCCGGAGTCTTTGATGACCTGGGCTTGGCCTCGGCCGTAGAAATCGATGGCGAGCCCTGCTGCTGCTTCGCCCTGGGAGACGTCGATGGGGGGTTTGGTGGAGGAGTTGGTGAAGTAGCGGGTGTTGCCGCAGAGGGCGCGGAGGATGCGCCACCCGTTGTCCCAGCCCTCGTTGCCGAGGATGGAGTCGAAGGTGGTCGTGATGGATCCGGACTGGCGCGGGTCGGCGAGGGCGATCCATCCGTGGAGTTCGGGTTGGGTGAGGTCGCGGAACTGCTCGGGGACGGGGAGGTGGAGTCGGTCGGTGTAGACGTCCCGGTTGTAGACGATCCCGAAGGAAGAGAGGGCGGTCCCGATCCAGTACTGATCGGGGTCGTAGAGGTGCTGGGGGCCGATTTTGTTTTCGCCGAAGAGGTCGTCGAGTTCGGACTGGGTGAAGTCCATGGGCGCGGACATGCGCACGTCGATGGTGGTCTGGTTGGTTTCGGTGTCCACGACTTGGACGGAGACTCCTCGCTTGAGGAGCCCGTGGTCGTAGGAGCCCCCGCCGAGCATGACGTCGAAGGCGATGGATCCGGGCTTGAGGGGGACGAAGCCCGATTCGTCCATGGCAAGCCCGGTGCTGCTTTCCTGGCGTTTGACGGCGTCAACGAACATGGCTTCGAGTTGTTTGCGGATCTCGGAGGTTCCGCCGGGGGCGCGGTAGTCGATGTTGACGGGGGTGCCGTGGACGCGCTCGTGCCAGGCGCTGAAGGCGCGGGCGAACTCGTCACGGATCTGGGGGACGTGCGGTGTGACGACGATGAGGGTGGGCGCGTCGTCGTTGTGGGTCGCGGCGTGCTTCCCTGCGCTCATGACGAAGGGGACCCCGAGGACGAGGGCGAGGAGGACGGCGACGATGATCGTCGGGGTTTTCATGGTGGGAGTGTATCTTCGGAAGTGTTGGTGGTGATGCGCTGGGGGTGCTTTCTGGGGGGGTGTCGGATGGGTGTTCGGGGCTCGTGGATCGGTCGGGATGGATGAATCGGGGTGTTCGTTGGAACAAGCGGCGGGGATCGGGGGTTGTGGTGTGAAACCACCCTTAACCATGAGGTCGAATGATGAAATCTGCTCTTGCCTGTCTTCTGGGAATCTCTGTGACTGCTGGTGCTTCGATGGCGCAGGATCAGGCGATGTATGAGGTTGAGTTCGTTGCGGGGTGGAGCGCGGCGAATCACCCGACGAGCTTTCCACCGAACCCCCACTTCTCGCCGCTGATCGGCGCGACCCACACGGATGTGGTGAGTCTGTGGGCTCCGGGTGGGATCGCGACGAACGGGATCGAGGTGATGGCGGAGACGGGATCCCCGGCCCCGCTCCGGAACGAGGTGGATGCGTATATCGCTGTGGACCTGGCTGATCAGTTCATCAACCTGGGTCCGATCGCGCTCTCTCCGGATTCACGATCGGGGATGATCGAGGTGGATCGCGCGTTCCCCATGCTTTCGCTGGTGACGATGATCGCGCCGAGCCCGGATTGGTTTGTGGGGATCCATGATCTCGATCTGCGCGCCGGGGGGGTGTGGCTCGATGAGGTCGTGATCGATCTCGAACCCTACGACTCGGGGACGGATGCTGGGGTGGACTATGTATCCGGGAACTCGGACATCACTCCCCATCTCCCGATCGCGAACATCTCCGATGGGTTCCCGTTTGCTGGGAGCCCCAGGATCGGGACCCTCCGGATCACCCGGGTTTCGGAGGCGGGGTGTGTCCGCGCGGATCTGTCGGCTCCGTACGGGGAGCTCGACTTCTTCGATGTGTCGGCGTTCCTGTCTGCGTTCTCCGAGGGGGACCCGGATGCGGACTTCAACGATGACGGGGTGTTCGACTTCTTCGATGTGTCGGCGTTCCTGAGCGAGCTTTCGGGTGGGTGTCCGTAAGCGCGATGGATGGATCGAACGTGAGCTGCGCCCCGGGGGTCCGGGGTGCGGTTGTTTTTGGGGGTGTTGGGCTTCGTGGGGGGATGGGCCGTATGTTGGGGTGTGATGTCGAAGGGATCAGCACGAGGTCGGGAATGGGAGGACGAGTTCACGCTGCTCTGCGAGCAGTGCGGGTATGTCGTGGAGGGGTTGGATGTTGAGGGGGCGTGTCCGGAGTGTGGGAAGGGGATTGTGGAGAGTTTGCCTGAGCGGCGGGTGGGGACGCCTTGGCAGCAGAAGCCCGGGGTGGGATCGTTGGTGCGGACGTGGTGGATGACGGTGCGGCATCCACTGCGAATTGTTCGAATCATGCGAGCTGACACGCCTCAGGCCGGAGTGCTCCGGCTGGTTCCGATCGTAACTGCGTCGGCGTTGGTCAACGGATCCGTCGCGTTGGTTCAGGGGTTGTCACTGCATGAACTCGACTTGTTGGATTCGGGCTCGTTCCTTCGACTTGTGATGTCAAGCGGTGTCTGGCTGGTCGTCTGCATCCTTGCTCTTCTCGTGCTCACTACAATCGAAACACTCGGAATCCGATTCTTGAGCCGTCGTCACGGGACACGGATTTCTCGCTCACTCGGTGAGTCCATCACGACACACGGCTGTGTCGGATGGATACTGGGCGCTGTGCTCTGCTCAATGTCTCTGCTTGTGGGTGATGTAATTCTGGAGATCACCACGCCGAAGGTTTCGCTGTCACTGAGCGATTTCGGATCCATGGATGAGCTCGTTCAAGCTGTTCAGAACGCGCAAGTCCCAACGGCTCCTGGGTGGGCTGATTGGGTATTCACTTGGTTGCCGAGGATCGGGCTCCTGATCGGCTTCCTGTTCTTTGAAACTTTTGCGTGGCTTGGGCTTCGGCGGTGCAAATACGCGAACCGGGCGCGGCCGGGGGGCGTTGAGGGTGGAGAGTCCCCCGCTGTTGCGAGCTAGGATTGTCCATGCGTGATCGTGTACCAACTCGGCCTGTGTTTGTCGGCGATGATCGTGTGGGTGTGGTGGCGATCGGGGGTGGGATCCGGGGGGATCATCCGCTTTCGAAGGGGCTGAGCGCCGAGGCGCTGGGGATGGATCCTGCGCCGGTGTCGGTGCAGACGATGACGGCGGGGTACACGCACGAGATCGACAAGTGTGTGGCGGAGATCCACAAGCTGACGGCGGCCGGGGCGGACATTGTCCGGGTTGCGGTTCCCGAGAAGAAGGACACGGAGGCGCTGAAGGAGATTCTGGCGCAGACGACGGTCCCGATCGTGGCGGATGTGCACTTCCACTTCAAGCGGGCGCTGGAGGCGGTGGAGGCCGGGGTCCACAAGATCCGGCTCAACCCGGGGAACATCAACGATCGGGCGCAGGTCGAAGCGGTGATCGATGCGTGCAAGGACAAGCAGATCCCGATCCGTGTGGGGGTGAACGAGGGGTCGATCATCGAGCGGAAGGACAAGCAGGCGCGGGCGAAGGAGCTCGGGGCGTTCTTCTCGGATCAGAAGCACGGGTACCTGCTCGCGATCATGATCGCGAAGCTCGAGGAGTACCTGGACATCTTCTACGAGCGGGATTTCTACGACATCACGATCAGCGCCAAGTCCATGAGTGCGCCGATCGTGATCGATGCGTATACGGAGATCTCGAAGCGGTTCGCGCATCCGTTGCACCTGGGGGTAACCCATGCGGGACCCAAGGAGACGGGGGCGATTCGGTCGATCGCGGCGTTGTCTTCGTTGATGGCGAACGGGGTCGGGGACACCTTGCGGATCTCGTATGCGAACGATCCGATCTACGAGGTCGAGGACGGGTTGGAGCTGCTGTATTCGATGGATCTGCGCGAGCGGAAGGGGGCGGAGTTGATTGCGTGTCCCACGTGTGGGCGGATCCAGGTGGATCTGTTCACGCTGACCCAGGAGGTCCACGCGAAGCTGGAAGCGGAGATCGAGCTCCCGATCAAGGTTGCGGTGATGGGGTGTGTGGTGAACGGTCCCGGGGAGGCGGAGGGGGCGGATGTAGCGGTGTTTGCCGGGGATCGGAAGGGGATTATCTATGTGCAGGGGGAGAAGGTTGCGACGGTTGGGGAGGAGGAGATCCTGGATCGGCTGCTCGATGAATGCAAAGCGTTTCAGGAGCGGGTCCGTTCGGGTGAAGTGAAACTGGGGGAGAAGAAGGTGGACATCGTCCCCCCGGATCCGGAGGGGGAGTTGGGGTCCGGGTGGGAGAAGATGGCCGCGCAGCGGATGGGGCACACGGCGTTGACGATCGAGGGGTCGGACGCGGGATCGTAAGGATTGGGTAAGTTGTTGTGAGATCGTCGGGGGTTGTGGTACAGTTTTCGTGACCCGGTTTTTCAGGAGGAATCACGATGACACGTCTGCGCGCTCTCGTCTTTGCTTTGATTTCCGGTTGTTCGGTTTCCGCGATGGGGTCGCCGTACTGCGCGGCGGATCTGGTGGCGGACAACGAGCTGGACTTCTTCGATGTGACGTACTTCGTGGGGTTGTACGCGGAGGAGGATCCGGCCGCGGACTTTGACGGGAACGGGGTGTTTGATTTCTTTGATCTGTCATCGTTCCTCGATGCGTTCTCGTCGTGCCCGGATCTGACGGATTCGGACGGGGATCGGATCCCGGACTTTGCGGAGACGGACGACGGGGTGTATCTGAGTCAGACCCAGACGGGGTCGGATCCGTTCAATGCAGACACGGACGGGGACGGGATCGATGACGGGGACGAGGTGCTCGGGACGGAGCAGGGTTTGGATCTGCGCTCGATGGGCGCGTCCCCGGTGTTCAAGGACATTTTCGTGGAGTGCGATTGGTTTGCGGGGACGTTCCAGGGTCGTCAGGAGAACTACCGGCCGACCCCCGCGGTGGCGGAGCGGGTGCGGCTCGCATTCAAGTACGGGGGCGCGGAGAACCCGTACGGGGCTGATGACGGGGTGAACATCCATCTGGATTACGGGCAGGGGTTCGGGTCCACGGGTGGGAACCAGATCCCGGGTGAGCCCGTGTTCGTGCAGTTCGATTCGGAGTTCAACCAGTACAAAGCGGAGCACTTCGACCCGAGGCGGAAGGGGTACTTCCATTACGCGATTTTCGCGAATCGGTACAACTCCTCGACGAACGGGTCTTCGGGGTTTGCGGAGGTCAACGGCGACGACTTCATCGTGACGATGGTGAACTACAACAACACGAACAACATGTCGAACACGATCATGCACGAGCTCGGGCACAACCTGGGCTTGCTTCATGGTGGGCACCAGAACCGGAACTACAAGATCAACTACAACTCGGTGATGAACTACCGGTTCCAGTTTGCTGGGGTTGATGTCAACGAGGATACGTTCGGGGATGGGGTGCTCGATTATTCCTTTGGTTGGAATCACGATGTGAACGAGGGGTTCGTGGACGAGACGATCGGGGTGCTCGGGGGTCCGATCGATTTCAACTTCAACGGGCAGATCGATATCGCTCCGTATTCGATGAACCTGAACTGTTCCGGGAGTCCGGTTCCGTGTGGGCAGGACGGGAACGGTTCGTGCTACGATAGTGTCTGCACTTCGCTGAGCGACTCGGACGACTGGGCGAACATCAACTGGGCGCGGCTGAGTCAGAGCGTGGACCGGGTGGGTTCGGCGGAGGTGGTCGAGTGCACGAACTGGCCGGGCAAGGTGTTGGGGGCTGTCGAGCCCTGAATTGCGTGTCTGGGGCGGGGGCGCTCGGGGCGATGGCCCGGGTTGTCTGATATCATGGTCGGCCGATGGTTTTTCGATCGGGTTGCATCATGGAAGGACGGCGCGGGTGGTCAGGATCAAGCGGATTTCGATGGACGACGAGTTGTACGCGCAGGAGATCGATCTGCGCACCCGGATCCTCCTTGCGCCTCTTGATCTGACGATCCAGGATTATCTGAAGATGACGGGGGATCGGGAGCAGCGGAGCGAGCATTTCGTGGCCGTGGTCGATCATCAGCACGGTGAGCGTGTGGTGGGCGCGGCGACGCTGTGCTTGCCTGGTGCGGATCACGACGAGCGGTGCGGGAAGGTGCAGCAGGTGTGTGTGAATGAGCAGCGCCAGGGGGAGGGGATCGGGACGAAGCTGATGATCGCGATCGAGGCGCGGGCGTTTGCGGAGCTCGCGATCCCGGGGTTGTACTGTCATGCGCAGCTGAGCGCGATGGGGTTCTACGAGCGGCTCGGGTGGGTCGCCGGGTCGGATGTGTTTCAGGAGGCGGGGATCGATCACAAGCGGATGGAGATCGTGGCGCCCCGGCCGGAGGATGTGTCTTCGGTGGGTGACGGGGGTCTGGGACCCGGGATGTATCCGTAAGCTGTTTCGGGGGAGCGGGTTGGATCGGGTTTATTGGGGTGTTAGGATGGATGCGTGATGGAGAACCAAGATTATCCTGCGCTGGCGAAAGCCCGGCTCACTGAAGCGTCGTTGCGGTGCACGCGCCAGCGGGTGTTGGTGTACGGCACATTGATGTCGATGATGGAGCACCCGACTGCGGAGCAGTTGCACGCGCGGGTGACGGGGATCGACTCGAGCGTGAGTCTTGCGACGATCTACAACACGCTCGAGACGCTGGTTGAGCACGGGCTCGCGCGTCGGGTGGGTCAGCGGACCCGGGGGTCTGGCGCGATCCGGTACGACGCGGATCTTGAGCCGCATGTGCATGTGGTGCGTGGGGATGGGCGCGTGGTGGATGTTCCGGAGCACCTGGGACGATCGCTCATGGAGCGGCTTGATCCGGAGTTCCTACGCGAGATCGCGGATTCGACGGGGGTCCGGGGGATCCGTTTGGAGCTTGTGGAAGAGAGCGATCCGGCCCGGGCGAGCTGAGCCCGTTGGTCTTGCTCCCCCGCTGCTGTCTGTGAGACTTGTTCAATCCGCGGGTGTGTATTCCCGGATGAGGATCCCGATGGGTGTCGTGTGGGGTCGCTTCGCCGCGGTGTCTCTGAGTTCTCTGGTCCGCTCGGCGCTGAGGGCCATGCGTTTGGTGATCGTGCGGAACGCGAGTTCGCGGGGGTCGGTGTGTCTTTCGCGCCAGGCGCGGTAGGCAAAGAAGGCGAGGACGAGGAGGGCGGCCCCGAGAGCCATAAGGAGAAGACGGGCGAAGGGGAATCCGCTCGTGGGTTCGATCGTGTCGGGCACGACGAGACGGGTGGGCGATTGGGCCGCGAGTGTGGTGAGGGTGCGGATCATGGGGTGACTCCTTCGTAGGAGTCTGCGGTGCGAGCCCATTGGGTGATCGTGCTGAGACGACGGATGCACGCGGCGGCGCGGGTGCGAACGGACTCGTTGTGATCTTTGCGTGCGATGTGCTCGATCATCGACGCGATAGGTTTGAGCTCTTCTCGTTGGTAGGGGGAGGTGGCGCGTTCGAGGGCGCGTTGGGCGCACCAGACGGCGGCGGTCCGGTGGGTCTCGCGTTGATCCTGGAGCATCTCACGGAGCGCCTCGATCGCGCCGGTGTGGGTGTACTGGTCGTGGGTGTCGAGGAGCGCGCGCCTGAGGGCGCTGGAGCGGACCCGGTGGTGGTCGTCGCCTTTGTATTCGAGGAGTGTATCGGATTGGACGTGGGGTGTTTCGATCGCGTTGGCGCGGAGTCGGGGGTCGTCGTCGGTCAGGACGGCTTGGACGGCGCGCTTTGCGGCGATGGAGTCGATCCGGCCGAGCGCGCGGACGACGGTGGCGCGGACCCGGGCGGATTCGTGCTCCCGGGTCATGATCGCGAGGAGATCCTGCTCGAATCGCCGTTCCATGCTGAGCGCACAGACAAGGGTGATCGCGTTGATGATCTGGTCGTCGTCTCGGAAGAGGGCGCGGATGAGTCGAGCGAAGCCCGCGGGGTCGGAGTGCGCGAGTCGGCGGGCTTGGAGACGGGACTCGGGGCGCGAGGGGTCGGTGATGACGAGGCGGGCTCGTTCTTCCTCGGCGATACGCCGGACGAGGGGATCGCGTGATCGGGTGTTGGTCTGCGCGACGTTCAGACGGCGGGACCAGGAGGGTGTTTCGGGGGTCGGGGGTGTCGCGCCTGTGGAGGACCAGCGCATCGCGGCGTGTCTGGCGACGGTGGGATTGGAGTCGAACATGTAGTCGGTGAGGTCGATGGGATCCACGAGGTCCACGGCCGGGAGACGGATTGCGGGGTCCGGGTCGGCGAGAGCGGGTTCGAAGTGGGCTCGACGGCGATGCGTTGGGAGGTCGAGGAGGGGGAGGATGCGGAGTCGGCCTCGGCGCGAACGGGGTGAGAGCAAGGGGAGGATGTCGAGTGTGGGGAGGACTTCGCTCTGCGCGTCTGGGTCGTCGTGGGTGGCGCGATCGGTGCGGATGCGCGCGATGGCGCTGGCTCGCTTGGGATCGAGCGCGAGGTGGGCGTTGTCCAGGACGATCTCGTGCTCGATGGTGTCGGTCGCGATCTCGAGTCGGTCCGTGCAGGCCGGTGCGATCGGCGCGATGGCGGTCCATCGGAGGGCGCAGAGTCGCAGGATGGGCGCGGGTGTGCGTTTCAGGACGGTGCGGAGTGGGTCGTGGCTCGGGTGGTTGCGTTCGCGGAGGAGGCGGCGCATGCGCGTGATGGGCGCGGCTGAGACGGGATCGTCGATGTGATCGATCAGGAGGAGGGAGGCGAGGAGGGGGGATCGGCGGCGGTGCTTGGCGAAGGACCAGGCGGCGTCGGCGATGGCTTCGAGCATCGCACCACGCTCGAGTTCGAGGACACGGGGGTCGCAGGGGATGGGGGTTCGGGTGTGGTCCCGGATGGCGGCGAGTTCTGGGCCGAGGAGCTTGGGGCTGATGTGATCGAGGAGGGTGAGCGCCATGGAGAGGAGGGTTTGGTCGGCGTCTTTGCTGACACGGGCGCTGGGGTCTTCGAGGAGATTGGCGGCGAGTGAGGCGAGCGCCGGGTCCGCGGTGTTCCGTGCGATGGAGAGCGCGACGAGTCGTTCGTCCTCGTGCTCGGACTGCGCGAGGGCGCGGGTGGCGTTGATCCAGGGTTCCCGGCCGAGCGCCAGCGCGAGGGGGCGGAGCGCGGAGTCGAGCTTTTTCCATCCCCGCGCGAGGGCGTTGAGCGCGTCGGTGCTGGAACGGGCGCGCCAGGCGTTGGCGAGGGATCCGAGGGGGGTTCGGAGGGTGGGATCGGTGCGGTAGCCGGCGATTTCGATGAGGAGCATCGCGCAGGATGCGCGTGTGTTGGGGTTGGTGGTGAGGAGCCCTTCGGCGAGTGCGGCGACACGTTGGCGCACGGGGAGCTTGGCGATAAGCGTCAGTGGGTCAACGGGTTGGGTCGTTTGCTTGGTCACACGCGGGGTCGGGGTCTCGGATCAGGGGGGTGATTGGAGGATATCCCCAAATCGTACATTTGTACGCGAATTATACAATCTGTCGTGGTGTGCTGCTCAGGGGACCTGCTATCTTGTGCCCTTGGTGAGAAAGTCTGTCGATTGACACGAACGTGGATCGAGGGAATCTCCGGGATTCTCTCAAGCATTGATGGTTTATCGGTCGTGTTTATTCGGGGACACCAGCTTTCTCTCGTGGGACAGCACCTGATCGGCGAGGGGTCGATCCTTGCCATGGGAAGGAATCCATGGGACTCGCACACACAGCGGATTCACACGGCACAGCCAAACTCCAGTCGTACCAAACCGTCTTGACGGGGAAGTTGCTGCATCCTGAGCTGTTCCGGATCGAGGTATCGACTCGGGTTGAGAAGCCCACGTATTTGTTCTCGGCTTGGGTGCTCCGGGGGGCACATGTGTGCTCGTTCACGACCTCGAAGGGTGCTGCGACGGAGGTGGTCTCGGATTCGGTTGCGGCGGTCCCGGGCGCGAGCGTGATCGATTCGTTCCTGTGCGCGGGGGAGCGGGACGCGCAGCGGCAGGTGGAGGGGACGAACATTGTCCATATGACGGCGGCGCAGACGGAGCAGCTCCCGGAGCATCTGTACACGGATACGTACAGCGAGCTTGATGAGATGGCTCGTGGTTCGGGGTCGCTCGTCCATCGGTACAGCGATCAGGTGGGCTCGTGCATGAGCATTGTGGATGTTCAGGAGTACGCGAAGGAGATCCACTTCCAGGCGTATCACATGGTGGCCGGGGAGGGGTTGGTGCTCCGGACGCAGTCGATTTTCGAGATCCGGGGCTGAATCGGGTGACGCGTTGATTTTCTGGGGGATCGGGGGGATCGGCGGCGCTGGATGGTCGATGGCGTGGGTATGCTTGTGTCGATGAGTCACGGAGCTTGTCCCAACCGAGGGCCGCAGAGCCGCCGAATTCCGATGCCCCGCTGAGGGCTCGGGTTATCCGTGTGGATGGCTGGGGGAGCTCTGGTGGGGCGCTGATCGGATGGACTGATCCTGATCGGCACGACGAATACGATTGAAACACAGACACCCTGACCCGTGTTGATGGCTCGGAATCGAGGATCGCGCGGGCGATGATGGACCATTGACCATGTCCGAGACGACCGAGACTCCGAACTACAAGAAGTCCCTGAACCTTCCGAAGACCACGTTCCCGATGAAGGCGAACTTGGTGCAGAACGAGCCCGCTTCGCTCAAGCGTTGGGGGACGCTCGGTGAGAAGAAGGGGTTGTACCACGCGATGACGGAGACGAGCGCGGGGCGCGAGCGGTTCGTGTTCCACGACGGGCCTCCGTATGCGAACGGGTCGATCCACCTTGGTCACTTGATGAACAAGTGTCTGAAGGACTTCGTGGTGCGCTCGAAGTTCATGAACGGGTTTGATTGCCCGTACGTCCCTGGGTGGGACTGTCACGGTCTTCCGATCGAACATCGGGTGATGACGGATCTGGTGGAGTCGGGGAAAGCGGCGAAGCTCGATGGGTTGTCGGATGACAACCGTCGGATGGCGGTGCGCCGGGAGTGCAAAGCGTACGCCGACAAGCAGATCAAGCTGCAGCGCGGGCAGATGGAGCGCTTGCTGACGGTGGCGGATTACGAGGATCCGTATCTGACGTTCGAGCCCCGATATGAGGCGGGGGTGCTCGAGGTGCTGGCCGGACTGTGCGAGCAGGGGCTGGTGTACAAGGCGCTCAAGCCCGTGCACTGGTCGGTCGCGAACGAGACGGCGCTTGCTGATGCGGAGTTGGAGTATCAGGACCGTGAGGATCTGTCCGTGTACGTGGACTTCGAGGCGCGGGACGCGGATGCGGTGTACGACGCGTTCGGGCTCGAGGGGGATGCGCGGCCGACGGCGACGCCGAGCTTCATGATCTGGACGACGACCCCGTGGACGCTCCCGGCGAACCTGGCGATCGCGGTGCACGAGAAGTTCACGTATGCGATGGTCCGGATCGACGGGAACTACACGGTGCTCGCGCAGGAGCTGATCGAGGGTGTGACGAAGCTCGCGAAGAGCGAGGACGTTGAGGTGCTCGCGACGACGACGGGTGATCGGCTCGTCGGGCTCGGGTATGTGCATGCGTTCCGTGATGCGCCCCCCACTCCTTCGGGTGATCCCGATGCGGATACGTCCACGTGCTACACGGTGGTGAGCGCGGACTACGTGACGCTCGAGGACGGCACGGGTCTGGTGCACACGGCTCCGGGTCACGGTGCTGACGACTACCAGACGGGGCTCAAGAACGGGCTCCCGGTGTACTGCCCGGTGCGCGGGGACGGGACGTACGACGAGACGGTCCCGGAGTGGCTCGCTGGGATGTCGATCTGGGACGCGAACCAGAAGGTCGCGGATCTGCTGACCGAGTCCGGGCACATGTTCCATGCGCACACGTTCATGCACAGCTACCCGCACGACTGGCGAAGCAAGACCCCCGTGATCTTCCGGTGTACGGAGCAGTGGTTTGTCGGGGTCGATCGTGAGACGAAACGGGACGGGCGATCGCTGCGTGAGTTGGCGCTGAAAGCGACGGGTGAGGATCGATCGGTGCAGTACGTGCCGAGCTGGGGCCGGAACCGGATGCGCGGGATGCTCGAGTCTCGGCCGGACTGGTGTATCTCCCGTCAGCGCTCGTGGGGCCTCCCGATCCCGGCGTTTACGCTCCCGGACGGGGGCGCGTTCATGACGAGTGCGAGTGTGCTCGCGGTGACCGAGGTGATCCGTGCGAAGGGTTCGGACGCGTGGTTCACGGAGGACCCGGCGACGCTGCTTGCGCACTACGACCCGACGAGCGATCCGGATGCGCCCGGGGTGCTGAAGGACGGATCGGTGTCGTTCGAGCAGTTGACGAAGGGGCAGGACATCTTGGATGTGTGGTTCGAGTCCGGGTCGTCGTGGAACGCGGTGATGCGTCAACGCTCGGAGGGGAAGGACTTCCCTGTTCAGCTGTACCTTGAGGGGTCGGACCAGCATCGGGGTTGGTTCCAGTTGTCGTTGCTGCCGTCCTTGGGTGTGATGGGTCGTCCTGCGTTCCGGACCCTGCTCACGCACGGGTTCATGGTGGACAAGGACGGGAAGAAGTTGTCCAAGTCGTCGGGCGCTTCGCTCAAGGATCTGTTCGAGCGGTACGGCGCGGATGTGCTGCGTTGGTGGGTGAGCTCGCTTGCGTATGAAAACGACGTGAAGGTGGACGAAGAGTTCTTCAAGAACTCGGGCGAGTCCTACCGGAAGATCCGGAACACGCTGCGCTTTATGCTTTCGAATCTCAACGACTTCGATGCGCCGGAATCCTTGGACTTCTCCGGGTTCCATGTGCACTCGATCGATGCGTGGGTGCTGGGTGAGTACAACACCATGCGCGATGCGGTCGTCGGCGCGTTCGAGAAGTATGCGTTCCATGAGGCGCACAAGCTGCTGTACAAGTTCTGCAACACGACGCTGTCGGCGGAGTACTTGTCGGCGGTGAAGGACCGGTTGTACTGCGATGCGCCGGATTCAGAACGTCGTCGGAACACGCAGAAGACGCTTTGGTTCCTCACGGATGCACTGTGCAAGCTGCTCGCGCCGGTGCTGTGTCACACGGCGGACGAGGCGTATCGGGCGCTGCGCGGGGCGGATCCGAAAGACGGGTCGGTGTGTGTGCATCTGACGGGGTTCCCGGAGCGCGTCAAGCTCGAGAGCGCCACGGGGTGGCCCAAGGTGATGGAACTGCTCGAGGGTGTGGCGAAGACGATCGAGAACGCTCGGACCGAGCGTGGGATCGACAATCCGCTTGATCTCGGTGTGAAACTCCCGGATCCGGAGGGGATGCTGAAGTGGTTCGATCGGGTTGATCTCGCGGACCTGCTGGGTGTCTCGCGCGTCGAGGTCGGGGGCGATTCGGTTGAGGTCCTGGACCTGCGCGAGGAGCCCCGGTGCGATCGTTCGTGGAAGCGTGACGGGACGGTGAAACGTCGCGCGGACGGCGGGATGTTGTCGGATCGGGACGCGCTGGCCGTCGGTACGGTGTGAGTCCGAGAACGGGTTGAAGGGAATCGGGTTGTGCGGATCGCGGGGTTGATCCGGGCGCGGTGGGTGTGAGTGTGGTGCGCAGACAACGCGCATGGGTTGCGGTGTGTGGTGTGCGGCCGACAATTGGGGCATGTCGCACGATGAGAACAATGTTCCGGGTGGTGGTACGGGTCCTGATCCGAGGGTGGTCCGTCCTCCGGGGGTGCTTTCGCCCAACGATCCTTCTTCGGGTCCTGTGAGCGCCGATCAGCTCACGGTGCTGGCGCATGATCTGAGCAACATGATCGATGGATCGATGCGCTGGCTCGGGCTCGCGATCGCGGCGATGCCCGAGGGCGCGGCGAGTGATCCGGGTGAGGAGCTGAGCGCGGCTCGTCAGCAGATCGAGACGGTTCAAGCGACGCTTCATCGGATGAGCTCGCTCGTGGGCGCGGCGATGCGGAGCGCAACGGTCCCGATCGGGTCCCCGATGCTCGGGGTGAGCGAGAGTGTCACGATCGGGATGGCGGTCGATCATGCGATCGACGTGGTGCGGCCTTTGGCTGCGCAGTGCGGGGTGAGGATCGAGGCGCAGATCGAACCCGAGGCGGGCGCGGTCGCTGCGGGTCCCGTGTACACGGTGATTCTCAACGGGCTATTCAATGCGGCTCAGTCGATCGAGCGTTCTCAGCGCCGGGATCCGCTCGACCCGAGCGGTCGGATCAATGTGAACGTGTCGCTGGTGAGCAACGGGGACGAGCTGCTGATCGACATCATCGATGACGGGCAGGGGCTCGGGACGCTGGACGATGTATCGAGATGCTTCGAGCACGGGTTCTCGTGTCGATCCGAGGGTTCCGGGATGGGGCTCTCGATGAGCAAGCGGATCGTGGAGTCGCTCGAGGGTGTGATCGAGTTGATGAAGCGGGACGACACGATCGGGCATGCCCGGCCGGGCGCGATCCTGAGAATACGGATCCCGACCCAGCACCCCAGCTGCGATCCGGATCGATTGATCGGGTGAGTATGGGCTCCAGCAACGGACAAGCTGCGCGGGCGCGTGTGATCGTGGTGGACGATGACGCGATCGTTGCGAAGTCGATTGCGGCGTTCTATTCGGGCGAGGGTTGCGAGACGCACTCGTGCGCGGATCCGGGTCACGCGATGACGATGCTGAAAGAGACGAGCGACTCCCCCACTGTTGTGGTGCTCGATGTGCATCTTGGTGGGACGGACGGGATCGAGGCGCTGCGTGAGATCCGTTCGGCGCATCCGTCGGTGCCGGTGGTGATGCTGACTGGGTACGCGACGGTGGAGACGGCGGTGGAGTCGCTCCGGATGGGCGCGATCGATTTCCTGACCAAGCCCATCGTGGACGACGAGCTGCGTGCTGCGTTGGATCGGGCTCTGAACCATGTCGCGATGGATGTTTCCGGGGGCAAGAAGCGGACAGTGCGCGGGGGCTTCGGGGCGATGGACTGCGTGATCGGGATGGATCCCCGGATGGTGAGGATCAACGAGATCGTGCGCGCGGTTGCTCCGTCGAGGACGACGGTGCTGATGAGCGGCGAATCGGGTGTGGGGAAGAGCATGATCGCCCGCGCGATCCATGATGCTTCGGATCGGAGGCGGAAGCCGTTCGTGGAGTTGTCGTGCGGGTCGATCCCGGAGACGCTGCTCGAGAGCGAGCTCTTCGGTCATGTGAAGGGCGCGTTCACGGGGGCGCACGCGGACAAGATCGGTCGGTTCGAGGCGGCGCGTGGGGGGACGCTGTTCCTCGACGAGATCAACAGTGCGCCGGCTTCGATGCAGCTCAAGCTGCTGCGTGTGCTCCAGGAGAAACGGTTCGAGCAGGTGGGTTCGAGCGAGACGATCGAGGCGGACGTGCGGGTGGTGCTTGCGAGCAATCAGGATCTGGAGGCGCTGGTCGCTCGGGGTGCGTTCCGTGAGGATCTGTACCATCGGATCAACGTGGTGACGATCGATGTCCCGGCGTTGCGCGAGCGCCCTGGAGATATCGAATCGATCGCGGAGCACTTTCTTGAGGTGCAACGAGCGGAGCTCGGACGCGCGTTCGTTGGCTTCAGTGATGAGGCGATGAAGGCGCTGAAGTCGTATTCGTTCCCGGGGAACGTGCGCGAGCTCTCGAACATCGTGGAGCACGCGTGTGTGCTGTCGAAGGGGCTCACGATCGGGGTGGACGATCTCCCTGAACGTGTGGTCAGCGACCGGGGTTCGGTCGTGATTGGGCGCGACGAGGTCGTAAGCGATGACGAGTTCGTGCCCATGTCGTTGCACGATGCGTTGGTTGCGCCGGAGCGCCGGATCATCCTGGACACGCTCGGGTCGTGCGATTGGAATCGGACGAAGGCCGCGGAGATCCTGGGGATCAACCGGACGACGCTCTACAAGAAGATGAAGCAGCTTGGGATCGACCCGGAGACGCACGCTCGCGCGGGGTGAGGCGCGGGATCAGTTGCCCGATGCGCCCCGGCGGCGTAGCTGGGCTTCGTGGAGGTCCTTGGGCTCGATCGTGCTGGTGTCGAGGGGTTCGAACCACTTTCCGGTGGGGTTGGTCTGCTTCGGCTGCGTTGTGGTGATCCCGACAATGTTGATCAGGTCGGGGGCGAAGTTGTCCGGGGGCGAGTTGATGGGGGTGTCGGCGCGGATGTTCCAGAAGGTGGTCCATGCTCCGGCGTGCTTGCCCAGGGCGGTGCTCCCTCCGGATTTCCAGATCCGGGTACCCTTCCCGACATCGATGTTGGAGAAGAGGTTTGCGTGGTTGACACTCTTGTGGTGGTCGAACGCGATGTTGACCCCGCGGCCGTTCTTGGAGACGTTGCCCGCGCTGCGCCGGGTGAGTGTGATCTCGTGGTAGAAGACGGTGTCGAAGTTGAAGCCGTCGAGGAGGTTGTCGATCCCGAGGGTGATCCCGTGGTGTCCGGTGTAGGTCTTGAGGTAGGGTTCACGCTCTGAAGTGAATGTGATGTCTTTGAGGGTGTTGTTGTAGCCGTGGACGAAGAACCCGGAGTCGCAGTTCCGGACCTCGACGTTTCGGATCCAGCAGTCGTACGCGTTCCCGATGGCGACGGCGTTGCGTCCTCTTTCGGTGAAATGGCCTTCGTAGGGGAGGGGATCGAACTCGATCGCGAGGTGCTCGATCCCGACGTCGTAGACATGGGGCTGGGAGGGACGGACGACGGGGTTCCACTCCGATCGGAGGTCCCAGCGGAGGGGTCGGTTGAGGATGATGTTGGAGCCGCTGATCGATTCGACGATGGCGTGCATGGTGACGTTGAGCTTGGTGTTGAGTTTGCTGTAGTCGCCGGGATCGTTTGCGTAGAGGTAGTCGATGAGGGAGTTGGAGCTGGGGTTGGACTGGACGACGATGACCCGGGCGCCGACGCTGAGTTTCTTGGGATCATCAACCCGGATGACCCTGGAGCCCTGCTGCGCGGGTGCGGTGATGGTCGCGGTTTTGGACTGGGTGTAGGAGCCGTTGATCCGGAAGAACCCGCTCGACCAGGACCACTTGAGTGTTCTCTTGGGCTCGCCTGGCTTGAGTGTGGGTTCGACGTCTTCGAGCGCCTTGGTGATGTGGATGGTGGTCTTGTCGGGGCCTTGTCCACGGAGGACGATGCGGGGTTTGTTGAGATTGATAACGTCGCTGATCTCGAATCGGCCTTCGGGGATCTCGATGGCGCCTGCGTCGGTGCGCGCGATGGCGCGTCGGAAGGCGGCGGTGTCGTCCCGGCCGTCGTCGGGGACGGCACCGAAATCGGTGACGGACGCGACGGTCCGGTACTGGGGGAGGGGCTTGTTCCCGAAGGCGTAGCCCGCGTAGGAGAAGTCGATGAGGCGGGGATTGGAATCGGCGCGTTCACCCGATGCACCCCAGAGCGCGGATTGATTGTCGCGCGGGGCTTCAATGACAGCGCCCCGGTCGCGTGATGACGCGCCGGGGAGCTGTGTGGTCGAGAGGGTGATGGTGGCGCAGGCGCTCATGGTGAGCGCGAGCATTGCGGTTGCGACTGCTGCTCGTAAGGTGATCACGGTGCAGTATATGCGTTGCCCTCGTAGGTGCGGATGAAGGCGAGGACGGCCCTGATGTCTTCATCGGGGAGGATGGCTTCGGTGAAGCCACCGCGCGGGGGCATGTCGGCGCCGTCTTCGACGACCCGACCGGTCACGACATATTCAAAGAGTTGTTCGTCGGTGTTGGTTTTGACGAACTCGTTGTTGTGGAGGTTGGGGCCGTTGTCGGGCATGCCCTTGCCGTCGGCGTTGTGGCAGGTGGCGCAGGTTTTCTTGAACACCATCGCGCCTTTGAGGGCGGCGGGGTTGACGCTGGGTTTGGAGGTCGAAGTGCTCGAGGCGGTGGGTGTCGAGGAGGCGTCTTCGGAGTCGCCGCCGCAGGCGACGAGGAGGGTGGATACGCCGAGCATGGCGGGGATGACGAGCGATCTGAGTGCAGCGTTCATGACGATCTCCTGTGGCATGGTATTCTGGATCCTGCAATCCGCTATGTACTGTAGCACACGAATGACAGTTTGATTTCTGGCATTGCTCGATTTTTGTTCTGCTTGGCAGGAATCACCCCTTGATCCGGTTGACCAATGTGGAGGACTTCACTTGCACCCCTTTGAGGATGGATTTCAGCTGATCCCGGTTGGGGGCGAACTCCATGGCTGTCTGCATGTCGATCCACTCCTTATCCACCAGTTCGGCGAAGTGCTGGGTGAAGGAGACCATGCCTTCGGATCGGGAAGAAGCGATGACACTGGGGAGGTCGGCGTCCCGTTCGTCTCGGATGAGTTCTTTCACGGTGGGTGAGGTCAGGAGGACTTCGACGGCCGGAACGACGGAGGTTCCCGTGATTTCTTTGTTCGAGGGGACAAGTCGTTGGGCGCAGATGGCTTTCATGGTCGCGGCGAGGGAGTTGCGGATGAAGGTGCGTTCGTCCTGGGGGAAGAACTCGAGCATGCGCCCGAAGGCGCCCATGGTGTCCGCGGTGTGGAGGGTGGCGAAGACCAGGTGTCCGGTCTCGGCCGCTTGGATCGCGCTGAGGACGGTCTGCTGGTCGCGCATCTCACCGATGAGGATGACATCGGGGTCCTGTCGGACGATGTGCTTGAGCGCCTCGTGGAAGTCGGTGACATCGATCCCGATCTCGCGTTGGGAGACGATGGACTGCTTGGGATAGAAGCGGTATTCGACGGGGTCTTCGACGGTGATGATGTTCTCGGCGCGGGTTCTGTTGACCTGCTCGATCATGGCGGCGAGGGTGGAGGACTTGCCCGACCCGGTGACGCCGACGACGAGGACGAGTCCTTCGCGTTCCTGGGTAACGATCTTGGAGTAGACGGGCGGGAGGTGGAGGTCTTCGTAGGAGGGGATCTCGGCTTTGACGCGCCGGATGGCGGCGTGGGTGTGGTTCCCGGATCGGAGCATGTTGATGCGGAAGCGGTCCCCTGGTCCGCCGTCGGGATCCTCGATGTGCCACGCGAAGTCGAGGTCGCCGGTTTCGGCGAAGCGTTTCTTCTGGACTTCGGAGAGGAGCGGGTCGAGGAGGTGGTCCGCTTCGTCTTCGGAGACGGGGTCGGCTTCGATCGGGCGGAGCTCGCCGCCGACCCGGTAGGTGGGTGGGATCCCGACCTTGATGTGGAGGTCGGAGGCGTCGAGTCGGCGCATGGCGCCGAGGAGTTTCTTGATGTTGAGGGCGCCTTGGATCATGGCGGGCTCCTTTTGGGTGCGGCAGAAAAGAAACACGCCGCGATACAAGTGTATCGCGGCGCGGGGGTTCTCGGAAGATGAAGATTGGGCTTATGGACAGCCCGCGCTGAGGAGTTGGAGGAACGCGGAGACGTCGAAGAAGTCGTATGAGCCGTCGTCGGTGAAATCGGCGATGGGATCTTCGTTCGCGAGGGCTTGGAGGAAGGCGGAGACATCGAAGAAATCGAGGGCTCCGTCGCCGCTGAGGTCTGCTGGGCAGCAGGATTCATCGCTGATGTCGCACGTTTCGATGGCGGCGAACTCGTCCGCTTCGACGTTCCCGTCGCCGTCCTGAGTGACGGGGACCTGGTTGGTGATTTCGAGGGTTGAGCCGTCGGCGGATCCGAAGCTGAGCACGCACACGTGGATGGTGTCGGGGACGGATCCGAACTCGCCCACGAGGTCGAGGGTGGCTTCGAGGACGGCTCCGGATGCGACCTGGGCTGCGCCCTGGTTGTCGAACCATCCGGCGAAGTTGTTGTCGTTCTCGTTCCCGACGAAGGCGGACCACTGCGCGACCTGACCGCTCTTGCCCCACATGGCTTGGGTCATCGCGCCGGGTTCGTCGGCGACGACGATGAAGCGATCGAGCCCCCCGCTCGCGGGGTTGGTTGCGAGGTAGAGGGTGGACCCGCGGAGCGCGGCGCGGAGTTCGATTCCGTTGTTGTTCGCGATGAGCGTGGTGTTCGGATCGAGGGTGCCGTCGATGGTGAAGTCGGGTTCCGCGGTGCCATCGACGCTGAAGTGCCAATCCGCGCCGTTGTTGTTATCCCAGGTTCCCGCGCCGTTGTTGAAGACCATATCGAGTTGGGTGGCGCTCGATGGGACGTTGAGGGTGATCTCCCAGATCCCGTCGTTGTCCGGGTCGCTCATGACGGGATCGGGTTCGAAGACGCTCGACCAGTTGTCGATCCCCCAGTGGATGTAGACGTTGGGTGCGCCGCTCAGGACGGTTCCCGATTCGTCGTAGGTGATGGTGACGGGCTCGCCGGCGATGGGGGTGGACGGGTCGAGGGTGACACCTTCGCCCGGGCCGGTGGATTGTTCGGACCCGACCCAGACGTGTTTGATGTCGGAACGGGAGATGTTGCCCGCGCTGTCCTGGGCTTCGACGTAGTAGTCGATGAGAACATTGGACTGACCCGTAATCATCGCGCCGTAGCGCATGGCCTTGCGAGATGCTTGGAGCACACCCTGGGGTGTCGGGACGGCGGCGCTCGACATGGGGATCGAGTTCCACGCGCCGACTTCCGGACCTCCGGCGAAGGTTTCGTTCTGGGTCGAGGAGAGTGGATTCTGGCCGTCGTTATCGATGCGCCAGTGGAGAGTGACGTTCGAGACGGTGTTGAAATCCGCGACGAGGGTCCAGACCTCGAAGTCGCTGGGTTGGGGCTGGGAGCCGAACTCGATCGCGCCGGGGTTGTAGGGTTCGCGTTGGGGGACGAAGATCGCGGGACCGACCTGATCGGTGAGCGAGGACCCGGGGTAGGCGCTGTCGATCATGTCGATGGCGGCGTTTGCGGCGCGGGTGGGGTTGGAGTCCCAGACCTCGGTGCCGTCCCAGTACCAGTAGTCGGAGGCCTGCCCGACGAGGAGCATGCGCCAGGCGCGATGGCGGAGATCACCGGTGGCGTTGATGATGTGGTTGAGGTCGGTTGTGCTCGTCGGGTTGATGGGATTGGTGTGGTCGAGGGTGAGGACGTGGGCTTGGGCTTGGGTGATGGCGGCCCAGGAGTTGATGTCGGGGGAGGTGGCGCCGGCGCTGACATCGCCTCCGAGCCACTTCTTGAACTCGGGGTCTCCGGAATCTGCGCCGGCCCAGGAGCCGTCCTCGATGTGGATGATGTCGGAGGGGTTCACGGGGAATCGATCGAGGTAGTCGTCCACGGTGGTGACATCGTAGTCGGGGTCGCCCGTGACCCAGTTGACCATGTTCTGGAAGTTGTGGTGGTAGTAGCCCTCGGATCCGCCTCCGAAGTTGTCGCCGTCGTGGTGGAGGACGACGAACATGGGGTGGTCGGGGTCGGTGTTCTCGCCCAGGTAGGCGTCCATGACTTGGTCGTAGAGGAAGGCGCCGTAGCCGCCTCGTCCGTCTTCGTTGCCTTCGTAGCGTGCTGCGGGGACGGCGACGATTTGGGAGATCGCGCCCGTGTCGGGATCGATGTGCTGCGCGATGTGGGGTTGGTATCCGAAGGGCGCGGAGACCTGAGAGGGTGCCCAGAGGTTCTGAAGCTGGATCCAGGATCCTCCGGTGGTTGCGGGGTCGGGGTTGAGCTGATCGGCGCGGTTGGGACGCGTGATCCCCGTGGAGTCTGTGTGGGGGTAGTTCAGGCACGCGCGGTCGAAGTGGATGTTGTCCACGAGGACCCAATCGAGCCCGGCTTCGACGAGCGCGGGGATCATGCGTGTGGAGAACGCGGTTTCGGGTGGGAAGAGCCCGGCGGAGTCCGCTGGGGTGCTGAACTCGCTTGCGCGGACGCGCTGGTGGAGCGCGATCTGGAGGACGATGGACTTCTCATCGATCAGGGGCATGAGGGGATGGAAGTACCCGAACCCGATCATCTCGAGTCGTGGATTCCCGAGCGTTGTGTAGTTGGAGGAGGGAAACGCGGATTGTTCGGAGGCGTAGGTCGAGGACCAGTTGGACCAGAGCCCGCCGTTGATCCCGGAGGATTCGAGCGCGTTGAGGTTCTCGATGAGGGCTCCGGAGAAGGAGACATGCGCACCGAGGTGCGCGAGGGAGGACCCTGCGTTGACGGCGTTGGCCGGCCAGTTTGTGTAGGGGCCGAAGCGTTGGTTGTGGATATCGGGGACGGAGAACGAGAAGAAGGGGTCGGATCCGAAGGGGTCGAGGTCGGGGACGTAGCGGGGTTGGTGCATGTGCCAGAGGAACCCGATGTGGATGGGTTCGGTGGCGAGTGCGCCGGCGCTCATAGAGATCATCGCGGCGAGGGTGGCGTAGGTTGAAATGGATTCGTATTTCACGGGAGCTCCGAGGCTGAGAAACTGCGGTTGATCGGTCAGAATACCAGATCCGTGACACTGTTCAAGGTGATCGAGCGGAGCTACGGGTTATTGATCGATGAAGAGCCCGTGGAGGGTGGCGTTTGCGGGGTCGGCGTCGTTGGGCTTGCCCGTGATGATCGTCGAGTTGTTGGTCCGGAGAGCGCCGGGGTAGATGTCGTCGGAGGATCCGAGATCCATGAAGCATGAGTAGCTGTGGACTCGTGCGGTATCGAAGTGGTACGTGTCGTTGCTGGATTGGCCGAGGACAGCTCCGGGATTGACGCTGTAGCGATCGGTGCCTTCGGAGTCGATGAAGATCGCAAGGGCTTGCATGGCGGCGGCGCCTTGGGCGAGCCCGTCGGCGCGGTAGGCGTCGTTGCCTTGCTTGTCCCAGAGGAGGGTGATGGACTCGTCCCAGACCCCGGACTGGGAGGCGGCGGTCATGGACCAATAGGTGTCGTCGCCTTGATCGTCGATGAGGATCCCGATCGCTTGGTGCGCGGCGAAGGCCTGTCCATAGCGGTTCCCGTGGTAGAGGTCGTTCCCGGCATGGTCGCGGATCATCCCGAGCCCGAAGTAGTAGCCACCCCCTTGGGAGAACTCGCCGGCGATGTATTGGTCGTTCCCGGATTTGTCGTCGATGAGCCCGATCCCTCCGGCGGCGTAACCGCGGATCCCGAAGCCGAAGCCCTGGGACATGCCGAGGTAGACGCCGGGGGTTCCGTAGGCGCTGGGGAAGTTTGGGCCGTTGGCTTGGTAGAGGTCGTTGCCCGATTGGTCGAGGATCGCGCCGAGCCCGCGCGGGCCGCCCACGCCTTGCGAGAGCTTTTCGGCGCGGTAGGTGTCCCGTCCGGATTGGTCGATGATGAGACCGACGCCGTAGAACCCTACGCCCTGGGACCATCCGGAGTCGGGTCCGGCGTTGTCGTAGGTGTCGTCTCCGGCGCGGTCGATGATGACGCCGACCCCAAAGAAACCTGCACCGATTGAGAACATGTTGTGTCCGATGTAGGTGTCGTTGCCTTGGTGATCGTCGATGATCGAGGTTGCGCGGATCCCGGTTCCGGGTCCGGCGAAGTCCGCGAAGGATTCGTAGCGGTCATGGCCTGCGAGATCGATGATGATCTCGCTCCGGGACGGGATTTTGGGTTGGTGTGAACGGAGCGACCGGGTGTCCGGTGTTTCGGGTTGTGGTTCGTGTCTCGGCCAGATGTAGGTGTCGTTGCCCCCGGGATCGAGAACGCGCTGGACGATGGACATGTCGTAGGTATTGGGGCCTGGACCTCCGATGATCCAGTGGATGCCGTGTTCGTCGATCAGTTCAGCGATGACGTCGCCTTTGACGCCGATGGCGGGGATCGATGCTTTGGTGTCTGATTCGTTGTGGAGTGTTTCCAACCGGACCGCGGCGTCACGGGCGTGTATGCCCAGCGAGATGAAGAGTGACTGGTCGATCATCCAGTTCGGGGTGTTGATCGTTGCGATCTGGGCTTGTGCTTGGTCAGGATCGATGGACCAGTTGTCACGCATGGTCCGGACGACGGATGGCGAGCACACGTCGATGAACATGGAGCCGCTCGATGCGTTCCCGATCTGGTTCCGATCGAAACCGAGCTCGGTCGCCATGAACGTCTCGATCGTTTCGAGGCGCTGCCACGTCGATTGGGATCGATCGTCTCGGATCGGCGCGAGCGCGTTGGTCAGGTCTTCGGCGATCGTGTCGAGTGCGAGGGGGTTGCGGAACGCGCGGAAGACGTGGGGCATGGAGTTCGGGTCGAGCGCGTCGTCCTGGACGCTGCGGAGGTGCGCCATGAGGTTGGCGAGCCCGGTGTCGTGGTTGAGGATCCCGTGCTCGTGTGCGAGGTCGAGGATCTGGTCTTCGTAGGCGCCTTTGGGGGAGTCGGGGAAGGTTCGGTTGTCTGCGCCTCTTCCAATGGTCCCGGTCCATTCGTTGCGGTTTCCGAGCTCGACTTCGACGGTGAACTCGTCGCCGCCTTCACCTCCGATGGGGACACTCGCGTTGGACTGTGCGTCGGGGGATCTTCGGAGGGTGAGGGTGATCGTGGTTGCGGGATCGATCTGGTCGATGGTGGTTCGGAAGTCGTCGGCGCTTTCGACTGTGTGGTCGTTGATCGCGATGAGGTTGTCGCCGCGTTTGATTCCGGAGTCGGAAACGAAGGACTTTCCTCCGAGGGGTCCGGGGTAGATCCATCCGACGACGACGCCGTGCTCGGTGTCGCGCACGCTGAGCCCGAGGTAGGGCTGCTGGTGGAGTGGTCTGGGGTCCGGGTCGGTTGCGATCGCGCTCGTGGTGAGGACGGCGAGCGCGATGAGCGCTGATCGGATCATGGGGTTTCGAGGGACCAGGGGAGCATCTTGCTTGCGTGCCAGGTCATCTTGCTGGGGTCGTACTCGGAGAAGCTCGCGGCGTGCCCGTCGAAGAAGAAGATGTTGCTCTTCCCGTCGTGGGGGACGAGTTCGCCTTCGAAGAAGACGGTGGGCTGGGTTGCGTCGTCCTGATCGCAGTCGGGTTCGTGGGCGTTGGGATCTTTGTCGCCGTAGGGCTGGATGTAGAGCCCGGGGTGGTTGCAGTCGCCTCCCATGACGAACTTGCTGGGGAAGTAGATCTGCTGCTCGCGCACGTTGGAGAACTGGCGCTGGTAGCGGGTCCAGGAGTACCGCGCGGCGATGAAGTACGAGAACGGGGTGGCTTCGACGGGTCGGCGCGCAGGGTCGTGGTAGGCCTCGGTGGCTTCGAGGTAGGGTTCGAGGATCTCGGTCCACCCGAGCCCGGGCTCGTCTCCGCCCTGGCCGTCGCCTTGGCCTCCGAAAACCTGCCAGCCCGACCAGTAGGGGTAGGCCTTCTTGTTGGCGTCGGCGTACATAGTTTGGGCTTGGGTGATGGAGCGGACGTTGGCGAGGCACACGGTGGTCATGGCCGATCCGCGCGCGGAGCGGAGCGCGGGGAGGAGGATCCCTATGAGGAGCGCGATGATCGCGATGACGACGAGGAGTTCGATGAGTGTGAACGCGCGGCGAGAGCGGGGTGTCATGGTCTGGAGTCTCCTTGTGGGAATGTATCGGAATGCGCGGACCATGTGCACAGAAAAACCCGGGATCGGGGGGGATCACGGGCTCGGGTCGGGGTTTGTCTCGGGTTCTTAGCGCCGGATGACGACTCGTCGCGCGTCCGGGGGGATCCGGAGGGGGGAGGAGGGGTCGGGCTGGATGCGCGTGCCGTCGATGGTGATGGAGGGGAGGACGGGGGTCATGGTGGGATTCATGAGGGGGTTGAAGTCGACGAGATAACCGTCCGGTGGTGCACACCCCTCCTCTATGTCGAGGGTGAGGGTGTCTCCCGAGCGCGAGAGGGTGTAGGAGAGGGACCCGAACCGGGTGATCTGTCGGCGGATCCCGACAGGCTGGTCGTGGTCGAGCCAATCGCGCATGACCCCCGCGCCGAGGACGATGGTGTCCTGGTCCTCGAAGGCGAAGATCGAGAGGATGGAGAGGATCGCGCCAGACCCGACCCAGGTATGGGGCATGTCCCCGACGAAGCGCGGGGGCTCGCGGTGCTCCCACGCGATCTCCCCCCACTGCTTCCATCCCTGGGGGTCTCGGAGGGTCATAAGCCAATCGAGGTATTGGTGGGCTCGTTCGCGCCAACCCAGACGGATGAAGGTCCCGATGAGTCGGACCTCGTAGGGGGTCATGTCGTTCCAGGGCTTGCCCTCGATGCGCCCTTGGGTGGAGGTCCAGGCGCGTTCGAAGGTGTTCCGGAGGAGGGTGTCATCGATGACGTGCGCTGCGCCCGTCGGGTAGTACGCGATCGCGGTGGAGGTAGCGTCGAAGTCACCGAGCTCGACACACCCGGGGACGTAGTTGATGTTGTGGTGTGTGGTCGCGCGGGTGATGGAATCAGAGAGGGACTGCCCGAACTCGATCGCGAGTTTCTCGAATCGGACGCGGTCTGATTCGTGTCCGAGTTCATCGGCGAGTCGGACGGCGTCCCACAGACCCCGATCGATCCAGAAGTCGTCCCAGTAGGAGTGCATGGGTTTTTCGGAGTAGCCCTCGTGGCTGATGGATTCGGGCATGAGCCCGGCGCTGGCGCGGGCGATAGGGTCGGTGGTGTCCGTGTACTCGGGGGTGAGTCGTGTGTTGCGCATCATCTCGATGTAGTCAACAGCTTTCACGACGTTGGGGTAGAGCTTCGATGCGAGGGCTTTGTCGAAGTTCCCCCCCGCTTCGACGGCGTTTCGGATCGCGAAAATGAACTCGCCGGGCGCGTCGTTCTCGTCCACGGGGTCGGGTCCGCGGAAATCGACGACACAGGGGACTTTGCCGTTGTCGTATTGGTACGGCGCGTACCAGGTGATGAAGCGTTTCGCGTCGTCGGCGCGTCCGAGCGCGATCAGCGCGGCGGAGGTCATCGCGCCGTCTCGAATCCAGGATCGTTCGTAGGAGCGGGACCCGGGCTGGATGCCTGGGCCGTCCACGTTGATGAGGATGTAGGCGAGGTTCGCGCGGAGGGTGTCCTGGAGGTCTTGGTGGGACTCGGGAAGCACGAGTTCGGTCGTGGTGAGGAGCTCGGTCCAGCGGGATTGTTCGTGGGCTTCGACCCGGGCGAAGGAATCGATTGATGGGGAGTCCAACTCGGCGCGATCGTTCATGGGGAGCGCGGCGATGATGGTGTGTGACCCGTTTGGTTCGAGGGTGAAGTCATAGAGCATCGCCGCGCTTGCGAATTGCGCGCTGTCGATGCTTGCGTTCGGGGCGCGGCGGGATGGATCGGCGAGTGCTTGGGTGAGGGGGGTGGCCGGGATGTCGGTGACGAGCGTGCTGGACGACGGTTCGCTGAATATCGCGAAGGGGGCGCTGTTGATCGTGATGGTGTCGTGCGCAGCGCGGGCGGAACTGACGGGGATGGTCCCTCCGACGGTGTTGAGGAACTGCGCTGCGGGGAGGACCTGGAAGGGTCGGGCAGCGAGCGCGAGGGTGAAGGAATGATTGACGTTCGTTGTGTTGGACAGGGTGTAGCGGACGAGCGCGATGTCGGACCCGGAGAGGTCCGTGGTGAGGGGGGTGATGTCGAGGGTGAAGGTATCGTGGGTCCAGCGGGTGTCGGGGGTCGGAAGCCCGGGCGCGTGGAGGGTGTTGGTGATGTCCACATCGGCCCAGGTGATGACAGCGTTGTCTTTGATGACGAAGGGTTCGAGGGTTGGGCCTCGTTTGAAGGGCTCGATCGCGCCGTCGGCGCTGACGAGGGCTTCGTCGTGGTGCTCGGGGAGCCCGGCGACGGTCCAGGGGGAGAGCTCGGTGAAGGAACGGGGGTAGGCGCCTCGTGGCGCGAGCGTGGCGAGATGGGTGATGTAGTCGTTCGCGCCGGGGTACAGCTCAACGGGGGCGAAGGCGATCGCGCGGAGTGTCGCGTTGCCTTGGACGGCGATGCGGATGTGCTGGGCTTCGGTCTCGGGGGTGTGGACGGTGTTGTTCTCGCTCGGGTTTCGGAGCTGCGCGAGGGTTTGGTAGGACTGCGCGTCGATGGAGGACTCGATGGTGTAGGACTCGGGCGGTGTCTCCCAATCGAGGGTGATGGCGCTGAACTCGACGGGAGTGTCGAAGGTGAGCGCGAGGGTGTTGTTGTTTGTTGCGGACCAGGAGAGGCGGCCGTCGGGTGCGACGCGTCCGAGGTACTCGCTCCCGCTGCTCGCGCGGGGCTCGGTGGGTTTGGGTTCGGTGTCGGGGAGGCGCTCATAGCTGAGTTCATCGAGGTACAGCGAGCCCTTCCCGCCCTGGCTCGCGGTGACGACGATCTCGATGGTGTGGACGCGCTCGAGCGGCGAATCGTCCGGGCCCCACGCGAAGGAGACGTGGCGCTTGCGGATGGACTTGGTCTCGTAGTCGCGTGGGTAATCGAAGTCGCGTTCGACGGCCCACCAGACGTTGTCGCCGGAGTCGTCCACGAGTTTAAACTCGAGTGTGTTTCGTGGTCCGGTGCCTTTGTAACGGAGCGCGAATCGGTAGTTGGGATCGAGGTCGAGATCGACCTGTTTGCGGATGATGCAGTATCCGGATCCGGAGGTGAAGTCGTAGTCAATCCGAAGAACGCCGCCGTCCTCGTGAGTCGTCGCGCGGACCCCGTCGGCGAGGACGAGGTTCCAATCCGATGGATCGTCGAAGGTGTCGATCGGGGCGCGGGCGTTCGCGCTCGCGCATGCTCCGAGAACCGACGCGATCAGGATAAGGGTGTAGCGAAGGACGGCTCGCGAAGGCGGGGCGTGCACGCGCATCGGTGGTCAAGCTCCGGTTGAGGTATCAGGGACAACCCTGGATGAAACGATTCAGGAACAGGGAGAGGTCGAAGAAGTCGAACTCTCCGAAGGGGCGCGCGATGTCGGCGCGGGAATCTCGGTTGTGGTACGCGCTGAGGAACGCGGAGAGATCGAAGAAGTCGAGCTCTCCGAGGGGTGCGCCGTAGTCCGCTGGACATTCGGGTCGGTAGTCCACGGCGAGGACATTCGTCACAGACCCGGGCTCGATGAGCTCCGCGAGCCCGATCGCGCCGATGACGACGTCGGGGAGCCCCGCGTCGGGTGGGGTGTATCCGGGATCGATGGCGGATCGGCGGTAGAGTATGGATGCGCCCGTTGCGAAGGTCGCGCGTGCGCCGCGCCGGTAGGCGTTGTATGCGCCAACGGTTGGTGCGGTGTCACCCAAGGCGCCGAAGGCCATGAGGGACGGGAAGGTCGTGACGTTCCCGGGGTGGTCGGAGAGGGAGTCGGCGTGGTAGCCCCCCCACTCGGGCTTGGTGGTCCCGGCGCTGAAGACGGTAGAGAAATCCGGCGTGTTGTCGTCCGTCCATCCTCCGTGGGACGCGAGGAGGTTGCGCATGTGGGTTTCCCAATCGGGGTCATCGCGCATGGCGCTCGATCCGATCCAGGGGTAGTGCGAGACGAAGGCTGGGAGATGACCGCCCGGCCAGTTCGTGGTGACGGGGAAGTTGTTGATGTAGGACGCGCTGGGGAGGGCGCTCCGATCGAGCCAGTAGTCGAGGGCGCTGCTGGAGTTCCCGTACATCGCGGCTTGTTCGATGAAGAGGACGGCTTCGTTGAACGCGCCGCTCCCGGACCCGAGGTCCGGGCCTCCGCTCTGGATCGCGCGGAAGTAGATGTTGTTCGTCCAGGGCTGGATGTAAGAGTCCCAGTTCTCGACCCGGTTGATGATGGTGTCGGCGGCGAGGACGATCTGGGGGTCATCGAAGTAGAAACGGCGCGCCCGATCGGCGGCCGTCACGATGAGCATGGTGCTCAGGGTTGCGTATTCATCGCTCCAGCCGGGCGCAGCGTTCCCTGTGAAGGGGTCGTACCAATGGTGCATGATCCCGTCGGCGGTAACCCGGGGAACGATCCCGTCGGGTTTGAGCCCGGCGTATCGGTCGAGGATGTCGCGGACGATGGGTGCGGAATCGGATGAGCCGTCGATCGAGTCCTTGACGAGGTGGAGCATGATGACCCACGCGGCGCCGTCGGGGCTCGGGGGGTGGAAGCGTGTGTTTCCGGCGATGACATCGGCGTCGGTGACCCACCCGCTGGGTCGGCCGTCGGCGGCGATGAGACCCTGCGCGAAGGTGACGGCCTGGTCGAACTCGTCGCGGAGCCAATCTTCGTAGTCGAGGTCGGGGTCGTCGGTGTCTCGGACGGATTCGATGGAGTCGTCCGACGCGAGGAGCATGGATCCGTCGGCGCTGATCGCGATACCCGTAAGATCCGAGGAGGAGACGAGGTAATCGGATGGCGCGTACGCGAACAGCCCCGTGACCTGGAACCAGGGCACGAAGCGGACGCGGGCGTTGTCCCCATCGCCCGCGCCCTGCGCGATGAACGCGCCTTCGTGCCAGACGTTGCCGTAGTGCTCGGAATAGGCGATCCCTCGCGCGTTGGAGAGGGCGCCGATGGTGTCGAAGGTCGGGGTGGCGTTGTCGAGATCGATTGCGTACAGGGTCGATTCGGTTGCAACGGTGACGGTGTTGATGCGCGGCGCGAGCGCAATCCCGACGGCGGGCTCGGCGCTTGGGATGCTCATCGTGCGCGAGAGGACCCCTGTGATCGAGTTCCGGAAGGCGTTGTAGATCCGGATGTTCCCGTCGATTGTTGAGACCCAGAGCTCCCCCTTGTGGTGCAGAGCGGCCGGGGCTTGGCCCGAGAGGTCGTCGAGGTTCGCGCGAGCGAAGAGAGAGAGCTGTTCGCTCGTGGTGTCGTACCGGAGGATCGTGTCGGACCCGAGCCCGTCGGTGCTTGGTTCGTCGTCGGTCAGGATGATGAAGAGGGATCGTCCTGAGCTGGTCCATGCGAGGGCGCGCGGGCCGTCGGGTGATGTGTCGAGGGTCATCCACGGCGCCAGGGCGTTCAGTTCGGCGCGGGTGATGGTGTGGAGGAGGGTCTCTCGGACATCGCGGAACTCGATGGTGTCGGTCGTGGTGTCGGCGCTTGCGTACCACCCGCTCAGACTCGCCGCGGCGATCGCGTCGGCGCGGGGAGCGTCCCCCCACTGCTGCGCGACGGGGGCCGCGAAGGTTGTGCTTGCGATCAGGGTTGGAACAACGATGGAACGCATGGGGATCAGTGCTCCTCGGGTGAGGCGCTTGATTGACGGGGGATGAAGCTTGCGGCGAGTCGCGCGTGGCGCGGCGCGCTCTCGGGCTCCTCGATCCGACGGATGATCGCTTCGATGGCGGCGAACCCGATTTCCTTGACGGGCATACGCACGGAAGAGAGCTTGGGACGGACGAGGGAACAGAGCTGGGAATCGTCGAACCCGACGATCCGGAGCTGCTCGGGGATCTCGACCCCTCGGTCCCGGGCTGCGTTTGCGATCCCGATCGCGATCTCGTCGTTCGCGGCGAAGACGGCGGTATCTTCGAGCTTCCCTTCGTCGAGCATGGACTGCGCCCAGTCCCAGCCCCAATCGAAGGAGAACTCGCGCCGTGCGATCTGGTCCGCTCGGGGTTCGTGCCCGTGGGCTTTGAGGACATCGCAGAACGCGCCGAGACGGGATTCGGAGTCGATGTTCCCACGGTGCGCGCCGACGAAGTAGCAGCGATCCGGTGTGGTGGCTTGGACCAGGTGCTCGACGGCTTTGCGTGCTCCGGCAACGTTGTCCACGACGATGGTCTCGACATCAAGACCGGGCTCGTCGATCCCGATGACGACCACGGGATGATCGATCCGGTTGATCCCGTCGAGGTCGAGCTCGACCCCGGATCGTTCGGTGATCATGACAATGAGCCCGTCCACGAGATCGAGGGCGAACCCGTTCTCCGGGCCGGAGTTCACACGGTGCGCGTTGGAGCTGACGAGGAGGTGGTATCCGAGCTCGCAGGCGCGTTCGTCGAGCTTGAACATGAGCTCGGAGTAGAACTCGCCGTGGATGTCGGGGAGGGAGACCCCGATGACGCGCGATCTCTTGGTGAGGAGACCCTTCGCGAAGAGGTTGGGTCGGTACTCAAGGTCCTGAATCGCAGCTCGGACCCGGTCCGCTGTGGTCGCGGAGACCTTGTCGGGGGTATTGAGGACCCGGCTGACGGTCGCGATGGACACGCCGGCGCGTTCGGCGACGGATCGGATCGAAACCGATCCAGTTCGTTGGGTGCTGCTTGCTTCGTTGCCCTTCATTGGGGATGATGATACCACATGAAAACGCTTACACGAACACAATTCGCCGTCAGTGTGCTTCTTGGTGGATCGATTTCCTCGATCGGATGCGCGTCGTCGGCTGATCGGACCACGGTGAGTTCGGCGGATTCATGGTCCGTCGTGGACGCGAACACGCTTGTGATTGAGTCGGATCCGTCGATCCCGAGGCCGCCGTTCGTTTTCTCAAAGAACGACGAGAAGCTCCTCGACGAGATCCAACACGCGACCTTCGTGTACTTCTGGAACGCGGTTGCGCCGGAAACAGGGATGGTGTACGACCGGACGAGCAGCGATGTGGTGAGCGTTGCTGGGGTGGGGTTCCAGCTGGCCGCGCTCCCGATCGGGGTTGAGCGGGGGTGGGTGTCCAAGGAGGATGCGGAAGCCCGAACTCGGCTCATCATCGATTCGCTCTCGGATGCGCCGAGCAATCGGAAGGCGGGGTTGTTCTACCACTTCATCAACCCCCACGACGCGTCCGCGCGTCGGGTGGGCCGGGAGCTCGTGGTGAGCACGGTCGATTCGGCGCTGCTTTTCTCGGGGATGATCGTCGCTGGAGAGTATTTTAAGGGGGATCTGAAGCGGGATATTGATGCGTTGGTGGAGGCCGCGGATTGGTCGTTCTTCTTGGAGACTCCCGGCGGGGAAGCACCGGATGCGCCGTTCCTGAGTCTGGGGTGGAAGCCGTCCGCCGATGAAGTTCCGACCGGGGACGGGTCGTTGCTCCCGTTTTATTGGATCGATTCGGGAGATGAGCATCGGTTGTCCACGCTGCTCGGGGTGTGTGCGCCGGATCCTGATCATCGGGTCCCGGTGAGCACCTATTGGCATCTCCGTCGGCAGATCGGGTACCACGAGGGTCAGGGGTATGTGTCGTGGTTCCCGTACTCGGGGGCGCTGTTCACGGCTTTCTTCGAGCACCTGTTCGTGGATCGCGCGTCGATGGGGGTGGACGATCCGTCAGCGCACGGGGTGACCCAGCGTGCGAAGATCGATTGGTGGGAGAACTCCCGTCGGCTCGTGAATCTCCATCGGGATCGCGCGATCGAGAACCCGCTCGGGCTCCCGACCTTGGGTGAGCGTGCGTGGGGGTTCAGCGCGAGCGATGGGCCGGAGGGGTATCTGGTGTCGGCGCAGTATCCGTCGAAAGTCACGATGGACGGCGCACGGGTGAATCTGGACTATGCGAACTGGGATCCGCAGGAGAACTGGGGCGACGGTGTGGTGGCGCCGTATGCGCCGGGGGCGTCGATCATGTTCGAGCCGAGGTATGCGGTTGAGGCGCTTCGTTTCGCGCGTTCGATTGAGGGTCCCGATGGAGAACCCGGGGTATGGCGCGGGGACTGGGGGTTTGCTGATGCGTACCGACTCGGGGAGGACGGGAAGACGGACTGGGTGGCCGAGGATTTTGTCGCGATCAGCCAGGGCCCCCTGATTCTGGGGATTGAAAACGCACGGAGCGGGCTGATCTGGGAGTTGTTCATGTCGAGCGAGGTCATCCGATCGGGGATCGCGCGTTTGGATGAATGATTTCGTGTCACAATGGGGATTTTGTGGTCAGAAACGGTGTTTCTGAGCTCGAACCGGGACATCGAATCTTAAAAAAATCTACGTGGGTCTTGAATGGGGTCGGTTGATCCCGCACAATGTAACCGTTTTCAGGGATCGGACCCGTTGCGACTCCGTGTGGGGCCGGGCCGGTCAGATGAAAGTGACAACGCGCAAGCGAGGAGAGAAATCATGAAGAACACCATCAAACTCGGGATCGGGATCGCGATGTGCGCGGGGACGATTGCGACGGCGTCGGTGAGCGAGATCAACGGCTTTGAGGATGCGCCCCGCCTGTTCAACGATCGTCCGGGGAGCAACCTGACCTACATGAGCAACTACGACGCGATGGGGTCGAGCGTGTCGTTCTCGGAAGACAACTACGGGACGGGCGGGTTCGCGAACCGTCACGCATCGTGGTTCTCCGACGGGATGGGGAACAAGGTCGATATGGACTACGCGGACGCGTTCGACATGCAGATGACGATGCGGATCAATGATGCATCGAGCGTTGACAACGTGGAGGCCGGTTTCCAGTTCGACCTGTTCGGGTTCGGACTCTTCGGGGTGCTCTCGAGCTCCGGCGAGATCGCCGCGTTCGGTTCGGTGCTTCCGTTCCACTCGTTCGGTGCGGGTCTGTACAACGTGGGTGACGAGCTCATGCTCCGCATGGTTCACACTCCGGGCGCGGGCGAGTTCAGCGGGACCAACTCCACGATGGAGTACATGTACAACAACGTCACCCAGGGCACGGGTTGGGTGAGCTCGGGCGCGATCGACTTCACGACCCTTGAGGGCGGGATCCCCGATGCGTTCGCGGCGTTCGCCGGTGTCGGTGCGCAGATCAACAACCCCGACGCCATCGATGGCTCGGTCAGCATCGATTACTACGGGATCACGACCTCGGTCCCTGCGCCGACGTCGCTCGCGATGCTCGGGCTTGCGGGTCTGGGCGCGGCGCGTCGCCGCCGTTGATTCGGGTTGCTCTCTCCGGGGGTCCGCTCCCCCCGAGAACCACACTTTGGTGTTCCGCTGAGAAGCGGGGCACCGGTTTCGAGACGAACGACAACACTTGCGAGGCACGAGCAATGACGCTCCAGAATCAGTACGGACGCTTCATCGAGAACGGGAACGCGTACGAGATCACGGACCCGGACACGCCTCGGCCTTGGTCGAATGTGGTGAGCAACGGTCGTTATGGGTTCGCGGTGTCCCAGCACGGGGCCGGTTTCTCATGGCTCGATCACTGCCAGCTCAATGTGCTGACATCGTGGCGCATGGACCACATCCGGGATGATCGGGGTCGGTTCCTGTACCTGTCGGACCTCGACGACACCTCGAAGGTGTGGTCGGTTGCGCCGCACCCGTGCCGGGCGGAGTTCGATTCGTTCCGCTGTATCCATCGCGCGGGGAGCACGACATTCGAATCGTCTCTGCACGGGATCAACGCGACATGGACCCTCGGGGTGGCACCGAGTGATCAGGCGGAGCTCTGGACCCTGACCCTCAAGAATGAATCGGATCGTCCCCGGAGGATCCGGATTGGCGCGTTCTTTCAGTGGTGCTGCGATGCGGCTCCTGACTCGACGCGCGAGTTCCATCGCTTGTTCTTCACGACGCGCTACGACTCGGATCGGAACGCGATCTATGCGACGAAGAACGTGTGGAACGCGCCATTCGGGAATGCTGACGATCACTGGAACCGGGGTTGGCCGTACGTTGCGGGGTTCGCGATGGCGAAGCACGACGGGGACACGCAATGGGCGACGGCGGACACCGAAGCGTTCCTCGGGAAGCGTGGGGATCAGCGCCGGCCGATCGCGATGACGGACGGGTGTGAATCGACGTTCGGGCGGTTCTCCGATCCGTGTGTCGGGATGGGCGCGGATGTTTCGATCGCTCCCGGCGAAACGATCACCCGGACCTTCGTGCTCGGGGTTGCTCCGGAGCAGGAGGAGCTGGAACGGACGATCGATGCGTTCTCCAACCCGGCCGCTGTGGAAGAAGCGATGGAAGCGGCCGCTTCGGGATGGGACGATCTGCTGAGCCCATCACGCGTTGAGTCTGAATGCGAGGACTTCGATCTGCTCAACAACCGTTGGCTCCCGTACCAAGCGATCAGCGCTCGGATCTGGGGTCGATCGGGGTACTACCAGCAGTCGGGCGCGTACGGGTTCCGGGATCAGCTCCAGGACTCGCAGGTCTGGCTGCTCCGTGAACCTTCGCGCTGCAAAGACCAGATCATGCTCCACGCGCGGCACCAGTTCGTGGACGGGAGCGTGTACCACTGGTGGAACCCGCTCACGGAGACGGGGCTCCACGATCAGTGCTCGGACGACTACTTGTGGCTCCCATTCATCCTGTGCTCGTACCTGCGCGAGACAGGGGATATGGGGATCCTCGACGAGACGGCGCCGTTCGTAGACGACGAAACTCCCGCAACGATCCGGGATCACGCGATGCGCTCGATCGAACGTTCGCTCTCCCGTCAGAGCGAGCGTGGGCTTCCGCTCATCGGGGATAACGACTGGAACGACGGACTCTCGGCGCTGGGTGGAGGAGAATCGGTCTGGGTCGCGTTCTTCCTCATGATTATCCTCGATGAGTTCGGGAACGCGCTCGAACGCTCGGGTGACTCGGAGACCCCTCAGCGGTACGCGAAAGAACGGAAGAAGCTCCACGACGCGGTGCTCGCGCACGCATGGGACGGCGCATGGTTCCGTCGCGCGACGGACACCAACGGGCGCTGGCTCGGTTCGAAGGACTCGCTCGAGGGTCAGATCTTCCTGAACGCGCAGACCTGGGCGCACTTCGCGAACGCGGGCTCTCAGGATCAGCGAGACCAATCGTGGTCGTCGCTCAAGGACAAGCTGCTGACGGCGTACGGGCCTTTGCTGCTCGCGCCGGCGTACACGATCCCTGATCCGGATATCGGGTATCTCTCACGCTATGCGCCGGGGTCCCGTGAGAACGGGGGTGTGTACATGCACGCGGCGACGTGGGCGCTGATGGCGGCCGCGGGTCGTCGGGAAGCGGACACGGTGTCGTCGATCTGGAAGTCTGTGTCCCCCCCACTGCGATGCAACGGGGACAATGCGGATTCGTATGCGGCGGAGCCGTACTGTCTTCCGGGGAACGTTGACGGGCCGCTGTCTACCTGTCCTGGGCGCGCGGGGTGGACGTGGTACACGGGGTCCGCTGCTTGGCTGAACCGGGTGAGCATCGAACACATCATCGGGGCTCGCGCGGAATGGGACGGGCTCCGGATCGATCCCTGCCCGATGCGTGAGCTCGGGAAGGTCCGCGCAACCCGTCAGTGGCGCGGACGGACGATCACGATCGAGTTCGATGCAACGACCTACAACCCCGAGCACGAGTGTGTCCTGTCGATGAACGGGAGCGTGCTGGGCGATACGATTTTAACGGAAGACATGATCCCCGAAGGTGCGAGCGCAACCGTGCAGGTGCGTTGGGACCCGGCGGAAGGATCGGTCGCGGAGCTCCGGGTGCAAAGCCGCGAGAGGAGCAGGACATGATCGACACGGGACGCGCACTCTCTCTTCGTTCCGGAGGACGACACATGACATCGAAGAACACACGAGCGTTTACGCTGATCGAGTTGTTGGTGGTGATCGCGATCATCGCGCTGCTGATCGGGATCCTGCTCCCCTCACTGAGCAAGGCACGACAATCGGCGCAGAACATCATCTGCCAGAACAACCTGCGCCAGATCGGGCTCGGGATGCAGATGTATCTCGACGAGCAGAAGAATCCTCGCTACATCGATATGTTCCCGTTCGAGTTCGGGAAGGACGAGGTGAACCCGGTCACGGGGAACCACGACATCCGGGCGCAGCGTTGGAACGTGATGCGGGTGCTCGAGCCATACATGGGTGGTCAGGCGCAGGACGCGTTCATCTGCCCGGCGGCGCGGGGCGCGTCGTCGGTGCTCGACCAGCAGACCCGGCTCGGGATGGAGTTCGGTGGGCGTGTCCAGGTGCTCGACTACGACAACGACGGAGTTGAGGAATACAGCGAATACTGGTTCAACGACTCGCACATTTTCGAGGATCCGGTTTCGGGCTCTCGCAACTCGGGGGTCTCGGGGCAGCTCGTGCGCCGGGTCGCGAACCCGTCGGAGCTCGTGCTCGGGATCGACGCTGTCGACTGGATCCCGAGACACCGGGATCGTCAAGAGACGAACATCGAGGGACAGAGCTCGTCGGGCGCGAGCAACCTGCTCCGGGGTGATCTCCGGGTCCAGCAGATGTCCGAAGCGGAGTACATCCTCCAACGCGACAAGTTCGGCTCGGCGACCCAGTTCTTCAACTGGGGCCACTACTACCCCGAACCCTGATCTCCAGACCACGGACCCGAGGCACGCATGGGACTCAGAGACAAGCTGAACGAGAACCCGCACATCGCTTGGTCGATCACGGTTGTGGCCGTGCTCGTTGCGGGATTCTTCCTGTATCGATCGATGACCCAACAGGATGCGGACTCGATGGAACGCCGATCCGAGATGGTCACGATCCGTGACACCCTGACGGGTGATGAATGGGAGATGAACCGGGGTCAGTTCGAGCGACTGCTCATGACCCAGGACGGGCTCATCGACCCGGAGGGGGGGATCCCGAGCCAGTTCTCCGATGGGATGCCCGTCGGGGTGCTCGTGGACAAGAACGATTGGGAATCCACGGTCGAACGGATCAACGCGCTGAAGAAGAAGTACGGGCAGGACTGAGTCCCGATCCTGATCGGATCAGGACCCGGGCTGCTCTTCGCCGCGCCGTGCTTCGAGCTGGGCTTTGATCTCGTACATCCGCGCTTCGGAGAGCGGGTACTTCACGATCAGATAGAACGATCCGATCCCGAGGAGGATGGGGGTTCCGATCTCGATGATGCGCATCAGGAGCATGGTGCGCTCGGACTGGACATCGACCCCTTCCTGGAAGCCGGAGAGACTGATGAGCACCCCGGCGGCGAAATAGGCGCCGGCCATTCCCATCTTCATGAACCACCAGAAGACGGCGTAATACGAGCCCTCGCTGCGCCGTCCCGTGTGGAGTTCGTCCTCGTCGCACACATCCGCGACCATCGCGCTCGCGAGGGTGAAGAACATGAGCATCCCGGCGCTGAGCATGACCGTGGGGATGACGAGGAGCCAGGGGTGGTCGGGGTTGTAGCAGACGATCTTGCTCAGCTGCGCGCCGAGCATCAGGCAGACGGCGAGCGTGAGCGTCCGGGTCTTGCCCATCGCTCGGCTGATCCAGTTGAGTGGGAAGACGGCGAGCACACCCGTAACAGCCCAAGCGGTTCCGATCCAGCCCATGAGCTTGGAGGCGTTCTCCTTGTCCCCTTCGAAGAGGTAGAAGATGGTGATGTAGTTCGCGAAGTTGTTGACGAGGTTGAACCCGAGGACGACGGAGAAGATGATCCCGACGAGGATGAGGAATGTTGTGTTTCGCATCGTCATCTTGAGACGAGTCCACATGGGGATCCGCTCCTGCTCAGCGACATGCTCGAACTGTCGTTCTTTGCATAGCGAGAAACACAGGATCGCGAAGATCACGACAATGACGGCGGCGAGGTATCCGACGTTGCGCATCCCGTCCACTTCATCCCCCCCACCCCTGAAGAAAGGCATGTTGGCCATCGCGTAGAACCAGGGGGTGATCATCGCGCCGAGGTTCCCGATGAAGCTCTTGGCGCTGAAGAGTTTGGTGCGCTCGTGGTAGTCGGCCGTCATCTCCATCCCGAGCGCACCGTGGGGGATCTCGAAGATCGTGACGGCGGTGTAGAAGAGAAGGGACATCGCGAGGAAGTACCAGAACTGGGACATGGGGTCCCAGTCCCTCGGGACGGCCCACATCGCAACAAAGGTGATCGCGACAAGGAACCCTCCGAGGAGGATGTAGGGCCGGCGTCTCCCAAAACGGGTGCGTGTGTTGTCGGTCACGTGACCCATGATGGGATCGGTGATGGCATCCCAGAATCGGGGGACCATCTGCGCGACCCCGACGAGGATGGCGCTGATCCCGAGCCCGACGTTCACGATCAGCCCGGAGAGCTGTCCCACGGAGTTAAAGAGCGCGATGGGGACGAATCCCCCGAGCCCGTAGGCGATGAGGATGAGCCAGGGGATCCGGTCACGTTTCGCCGTCGTGTGATGCTCAGACATGGAAACGATACTCGCTGGGTAGGGAAGGGGTGCGGGCATTGTAAGCGTTTACACGGGCGATTGCACGCGCTGATCGTGGATCCAAAGCGATGGGTTTGATCGAAACCATCCGATTTCAGACTTCAGCATCCTGTTTCTCGGAGATCGCTGGACGACCGAGAACCTGTGTGTCATATCTGGGGTGTTGCACAGCGTGATCGCCCCCAATTCATCGAACGGCGGCACACGTACGACGGAGGGACATCGGATGCTCATACGAACAACACGAGCAATCGGGATCATCGGGATCACACTCTTTGGAGCGCACGCGGATGCTGGGCTGATCAGCCCGATCTCTGCGACGACCAGCGATCCGATCCTGTTCGGGGATCTTGGGAATCTCATCGACGGCGTGATCGACTTTGACTCGAACGTCGGGATCGGGAACACGACCAGCGGAGAGTTCAGCGGGCCGTACTCGATCGTGTTCGATCTCGGGGGTGTGTTCGATCTGACGGCGATGCATCTCTGGAACAATGCCGGCTCGATCGAGCTCGACGGGGAGGGGATCGACGGATTCGAGCTTCGATTCTTCGGCTACGACGACACGCTCATGGGGATGTACTCGGGGAACGCGATGGATGTCCTCGGCGAGCAGTCGTTCGAGTTTGATGTCCAGGGGATCAGATCGGTCGAGATGGTGATCCAATCGAACCACGCGCCCCTCGTGCGGGATTATGCGGCGCTCTATGAAGTTGCGTTTGTTCCTTCGGCGGGTGTGCTCGGGGTGATCGGGGCTGGGATGATCGGGATATCTCGTCGTCGGCGTTGATCGAACCGGAACATTGGATTGAAGAGAAAGGCCCCGTGTCTCTCGTGAGACACGGGGCCTTTAATTTCATGACCGAGCCGATCCGCTGTCGCGTTTACGGGCAGCCCATGTCGTAGATCTGGAGGAAGGTCGAGACATCGAAGAAGTCCCAGTTGTTGTCGTTGTTCAGATCCGCGTTGGGATCCTGATTGCTCAGCGCCATAAGGAACGCGGAGAGGTCGAAGAAGTCGAGCTCGTTGTAGGGCTCGGCGAAGTCGGCTTCGTTACAGGGGCCGTTCTGATCGAGTTGGACGATGCAGAGGTCATCGAAGTAGACGGTGCCCATCGGCTCGGTGCCGGCGGAGAAGTCGCCGCCGTAGAACCGGAACGGGAGGACGGAAGCGCTGGTCGCGTAGGGGGGGAAGTCGCCGACGGCTTCCATCATCGCATCGGTGACGGTGAAGGAGAAGGGCACCCACTCGCCTCCGGTTTCTTCAGCGCCGGGGATGTCGAGGAAGTTGAACTCGAACGAGGTGTAGACGGAGAAGTTCGGGGGTTCACGACGGAACTCGAGCTTCACGCCGACGACGGTGTCGTCGAGCATCTCGCCGGACGGGACGAGGTAGTACCCGGAGACGACGTAGTCACCCCCGAGGTAGGTGTAATCGGGATCGTACAGGTCGGAGCCGTCGGGCTGGAAGACGTTGGTGGTGAGCCCCTTGAATCGATCCGCGCCGGTGGAGGCCGGAGTCATCCGGATGGAGCGGTTCCCGGAGCGGACCTGCGCACCGGCGTCACCGATATCGACGTAGTCGCTGGAGCTGAGATTGAAGTCCTGCCACCCAAGGGGGAGGTCGGGGAACACGGGGTGCTGGGTCTCGAATCCGGGGTTGAAGAGCCGGTTTTCGTCATCGTTCGCGTTCGCAGCGGTGCCGACGAGCATGAACGACGCCGCGAGGGACGCGACGAGTGTGTGTTTGGACATGATCATGGTTGGATCTCCACTAGGGGTACAGCTGTCACTGGTAATGTAAAGGTTTTCACGTCTGAATCAAGCCCTGTGACGGGAGATCTGGGATTTCTTTCTCGGAAGTCGAAGGAGCCCGATCATTGCACAAACAAATGCCCTGGGGGATCACGACCAAACGCGGCCCGGTTCGGGTACGCTCTTGATATGGATGCGCTGCTGAAATCGATCCAACGCGCGGTCCATGATCGGGGGTTCAATGAACGGGTCGTCGCCCATCGCGCCCTGGGGGGTGGGCACGGTCAGCGCGTGATCCGGATCGAGACGAGCAGGGGGAAGTCGCTCGTCGCGAAATGTGTGGATGCTGAGGAGGACGATCGTCTCCGGGCTGAATCGAACGGATTGATGGCGCTGGCTGAGTCGGATATGCCGATCCGGGTCCCCCAGGTCTGGTCGATCACGATCTCGGGGGAGTACGCCGTCATGCTGCTGGAGTTGCTCGAACCCGCGCGATGGAACATGGTGACGGATCGGGCCTGGTGTACTTTCGGGAGAGCGCTCGCGCTCAAAGGGTCCCAGAGCCCCACCCCCAGGTACGGCTGGTCCCGGGACAACTCGATCGGCGCGACCCCCCAACCGAACCCGTGGTGCGATGACTGGGTGGAGTTCAATCGGGAGTATCGGATCGGGTTCCAGCTCGCGCTCGCTGAGGGGACGGGACAGCTCACTGCAAAGGAGGGGGATGTGATCCGGAAAGTGATCGATCAGCTCGATCGATATATCCCGAGACAGCCCCAACCCGCGCTGCTCCACGGAGACCTGTGGCCGGGGAACGCGCACCCGTTCGTGGAAGACGGACAGGTGCAGATCGCGCTGATCGATCCGGCCGTCTATATCGGAGACATCCTCGCGGACCTCGCGATGATGCGTTTGTTCCGTGGATTCCCGGAGTCGTGTCTCACCGCATTCGATTCGGCGGTCCTCGACAGGGAGAAATCGGATACCCGTCAGATGGTGTACCAGCTCTACCACGCGCTGAATCATGTGAACATCTTCGGTGCGGCGTATGTCGAGCAGACGATCGGGCTCGCGCGGCGGATTCTGGAGTCTCCGAAAGCTTGATGTATACTCCCCGCATGGTGAATCGAATGGTCCGTGTGGTCTATGTCTCCGTTGTTGTGTTCGCGATCGGTTCTTGCGTTTCATCGCAGAATCGATGGGAGACGGATGTCGAACCCTGGCTCAACGAGGTCTTCGAGAACGACATCATGGAATTCGAGCACGCTGATCGAGAACAGGGGTATCCCACCGGGGAGGTGCTGTTCATCGGGAGCTCAAGCATCAAACTCTGGGAGACCTTGGAGCGGGACTTCGCGCCACTCCCGGTGGTGAACCGGGGGTTCGGTGGATCCCAGACCCCCGAGGTCCTCGCGGTGTTCGATCGGATTGTGGTCCCGAGAGCACCGAGGGTGATCGTGTACTACTGCGGCGACAACGACATCGGCCTCGGGACAACCGATGCGCGGGGGGCGGCGGACGGGTTTATCTCGTTCGATCAGGAAGCCCGGAGACTCTGGCCAGAGGTCGAGGTGATCTACATCCCGATCAAACCGAGTCTGGCGCGTTGGGAATCCTGGGATGAGATGGATACAGCCAACTCGATCGTGGAGGCGTACTGCGCCGACACGGACGGCGCGTGGTACGCGGACACGGTGTCCCCGACACTGCTCGGGGACGGGACCCCGGACCCCGCGATCTTCCTCGGGGATGGGCTCCACCTGAACCCCGAGGGCTATCGACGCTGGGTGGATGTGGTTCGGCCGATGGTTCAGCGGTCTTGGGATCGCTGAGTCCACGTCGGGACCCCCTTCGATTTGATCCCCCAGATCGGGGTATCAAAGTGGAGAAAACGCATGGCCGCACGGATTCTGCGCTGAGATCGGGAGCTCCGGATCGGGTCTTTCGGTGTTCGGTTCCATCCGTATCCGGGGTCGGTCGATGGTAATGGAACCATGTCTGAACAGTTCCACGACGAGCTTCTCGAAGCTCCATCGACGACATCCGGATCACATCGCACACTGGCCGCATTGCTTGTCGGGTGGTGTGTGTTGCTCGGGGTGGTGGTCGCGCAGATCGGTGTGTACGCCCAGACATCCGGAGCGCTCGGTCTTCCGGATCATGCGCGGGCTGTTGGTCTCTCGATCGATCCGACCAAGCACACACTGGTGATGGCCGTTCATCCCAAATGCCCGTGCACCCGTGCTTCTCTTTACGAGCTTGAGCGGATCATCGCAAAGAGCGGCGATGGCCTTGGGATCGCCCTGTGCCTTTACGAACCGGGCTTGGGGGATGAGGACTGGTACTCGGAAAGCTCGGGCGCCATCCAGGAGCGGTTCCCGGGAGCCGACGTCATCCGTGACCCGGATGGGGTCATGGCGGTGAAGCTCGGCGCGGTCACATCCGGATCGGTTGTGCTCTATGCACCTGATGGGGAGCCGGTTTTCTGGGGCGGGATCACACAATCACGCGGGCATAGCGGAGACAACCTTGGCTCGGACTCGATCCTCTCGATTCTCCGTGGGGACACCGGTGTGACTCGGAGCACGAAGGTCTACGGGTGTCCGATTACAGAGCTCGGTTGTGAGGATCCGCTTGGATCCTGCACGGATGAAGATACGGATTGCGATCAAAGAACGGAGCCGAATCGATGAAGCCACGCAGACGGAAGATCAAACATCCGGGTGATGCCATTCTTCACAACATCGCGGTCAAAACTGATCGTGTCTTCGCGATCCTTCTCGGGGTTCAGTTCGTCGCAGCGATCCTCGGCGCGGTATTTCTGACACCTCAGACCTGGGAGGGCGCGGAATCGAGCACACACATCCATCTGTGGGTCTCCATCGCGATGGGAGTGCTCCTGACCGGGTTCCCGACAATCCTGATCCTCCGGAACCCGGGAGCGGTTCTGAATCGGTATGTGGTTTCGGTCGCGCAGCTCATGTACTCGGGGCTGTTCATCCATCTGACGGGGGGGCGTATCGAGACCCATTTCCACATCTTCGGATCATTCGCGTTCCTCGCGTTCTATCGAGACTGGAAGGTGCTCATCCCGGGCACGATCGTGACGGCGATCGATCACTTCGCGCGAGGTGTGTATTGGCCTCAGTCGGTATTCGGTGTGTTCGCCCCTGCGCCGTGGCGCGCGCTTGAACATACCGGGTGGGTCATCTTCGAGAATGTGTTCCTTTCGTATAGCTGTATCCGGAGCCGACGATTGGTGTGCGATTACGCTGAGCACCAATCGGATCTGGAACGGATCAACGGGTTGATCGAGCGTCTTGTGGAAGAGCGGACCCAGGAACTGGAGGCCGCGAACGAGGCGTTGAGCAAGGAGTTCGAAGATCGGAAGAAACTCGAATCGGATCTTCTCGAGGCGCAGAAACTCGAGTCGATCGGGCAGCTTGCGGCTGGGATCGCGCACGAGATCAACACCCCTGCGCAGTATGTCGGAGACAACACCCGGTTCCTCCGGTCCGAGTTTGGAGGCATCCTGCAAGTGATCGAGGAATACGCCAAGCAGCTCGACAAGAACAAGGAACGCGTCGATTGGGACACGCGATCATCCCATGTCCGGAACACGCTCGATTCCGTTGACTACGAGTTTCTCCGGACCGAGATCCCCGCTGCGATCTCGCAATCGCTTGAGGGTATCGAACGGATCACGGAGATCGTGAAAGCGATGAAGGAGTTCTCTCATCCGGGAACGGATCAGGCGGAGCCGGCGGATCTCAACAACGCGATCAGATCGACATGCATGGTGTGTTCGAACCGCTGGAAGTACTGCGCGGATATCGAGTACGACTTCGACGACAACCTGGGTCCCGTGCCGTGCTTCCTTGGCGCATTCAACCAGGTGATCCTGAACATCGTGGTCAACGCCGCGGACGCGATCGAAGCCAATCTCGACACTTCGAACACGAAGGGATTGATCCGGATCAAGACAGAGAGACTCAAAGACTCGGCCAAGATTACGATCAGCGACAACGCGGGCGGGATGTCCGAATCGGTCCGGCAGAAGATCTTTGATCCGTTCTTCACGACCAAAGAGGTCGGGAAGGGAACGGGTCAGGGGCTCGCGATCAGCAAAGATGTGATTGTGAACAAGCACAACGGGGTCCTGGAATGCGAGTCGAATCTCGGAGTCGGGACCACGTTCACGATCGAGCTCCCGCTCCACGCGTTCTCCGTTCAAGAACAATCTGACCAGATGTCGGATCAGTCCGAAGCGGCATGAGGTTCTGACCCGACGCCCGCGATGATGCGGCGTTCGAGTTCATCGAGCATGAGGTTCCCGCACGCGCCGGGTGATCGGCGCGATCGGAGACTCTCGTCGATCGTCGAATCTGTGAGTTCGAGAGATTCGATCTGAGCCGCGGCCTGCTTGTACGCATCCCGGAAGGGGACCCCCCCCTTCGCGAGATCCACGGCTTGGTCGGTCGCGAGCATGGAGCGCTCGATGGCGCTCCGCATCGTGTCGGTGTGGTAGGTCGCGCTGGTGATGAGCTTGGGGATATGGGTGAGGGCTTCACGCGTGACATTCACGGCGCGGATGAGCGCGGGCTTGGTGATCTGAAGATCGCGCTGGTATCCGCTCGGGAGGGACATGGTCTGCTGAATTTCACTCAATGCGCCCCCGATGACAGCGGTCGAGGCACGGAGGAGCTCGGCCATGTCCGGGTTTGCCTTGTTGGGCATGATCGAAGATCCGGTTACGAACTCGGGCGCAAGGGTGAGGAACCCGAACTCCTGGGTCGAGAAGAGCGAGCAATCCCACGCGAGTCGGCGGACTTCCTGCATCGCTTGCCAGAGGGTCGAAACGACCTGGTGCTCGATGCGTCCGCGCGAGGCCTGGGCGGCCATCGGGTTGAGCTGGAGACATGCGAAACCGAGCTCGTCGCTGACCTGTTGGCGCGGCAACTCGATATTCACCCCGTACCCGGCGGCGGTCCCGAGGGGTGAGGAATCGATCCAGTGTCGGGTGAGCGCGCAGAGCTCCGCTGAATCGAGAAAGCCCTCGACAAACGATCCCATCCAGAGCCCGATGCTCGACGGGACGGCGCGTTGTAGGTGGGTATAGCCTGGCATGGGATCGAACTCGTGGCGACGCGCGACTCCGAGCGCGGCCCGGGCGATCTCGAGGCACTGGGCTCTGATGGTCTTGAGCGCGTCGAGCATGTACAGGCGGAGCGCGACGGCGACCTGGTCGTTGCGCGAGCGCCCGAGGTGGACACGCTTCCCTGTTTCACCGAGCTCCTCGACGAGGTACGACTCGATCGCGGTGTGCCCGTCTTCGAATCGTTCGTCGAGGACAAATGAACCATCGGCGAAGAGTTCGACGAGCTCGTCCAGCGCATGAAGGATGTCCCGGGTCTCGTCATCGCTGAGCAGATCGATCGAGTTGAGCCCGTTGACGTGCGCCTTGGTGGCGCGAATGTCAAAGAGGAATAGCTCACGATCGAGGATGACATCGTCCCGACTCATGAAGGACATAGCGTCGTGGTTAATCGTCGCGCCGGGTTTCGCCCAGAGCGGCGATGCGGCGGCCTTGACTTCGGTGCTCATTCGATCGGCTCCGCGTGCGGTCCGGTGAGTGGACGGAGCCCGATGAACTCGTCGAACCCGAGGGCGAGGTTGATATTCTGAATCGCTTGGGTGGCTGCACCCTTGCGGAGGTTGTCGATCGTGCAGACCACGGCGATCTCGTCGGGTCGTTCCGGGTTGATCGAGAACCCGCCGACGAGGGCACCGTCCCGATTCACGATGCTCCGGACCCGGGGCATGTCGTCGTCGAGCACCTTGATGAGCTCGCACGAGTCGTACATGTCGTGGTAGAGAGCGGAGAGGGTCGGCGCATCGATCGGGTTCGTGAGTTTCGCTTGGACAGTCAGCGCGATCCCGCGGAAGAACGACACCACATGCGGGGAGAAGCGCACGGGGGTACCCAGGTGACGCGAGATCTCACGCTCGTGGGTGTGGTTGACGAGCTTGTAGGGGAGCAGGTCGTCGTGGAGGGCGCGGTGGTCGTTGCGGCTTGTGCGTTTCGTCCCCGCGCCCGAGTACCCCGAGACCCCGAAGCAGTGCGGGAGCTCTGAGAGGAGCGGGAGGATGGGGCGGAGCGCGAGCTGCGCGGCCGTCGCGTAGCACCCGGGGTTGCTGATGCGCGACGCGCCGACGATCTGCGCGCGATTGTGCTCGCTGAGCCCGTAGGTCCAGTCGTCCGTGAACCGTTGGTCCGAGCTCAGGTCGAGGATGAGTTTCGGTGAAGATCCGGATGCGTCCAGCGCTTCGAGGAACGGATCACCCGCACCATCAGGGAGCGCGAGGATGACAATGTCCGCGTTCATGCTTGCGATGTCGCCTGGGCTGAGTTCCTCGAAGGATTTCCCCGAGAATGACGCCTTCGCGTGCTTGGAGATTGGTTCCCCGGCGAGCGCGCGGGAAGACGCGTACGAAAGGTCGAGGAGCGGGTGCGACTCGAGGAGTGCGAGGAGCTCGAGCCCGACGTATCCACGAGCGCCGATGAGCCCGACGGACTGGATCCCGATGGACTGGGTCGTTGCGTTAGCGGGCATGGGTCAGCTCCTTGTCGGACTTGTGTTCGATCTGGGTGTCGGGCTTGGGGATGGGGTCGCCGAAGGTTTGGTGGATCGAGACTGCGTCTTCGATACATGACTCAATCGCGGATCGATCGTCGATCCCGTACCAGAAGACGATCCACGGATCGGCGCGGTGCATGCCGTCGGCGCGGGTGAGGTACCACTTGTTGGCTTCGTTCGTGATCCGGCTGCGCCAATAGAGCGCGGGGTGGTCGTTCTTGATCCGGTTCCAGAGCGACGCGCCGAGCCCGATCCCCTGGGCGCGTTCGCTGAGCCCGAGCTTGTCGAGGTACCACCCTGGGCCGCGTTCTTTGAGGATCGCGATCGCGACGTAGTCGCCGGCGAGGTAGATCTTCGAGGATCCGAGGGTGCCGAGATACGACGGGTCGAGGGTGCGCCCGAAGCTCTGCTCCAGGAGATCCGTGATCCGGGCGCGGTCGAGCCCATCGATCCCGGTCTGGACCCGGATGCGTCGTCCTCTCCGGACGAGCGTGCCCGAGCCCTTGTGGGTGAAGAGTTCACGTGCGACCTTCGCGGGCGCGGTGATGGACACGGACGCGTGCTCGTCGAGTTCGTCGAGGAGATCTCGGATCTCGATGAGCTTGCGTTCCATCCCTCCCGAGATGATCCCCTTGTCGATCATGGGCTGGAGATCCTCGATGCAGTTGACGGCCGGGATGACCTTGCCGTTCGGATCGAGGATCCCGCCGGTCGGGGTGAGGTAGATGATCTTGGACGCATTGAGCGAGATCGCGAGGGCGCGGGTCGCGGTGTCCGCGTTGATGTTGAGGAGCTGACCGTTCGTGCTCGTCCCAATGGGGGAGAGGATGGGGAGCTGACCCATCTCGCTCGCGCGGGTGATCGATTCGATCTGGACGCTCGTGACTTCACCCACATTGCCCAGAGATGCGTTGGCCGAGGCTGCCGCGTTGAACACGCCCATGTTGAGAGGACGGGCACGGACCCCGCGCGCGTCGATCGCGTCGGCGAGCTGCGCGCCAACGCGCTGGAACACGCGCTGAGCGGCGGCGAGCACATCGGGTGTGGTGACCCGGATCCCATCGACGAACTCGGTCTGGATGTTTTCGTCGGCGAGTTCTTTCGTGAGCTGCGGCCCAGCGCCATGGACGACGACGGGGGTGAGCCCGACGTGGTGCATGAACACGAGCGCGGACGCGAGCTCGTCGAGGTCGTCCTCGATGAGACCACCCCCGACTTTGATGACGGCGTATCGACCAGAGCCCGTGTATTCACGGAGGTATCGATCGACTTCGGCGCGCCCACCAAGGTTGTGGAGAAGGTTCAGAACGATCTCACGGAGCATGGGCGCCCCCTTGGATGGTCAGGGCGGCGCTCACGATGGCGGCGTATGCATCCGCGCACTGCTCGAGCTGCGCGAGCTCGACGTACTCGTCCGAGCTGTGCGCCTGCGCGATGTTCCCGGGCCCGAGGACGACGGCCGGGACCCCGCCGACGGCGAAGAGCGCTGCTTCGGTCCAGAAGTCCACGTCGTCCCCGAGTTCGATCCCCCACGACTCGACGATCGGGACCATGGACTCGTCCCGCACCAACGCGGGCGCGACGAAGCGATCGGTCCAGATCGTGGAGCCGTCCCTGGGGAGAAGGTCCTGGAGGGACTGAATGCAGGCTTTGGTGCGCTGGGGCGCGTCGCGGGTCGGGAGGGGGCGGAATCCGAAACGGAGGATCGCATCGGCGGCGATGACGTTGGAGGCCGACCCGCCCTGCGCGAGCCCGATGTTGAAGCGCGCGCCGTCGAGGATCGCGCCGGGCTGAGCGAGCGTGAGGGCTTGGCTCCCCCACTGCAATGCTTTGTGGATCGCGCTGTCGTGGGATGCGTCCGCGCCGGAGGTGTGCCCGGCGGTGCCGTGGAAGGTGAGCTCGAAGGAGGTGAAGCCCCGATGCTGGAAGACACCCTTCGCCTTGGTGGGCTCTGCGACAACGGCGCGGGCCCAGCGGCTGCGCTGAGATTCGAGGAACGTCTCGACGCAATGACCCTTCCCGGCTTCCTCGTCCGTCGTGAAGAGGATCGCGATCGGCGCGTCAGTGGACTGCGCGACGCTGAGCATGCACGCGCCCGCGCCCTTGATGTCTGTTGCACCGAGTCCATACGCGCGGCCGCTCTCGATCGAGAGTTCGAACGGGTCCTTGCTCCAGTTCGGGTTGGGCTTGACGGTGTCGAGGTGGCAGTTGAAGAGCGTGACTGGCTCTCCCCGGACCCCGAGGAGGTTCACACACCCCGCGCCGAGATCCTCGATGGTCACGGTGCATCCCGCACCCTCGAGCACTCGCGCGGCGTATCCGAGGATCGGGTGATCCTTCGTGATCGTTGAAACGGGGTCGGAGGTGTCCTGCGCTACGAGATGGCGCAGGTGCTTGGTGATGGTGTCGATGGGGATAGTCATGCGTTCACCGCCTGGGCCGGCTTGAAGTCGATCTGCTGGGCCGCAGCGATCGCGCTCGATTTCGACGCACCGAGCGCGGACGAGTTACCAGCGATCTTGATGAACCCCTCCGCATCGGACGCAGTCCACGCGGCCTTCTGGGCGTAGACGTTCGAGTCGTCCATGAGCGCGTTTTCGGTTTCGACCGCGACGGCGAGCGCCGAGCCGCCGTGAGTCTCGACGACGACCGTGCCGCAGACATTGGCCTGAGTCGAAGTGATCAAGGATTCGAGGTCGATGCGCAAGGGCTCAAAGAAGAGCCCGCCGAACACCAGTTCGGTCCATTTGTTCGCGGCGATCGCTTTGAAGTCCGCTTGCTGTTTGGTGAGCGCGAGTTCTTCGAGCGCTTTGTGGGCTTGGAGGAGGACGTCGAGACCGGGGCACTCGTAGACGATGCGCCCCTTGAGCCCGACGATGGTGTCCCCGGTGTAGATCCCGCGGCCGACCCCGTACGCGCCGAAGTCGTCGTTGAGCTTCGCGAGGGCTTCGGGACCGTCGGTGATGGGCTGGCCGTCGATCGCGACGGGGATCCCGGACTCGAAGGTGACCGAGACCTTGAGCGATTCCGTCGGCCACTCGGCGCGGGGCTTGGTGAGCTTCCGGCTCGCGTCATCGGGCGCGCCGAGCTCGTCTATCTCCGAACCCGAGGTCGTGACACCGAGCACGTTTTCGTTGATCGTGTAGCGTTTTACGCTCGCGTTGACACCGAACCCGCGCTTCGCGAGCTCGTCGATCTCGTACGCGCGGGGGGTATCGGTGATCCCCTGGATCTCGCGGATCGGCGCGAGGATCGGGAGGTTCGTGAGACAACGCACGGATTGGTCGAAACGGAACTGATCGTTCCCCATCGCGGTGCACCCGTGCGCGACGGCGGCCGCCCCGAGTTCGTGCGCCTTGGACACCATTGCTTGGACGATGACGTAGCGATCGGAGCACAGCAGCGGGTACCGGTTCTGGTAGCACGCGCCCCCCTGGACGAAGGGGATCACGAACGAGTCCCAGAGGGCTTTGGATGCGTCGATCGTGTCGTGCCCGACCGCGCCGAGCTCGAACGCGCGGGCTTCGATCGCGCTCGCTTCGTCGGGGTCCATCGCGCCCGTGTTGACGAACACGGTGTGGACCTTGTAGCCCTTTTCGATGAGGTAGGGCACGCAGAACGAGGTGTCGAGCCCTCCGGAAAAGGCGAGGACAACGAGGGGCTGATCGGACATGGGTATGTCTCCGCGCGGTGTGGTGCGCTGGGGTGGTGTGTGCGGATCAGAGCGCGGGGCCGGCGATGGCGGCCATCAGGGCTTTCTGGACGTGGAGCCGGTTCTCGGCTTCTTCGATGATGAGCGAGTTCGGGGAATCCATGACCCCGTCCGTCGCTTTGACGTTGCGACGCGCGGGGAGACAGTGCGAGAAGGCCGCGTTGTTGGTCCGCGCCATCTTCGCTTCGTCCACGATGAAGTGCTTGTATCGGTCCCGGATGGGTTTCTCGTCGTCCCAGTTCCCGAAGTACGGGATCGCGCCCCAGGACTTCGCATAAACGACGTCGGCGTTGCTGTACGCGATGTCGATGTCGTGGGAGACGGTGAATGATCCACCTGTTTCCTGGGCGTTGTTGGTCGCGTGGTTCATGTAGCGTTCGTCGAGCAGATATTGCTCGTTCGGGCAGAGGAGGGTGACGTCCATCCCCGCGCGGGTCGCGATCATCGCGGCGGAGTTGGCGACGGCCGTGTTCAGGGGCTTGGGGTGGTACGTCCAGGTGAGGACGTACTTCTTCCCGCGCAGGTCCGAGGTCCCGAAGTGCTCACGGAGCGCCATGAGGTGCGCGAGTTCCTGGCACGGGTGGGTGATCGTTTCCATATTGATCACGGGGACGGTTGCGTGTTTCGCGAAGGCGCCCAGGACTCGGTCCTGACGATCCACGGACCAGTCCTTGAACTTGGGGAACGCGCGGACGGCGATGATGTCGCAGTACCGGCTCAGGACCCGGGCCGCTTCCTTTGCGTGTTCCTCGGCGCTCCCGTCCATGACCTCGCCGTCGCCGAACGCCATCTCCCACGACCCCGAACCGGGTTCGAGCACCACAGCGTGCGCACCCAGCTGGGACGCGCCGATGTCGAAGGACGCACGGGTTCGAAGCGAAGGGTTGAAGAACACGAGCGCGATCGACTTATTCTTCAGGAGGGGCTGGATCGGGCTCCGCTTGAGCTCGAGCGCGTGATCGATGAGGGACGACAGGTCATCCCACGACCAGTCCTGGGTCGAGAGGAAGTGCTTGGGGGTGGTCGGGGCTTTGATCTCGGTGATCGTCATGGTCATCCCTCGAGCGCGCTCGTGATCGCACGAGCGAGCGAGCCCGCGCTGGTGTTGGATTTGGTCGCGATGAAAATGGTGTCGTCCCCGGCGATGCACCCCACCATCCCTTTCGGACGGGATGAATCGAGCTCCGTCGCGACGAAGTCGGCATGACCCGGCGCGGTCCGGAGGACCACGAGGGCGGCCGCGGTTTGAGCGCTGATCACGTGCTGATTCAGCACGGAACGGAGCTTGTCCTGTTGATCGATCGGCGCGGAGACCGTGTCGGGTGCGAGTTCGACGAGGTGGTATCCCTCCGCGCTCCGTACAGCACCGATCGCGGCGAGGTCACGGGACACGGTTGCTTGCGTCACGGATATCCCCGCTTGCGCGAGCCCCTCCACGAGCGCGTCCTGGGTGGAATACGGGGTTCGGGCGAGGAGATTTCGGAGGATTGCGTGCCTGCGGATTTTGGACATGCTTATTTATACGCACATCTGCATAGACATGCAAATAGCGGAGTCCACAATCTTTCAGACTTCGTTTGAGTCCCGGCGTGGAGCACACTTCGACGGACAGGCATCCGGCGGAGCGGAACTTTTTCATGACTCACTGGGGTTGACTTGGGGAGATAACCGATAATCATGTTGCCGATGACCACGTTCACGTCCAAATCCGCCAAAGCGAAAGCGAAAGCCACCGGGAACCCGGGGCTGTGGTGGATCACACACGTGGACTGAGTCAGCACTCAGATCCAGACCGATCCAAACACACCCCCGGGTTTCCGGGGGTGTTTCGTTTTTTCACATGTTCATTCCCTTCCCACCAAGGAGATTCAGCCATGACGACGACCGCCACCATCAGTTCGAACTGCCCCGAATGCGACGCGCCCGTTTCGTTCGATCGTCCCCCGCTCAACGGGCAGATCGCCCATTGCCCGGACTGTTCGGCCGAGCTCGAAGTCACCTCACGTGAACCCCTGACCCTCGAGCTCGCGCCCGAGGTCGAAGAGGACTGGGGCGAGTAATCGCCGGATTCTGACCCCTCGACACCCCCCACCACCGCAGATCAGGAACACACCCATGCGACTCGCGATGACGTACACGAGACTGAGGACCGAAGAACGGCTCCTGCTCGATTCCTTCGAATCCATCGGGGTTTCGATCGATCCGATCGACCTCCGTTCCGTGGTCTTCGATCCAACAAATCCGGGTGCGTGGGCTGAGTACGACGCCGTCGTCGATCGTTCCCTGAGCTTGACCAACTCGCTGACAAGCGTCCGGATCCTGGAGGGACACGGGATCCGGTGTGTCAACCCGGTCAGGACGATCGAGACATGCGCCGACAAGCTCCTGACCACGATCGCGCTCCATGGCGCGGGGATCCCGACCCCCGAGGTGCGCGTCGCGCTCGAGGAGGAGTCTGGGATCGAGGCCGTCGAGCAGATCGGGTACCCGGCCGTGCTCAAGCCCACGGTCGGGTCGTGGGGTCGATTGGTCGCGCGGGTCAACGACCGAGACGCGGCCGAAGCGATCATCGAGCACCGGACGACCCTCGGATCCGTCCAGCAGGGTGTCATCTACGTCCAGGAACACATCAACAAGCCCGGGCGCGATATTCGCGCCTTCGTCGTCGGCAACCAGGTCGTCGCGGCGATTGCTCGTGCAAGCGAGCACTGGGTGACCAATACGGCCCGCGGCGCGAGCGCGAGTGGACTCACGATCACGGACGACCTCCGTGATCTGGGTGCTCGCGCCGCGCAGGCCGTTGGTGCGGATATCTGCGCCGTAGACCTGCTCGAGGACCCGGAGCGCGGGCTCATGGTCAACGAAATCAACCATTCGATGGAGTTCCGCAACAGCATCGACACCACGGGGGTCAACATCCCCGAGCTCGTCGCGCAGCATGTCGTGAACGTGTGTGAGGGAGCGGTTTCGTGCTGAGACGAGCGAGCATCATCGGGGGGAGCGGATTCACGGGGGGCGAGCTTCTGCGCCTGCTCCATGGTCACCCGGACATGGAGATCGCGCAGGTCACGAGCCGGAAGCTCGCGGGACAACCCATCCATCGATCCCACCCGAACCTGCGCGGACACGTGGACGTGAACTACACGACCCCGGACGAGGTCGAATCGTGCGATGTGCTGTTCCTGTGCATGCCCCACGGGACGGCCGCGAACGAGATCGAGCGATGGAGATCGCTCGCGCCGCTCGTCATCGATCTGTCGGCCGACTTCCGGCTCCGAGATCCGGCGGCCGTCGAACGCTGGTACGGCGAACCCCATCCCGCGCCCCAGCTTCTCGGGGACGCGGTGTACGGGCTCCCCGAACTCCATCGGGATCAACTTCAAGGCGCATCGCTCGTGTCCGGGGTGGGGTGCAACGCGACATCGATGAACCTGGCGCTGCTCCCCCTCGCGCGGGCGGGGCTCATCAAGCGGGTTATCTGCGATATCAAGGTCGGGTCGTCGGAAGCGGGCGCGGACCCGAGCGCGGGGTCGATGCATGCTGTTCGGGCTCGGACAGCGCGGACCTACAGCGTAAGCGGACACCGGCACCTCGCAGAGGTTGAGCAGGCGCTGGGGGATATCGATATCGATGCGACGATCACGGCGATCGACATGGTGCGCGGGGTGCTCTGCACGGCGCATGTCGAACCCACGGAATCGGTCCAGATGAAGGACCTGTGGAAGCTCTACCGGGGCGCGTACACCGATGAGCCGTTTGTCCGCTTCGTCGCGGACCGGAGCGGGCCCCACCGGTTCCCGGATCCCCGTGTGCTCGTCGGATCGAACCACGCGGACGTGGGGTTCGCGATCGACGAGCGATCGGGGCGGATCATCGCGATCAGCGCGATCGACAATCTCATGAAGGGCGCCGCTGGATCCGCGATCCAGTCGATGAACGTTGCGCTCGGACTCAACGAAACCCAAGGGCTCGGGTTCCCGGGTCTCCACCCGGCGTAATCCAGGAGATACTGCTATGTCTACATTGGTCATCAAGATCGGCGGCGGCGAAGGGATCGACCCGACAACCGCTTCGCGCGAGATCGCGCAGCTCGCGAATGAAGGGCACCGGGTCGTGCTCGTGCACGGCGGGTCCCATGAAACGAACGTCGTCGCGGAAGCCCTCGGACACCCCTCCCAGACGATCACAAGCCCGAGCGGGCACACGTCCCGACGGACGGATCGTCGGACCCTCGAGATCTTCTCCATGGTGTACTGCGGGAAGGTAAACAAGGGAGTCGTTGAGTCTCTTCGTCAAGAAGGACTCAACGCGATCGGGCTGAGCGGGATCGATGCGGGGATCTGGATCGGTCAGCGCAAAGGCGCGATCCGCGCACTCGATGACGAGGGACGGACGATCGTGATCCGGGACGACCTTTCGGGTCGGATCGAGTCTGTGAACGGCGCGTTCATCGAGTCGCTCCTCGATCAGGGCATGATCCCTGTGCTCACCCCTCCTGCGGTGACTCCGGACGGGATCGCGATCAACGTCGATGCGGACCGCGCCGCGGCGGCGACAGCGGCCGCGATCAACGCCGACGAGTTGCTGCTCCTTTCGAACGTCCGTGGGTTGCTCCGTGACCCGTCCGACCCCGGGTCGCTCATCGAGACGGTCGATCCCGAGACGATCGAGATCGCGCGGGAATCGGCGAAGGGACGCATGAAGAACAAGGTGCTCGCCGCGGAGGAAGCGATGAACGCGGGTGTCTCGCGCGTCGTGATCGCGAGCGCGAACGGGGAGAGCGCGATCTCGGACGCGCGTTCCGGTCAGGGCACAACATTTCTTCTGGGAGCCCCCGTGTGAGCGATCTCGATCGACTCAGCGATGACGAACGGTTCCTCTTCGACCTGGTCTCCACCCAGAGCGTGTCGGGGAACGAGCGGTGCGCTTCGGAGGTGTTCGTTCGTCGTGCTAGCGAGCTCGGGTTCGACGCGCACATCGATGAGGTTGAGAACGCGATCGCGCATCGGGGGCCGAGCGATGCGCCGATCCACATCGTGCTCCTCGGGCACATCGACACGGTCCCGGGGAACATCCGGGTCCGGGTCGAGGATCGGATCCTCCACGGGAGGGGGAGCGTGGATGCCAAGGGACCCCTCGCGGCGATGCTCGCTGGCGCGTCCCGGGCTGAGCTCCCGGACGGGGTCAGATTGAGTGTGATCGGGGCCGTGGGTGAGGAGGCCGCCGGCTCGATCGGCGCGCGTCATCTGGTCGAGACCATGAGCCCGAGTGCGTGCATCATCGGCGAACCGAGCGCTTGGGACGGAGTGACCTTGGGCTACAAGGGTCGGCTCATCGTCGATGCGAGCGCATCGATCGGGAACCACCATTCGGCCGGGGAAGACCTGTCGGCCTGCGACCGAGTCCACGGGTGGTGGCAACGGGTCCTGGATCATGTCAACACGTTCAATGATGGACGAACCCGCGCCTTCGATCGGATCCAAGCGACGATCCTGGACATGGACTCGTGCACGGACGGGATGACCCAACGCGCCAACATCCGCGCGGGATTCAGACTCCCCGAGGACATGGGTCCTGCGCCCCTCGCCTGGGAACTCTCAAAGCTCGCGCAAGGCGAAGTCCGTGTGGAGTGCGAAGGACCCGAGTGTGCGTATGCGACCGACAACAATGACCCGGTGGTCCGGGCGATCCGGTGTGCGATCCGAGAGCTCGGCGGAACCCCTCGGCCGAAGCTGAAAACCGGGACGGCGGACCTGAATGTCGTTGCGCCCGTCTGGAACTGCCCGATCGCCGCATACGGACCGGGAGACAGCGCGCTCGATCACACCGCGCACGAGCACATCGATCTCGACGAGTTCACCCGATCGATCGTCGTGCTGGAAAGTGCGATCAAGTTACTCGCGGACGAACTCGTGGAATCCTCGATCGAGTCGAAGTATACCGATCAAGCGGCCATCTGATCGCTGGATCCGTTCTGAGCTCGCTCGGCAATCATAATCTTATCTTCGATGAGCCCAGCACGAGCAAATCCACGGAGACGGTCGATCATGAGTTGCGAAAGCACCTGATCCTTGGTGACGAGCGCGACGCCCTCGCTGAGGATATCCGCGCCCACAACCATGCCTTCCTCGAGCTCGCGGATATGCAGTTCGACCAGCTTGATGGGGACGCCCTCTGGTGCGCTTTTGAGCTTGGCGCGGATCCCCGCGCGGGCCGCTTCGATCAAGCGTGGATCGTGCTGACCCTCTTGCTCGAGTTGGAGGAGCCCGCGCGATTCACTGTTCTCGTTCTCCTTGGTGGCGCGGTACCACTCGTACGCGAGTCGCAAGATCTGCGAACCGATCAGGATGCTTGCCTCGCTGTTATCGTCCAACAACTCCTCGGGGAGTTTCTGCTTGTTCCGGTACCCCGTAATGATGCGAGAGACTTCTTCAAATCGTGTGATATGGCGGAGGAGCTTGGTACCGGCATGAGCAACGGCGTTGATGTACTCCTCCGAGTTGATCTGGTCCGGGGAGGTGCGAGGGACGGTGATCCCGCCGAGCAGGAAGAGCGATGAGGAGAGCAGGTATCTCCATTCGTTGTGAAGGTGGAGTTCTTTGCAGATGTATGCGGTATTCGCGCGGACCGCGCGGACGATGTCCGCGATGAGCGGATCGGAGATGACCATCGCTTCGATGAGAAGCTTCACGGTCCCCGAGAGCGTGTTGTTCAGGAGCTCGGCTTCCGCGTGGATCAGGTCGAACTGATTCTTGCACGCCTTGATCGTGTGTTCGACGACGATGGGATCGCAGGGTTTGTTCAGGAATCTGAAGATCTGCCCCTGATTGATCGCATCGATCGCCGTCTGCTGATCCGCGTTCCCGGTGAGCATCACATACACGGTTTTCGGATGGAGCGCGCGTGCTTTCTTGAGGAACTCGACCCCATCCATCTCGGGCATACGCATGTCGGAGAACACCACGTGAAACGGGCCCTTCTCCTGCATAACCCTGAGCCCTTCGCTCCCGCTTTCGGCTGTGAGAAGATCGATCTTCCGACCGATCGTGCGTCGATATCCCGAGAGCACATTGGGCTCGTCATCGACCATCAAAACTCGAATCTTGTCGCTCATGCTGCGCTCCTCAGATCGTTCAGATCCTGGTCACTGAAACCGATGCTCTGTGCCCATTCCATATCGAACCCGATCCGGTCCGTGTATTCGCTGGGCTTCATCATCGCGCGTGCGAGGTGAAGCCAGAGCAGCGGGTGTTCATGGTTTTTGACCATGCTCGTTGATGGGGTGCATTGACGCGCCACGCTCTCAACAATCTGGTCAGAGAATCCCCAGAGCCCGAGGGCGTATGCACCTACATACTCCTGAGGCACACCGATGGTCTTGATCTCTTCATCACGGATCGGGGTCTGATTCTCCCTCGCCGCTGCGATGATTTCTTCGAACTCGAACGGCATGGTCCACGCGATGATTGCCCGGCCGATGTGCGAGAACACCCCGGCGAATCGGACACCGTCGGCGCTTTCGGTCGAGAGTCCGCCGCGGATCGCGAGGTGTCGTGTGTACTCGCCCAGGTGATTGCTGACACCCCAGATCTTCGTCACCACGTCTTTGCTCATCGAGCTCTGGGAGAGTGTGTCGAAGATCTGAGCCGACATCGCGAGATGGAGCAGATTCTGGGTCCCGATCATCACGATCGCATCATGGATCGACGCGGTCTTCCTCGGAATACCAAAGAACGCCGAGTTCACAAGCTGGAGAATCTTGACCGAGAGCCCCACGTCCTGTTCGACGATCTCGGCGATCGCATCGAAGTCACACGATTCATCCTCGAGCGCCCGGACGAGCTTGTTGTACGATTCGGAGATGATTGGGAGCGAGTGGATCCCCGAGACGATCTCCCGGAGTCTCGGGCTCTCGAGCATCGCCGCGAGTGTGCATGTCCGCCGGATTGCGTGCTCGAGACTCTCGATCTCGCACGGCTTCTGGAGGAACTGATGGATGTTTCCGATATCGTCGAGCAGTTCCGACTGATCGGTCTGACCCGAGAGCACGAACCGGATGGTTCCTGGTGAATCCTGACGGACCTGATTGAGGAGCTCGACCCCGTTCATCCCGGGCATCCGCATGTCGGTCACGACAACATCCGCGGGCTCCTCTCTCAGCATCCGGAGGGCTTCCTCTCCGGAGTTTGCGAATCGCATCGCCCACTCGGTTCGGTAGGAACGGAACTGGCGACGGAGTCCATCGAGCAGACGGGGCTCGTCATCAACGAAGATCACATCGAGTGAGCAACAGTGTGATTCGGTCATGCCGCTGTTCCTTGGAGGGCTGCAGACTCTTCCTGTCTGTTCGACAGGGGAATCTCGATGATGAAAGTTGTCCCCACGCCCTCTTGCGTCTGACAGCTGAGGGATCCGCCGTGCTTATTCACAATCACGTCTCGGCTGATCGCGAGCCCCTGTCCTGTCCCCTTCCCGACTTCCTTCGTGGTGAAGAACGGATCAAAGATCCGCTGACGGACAGAATCGGGCATCCCCCCACCGTTGTCCTCGACGAGGATCCGGACCCGGTCTTCAAAACCCGTGGTGGTGATCTTGATCATGCCCTTCCTGCCCTCCGCGCCGTGGAAGGTCTCGATCGCGTCAGCCGCGTTCACGATCAGATTGAGGATGACCTGATTCACTTCAGCGAGGTAGCACGGGACCAAGCCCAATGATTCATCAAGATCGAACTCCAGATCTGCAGCGGTCTTCCAACGGTTCGTACAGACGATCGACGTTGATCTGATCGCCCCGTTCAGATCCGCTGGTTCTTTGTGAACCGATCCGGGATGGGAGAACTCCTTCATGGCGCGGACAATCTTGGTAATCCGCTCGATCCCTTCGATGGACTGACCGATCGCGAGCGGGATCTCCTCACGGAGGAAGTCGTAATCGACTTCCTCGAGCGTTGCGGAGATCTCTTCAAAACGGGTCTTCCAATCGATGTCGCCGCGTTCCCGATCGATCTGCTCGGAGTAGCAGTCGAGCACCCGGATGATCCCGACAAACTCGTTCTGGAGGAATCGGGTGTTATCACCGACATACTGCGCCGGAGTATTGATCTCGTGCGCGATCCCGGCCGCGAGCTGCCCGATGGATTCGAGCTTCTGCGCTTCGAGCAGCTGATGCTGGAGCCGCTCACGCTCAGCCGCCGAACGACGGATTTCGATGTTCGCGTTGAGTGTTTCCTTGTTCGCCGCTTCGAGCGCTTTGTGCGATCGACGAAGATCCTTCACGAAACTCTGGATGCTGATCGTGCCCTTGACGGCGAGGACCGTGTACAGCGCGCCGGCGACGAGCCCGAACGCGAGAACGGTCAGCGCTCCTGTCTTGAGCGACCCGGACACGATCTCCGCCAACCGTGTCCGCAGATCCTTCGCAACTTCGATCTGCTCCACGACCGCCTTGTCGAGTTGCCCGAAGAGCTTGAAGGACTCGGCTTGGAGTCCATCGGCTTCGTGCTGACGGATCGCGAACGCTCTCGTTGGGACGTAAAGCCCCGTATGCGTTGCGTCCGCGCACTCGTCCGGGGTGAAATCCGGATGCGTGACCGGTCCCAGGATGCAGTGCTCGGTCTGATGGAACAGATCGATCAGTTCCCTGTCTTGGAAGGCCTGCACGAGCAATCGGAGCCGATCGAGCCGTGGCCGGATCTCGTTCTCGAGATAGCTCGATAGGAGATCAGCGTCCTCGCAATTGAAGAGCCGGAGACAGATGAGTTCGAGATCCGAGATCTGGGCATTGCACATCCCGAGTGCGGTCCCGCTCCTCGATTCGTCGAGAAAAGTCCGGATGACCCGATCGAGATCCTCGGCCTCGCCGTTGCTGAGCTTCCGAGCCGCTTGAATCGAGTGGATCCGATGGATCCCGTGCATGGAATCGAGCTTCGCGCGGAAGTGTGTGATCGCTCGATCGAGATTGCTCATCGCTTCGTGCTTTGCTTCCCTGATCCCGAGCTGTTCGGTCCTCCAGGCAAAGCATGTGTTCCAGTGAGACTGAAGACGTTCAAGAGAAACCGGAACGATCACGACACGACCATCATCGTTGACACGTTCGATCGAATGCTGGAGCGTGAGGATTTCAGATTCAAGCAACGAGAACGAATCAGGCTCGGCCGCGATCGCTTGAGAATCAAGGTCGAAAACGGATTGGAACTCCGACTCTACATCTTCGCTGATGCTGGATATCCCTGCAACGGAGGCCATGATCTCCTGATCGATTTGCTCCGCCTCGAGATTGGCTTGATGCACGCTGTGGTAGATCCAACCAATCAGCCCAAAGGTCAGCAACCCTCCGAGCATACCGATCGGGATCAGGGTCCAGAGATACACGATCGCCCGGGGAGTCTTCCCTCGGATCTCATCGACGACGTATCGATCGAGATCGAACGAGTTGTCACGCTCGTTCTCACTCATCGCCGGCGGCCTCCTGGACAAGCGTGCGATGTTTCTCGAACTCGCTCCAGTCCATGGGGAGCACCCGCCCGTCGAGGATCCTGCTCGACCAGACCCGATCGCTTGCTTGGTGGTCCGTTGGCGAAAGACTCATCTCCATCCCAAGGCCGAGGGAGAACTCGCCGAGCGATTCGATCGCATCGATGATCGACTCCCTGTTGATCTCTCTATCGATCGATCGGATCCCGCGTTCAAAGACGCGCATCGCGAGATATCCTTCAAGCGAGCCGTACGAGATTGCAGCATCCGGATCGATCGCGCGGATTGCTTCTCTGTACGATCCGATCACGGGCTCGCCCGATGACGGTGGCGGCACAACCTGGGTCACAATCACATCGGCTTCAACGTCATGGATCTCCTTCGCGAGCGAGGCCGCTCCCACGAATGACACATTGAGGAAGATCGGATCGAGCCCGTACTCACGCGCCATCCGGATAAACTTCGCGCACGGCGCGTACGCACCGACCATGATGATCGCCTTGCATTCGATGGGCGATTGCATGATGTCCGCGAGCCCGTTCTCGATCGAGAGTGTGTTCCGCTTGTATCGCCCGTGAGGGATCGCCCTTTCGTCGATAAATCCGTGTGTCTTGAGCGCCGCGACACCACCCTCAAACCCCGCATCCCCATACGCGTCCTGCTGAGTGAAGAATCCGATCTCTTGAGGATCCAGCCCCGCTCGGTTGATCAGCGCATCGACCATCGCGGCCGTTTCCTGCGCGTAGCTCGCGCGGAAGTTGATCACATACCGATCAGGCGGGTCTTTCCGGAGAATCCCAGCGCCGGTAAAGGCACCAAAGAACAACGTCTCGTGCTCGAGCATGATGGGCAGAGTTGCAACAGCGGTCGGAGTCCCCACGTTTCCGATGATCGCGAGCACATGCTCATCATCGATCAGAGAATGGGAGTTCGGAGCAGCTCGTTCAGGCTCGTACCCATCGTCGAGGACGACGAGCTCGAGCGGACGTCCCTGGATCCCCCCGGAACGATTGATTTCCTGGATCGCCGCTTCCACACCCAGCCTCATGTTCTGTCCGAGGTCCGCTGCGGGTCCGCTCAGCACGGTTGACATCCCGAGCTTGATCGATGACTGCTGAGACTCCGGCTCCGCATCCTGAACCGAACCCGCGCCCGAGAGGCCGATCGCTGCGATGATCGCCGCACCGCTCGCAACGCACCTTGCCCAACCCCGTTGTTGTCGGGTCCGGGTTTGTACGGCATTGTGTGTCAATCGGTATTGTGGTGACATGGACATGGATCCCGGGTGCTGACTTCTTCAGCCATGCATCGTCATTGCGTCCGGATGTCTTCCGATCCGCGCCGGGAACGGCCAAGAATCGTGATCACGGGTGATGAAGGACCACCGGATCGGGGTGTCATTCCGTGCTGATCACATCGCGAAACGAAGACTCTCCCCCACCACCCGAACACGGGGGCAATCGCTCCAGATGTGCGCACGACGATCCCGCGGATCAGTCGTAGATAAACACAGATCGAATCAGGGAGTGAATCGAACCCAAAACACCGACGGCAGGAACGATCCACCAGACCGCGATCGGCGCCATCGATCGAACGAAAGCATCCCCTTGGTGAAGAACCGTCCAGCACGGGACGCGAAGCGGATCAGCATCCCGATCGCACATTGTTCGAAACTGCGCGTCTGATCTAAAACGACAACGCCCGGCACCATGCGGTACCGGGCGTCTGAAAGCGGGTGATGAGATTCGAACTCACGACATTCACGTTGGCAACATGACGGCCAAAGGCCGCCAAGTCCTTTCTGCTTAAACGGTTGTCGACCCGTGGGGTTCAGCGCACCAAACCGGGCGCAGTACGTTTCTTTCCACCCCTGACCATGCCTGACATCGTGTGTTGCGAACTGGCCTGCCGGTTGGTGTGGATGGCGCGATCTTCACAGAGCGCCGACGACCCGACCCCGCCCCCACCGTCGCCCTGCGGGCGTGCCCGTGGGGTTTCATATGCTCGTCCGTCGCCGGAATGAGTACTTCAGGCTTGTGTATCACACACCAACTTGTCGAGCAGTACCTCGAGCACTACCACACGACGCGACCCCAACAGGGGCTGGACAACCGGTTGATCACGCCCACGCGATCGCCGCCACGAGTCGGGTAGGATCGCCTGTACCACCCGGCTCGGCGGTGTGCTCAGGTCCTACGGCTGTGCCGCGTGATGACGATTTCGACCATGTGCCGCTAAGCTCCGTGGGACGGATGAGCATATGAAACCCAACTGCTGAGCGTGGCACCAAGTCACATCCAAGTATGAAAACCTTCATTTTGCACCCAAAACTCAGCAACTGACCACAGTGCAATCATTCGCCAATAGAAAAAACAACTGGATTTAATCTGCTCCAAGATTTGGGCTGAACACAGATCGTATCCGGCGAAATCCATTTCGGCTTGACGAGCCACTTCGCGTACAGCAACTCATCTGGGCGCACTCTGAAGAGTTCGTGTCTACAGCACTCATTTCCAGCTTTCTCGGACACGACCAAATACCCTATACTCTCCATAAGTCCCAGATCGATCAGAACCTGAGCGTAGCGCAGACGGTTTGGAGAAAATGATTTCTGTGACCCGGGATAGAGATTCCGATACTCAAGATCACGAAACTCCTCCATTGAAGAACGGATCTTCTCAACCGAACCCTCGCCGACCAGCCCCTCTTCCTCGCCGAACGCAGTTCCTTGCTCTACCAACACCGAAACCAACTCAGCAACAAATTTCTTGTCTACGGCAGCTAGCAAAGCCTCAATCGTTTCCTTGGTAGGAACCACTCGTGCAATGACGCTCTCCGTCGTAGACTGTGCGTTCCTGAGCCATCGATCGTTGAGATCGATGAGCAACAACGTCGCTGCAGAGGACTCAATCCGCGAGCATCGAGCAAGAAAATTGCACACGAATCGCGTGCGGTATCCCAAATCTGACGCCTGCTCCCTAGTCAAGTTCTCCGGAGGCCCAACCTTGATAGTATTCACAATCATTATGGCCTTTTATGCTCCCGCATCGAGTTTCCGATTTCTCTGAGGTATTCAGCCCGAGCTGCTTCGGCAGCCTTCGCGGCCGACCTCCCATCCGCTTGAAAAACTATCCGTGCTGCAAACAAAGAGTCCTCACCTGCAGCACGGTTCAACGCATTCACTTGCCGGTTCGCTCGCGGTGATGTGCCGTTCAGATTCAAGGACTGGCCAGAAATGCCCGTTTTCACAACATCCCCAGTTTGAGTATTATATATATCATACCCGTGCTGCAACTTCATGCTTGAGTTGCTGTTTCCATGCACTTTGGTTTGCAGTTCGCCAATCTCATCCCATGCACGCCGCGCGCTGTCTACAAACTCATCCGCGTGCTCAACAACCTCCGTCCCGGCACGCCGGAAACCCCCCGCGTTCGGCGCAACACCCGCCGTAGCCGCGTTGAGGACCAAACTCCCGCCGCCAAGCACACGGTCCATTATGCTGCTGCTCGGCGAGACGACATCGTAGCCATCCATCGCCTCGCCAACCCCCGGCACCATGCTCGCGCCGACCGTGGCAACGGGAACCATCACCGTATCCACAGCCGCCTCAGCCACATCTTGGACAGCCTGGATTGTTCTCCCTGCAGACTCGACCGATTCACGAGTACTCGCGGATATACGCACGGACGGTGCGCCGACGGCTTCTCGCTCTTCCCTTGAGGCCTCGTCACCGAAGAGGAATGAATCAACCGCACTTTCAATTGCACCCCAGATATCCGGAATATCTCCAATCAGCCCCGTCGGATCGACCAACGCGAACGGGTTCCCCATCACGTACGCGTACAGGTTCAAGCCGTCCACGTACCCCGCCGGGTCACGCTGCAGCCATCGACCGAGCTCCGGGTTGTAGCTCCGGTGCCGCGACAGCCACAGACCAAGCTCCTCGTCCCAGTGGTACCCCGCGTACCCGATCGTGTTGTCGGGGCCGTCCAGCGTGTTCGCGTCCGTGAGCGCACGACCGTACGCCTGACTCCCATTCATCGCGAGGAAAGTCGATTGATCGAAGAAGTCGAGCGACCCATCCCCGTTCATGTCCGCAACGGGATCACCATCGCCGTATGACGCGAGATATCCATTCGAACCAGCCGAGATATCGTAGAAATCGAACGCCCCATCTCGATTGAAATCACCCATCAGCCAGAGCGACGGACGGCCATACGCGTCGTACTCCACGCGCTCGTGGACCGCGTTGCCCTTGTCCGCGTTGATCACGGCACGCACGCTGAACAGGTGGTCCGTCACATAATGCCACCAGGGGTCGGTGGTACCCATTCCTGTCAGGTCCAACTTGCGCTTGCTCAGGATCTCGTCCGTCGAACGTTTGCCCCAGAAGTATGTGTCACGACGCTCCGCGCCCGCGTGCGTCCCGTCGGTCTCCACCGTCTCCTCGAGCATCTGCCACGACGGCGAGTACGTCCGGTACCGTTTCTCCTCGAAGCTCGGAGACGAACCCGTGTCCGTTGCAAAGTCTGTGTTGATCCGTTTGACCACTCGCCAGTGCAGCGGGTTGTACTCGAACTCGACATGGACCGCGTCCGAGTAGCTTGCAGTGGCCGTGTCCGCCGACTTGATCGCGCGCACGAGCCGATTCCAGGCGTCGTAGACGTATTCGACGACGATATCGTCCGAGCCGATATCGCCAGCCAGATCGCGTGTGAGCTTGATCAGATTCCCGTTGTCGTCGTATACAAGGTCAACGTCATCGCCGCCGGCGGTGCTGTACCCTGTCAGCTCGTTTGCCTTATTGTGAGCCCGGATCTGGTCGGCGCTCGAATCCTCGGGGAAATCCGTTGTCGTCCAGTTGTTGAGTTCGTCGAGCGCCCAGGTCTGAGAGCCGTCGGCCTCGTTGTTGTCCGCGATCTCGTCGTTCACGATGACCCCACGCCGGGCTTCCTTGACCCGGTTGAGGTTGTCGTAGCGGATGTCCCAGTCGCGGTTGACGGCGTCGGCGGTGAGCCTCTCGTCACGCCGCAGCCGCAGATTGCCCGCCCGGTTCCATTCATAGTGCTCATTGAAGAGTTGATCGCGGTCCGGTGACCCGCCCGAGACCGTCGCGCCATCGCGTACCACACTTTGCGACGCCAGACGCCCGTACCGGTCCCATCCGGCGTAGAAGCCACTGTCGGCCGATGTGTCCGCGCCGAACCGTCTGGCGCCCGTCGGGGTCACAGTACGGTCCATCTGATATCCACCCAGACGATGATCCGCGACGGCTACCGTCCCCATCCCGATGTGGGCGTACTCCACTAGCGGAGTCGAACTTCCGCCAGGCTCGGTGAAGTTGTACCCTCCGATCCGACTGATGTAATCATCGATCGAATCGACACCACCATATCTCGGCTCGTACGAGGTCCCATCGGGGTACGTCATGCTCACAAGGCGTTTACGGTTCGAGCCGCTGTCGAGGTACCCGCTGTTATCGTAGATCCAGTTGAGCGTAGTGCTGATGCTGTCGCTGTTGGTCTGGGTGAGCTGGATCAGATCGTGCGTATCCTCGTCGTAGCCGTACTCGACCTCGTTCACGAGCGATTCGCTGCCCCCGATCGTCGCGGCGTCGAACGACTGGACCCTTGCGACGCGTCCGAACGCATCGTAGAGCGTCCGGTGCTGGAGCACCGAAGCATCGACATCGTAATCCTGGCTGGTCACACCCGAGAGATCGACCAGCTCGTGCGTGACACGACCCTGGGCGTCGTACACGTACGACCGAACCGCGCCGTTCTGATCCTCGAGCTGGAGTTGCTCACCGAGCCTGTTGTACGCGAAGCGCACGGTGTTCTGAGACGCCGCAGACGGCAGACCCGTACCGGGATCCGGGTACCGGATCTCGTAGAGGTGATTGTTCGCGATCGTGGAATCGGCGCTCAAGAGCGACAACCCGGCGAGATCACGGTCGTAGACGAACCAAGTCGTCTGGAACGATTCGGTCGTCCCATCGAAAAGGTGAGCGGTCTGCTTGATCGCGTTCCCGTTCGAGTCAAAGACCGTGGTGGCCACACGGTTCGCGTCGCGGTTACCCGTGCTCGAACGGTTCGAGACCTCCCACTGCTCATTCGTCGGATCCCAGTCGATATCGAGCGTGCCCTCGGCGTTCTGGATCGTGGCGTATGCACGCCCGAGCCAGTCGTAGCGGACCCGGGCCTCCCGCCCGAGCGGGTCGATGGTCGACCCCACGAGCCCGCGTTCGTTGTAGCGGGTCTCGGAGATGATCCGGGTATGTTCATACGTGCCCCGATCCGGCACGCTCGTGAGCAGGCTCGGTGCCGCGCCCCCGGTCTCGAACACGCTGTCCGAGGGCCCGGACGACGCGAGGTTGGTCCCGAAGTTCACGCTCGCGATCGCACGCCCCGCGTAGTCGTAGACGCTCCCGCTGTACGTTGCGATCGCGTCGTTGCCGATCGACGCCCCGGTCTCGGTGTGCTCGCGGACACGGACCCCGGTGATCCCGATCTGATGCCTCGAGCCCTCGGGATCGTTGTTGTCGAAGTAGCTGAACTCCGTCTCCTGGAGGACGCGCTCGGTCCCATCTCCGAGCATCTCGATCTGCGAGAACAAGGAACTCCCGAGTTCGCCCTCCAGACCCGCCGGAGTCGCGTCCTTGATCGAAGCGCCGTCGGTCTCAATCGATTTGACCACACGCCCGATCGCGTCGTACTGGAACTTCTTGACGGGTGCCCCGGGCACGGCGATCGCGATGGTCCGACCCGCCTCGTCGTACCAAGCGTTGCTGACAAGCCATTCCGGATCCAACGAGTTGGGCGTGATCGCAGACGCGGTGCGGTAGACCGACCCCGCCTGGCTGTAATATGTCCGGCTACGGCTCGAAACATTGAGGTTCGAATACCCCGCGAGCTCGGTGGCATCGCCGTCAATCAAGTCATCTACGAGCGCATCGGTCACCCCATCGAACGTCGCCGACTCGACGACACGCCCCAGCCGGTCGTAAATAACCGCCTGGACCGGGCCATCGATCGTGGACGCGCTCCAGGTCGGATAGATCCCCGAGCTCGTTTCGATCGATGGAACGCTCAGGACCTGCCTGTCACGCCAATCGTACACATTGCGGGTGCTCCGCCAGGTCGATCCATCAACATGCGCGACAACCCACGTCATCAGACCCTGGCCGACGCCCTGCCTGATCGGGTCCGGCTCGCCACCGGGATCCAGGGCGGTGTCATAAAAATATTCCAGCACAGTCGAGAGCGTCCCGCCGTCCATCCCCTGCTGGACCTTGAGCGGCCGATCGTGGACATCGTAATCGTTGACTGTGTCAACATCATCGATCGAGTTGATTGCTTCGAGCGAGCCATCGGGAAATACGGTCTTCGTCGATCGACCAAGCCCGTCGTACTCGTATTCGTATTCGTAGTACTCACCCGCCCCATCCCCGTACCACTCTCGGTACGCGGTGGTGTACCAGTTCACATCGAAGTCCTGCTCGGCCCTCCCAACGAGCCTGAACGCCGAGGGCGACTGGAGCTGCGCGAGAATCGCATCCACATCGAGGGTATCAGTCTCCGGTTCGATCGCGATGCTGCCAGACAGGTGTTCGTAATCCTGAACAGCGATCGTCCTGCCCTCCGGGGTCATCCATTCGACGTTCACCGGGCCCGAGAGGATGGTCCCTCCTGCGCTCGAGAAGGGCGGCACGGTGATCTGCGCGATGTACTCCGCGCCCGACGACGATCCGAAAACCTCTCCGTAGAAATACCCGCGCCTGGATCTGACACCGGAGGGATCGACCGAGGACAGCTTTGTCCCGCGGATATCCGCGACCGACTCGGAAACCAGTTGATCCGCCGCCGCGACGGCCACGCCGCTTGTTGGCCATCCGCTCACCTGATCGGCGGTCGGGACCGCGGAAGCGCCGACACGTCGCTCGATCAAGACCCCGGTATCCTGATCGCGTGTGTTGAGGACGAGAACACCGTCCGGGCCGATCGACCACCGTGTGCTGCCGAATGCGTCGTACGCCTGGAACGACACACGCGAATCGTTTGATCCACCGGGGCCGTTCTCTGCCTCCGATTCCCGCTCTGTTGTGGTCTTCCGACCCACAACCCTGGGATCGTCCTGATTCGGCAACGACTCGAAGACATACTCGTAGCTGGTGACTTCCTTCTCAGACTCAGAAACCGACGTGCTGCTCCCGGTGCGGAACCATGTGAGTGACTCAAGCAAATCCGAACGACCCGTGCTCACGGGGTCCAGCGATGATGCCTGGTATTCTCGCAGTTCCAAGAGTGCTTCGTCCGTGTAGGCAAGATACCCCACAGCTGCACTTCAACCCGACTCATCGATCGCCACAATCATCCCTCCCCAGAACGGATCTCCAGATTTACCTGAGTCCTCCCTCATCATGACTGTGGATGATGAACTCAACATGATCATCGCCATCGGCTCGCCCCTGGATGTCGCAAGAGCGGGGGAACTGATCGATCGCCTCGACATCCGCCAACCCCAGGTCCAGCTCGAGATCCTCCTCATCAGCCTGTCCGAGGGCGAGAGCAAAGACTTGGGCGTCGAACTCCAAGCGCAGATTGGAAACTCGGGAACACTGCTCGGACTCGGCTCGATCTTCGGGCTCTCCTCGATCTCGCCGACGAGCTCGGCCGCGGTCGCGGCCGGAACCGGGGGCACCGCGGTCCTTCTCGATCCAGGCGACTACTCCGTTGTGATCAAAGCGCTCGAGCGTGTGAGCAACGGGCGGTCCGTGAGCCGCGCAAACACCCTCGTCAACAACAACGAATCCGCTTCGGTAAGCAACACGGTGCAGCAGCCGTTCTCAACGACCACACTCGATGACGGGGACTCGATCACGAGCTTCGGGGGCTCCGAATCCGCGGGCACTCAGATCTCCGTCACCCCTCAGATTGCCGAGGGAGACTTCCTGGTGCTGACCTATGACGTTGGCCTGTCCGCGTTCATCGGGGAAGCGACGAGCGAGGGCCTGCCCCCACCGAGCCAAAACACCTCGATCGCCTCAGTCGCGACGATCCCGGATGGTTACGCGATCGTCGTGGGCGGCCTCGAACTCCTAACCGATTCGGATGCCGACACCAAGACCCCGCTCCTCGGCGACATCCCGATCCTCGGGAACCTCTTCAAGTCGCAGACCCAGTCGCTGAGCAACACCCGGTTCTACCTCTTTATACGTGCTTCGATCCTCCGGAACCCCGCCTTCGAGCAGCTCAAGTACATCAGTGATCGAGCGGTCGAGGAATCCGGCGCTGACATCGGCTGGCCGACCGTCCGCCCGAAGGTCATCCGATGAGCCCGGATCGATTCAGAAACAGGTTTCTCGAGACCATCGATCGAGGATTCGCACGCGAGCACCTCGTGCTGGGCGTTGATCGCGATGGCTCCCCGCTGCTCCTCACCGCTTCATCCACCAGAGACGACGTCATCCACAACATCGGGGTGGCGCTCGGCTCCTCGTTTGAGATCGAACGGCTCGATGATGATGCGCTCGCCGCGCTGATCGATGATGCGTACGGAGCGGCGCAGGATCTGAGTTCACTGGATCACGATCTAGCTCTAGGCGAGACGACCGAACTCCGCATCTCACATAGCGAATCCGATCTGCTCTCGACGAGCGGGAAGAACGAGACCGCTCGGTTCCTCGACGCCGTGCTGTTCGATGCGATCCGTGCCAACGCGTCGGATGTCCACATCCATCCGCTCGAGCGTGATGCACTCATCCGTTTCCGGATCGACGGAGTCCTCTCTGACGTCCGAACCATCCCCCGGAGCTCGAGCGACGCGGTGGTGAGCCGCCTCAAGGTCCTCGGCTCGATGGACACGGCCGAGACGCGATCGCCGCAGGACGGACGCGCGACTATGACGCTCGGCCGGGGCGAGTCCAGAGCCGTGGATATGCGTATTAGCACGATCCCGACCGCGCAGGGCGAACGGGCCGTCATCCGCATCCTGGACACCAACCGCGGCCGGATGCTGTCGGACCTGGACTCGGTCGGGATGCCCGATCACATCCGAACGGTCTACCAGCGGATCACCTCACGCCCGAACGGCATGGTACTTCTGACGGGTCCCACGGGATCAGGCAAGACCACAACGCTCTACGCGACCCTCCGCCGCATCGCGCAGGCCAATCAGGACGGCGCTGATCGCAGCGCGGGGCTCAACATCATGACCGTCGAGGATCCGATCGAGTACCGACTCAGCGATACCGGCATCACGATCAGCCAATCCCAGGTGAACCGGAAGAAAGGGATGAGTTTCGCGTCAGGGCTCCGCCACATCCTCCGTCAGGACCCAGATGTGGTGATGGTCGGGGAGATCCGGGATGAGGAGACCGCGAGCCTCGCGATCCAGGCCGCGCTCACCGGGCACCTCGTCTTCTCGACCCTCCACACCAACGACGCGGTCGGCGCCCCGCCCAGACTCATCGATCTCGGGTGCGAGCCGTACCTGGTCTCCGCGGCCCTCACCGCCGCGATGGCGCAGCGTCTTGTCCGGGTGCTCCATCCTGCGTGCAATGCCGAGGGATGCGAAGACTGTCTCGGGACCGGTTTCAAAGGTCGAGCGGCGCTCTTTGAGCTCTTCGCGCTGGACGAAGCAGCCCGGGAGATGGTCAGCCAGGGCTCTTCGGCGATCGCGCTCCGCCGACACGCGATCGCACGCGGGATGCGAACACTCCGTGAGAACGGCATGGCCCTTGTCTCTGCAGGGATCACCACCCGCGCCGAGATCGAGCGTGTAACGGTTGACCTCTCCGAACTCCCGCTCGAACACCCGCATCTCCCCCAATCGGGAGCCTCGGCGTGAGCGCCTACCGCTACACGGCGGCGTACACAGGGTCATCCACGACCGAACAAGGGGTGATTTCAGCCCCCTCTCCGCTCGAAGCACGACGAGCGCTCCGCGCCGCTGGGCTCCACCCGATCCGAATCAGGGAGATCCAAGATTATGACCGATTCGGGCCGATCTCTTCGTGGGTCCAACACCATCTGCGCAAGCGCCGGACCTCAACGAAAGCCGAGTTGTTCGATGGATTCGCCACGCTCCTCCGATCCGGGGTGACCCCCCGGGATGCCCTCCTCGTGCTCGCTGATTCCAGAGGAAAATCGACCGGTGTCGGAACGCTCGCTCGATTGCTCGCGGAGGACCTGAGCCAGGGGACCCCTCTCTCTGATGCGGCACGGGGTCACCCGGGATGGTTCGACGAGCCGGAGTGTGCGGTCATCCAGGCCGGAGAACGGGCCGGAGAACTCGAAGGGTCGCTTACGCGACTGGCCGATCGTGAGATGCGCTCGAGCGACCTTTCTTCTCGCATGACGAGCGTGCTCGCGTACCCGATGATTGTCACCGTCGCCGGTGTCGGTGTCGCGATCTTCCTGGCGAATCACACGCTCCCCCAGCTCGCGCAGGTGCTCACCGACGCGGGCGTCGGTGTCCCGGGGATCACCAAGGTCGTGATGACGCTCGGACAATCCGCGATCGGGTTCGCCATCCCGATCATCCTCGTCTTGATCATCTGCCTTCTCCTTGTCTCGATGCTTATGAAGCGGACCGACGCCGCCAGGATCGACCAACTCATGCGGTTCGCGCCCCGCGTCTTCCGGCGCATCGCCACCGCGGAATCCTTCCTCGTGCTCGCGGACCTGACCGACTCCGGGCTCACGCTCGTCGAATCCGTCCGTGTCGTCGCCCCGACCGCGTCCGGGCCGATCGGGAAGAGCCTCGCACGCGAATGGATCACCATCGCCGAGCAGATCGAACAGGGTGAACCATTCGAAGGGGCACTCGAGAACCGCACTTGGTTCACCCCCGAACACCAGCGGCTCATCGGGTCCGGGATGCTCGCCGGGGAGCTTTCGATCACCCTCCGTCGCGTGGGCGAACGTGACCGGAGAAGCGCTTACCGGCTCATCGATCGCTTCGCCCAGCTCGCCGAGCCCGCCGCGATTATTCTGCTCACATTCTTTGTCGGATCGGTTGTGCTCGCCGCGGTGCTCCCCATCGTGCGACTCCAGGAGATCATCGGATGAACAAACACACGCGAACTCCAAGCCGATCCGGCATGACTTTCGTTGAGCTCCTCGCGGTCCTCGTCATCCTCGGGCTTGTCGCGGGCGTGCTGACCGTTTCGTTTGCGGGCCGGTTTGCGCGCGGGAAACAGGAGATCGCGAAGACCCAGCTCTCGCTGCTCAGCCAAGCCGTCGAAACCTACCGGATCGAGCACGGCGACTGGCCCCCGGTCGATCAAGGGCTCGCCGTCCTCACCTCCCCCGCCGCGACACCGACCGCGCCGTATTTCATGAAGCCCAACCAGATCCGCGACCCCTGGAATCAGCCCTACGCGCTGATTGTGCCGGGTCCGGACGGGCATCCGTACGAGATCGTGACGTACGGCTCGGACACCCAACCCGGGGGCACAGGCGAGTCCGCGGATATCAGCTCGGTCTCGATCGGAGAGTAGTGTGCGTGTGCAACCCAATACTCACGGATACCTCCTTATCGAGCTGCTCGCGGCCGTGATCCTCATCGCGGTCGCGGCCGCGGCGTTGATCCCATCCATCGTCACTCAATCACAAGCCGCCGACCAACGGTCACTCGTATCACGGCTTCTGTCTCTAGACCGCCGCGCCAGAGCGCTTTCCTTGCGCGAAGGTCCGGTGGTGCTCCGGCACGATCCAGACCAAAGCGAAATCCGGATGATCTCGGATGCGGGGGATGTCACGGTGACCGAGTTCGGTCAGGCTGAACTCGGGTTCGTGGATCATGAAGGGAATGCGATCGAGCAGATCAAGATCGATCGGTTCGGCCGCAGCAGCACGTACACGATCCGGATCGAGATCGATGGGTCCAGAACCAAACTGAAGATCCATGGATGGACTGGGCGAGCTGCGTTGATCGGGGCCGGGCATGAGTAAACCGCGTGCGTTCACACTGCTTGAAGTGCTCCTGGCCGCGGCCCTGCTCGCGCTGGTCGTCGCGGCGTGTTTGCCGCTCATCAAGTCCCCAACCGCTCCCCCCCAACCGATGCTCCAAGATCCGCTGACGTTCCCGGATGACCCTGATGTGCAGATCATCACGCATCGGTTTGATGCCGATGTGGGTACCGAGATCCAGGGCGAGTGGATCCTCATCGAAGCCTCTCACGGGATGGGGCTCGTTTGGCGTGAACGCCACGAGCCAACGCCATGAGCCGCGATGGATTCACGCTGATTGAGGTGGCTTTCAGTCTTGCGCTCATCGGTGTGCTCGCGGTCGCAACGACCTCATGGACAACGAGCGCGTTGAAGCTCGAGCGAGGCCGGAGCAGCGAGGGTCAGATCCGACATGAACTCGAGATCCTGGATCGGTCGATCCAGTTGGATCTCGCTCAGTCTGAGGACCCGGTCGAAAGCAACACACCACGTATTTCGGTCGGGGAAAGCACGCTCTCGATCCGCACGCGGGATCATGGCTCAAGGCGGACCAGCTACGGCTTCATCGGACCCGGCTCGACCATGCAGCGCGACGGGGAAGACCCAGACAGCGATGCCTTCTTCCCGAGCCTCGGCCCGGGTGTGGTCCAACTCGAGAGCAACCCAGAGACCCGCGTTGCTCGGATCACGATCCGGTTTACGAGCCCCGAAGCCCATCACCAACTTGTCTATCACGTCCCGATGAGGTGGATCGAATGAGACGCCGCGCGTTCGCCATGCTGATCGTGCTCGGCGTGCTCGTGGTGCTGCTCTCGGTGAGCGCCTCGATCGCTCGCGTCAGAAGCACCCGAGCGCTCTCCGCCGCCACACACGAGGACTGGATCGACGCGCTCACAATCGCAAACTCCACCGACGACGCGATCCGATCCTGGCTCGCGCAAGAATCCTCGGCCGTTGTGCTCGATCCGATCGCCAGTTCGCCGCTTGTCCCAGTGCTCAATCACAACTTCATTCTGGCTGGTAAGCCGATTGAGATCCGCGTGCTCGCTTGGGATCAATGCGGCATGCAGAGCGCATCGGAGCACAAGGATCTCCCACAGGTCATCACAGGTCTCGATCAGATCAAAGCATCCGGATCCGTCTATCCGGACGACAGCCACCCCGATCGAATCGGTTCCCGAATGGCAACACACAATCCCATCCCGGGGAGCGATCTCCGCGGCGACTCAGCCATCATGGTCAATGTCAATACGACCTCTGAACAGCGGCTCAAGAATGTGTTCCGCGCCCTCGGAACCCCACTCCCGGATCAACTCCTCAACGCTCGCCTCGCCGGAGAACATGCCGACACGAACTCGATCCGTGCAAGCCAATCCGACCGGTATCATCTGGTCGCATCGAGCCGCGTCTGGTCATTCCGGACCAATGTCACGGTCAAACGGGTCCGGGTGAGTCTCTGGTCGGTGTATGTAAAACGCGGCGGGACATGGGCACTTGAGCAACGCATTGCGATCCCCGACTGATCCCATCCTGCTTACCAACCGGCTAACGATCGGCGTGCTCATCATCGGATCCATCGCCATCATCACCTCCGCCTACTGGACCCAGGCGCCGATCACACCGGGCGATACGGAATCGCTTCTTGAAACCGACTCATCCTCTGATCCCGATTCGGACGAGATCCGAGTCTCTGATCGACCCGACCCCGCACTGTTCGCGGTCGATCTGTGGTACACCCCCCCCACTCCTCAGGCGGCGCCCCCACCACCCAAACTTCCGAAACTCGAGCTCCTCGGGATCACCTCCGTTGATGGATCTCCCTCCGCGATCATCTTCGATCAGGAGTCCGACACGATGGTCACGCTGAGCGTCGGTGAGTCGCACGGACCGACCACGGTGACGGCCATCACCGCGGAATCGATCGATTGCATCGCCCATGACCGTGCGTTCAGTATCGCGCTCGGCGAGTCCACACCATGAGCACCGCACGGATCGATCCAAACCGGCTCTACTTCGCGCTGCTCGACCCGCCCAGAACACGGGGCCGGGATCGTCGCGATGAACTGCTCTACGGGCTTGAGTCTGTCGCCCCGACCCCGATCGAGGAACTCCACGCGGTCTTCCATCCGCTCCCCGACCGCCGTGTGCTCGGCATCGCGATCCAGAGAGACGAGGGAGCCGCACTCGCGAGCACGCATCTGCGCGCGAGCCCGGCACACTGGCCGGACTGGCTCGAACACGAGACCCAATCACCGCCGCCCGATCGGATCAATCTCCTCACCGGTCCGCTCACGCCACCGCGCGTGATCCGCGCAAAGCGTGCGCTGTTGCACCTCACACTGATCATGTTCGTGCTCACGGCGTTGATCTTGTCGTTCGGATTCGAACGACGCATCCGCGGTGCGCAGGCAGAGGATGCACGGATCCAAACGCTGACGGATGACCAATATCGCCAAGCCCTCGGCCCGCTCCTCGGTTCCTCAGCCCAACCCCCCGCCGCGATCCTGACCGCGGAACTCCGCAAGCTCCAGTCCACCCGATCGCCCGAGACAACCACACCTGCCCAGGCCTTCAACGCCGATCTCCTCCTCGCTCGAGTCCTGAGCGCCTGGCCAACCAAGACCACGCTCCGCGCCGAATCGATCACCGTCACCCAGCGCGCCGTCGAACTCATCACCACCGCGCAGACCACAGAAGACACAACCGCCCTCATCAACGCCTGCAAGACCCTCGATGGCCTACGCATCGGGACCTCGTCGAGCACCCAGGCACGCGACGGGATCCGTTTCGAGCTCCGCCTCATTGCGGAGGACGCCCCATGAGAGCCGATCGGATGACAATCCTGCTCGGGCTCGCCGCGATTGGAGCCGTCGGGCTCTTGGCCACGCAGGGATTCCGAGCATCAGCGTGGTCCACCCGGCTCCAGTCGAGCGTGGCACGATCGGCCCAGGTGCACGATCAGGTCCGGCTCTATAAACGGCTCTCGACCCAAGCCGAGACGAGCCTCTTCGGCGCTCCCCCGGATGCCGATGTCCAGGCCGCGGTCGTCGATGTGCTCCGCTCCATCGGGCTCCCCGAACGCAGCGCGTCCTCAATCCGGCGCGAGGCGGATCGATCGGCAGGAAACGAGCCCTCGCTCGCAAACACAAGGATCCGAGAAATCCGGATCGAACTCGCCGCCCTGAACCCGTCCGAGCTCGGCCACTTCCTCAGCGTCTGGCGCGAACAGCAACCGGCGTGGCGGTTCGATCGGATCGTTCTCCGGAAATCCACAGCCCGGAACAGCGACACCACCGACTATGATGTATCCCTAACATGCGCAGCACGATACACTGATACCCGGAGCACCCCATGATGACCCGTGCCGTGACGCTGCTCCTCGCCTCCGCGATTCTGCTCTCGGGTGGATGCGCGATGCCCTCTGGGCCGTACGCGCCCGCACGTGAGGCCAATCGGGACACCGCCCGGGCGGAGAAAATCTCGCGCCATGCAGCCGACCTCATCTGGAGCGATCCGATCAAAGCGGAATCACTGCTCCGCGAAGCCCTCAGCGCCGATCTCTACCACGGCCCGGCCCACAACAACCTCGGTGTGATCTACCTGGAGCAAGGCAAGCTCTACGAAGCCGCGAGCGAGTTCGAGTGGGCACGCAAGCTCATGCCCGGGCACCCAGACCCGAGACTCAACCTCGGGCTCGCACTGGAACGCGGCGGGCGCATTGACGACGCAATCCAGTCCTACGAATCCGCGCTCACCGTCGCCCCGGAGCACCTGGACACCATCCAGTCGCTCGTTCGCTGCCAACTCCGCTACGACCGGTCAGACCAGCAAACAGCCGAGCGACTCGCGATGATCCGGATGAGAGGCGATGACGCATGGTCATCCTGGGCCGCGATGCAGCCTGTCCAAGAAAAGTGATTTCTTCACCGAACTTTGCACACTGGACGCTCAGGGTCGCACGGCTCCCGTGGTGCGTAGCGTGTCCCCTGCCCCACCTCCAGCCAGTGCGATCCGTAGCTCAAGCCGATCGATCCAAAGTTCATCTCTTGGTGCACTCTTTCGAACCAGCACCGTTGCATCTCGAAAATGATCAGCTGCACCGACCGGATCTGATTGCATCTTCCAGACGCCGATGAGTTCGTGCCAGAGCGCGAGCTCGATCGGTGAAGTTTTCGATGGATCGAGCGACCCCAAGTATCGCTCCGCCGAGTCGGACTGCCGAGCGAACAAATCGCTCGCGAACTCCGGGTCGTCCTCAAGGAGGCCAAGCGAGGTTGTCGTATGCATAAAGAGTAGATTCGTCGTGGCTTGGCTGGGATCGCCCGGGGCTGTCTCCGCACCAAGCCACGCCTTGACCATGGTCTGGATCATGGCTGCGCGGTCCTGAACAAACTCGACACGCTCTCGCTCATGTTCCACCTGAAGCCGGAGCTGCTCAAGCCGACCCTGGTTCCTTTGTTCTGACCAGAACCAGCCTCCAGCAAAGAGCAACACAACACCGAGGAGAACGGCACTCGCGAGAACAGGATGCCGACGGGTCGCGAGGGCTAATGCATGTGCCGGGGTGGTATCGAGCCAATCGATCGGTCGCTTCTCGATCAGGCAGCTGAGATCTCGGCGCATCGCCGACACACTCTGGTAGCGACGATCGGTATCCGGATCAAGACCCCGCGCGATCACCGCCCGCAGCCGCCGCGAATACCTCAACTCGATCCGCCCTGGTCCACCAGACGTCGGCTCATCGAGCCAGGCTTGGGCTTGCTTGGCGTTATCACCGTTCGGGTAACGGTCCGTGAGGAGCCAGAAGAGCAAACCGGCAATGGCGTAGACATCCAGAAGGGGAAGTCCTTCCGAAGAACGAACCTTCGCTTGTTCGGGTGCCATAAACGCGAGCGATCCGGGGGTGCCATCCGGATCGCGGGCTCCCATGCCTGAGTAGTTTGCGTGCGCCACACCAAAGTCAGTGATCATCGGTTCGCGATCCCGATCGATCAGGATGTTGCCCGGCTTCAAATCTCGGTGCACGATCCCATGCGCATGCGCGTGCTCCATCGCTTCAGCAATCTTATGGACAAGCCTGATCGCATCCAGTTCATCCAATGGTCCGGTATGCTCCCGGATCCACGTGTCGAGCGATACCCCCTCAACAAGCTCCTGAGTAATGTAAAGCAACTGATCGCTTGTGCACCCCATGTCAAAGACGCGAGTAATATGGCGGTGCCGGAGCTGGCGAGCACGGACGGCCTCCAAACGCCCCCGCTCGCTGCTCGCACCCATATGGATGATCTTGATCGCGATCAGCGATGCATATCCCTTCTCCTCGAAGACCCGATCCCGGGCCTCATAAACCGTGCCCTGCGCGCCGGTTCCGAGAATCCGCCGGAGTTCATATCGGGGCTGGTCATCGTCGAGCATCGGTCCAAACCCGCGCGGCAACTTATCAGCGGGTGGATCGATATGCTCTCGGATCCGGCTGCCCCACTCCAACCGGGTCCCGATCAAGGACGCGAGGTTCTTCTGAGCGAACGGGACGCCGAGCTCGCCGAGCAGCTGCGCTCGTGCTTCCTGCTCCGAAAGCCCGGTGCGCATCAAGGACTCGAGACATACTTCAATGCCGGTATCCAGGATCAACTCATCCTCGAGAAGCGACTCAATCGAACTGGCAAGTTCAGAAATTGATATGGGCGACTGTGCACGTTGCCTCCGGCCGGCGATGTCCTCAAGCGCAATTGCGACATCCTCGGAATCAAGCGGTGTCGCATCTGAGAAGATCTGAGCGAGCTCGATCTCGGAATCGAGGTATTGATCCGCTCGATCAAGGAAGCGGTTGTAGTACATCACACGGACTCCCCATCCCCGAACCGTGACCGCAGATCGGCTCTGATCTGCTGCCACCGCTTTCGGACTGCGTCATGGCTGAGACCAACATGGTCCGCAATGTCCTTGAATAACAGGCCGCGTCCGCGGAGCAGCACGATCTCACGATCGATCGGATCGTGAATCGAACGCCCGATCTCAATGAAGTCTTGCCTTGCCTGTTCCGGAACACCGCTCTGATTGTATTGACCGGCCTTGAGCCTGCTTGCGATGCGTTCGCGCGCTGAGCTCGACACACTCCCCCTGAATTTCTCGTTCATCGTCCGTCGGATCACCCCGTTGAGATACGCAAAGAACTGACGCTCGTGAACAGCGTCCATCCGGTCTTCGCAAATCGCGTGATCCACACGCCTGAGCGCGGTAGAGAGGATCTCCTGTGTATCGATGAATCGGCGTGCAGACCCGGGCAGCATGGACCGGATCTGGTGTTCCAGCTGCACCCTGTCCCGATTGATGAGCTGCGCGGCGATCCGTCGCTTGACCTCCACCGTCCCCTGAATGCATTCAGCTCCATTCTGGTCGGACACATCCTGCTCCATGTTTTTTACGATTCTGCTCACACAGCCCGCGACTGATGCAACTGGACCCCGAGGCGATGGTGCCTCGGGGAGATTTGCATGACCCATATATGGTGCCACAGTACTCGGAATCGGGTTAGAAGATCAAGCCCAGCACTCGGCTTGTGTCTGTTACTCATATCAGCTTCGCCCAACGCATCCGCTGAAACGACCTCATGGACTTCAAACAACGTGAATACTGAGCGATTCACCCCCCCGGCTCAGATGGACTACTCGCAGTCCTTCAAGGCGTTGCTCCATACGGTCGGGCAACTGCTCGACGACATTCTTGAGGCCCAGGGACCTCAATCAAGCTGGTCCGAACCCTCACTGAGTGACACGGCCCAGTCGCTGATCGATGGATACCTCATCATGGGATTGGACCCAGGTCTGACTCCAAGTGAGATACCGCAAGGCATCCTGGACTGCGAAACTGCAATCCAGTTCATGAAGGATCACGAATCAGATCTCGACCTGACCAACAGCGAGTATCTTGATCTAAAGGAGACGCTGAACGAAATGAAGCAGGAGCTCGAGAATGAGCTCTGAAACTCGTATTCGTACACGACACCCGACACGTGCAGATCGAGAACGAGAACTCGGCGAACGGCTCTCATCGCTCACGAAGCAGCTGAGCTATCGCCAGATCGGCGACGCAACCGGGTACCCGCCCGAGACCGTGCGCCGATACATGCTGGGTCAAGCGGTGAGGACTGATTTCATCGTCCGTCTGTGTGAAGCATTCGAGTTGGATGCAAACTACATCCTCTTCGGAAAGAGTCGCAGCCCAGCTCTGCCCGAACTCCGCCTGAGTTCCACGCGAGATCTGCTCTCCGAAATCGGCCGTCGATTCTCACAGGTCGAGGATACCCAGATCGGGATATCTGCAGCATTCCAGAGTTTCCTTGAAGATGAGTAGATCATCAGAGAGTCCAGTTACTGCGAAGTTCATAATACGCTCATGGAAGTCTTCAACTACTTTCTATCACAGTCTGAGGCACAGCATTTACCTCAGCACCGAGCACCTCGATCGTCTGGTCGAGCGATATCTAGAACATGACCAATCGGAGCGGCCCCATTCAGACTTGAGCAATCGGTTGATCACGCCACGCGAGCGCCTCCACAACCGGATTAGATCATCTGTACGACGAAACGTCGCAGCATCCGGAAGTCGGCGGCCGCTCCTCGCGATGACGATTTCGACCAAGTGCCGCTACGCTCCGCAGGATGAATGATCACGCACGTATGTAACACGACTATTGAGGACCGCGCTACGCAACAACCCCAGAACGAAATCCCATCTCCCCCAACGACAACGCCCGGCACCATTTGACACCGGGCGTCTGAAAGCGGGTGATGAGATTCGAACTCACGACATTCACGTTGGCAACGTGACGCTCTACCACTGAGCTACACCCGCGTTTGGTTGTCTCCCAGAGCGAAGCCCTGGGTGGAGGGAAAGATATTCCCCTTTCGGCGATCCGTCAACACCATTCGAGGTTTGATCGTGATCGCCCCGTTATTGGGACTGCGCCCGGGTGATCGCATCCACGACCTGGGAGCCGGAATACGCATTGGAGAGCCAGATCGGATCGGGGTTTTCGGGCTCAAAGACCGCCAGGAGTGGGATCCCCGTCTGTTTGAGTTCTTTGAGCTTCGCCCACCCCGGCGCGGACATGGCAGTCAGATCCGCCTGCATGGGGACCACGTCCGAGGACAGGAGGAGGGGTTTCACGGGGTTACGCGAGAGGACCGTTGCTTCGAGGGTCTTGCAGTTCAGACACCACTCGGCCGTGAAATCGAGCACCACCACACGTCCCGATTCGAGAGCTTCATCGAAGGAATCCGGGTCGTACGAGACCCAGAAGTTGTGGTAGCTATGGCTCGTCTGGTTCGCCGCCGCCCCGATCCCGCCCCCGGCGAGGATGAGCGCGAGGACGGAGAACGCGATCAGGTTCAGCGCCCGTTTCGTGATCGAGATCGTCCGGATGAGCAGCCACCCCCCGGCGGCGAGCGCGAGGAGCCCGACTACCCACCAGTGGATCGACTTCCCCCACCACGGGAGCGCCCAGCCCTGACCCGAAGCGATCGCGAGGAACGAGGTCCCGAGGAAGTACGCGGCGGCCGCGAGCATGAGCAGACCCATGACCTGCTTCACGAGTTCGCTGGCCGGACCCGTCTTCGGGATCGCGCTGAGCCAGCCCGGGTTGAGGGTCAGCACAAGGTACGGGAAAGCCATCCCGACCCCGAGGGCTGTGAAGATGATCATGACCTGCCAGGGTTCCATCGTTGCTGCGCCAGCAAGCAACGCCCCAGCGACGAACCCGAAGCACGGGAGCCCGAGGACGGCCGTCATCACCCCGAACATGAACGACCCGGAGACGGAGTCCGCCTTCGGGTTCACCATGTAGACCTTCTGGGGGAGGTTGATCGAGAACCATCCCATGATCCCGAGCCCCATCGCGGCGATGATGACCCCGATGAGCCCGGTGACCCACCAGATCCCGAAGATAATGGACGGATCAACGAACCCGCCGACAAACGCGACGGGGACCCCGATCCCGAACCAGAAGACCACGACACCGATCGCCATCGACATCCCGAGCTTGAGGGCGCGTCCCTTGTGCTCACCGGCGTGTTGGGTGATGGTCATGATCTTGATCGGGATCACGGGGAGCACACAGGGGGTCAGGTTCAGCACGAACCCACCGAAGGCGGCCGCCAGAGCGATCGCGCCGATCCCGGCCGGGGAGTCAATCGGGGGAAGGGTGATGAAACCGAGGAACTTGCGCTCGTTGGAAACGCCCGGAGTCTCAGCAACGACGATCGCGCCCTCGCCCCACGCGCTCTCGTCGGCGAACACACTCGGATCGAACGACCCGAAAGTATCCGAATCGGATGCAGCCACATCCCCCACCGCTTCGACCACCTCAAGAGTGACCGTCAGCTCGTCCGTTGTCGGGGGGAAGCACATCGTCGCATCACACGCTTGGTAGCTCACCCGAATCGGGAGTTCGTACGACCCGATCGGCGCATCCGAGGCCACCCGGATCGGGACGAACGCGATCGCTTTCCCCTCGTACACCCGGAGCGACACGGGAGATCCCGTGAAGTTCACGCTCACCTCGTGTTCGTCCGGCCACTGGATGCGCCCAGCGCTGAGCCATTCCGGGGTCTCAACCTCAATCTGGGTCGGGGTGGCCGGGAACCCTTCCAGCGCCTCGGGGAGGACGGGGACGTTGGGATACACATGGAATCCGGGATTGTGATCCAGAACGACGGCGATGACCAGATCCTGCGCCCCCGGGACGACCTGGGTGGCGCTGGGGGTCGCGCTGACTTCGAGCGGGCTGGGTCCACCGAACCCCATCATCTGCGCCCGGACGGCGCTGGTGATCAGAAGAAGGATCAGAATCGCGGAGCGTGGGAGCATATCGGTCCTCGGGCATCGGATGCCGGTTCGTGGGACACACGATCCGGGTACAGAGTGTATTTCAGCTCCTGTGCTGGGTTGATCCGAACTCCCCAACCCCCGGTTCAGGCGCGTTGTTCCCGGATCGGCCCGGAAGTGGGGTCTTGGGTGGAGGAATTCCGCGTTCCCAGCCGATATCCGCTCTTGGAGCACCCGTGCACGGGTGTGTCGTGCGCCCGGAGTGATCGTCGTCCCATGAGCATGCTCGACCAAAACGAGATCGACTCACTGCTTGCATCAGTGAGCACGGAGGAGAGCAACGAGCCCGAGCAGACGATCTCGATCTATTCGCGCACCCGGAAGGACCTCGACAACGTCGAGGTCCGTCAGTACGACTTCAAACGACCCGAGCGTGTCTCCAAAGACCAGATGATGGCGCTCGAGACCCTCCACGAAGCGTTCGCGCGGAACTTCGGCGCGTCGCTCTCGGGGTTCCTCCGCACAATCGTCGAGGTCCGGGTCGCGGCATGTGAACAGATGACCTACGGCGAGTTCGTCTCGGGTCTCCCCAATCCCACAAGCTACAACCTGATCCAAGCGGACCAACTCGACGGGCAGATGTGCCTTGAGATCTCACCGCTCATCATCTATCCCATTATCGATCGTCTCCTGGGGGGGACCAACCAGGATCTCTTCATCCCCCAGCGCCCGATGACTCCGATCGAGCAGCGATTGATCTCGAACGTGCTCCGTCGAGGGCTCGCGGCGATGAGCGAAGCTTGGAGTTCGGTGAAGGAACTCACCTTCGACATCGTTTCCCACGAGTCGAACCCCCAGCTCGTCCAGATCGTCCCCCCCAACGAGGTGGTGATGGTCATCGGGCTCGAGATGCGCATGTCGTCCCGCGCGGGGACCATGAACCTCTGTATTCCCTACAACGTCATCGAACCCGTGATGGACGAGCTGAGCTCGCAGTCATGGTTCGCTGTGAGCCGGAACGAGAGCGATGACACCTCGGAACGACGGATCACGGAGAACCTGGATCAATCCGGGGTCGAGGTCTGCGCCACCCTTGCTGAAACGACGATCACCCTCAAGGAACTCTCCGAACTGAGTGTCGGGGACATGATCGTCACCACCCATCCCTCATGCTCACCGTGCGTGATCAGTGTCGAGGGAGAGCCCAAGTTCTTCGCTGAGCCGGGTCGGCACAAGCGGAACCGGGCTGTCCGGGTCATCCGGGGGATCGAGAAGGGCGAACGGATCGATCCTTAATACAGTGGATCGCTGAGATTCCCCTTCGGACCGGATGATTCAGGGGACCCCCGATCCGGGTCCGGGGTTTGATTCTGTCAGGTCTGTGTTCTAAAGTTCCTTTGCGTCGCATGGTGCGGCGCACGGAGAATGTCCGCATGCGCAACGGCTTGTCCACATGTCGGTGATCGAGCGCTCCAGCTCGATGCTCAGCGATCCGGAAGGGACGCGGATGATGCGGTGATCGCAGAATCCATCCCGGAGGGTGAGCGAAGCCCACCCGACGCGCACGCGGGCCGCGGCTCTTGGATGAGCCAGCGGTCGTTTCCGTTTTAGAGTTTGGCATTTCCCGGGTCCCCCGATCGGGTCCCGGATCGGACAACACGACAATCAGGCAACCCGACAACCCGGAGCACAACCATGAGCATGAACACCCAAGAAATGATGCGGATCCTCGACTCGATCGCGCGTGACCGCAACGTCGAGAAGTCCCTCCTCATCGCCGACCTCGAAGCGGCGATGGTCAGCGCGTGCCGCAAGTTCTTCGGGACCCTCGATGCGGAGGAGTTCTCGTGCACCGTCGATCCGATCTCGGGTGAGATCGCGCTCTTCCGGTACGACGAGCCCCTTGAGATCGCTCCGGAAGACTTCGGTCGCATCGCCGCCCAGACATTCAAGCAGGTCATGATCCAGCGCTTCCGCGACGACGAACGCCAATCCCTCCTCGAGGAGTTCTCGGGTCGTCAGGGCCAGCTCGTCACGGGGACGGCCCAGCGCTACGACCGTGGCGCGCTCATCGTCCAGGTCGATCGCGCCGAGTGTGTGATGCTCCGCTCCGAGCAGATCCCGGGTGAGCAGTTCATGCCCGGCGACCGGGTCCGCGCGATGGTCCTCGATGTGAAGGACATGGGCTCTCAGGTGAAGATCTACCTCTCCCGTGGTCACCCGGACTTCATCCGTTACCTCTTCGAAGTCGAGGTCCCGGAAGTCGCGGACCGGACGATCGAGATCAAGGCGATTGCGCGTGAAGCGGGGTACCGCACGAAGATGGCCGTCGCTTCGATCGACTCGAAGATCGACGCCGTCGGCGCGTGTGTCGGTATCCGTGGATCCCGTATCAAGACCATCGTGGACGAACTCAACGGCGAGAAGATCGACATCGTCCGCTGGAACGAGTCGTCCCAGATCCTCATCGCGAACGCGCTGAAGCCCGCCGAGGTCAACGAGATCTCGCTCTGTTTCGAGCTCGGACGCGCGACCGTGGTTGTCCGGGACGATCAGCTCTCGCTCGCGATCGGGAAGCGTGGACAGAACGTGCGCCTCGCCGCACGTCTGACGGGCTGGGATGTGGACATCCTCACCCCCGAGGAGTTCACCAAGTCCCTCACCATACTCTCCGAGACCCTCACCCAGGTCGAGGGGATCTCCGAGGACATGGTCGATCGTCTCGCGGCGCTCGGGATGGTCTCGGTCTTCGACATCGAAGAGGTCGGGATCGACGTCCTCCAGACGGAACTCGAGCTCGACGACGAAGCGGCCCAGCTCGCGATGGACATCTGCTCCGCTCGCGCGAAGGAAGTCGCCGAGGAGCAGGAACGCGCCAAGGCGGAAGCGGAAGCGAAGCGTGCCGAGGACGAAGCTGCTGCGGCCGCGATCCTCTCCGGCGCTGTGGACCCCTCAGAGAACCCCGACGCGGCCGCCGCTGCGATCCTGGGCGCCGCCGTGGGATCGAACGATTCGAACAACGACGAAGACAGCGGCGATGCCGACGACCGCGCCGCGGACATCCTCGGGAACTGATCCGCACGACGCGCGAGCACAGCCCATCAACAGACTTTCAAGCCGTTCGCTGAACGGAGGACCATTTGGCTAAGAGCAAACGAATCTTTGAACTCGCGAAAGAACTGGGCGTGAAGTCCAAGGCGATCGTGGAGAAGTGTCACGCTGAGGGGATCCCCCAAGACGTGATCAAGAACCACATGTCCACGATCTCCCTCGGTCTCGAACAGACCGTGCGTGAGTGGTTCGCCGGCGAAGCAGGCGAAGCGGAAGACGCGCCGCACACCGCCGTCGAACGCGCCGAGAAAGTGGACATCGAGAAGGCCAAGAGCAACAAGGCCCGTCCCGCCTCCAAGAGCGCTGAGGGTGATGAAGACGATTCCGGTGATGACAGCAATGCTGTCGCCACCGCGACGGCCACCAAAGCCCCCCCGCCGCCTCCCCCGACTCGAGTCAGCGCTACAGCCCCCGCTGCGCCCGTGCCCGCGAAAGCACCCGCTTCAGAGCCAGAGCCCGCGCAAACGAAGGCACCCGAAACTCCCCCGTCGCAGCAAACGCCCGCCGCTGAGGCACCCGCAACACCCGCGGCGTCGAAGCCCGACTCCGACACGGGATCGGACCGCGATACGGTTGCCAAGCCTGCGGCCAGCGCTCCCGCGACGGGCGAGAAGCCCGAGAAGAAGCCGGAGACGAAGAAAGCGCCTCCGGCGCCCAAGATGAACGTGCCCAGGCGACCGACCTCGGTGACCCCGGCCGGCCCCAGAATCGAGGAACTCGAGAAGAAGCAGATCAAGCTCTCGGGCCCGAAGGTCGTGCGTGTTGAAGCTCCCGAACCCATCCACGAAGCGCCCCGTCGTCGCTCCGGACCTCGTCCTGGCGGCGGAGGCGGTGGGTATGGCGGCGGCGGAGGCGGCGGAGTCATGGACCCGACCATGCCTCCGGGTGGACGCGCTCCGCGCGGTGGGAACGCGCGTCGCCGTGGCGGTGATCGCCGGGAACGAGACGACATGCCCAGAGGCGGAGGCTGGACCGAGGCGGACCTCGCCGAACGGGAAGCACGTCTCAAGAGCTCCGGCGGATATCTGCGCCAGAAGCAGAACCAGATGCGCTCCAACGCGAACACCCCCCAGTCCGCGGCCGCGACGGGCGGGAAGGTTCAGATCTCCGAGCCCTTCACGATCAAGGACCTCTCCGCCGCAACGGGCGTGAAGGGCGCTGACATCGTCAAGAAGCTCTTTATGCAGGGTGTCATGGCCACCATCAACTCTGGGATCGATACCGAAAAAGCCCAAGAGATCATGATGGACTGGGACATCGAGCTCGAAGTCACGGAAGCCAAGACGGCCGAGCAGCAGGTCGAGGAGCAGTTTGCCGAGCGTGACCGCAAGGACGAACGTCCGCGCGGCCCGATCGTCACGATCCTCGGGCACGTGGACCACGGCAAGACCTCGCTCCTGGACAGGATCCGCAACGCGAACGTCGCCGACGGCGAAGCGGGCGGGATCACGCAAGCGACGAGCGCATTCCGTGTCCCTGTATCGCTTGGAGACAATGAGAAGTTCGTCACCTTCATCGATACACCGGGCCACGAAGCGTTCACGGCGATGCGTTCGCGTGGCGCGAATGTCACGGACATCGTGGTCCTCGTTGTCGCCGCCGACGACGGTGTCATGCCCCAAACGAAGGAATCGATCTCCCACGCGAAAGCGGCCGGGGTCCCGATCATTGTGGCGCTGAACAAGATCGATAAGGCGGAAGCGACGGACTCCAACATCCAAAAAATCCTGGGTCAACTCGCTGAAGAAGGACTGAACCCGACGGATTGGGGTGGAGATACCGAGATCGTCCGGACCAGTGCCCTCAAGAACGAGGGGATCCAGGATCTGCTCGAGATCCTCGATCTCCAAGCGGAAGTGCTCGAGATCAAGGCCGACTACGCCGGTCAGGCGCAGGGCTCGGTCATCGAAGCCCGTCCCGAGGAAGGCCGAGGGAACGTCGCGAACATCCTCGTCCAGGAAGGCGAGCTCAGTGTCGGGGACTTCATCGTCATGGGCCGCGCCTTCGGCCGTGTCCGTGACATCACGAACGATCGTGGACAGCGCATCAAGAGTGCGACCCCCCCCATGCCCGTTCAGATCTCTGGTATCAACGATCTCCCCGACGCCGGCGACAAGTTCTACTGCGTCCCGACCCTCAAGGAAGCGGAGAAGGCCGCCGAGCAGCGCCGGGACCGTGAACGTCTCGAGCAGCTCGCCCAGCCCAAGGTCACCCTCGACTCCATGTTCTCCCAGATGGCGGAACAAGAGCTCAAGGAGATCCTCGTCGTGCTCAAGGCCGACGTCCAGGGCTCCGTGGACGTGCTCAAGTCCGAGATCGAGAAGGTCTCGAACGAGGAGGTCAAGGTTCGGGTCATCCACAACGCTGTGGGCGGGATCACGGAATCCGACATCCTCCTCGCGAACGCATCGAGCGCCGTCATCATCGGCTTCAACGTCATCGCGAACTCGAAGGGGCGCTCCCTCGCTGAATCGAAGGGTGTGGAGATCCGGAACTACTCGGTGATCTATCACATCGTCGAGGACATGAAGAAGGCCGTCGAAGGTCTGCTCTCCCCGGACATCCGCGAAGAGGTTCTGGGTCACGCCGAAGTCCGTCAGGTGTTCAAGGTGTCGAAGGTCGGCGCGATCGCCGGGTGTTACGTCACCGACGGCGTGGTCGAGCGGGACGCGCTCATCCGTGTCACGCGCGACGGCGTGGTCATCGAGAACGATCGCCGTCTCGAGCAGCTCAAACGCTTCAAGGACGACGCCAAGGAGGTCCGCGCCAATATGGAGTGCGGCATGAAGATCGTCGGGTACGACGATATCAAGGACGGCGACGTGCTCGAATGCTACAAGAACATCGAGGTCGCGAGAACTCTCTGAGTTTCACAGCGGAAGGACTCCGGGAACGCCAATGCTCATCGGTGCACTCCAGATCGAGATCGAGATCCCCGGCGCGATGTCCCTCAAGGACAAACGCTCCGTGGTCAAATCGATCAAGGACTCGTGCCATCGGCACCACATGGTCAGCGCCTCCGAGATCGGAGCGCAGGACGTGTGGAACCGATCGATCCTCGGATTCGCGATGACGGGAGTCAACGGCGCGACCATCGGCGCGGTCCTCGATCGGGTCACCCAGCGCGTCGCGTCCACCCCTGGGTGCGAGATCATCGACACGACCCGATCGATCGCGCACGTGAACGATCTATCCGTGAGCGATGAGATCGACACGGGCTCGATCGATGACGAGATCCGTCTCTACGCGAAGGAGATCGCATGAAACGACGCGCCCAACAGGTCGGGGCGACGATCCGTCGTGAGCTCCAGCAGCGCCTCGCGCGGGGCTTTAATGACCCGCGTATCCGAGGGATGGTCACGGTCACGCGAGTCGAGATGACGGACGATCTCAAGCGCGTGAAAGCGTTCATCACGGTCATGCCCGAAGAGCGTGCCAATGTCACCATGCACGGGCTCAGGGCCGCCCTCCCGAGGATCCGTCGCGATGTCATGGACCGGATCCGGATCAAAGAAGCGCCGACCTTGGAGTTCGAGTACGACGAAGGGGCGCGGGCGCAGCGGGTGATCTCCGAACTCCTCGCGAAGGATCGGATCGAACGGGGAGCCCTCGGGCTCGGCCCGGACGGCGAGACCAAGACGACCGAGGGGGACCATGACACGAATACTGAGACCGCGCCCAGTGAGCAGTGATCGCATCGTCAACACGGAGCAGATCATCGGCGCGATCGGCTCATTGTCGATCGATGACGAGCCCGTCAGCGCCGCCCACCTCTCTCCCGAGACCCTCGGGGACTGCGGCCCGCTCGTCCACGAACTCGTGTACTCCATGCTTCTCTGGGAAGCGTCCATCGATCAAGCCCAACGCGGGATGGAACGGCTCCGCGATTCCTTCGTTGATTGCAACGAGCTCCGGGTCTGTCTCCCCCACGAAGTCGCGGAAGTGCTCGGTGGGCGATACCCGCGCCTCGACGATCGGTGCGAACGACTGGTCGGCGCGCTCCGCTGGGTGTTCTCGCGGAATCAGTCGCTGACACTCGAGCCGATCCGTGAACTCAACAAACGGGACGCGAGGAACGAGCTCCTGAGTGTTGAAGCAATCCCACGCTTCGTCGCTTCACGGATCCTTCTGATCGGGCTCGAAGCCCACGCATTCCCTATGGACGACAAGCTGGCCAAGTCCATGCACAAAGCCGACCTTGTCGAGCACGCGCGAGACCCGGACCGGATCTCGAGCGAACTCGAACGAGATATCCGTGCCGGCGACGCGCTGGGCGTCTACACCCGCCTCGAACGCTGGCTCATCGAACGCGACAAGCAGGTCTCTCTGGAACGTTCTCAGAAACGTTCACGGAAGAGCAAGACGGAAGGCAAATCTTGAACAAGCTGATCACGCTCATCGCCGTGCTCGGGGCGTGCGGCGTGACGCTCTCGTGCTCGTCCCAAGCCCCCCAGCGTGATCCCGGCCCAGGGATTCAGCCCGAGACGGGGTCGATCTCGCTCCTCGCTGAGCGTCAGTCCTACGGATCCCCCACACCCCGACACGATCTCGCGATCCGGTTGATGGACGGCGTGATCGAGGATCTCGTCCCGGGAAGTGCTCAATCCACCCAGGCGCTAACCCCGCTTTCTCAAATTCTGAGCGAGTATTCGACTCCTCTTCGCGGAACCGCACCCTCCGACGAGACGCGCACCAACCCCGAAGCCGCGCGTCGATACGCGAGCGCTCGGGAAGCGATGCTCTCCAACGACCTGGAGAGCGCGACCACGCTCCTACTCGAAGCCCATGCGGTCGACCCGGACTCGGCTCGGATCAAAGCCACGCTCGCCGATATCTTCGCGAAACAAGGCGACCTCGCACAAGCCGCGACCTTCGCACGTCGCGCGAGTGAACTCGGGGACACGAGCCCCAGAACGCTCCTCCTCGAAGCGATGGGGTCCCAGGACGACCCGGACACGATCATCCGCCTGACCTCCCGCATCTGGTCCGGCTCCCCATCGCGAGATCCCGGAGCGCTCGTCATCGCCGGCGTTATTCTCGGGAACACGCTGATGGATCAGGGTTCGCTCAGCGCCGGCGCCGAAGTCCTCCGGGATGCGCTCGAGCGTCTCGATGAACGAACGCTCGCGGACCCGAACTGGCGCCGGGAACTCATCGGGATCTACACACGTCGCCCCGAGCTCTGGACAGGGGTCGGCGATGTCTACCTCGAACTCGAGCTCCCCGACAACGCGCTCCGGGCTTACGAGACCGCGCAGACGCTCGTATCACGCACACCACCGACGCTGCTCCAACGCATAAGCGCGGCCCACGCGAGCGCGGGCCGTACCGCGATGTGCGTGCTCACGCTGCTCGATGCGATTGATAACGACCCCGGCGCTATCGGCCATGTAATCGATACGTGGTTTACGGCACTCGCCTCCGAAACCGGCCTGGGCGCCCAGATTGTCGAAGAACTCCGAACCCGTGCCGACGACCCCGAGGTGCTCCGCTCGCAGCGTGCCCGCTGTCTACGCATCGCACTCCTCATCAGCAACGACCCGGATCGATCATCGATCATCTTGCAGAACGATCCTTCCATCGTGACCCCCATCTCGGTGATGATCGCGCTCGAAAGCGCGCCGGATCCGATTGATCGCGCGGATGTCATTGTTGAATCCAACCCCGCGCTCGCGACGCCCGTCGCGGCCGCTCTCACCCGGGTCCAGGGCGAGCCGATCCGAGCCATCGAATCATTGAATCCCGGTTCCACACTACGCTTAGCGCTCGCGGTTCAACTCGACCGGAGCGATCTGATCGATCCCGGGTTCTCTCCGAGCACCGATGACCCGACATCGCTCTCACCCAGCCTCGTCGCGCTCTGGATCCAGGCGCTTGCACAACTCGAGCGATACGAACAGGCCGATCAACTCATCCAGCACACGGTTGATCGATTTACTTCATTCAGCGAGATCGAGCGTTCATCGTTCATCAACGCGATCCTCCAAGCACACCACGATGAACTCGCGATCGAACTCGCCGGCGCATTAGACAGAGCCCCCGATCCAGGCTCCACGGATCTGCTAACAATCGCACGGGTATCGCTCGCGATGGGTGATCCTCAAGGGGCGCGGAGCGTTCTCGAACGAGCAATGACAGTCGATCCGCTGGAGGAAGCGATCTACGAGCAACTGATCACACTCCACGCTCCCGGGGGCCCGCTCGAAAGTTCGGAAGAACTCCAGAACGTGACCCGCGCGCTCACCCAATCGATCCCCAGTTCGGCGCTCGTCGCGCTGATCCGAGCGAATGACATGGCCCGTCAAGGGCTGCTCGAACCCGCGATGCACACCCTCGTCGAACAGTTCAACGAACAACCCAGACGATCGATCGGGCTCGATCTGCTCATTTCTCTCTGGCGGACACTCGCAGACCGAGGGGATCAGCCCGAAGCGATGGTTGGCGGGATCGAACTTCTCCGAGAGCGGCTCGCCGAGGACCCCGGCTCGATCGATGTCGCACGCTCGCTGGCCCGGATGCTCAACTCCACGGATCAACGGACCGAAGCGATCCGGATCCTTTCCGATCTCGCGGAGCGCTATGCAAGCCGCAGTGTGGAGCGTTCGCACGAAGCCATGCTCCGCACGGATCCGGAGCGTGCTCGGGAAGCGGATGAACTCGCACTCTCCAGGCTCGAAGGACGGAGCGGGCTCGCGCACGCTCTCGAGCGCCTCGAAATCGCGTCACGTCTCGACCGAATGGGCACCCTCGGAATCGACGAGTTCCTCCCCGAGCACAGCACCATCCAGCTCTCCCCCGATGAGTCACGTCGGATCGTCGCGATTCTGAGCACCCATCTTCGCCAATCGAATAGCGACGACGAGAAGATCCTCGCCCTGACCGAGCGTGCTCGCCGGATGAGCCGGGACGGCGATGCCGCGCTCGCACAGATCGAGCTGGTCGCGTTCGCCGGCACCTCCGAGTACACCCCCGAAACCTACGAGTCCAAGCTCCGCGCGATGATGGAAACGCAGCCCCCGGGAACGGAGCTCGATCCCCAGCCCGACCTGGTTGTGATCGCGATCCAGGGGCTCCAACGCGCCGGGCACACCGAGGACATCACCCCGCTTCTCGCACGGGCGTGTGTGATCGACAACGAAATCGTCCCCCAGCGCGTCGTAAATCTCGCGACGATCCTCGGCCGATCCGGAACGATCGACGACGCGCGACTCGCCGCAGACATCCTCGCGGAGTCCGGGTTCATCGCTGAAGCGGCCGCCGCTGCAGAAGAAGGGCTCGGGACCTCCGCACGCCCCGAAACAGAAACGACCGAGGCGCAGGACAAAGCGGACTTCATCTACAGTACGGCCGTGGTCGCGATGTTCTTTGAGCGCGAAGATGCCGCGATGGAGCTGTACCGAGGGATCCTTGAGTTGGATCCCAACCACGCTTGGGCCTGCAACGATCTCGGGTACCACCTCGCCGAACGTTTGGAGTCTCTCGACGAAGCGGAACAACTCCTCGAACGCGCACACGCAGCGCTCCCCGACAACGCGAGTGTGCTCGACTCGCTCGCGTGGGTTCGATATGGGCGTGGGATTCTTCTCGACGAGAAGGATGACCAGGGCAACATAACCCGCGAGGGCGCGATCACCCTCCTTGAGCGATCTCTCGAACTCGACAAGGGCAACGAGAACCCTACGGTCCACGACCACCTCGGGGACGCGCGTTGGATGGCGAAGGATTTCGACGGCGCGATTGAAGCGTGGAAAGCCGCTGAAGAACAGATCGGGACACGTCTGACCGAGCTGATCGATACGGAATCCGATACCTCCGACGCACAGAAGCGTCTCGGAGCCCAACTCGGCGCGATCCGCGCGAAACTGAGTGATGCTTCCCTCGGAGAGCCCCCCGACGTGGCTCCCAACGCGGCGGATCTCGAGGTCCCGATCGACGATCGAGACCCCGAATGATCCCGATTCTGGGCACTATCATCCCCAACCCACACAAGATTCTGCGCCGGACCCGGCGCGATCCCTGAGGAACGAACGATGGCCGGACACAGCAAATGGGCGAACATCAAGCACCGCAAAGAGCGCCAGGACAAGAAGAAGGGGAAGATCTGGTCCAAGTGCTCCAAAGCCATCATGGCCGCCGCCCGCGCCGGCGGTGGTGACCCGGACACCAACCTCGCGCTCCGCTACGCCATCGACGAAGCGAAGTACGAGAACATGCCCAAGGACACCATCAAACGCGCCATCGACAAGGGCGCGGGGGAAACCGGGGGCGCGGACTTCCAGGAGCTCGTCTACGAGGGGTACGGCCCGGCCGGGACGGCCTTCATCATCCTCGCGCTCACGGACAACAACACGCGCACCGTCGGCGATGTCCGCACCATCTTCAAAAAGGGCGGCGGATCCATGGGGAACTCGGGGACCGTTGCGTTCATGTTCCAGACCAAGGGTCAGATCGTGATCGATGCATCCAAAGTCGATGCGGACACCATCATGGAGCTCGCGCTCGAGTCCGGCGCTGAGGACATCCAGGAACCCGAGACCGACGGCGACGATCAGGGCGCTTGGACGATCATCACCGAACCCACCGAGTTCCAGGGCTGCAAAGACGCCATCGAAAGCGCGGGGATCGAGATCGTCGAAGCCACCATCACGCGCATCCCCGACAACACGGTCGAAGTAACAGGTGACGATGTCCGGAAGGTTATGAACCTGATCGACACCTTCGAGGACAACGACGATGTCCAGAAGGTCTACACCAACGCGGATCTCGATTCGGACGAACTCGCGAAGCTCTGATCACTCCTGATCGAACATCTCTTCGATGAAATCACCGACGATCTCGGAGTCTTCGTCGTGCGCTTTCCCGAGCTCACGGTTGATCCGTGCGTGGTCCTTGTGCGGCGCGTGGAAGACCCGAGCATCGCACCCGGCCGCCGACCAGGTCCCGACGAGCTCGATACTCGCGTGGCGCGATTCCTCCCGATCCCCGGCGTAGACGGCGAGGGTTGCCGGGAGATCGTCGTCTTCATCCGCTTGGAGCGACGGGCTCGCACGCTCCCAGAGTTCGGGATCGTCCTCCCCGAACGCGCTCCGGTACATCTTCTGGAGCGGCCCGAACCTCGGGAGATCAGGCATCACCTCGTTCAGGTTGTACCCCGCGCCGTCGAGCAGCACGAGCGCATCGATCTCCCCAGCGGATCGATCATGCTCTCCCAGGAGCGATTCATCGCTGCAGACGATCGCGACCAGGTGCGCCCCGGCACTGTGCCCCATGAGCGCGACGCGATCGGGATCGATCGAGTACTCCTGCGCATGATCGAGAACGAAATCGATCGCGCTCGACACATCCCGCGCGTGCTCCGGGTGCATGACCTCGGGGGAGAGCCGGTAGTTCACGCTCACGAAGACCCACCCGTGCTTGACGGCCCATCGTGCTTTGTACCCCACGCGCGATTTGTCCCCGATCGACCAGCCCCCGCCGTGGACGTAGATGAGCACGGGCGCATCCGCTTCAACGTCGGCCGGGACGTACACATCGAGCGAGGTCTTCGCCGGGTCCGATTCCTCACGCTCAACGTAGACCACATCCTCGTGGAGTTTGTACAGGTCCGCATCACCAGAGCGTTGCGGCGGCGCTGCGCGGCATCCCGACCCCAAGATCCCAATCGTCACCAACACGCTCATGAACCCGATCCGACCCATGGAAACCTCCAATCACCCCCAGCATAACACCGTTATCCCCCCACCATGGCTCCTCCGTGTGATACCCTGACCCCATGAAGGGCTGGGCGACATTCTCCGACTGCGAAACCTACCGATACAACCTCGGGAGGGAATGGGACCGATCCCTCGGACGGGTCTGCTTCTGCCTCCTCAACCCATCGACGGCCGACGAGCACGTCCTCGACCCCACCCTCACCCGCTGTCTCGGCTACGCAAAGCGCTGGGGCTTCGGCCGGATGGATGTGGTCAACATCTTCGCGCTCCGCTCGACCGACCCGAAAGGACTCCGAGAGATCGACGACCCGATCGGCCCGGACAACGACAGCGCGATCGTGAAGTGTGCGAAAGCAGCGGATCTGGTCGTCGTCGGATGGGGGACCCACGGATCGCTCCAGGATCGGCACGACGCCGCCCTCGATCTGCTCGCGCCCTTCGACCCCCACTGCTGGGGGCTGACCAAGCACGGCTACCCCAAACACCCGCTCTACCTCCGCGCGGATCTGGACCCGATCGCGCTCGGGGTTGCTTCGGGCTGCTGAATCATCCGATCTGAATCGAGTTCTGTTCCCAGAATTCGGCCGCTCTGATCGCGCCCTGCGCGGGATCTCGCAGCTGACGGAGATCGATCGTCACGTGGGGCGCCCCGTTCATGCTGGCGGCCGCCGCGTAGGCGCTGAGTTCCAATCGAGCCCCGGATCCCCCCACGGGACAGCGTCCGACATCGCTCGCATCGCTGAGCCGGAGGGCTTTCGCGACCGTCGCGCGTTTCGCTGGGGAGGCGCCGCTCATCAGCACGCTCGCCGGATCGATCCCGACCACGAACGAATCGGATCGTTCCACAGCGCCCGGATGATGGTCAGCCAGAATCGCCCCCAAACGCTCCGCGTTTGCGCCGAGATCTCGCGCGACCGAATCATCGAGATCCCCGGGAAGATGAACACTCACCAATGCCCTCGAAGTTCCACCCACCAAGGGCGCGAGCTCGGAAGCGAGCTCAAGGGTGTGCCCGATCACTTCGATCGCGCGGGGAGCCCACGATGGATCACTGAAATGCTCTTGGGGGATGAACAGATCGAGCCCGGCGAGGTCCAGCTCGCGTCTCCGGAGGGTGGCCGCGAGATCTCGTCGATCGGACCTGGACAGATCACGCGCGCGGAGCCCGGGGGTCGTCACATCGATCGCGATCGCGCGGATGGTCGGCACGCTGGAGCGCAACGAAAACACCCACTCGATCCCCCCCCGTGGATCCCGGATCGGGACCCCGAGGGTCGAGCAGGCGCATTGGACGGGTGTGAAGTTCACACGTCATTCTAGAGCCCCGTGCGTGAGACCCTGAAAAGAAATGAGGTCCCCCGCCCCTCTCACGAGGGACCACCATTTCCTGCACTCCCAGTGTCGGCGATCCGGATCCCGATGCAAGCGCGAGGATCCCAACACACCCCTTCCCTAGAATCCTTCTCACATGAGCACGAACAAATCACCCGTACCACCCCGTTCATCCACGAAACACAGGATCTGCAAGCTCGCGCAGGGGGTCCATATCGCCGCATTGGGGGTCTGGTGCGGGGCTGTTGCGACCTCCGGGATCGCTGCGGCGATCATCTTCCCGACCTTCCGGGAGCTCGATCCGACCCTCGGTCAGTACCCCGACTACACGGGTGACCACGCGCTCTTGGGCGCGGGTCGGGTTGCGGGGTCGATCTTCTTCGCCGTCGATGTGGTGCAGTTTGTGTGCGCGATGCTCGTGCTGACCACACTGATCGCGATGCTCCTCTCGGGGTATGCGCTCCGGACCCCACTGCGCGTCATCCGTTCCGTGCTCACCCTCGCAACGCTCGGGCTCCTGAGCTACCACCTCGTCATCCTGATGCCCGAGATGTCGCAGAACCTCAGCGCCTATTGGGCCGGCGCGGCGCAGGGCATGAGCGAACAAGCGGACATCGCGCGCGACGCGTTCCTCTCGATGCACACCACGGCCAGCAACGTCCTCAAAGGGCTCACCCTCATGACCCTCGTGTGCGCTGTCCTCGCCGGGTTTACGACGATTGATGAGCGCGACCACAAGGTGATCACGTGACCAAAACGCACCCCAAAGGCAAGAACAACCCGCGCGGGCTGAGGGACATCCCCTTCGCGCTCCCCGATGTCGCAAGCAAAGACCGCGCCCGCGCGAGGCGCATCGCCGACGCGCTCGACGAGCACTACCCCGATGCGCACTGCGAACTGACGTACTCCACCCCCCACGAGCTCCTCATCGCGACGATCCTCAGCGCTCAGAGCACCGATGCCGGGGTGAACAAAGCGACCCCCGATCTCTTCAAAGCGTTCCCCACCCCACAGGACTACGCGAACGCGACCCCAAAACAGATCGAGCCCTACATCAGCACCATCGGGCTCTTCCGGAACAAAGCCAAGTCCGTCCACGAAGCCATGACGCGCGTCGTCGAGGTCTACAACGGCGAGGTCCCCGACACCATGGACGACCTGCTCACCCTCCGGGGTGTCGCGCGCAAGACGGCCAACGTCGTGCTTGGGAATGCGTTCGACAAACAGGAAGGGATCACCGTGGACACCCACGTCCAGCGTCTCTCGTGGAGACTCGGGCTCATCACCAACCCCGACGGCTCACCCGTCAAGGACGTGACCAGGATCGAGAAACATCTGATGGCCCTCTTCCCCAGACCCCGCTGGACCCGCCTCGGACACGCGCTGGTCCTCCACGGTCGCTACAACTGCACCGCGCGTCCGAACTGCACCCACGACCATCCGATCTGCAAGGGGTTCGGGGTGAACTGCGACAAGCCCTACAAAAAGTGATGGGTTCTGAGCTTCGGTGCTCGGGCCGCGCAAAATTTCATCATGACAAAGCCCGCACCGAAGCTCGGCGCGGGCTCTGAGTAGATCGATCCAACCAGTCGGGATCAACGCCGACGACGAGTCCCGATGAGACCGGCCGCCGCGAGCATCGTGATCGATGAGGGCGCGGGGACCAATCGCCACGCGATGTTGTCCACACCGAACGGATGGAAATCGGTACCCTGCCCTGAAATCACCACGGTGTCAAAGTCACCCGAGAGCGTGAGCGTTGTCCACACATCGAGTGAATCCCCGAACACGACCATATCGGAGTCCACGAGCATGCCATCGAGGTATGCCTCGATCATCATGGAGTCACCCTCCTGAGAGCCGTTCGAACGGGACGTGTCGAGTTGGAGAAAGGAGAGGTTGTCATCGAAGAGCATGGTCGCGCCGTACGCATCTCCGTTGAACCCCATGAACTGATCGCCGTTGGTTCCGGTGATCATCCAGTTTCCGGGGTCGCCGCCAAGTGTGCCGTCCCAGATGGCGCCGTCGTCCGACGTGACGAAGTTCACACCGAGCGAGGCGTATTCGTTCGAAAGCCCGGCGAAGTTGTCGTTTGAAGCATCAAACTCGTCGAACGTGATCTGAAGACCGGTGCCGGCGGCCGACACACACGCGAGTGATGCAATGATGATGGTGCTGATGGTGTACATGCGGATCCTCCACAAGAATCTGTGCGTGGCGCAAGTCCCCCACCCCCAAGAGTGGGGAGCGCTTCTCGAACTGGATCACATAGTCAGAATTATGCCAGCGAGTTTGGTGGAATCGCCCCAAGATCATATCGCGATCGGTCGCTCGGAACTGAATCTAATCGGGATTTAAATCTCGCAACCTATTGCCCAATCAGGATTTATGTACTTCTCGCACGACTCCATCAGCGCGATCCGCCCGTACTCGTCACGATCGAACACATAGACGGTGCTCTCCGATTCACGAGCAGCGCCATTGAAATCGTGAATCGCGATTGTGTGTTCCCCAGAGACACTATCCATCACACTGGGCTCCCAACATAGAGGAACGAGTAGGAGTACGCATCATCCGAGTCTGAACTCCTTCATCGGGATCCCTCATTCATTCGGATGGATCTTGGGGCTTCGGATAGAGGATCCAATCGCCTTCGATCGATTCCGGATCCGTTGCATTGATCTGATCCGCATCCTTCGTGCTGATGAATCTGGGCTGGATGAATCGGACATCCCCGTACGAGTTGGACTCGGACCGTTGGGAACCGCCGTCGTCGTCCCGATCGTCCCCAACGCTGTAGAGCACGAACGAGTCCCCCTCGACCCGGTACCGGAGCGGAGCGTTCGCGATGACATCGAGCGGCTCGATCGCTCTCAGGTCCTCATCGATCTCATCGAGCGAACCCGGGAGCGATCCATGACGGAGCCGATGTCGCTCGATCGCGATCGCGGTCCGTGCGCCGATCTCGGACTGTTGGATCCGGAGCGAGTACCGCGGGATGTTCTGAAATGACGGCAGCAACTGATCCATCAGAAACTTCCCCGCGAAGTTCGCGCGATCAAGCTCGCTGCTGATCTCTGAACTCAGAAGCTCGGTTTCGCCGTTCCAGGGCAACGCGGAGAGGACTCGGACACGATCGCACAACTTCCCCGCAATCCACAGCGGGCGCTGGAGGGAGTCATCCAGCTCCGGATCTTCAAGATTTGATGGGTCGTCGAGCGAGCCGTACGCATTCAAACCCTGGGTCAGGATCGCGGGTGAAGCCGCGAGCCCACCGTCTTTGTTCGCGACTCTCCGGAACGTGTCGTGGAGCGAGAGCTGTTCCCCGAGCATGTCGAATGCCCCGAATCGGTATCGATCGATCTCCGAATCGATCGCGCGGAGCTGCTCATCGGAGAACGCTCCGGGGTGTTCACTGAGCGCCCAGACCACCCGGTCATGGACCACAGCCAGGATCGCTGTCCGGACGAGCTCCGAGATCAGCACGGGATACTCGACGGCCAGCTCCGAAGCACGGAGCATCAGCCCGATGTCTCCGACGAATCGATCCGGATCCCCGTCGCGCAGCTCCACCGCGCTCGAGAGATCGAGCACCCGGATCGCTTTCCGGATCGGTCCCAGAGATGCATAGCGCACCCTCAGTAGCGTGGACGCGAGATCGGGATTCGGATCCCAGTTCTGATCCGGTTTGTTGTAGCGTACAAGCGCTTCATGCTCGATGGGATCGGTCGTTTCGAGGAGCAGCGACCCGATGAAGTCCCGGGTGAACGCTTCGCGGATCATCGAGAGTTGATCTTGACTCGCGGGTTTGCGAAGCAAGTCACTCAACGCGTTCCATTCCTCCTCCGTCTTCGGCGGATCTTCGATCAACGGTTCTTCAGCGAGGGCATCCGGACGATGCTCCACATCCGCCAGCAGCCCCCACGCCTTCTGTTCATTGGGGATCGTCCCGACCCATGTATTGTACGACAACGCCGGATCCCAGACCCGGTCCCCGTTCGGATCGGTCACCCACGGCCCCCACGCCCCATCGCTCAGCGCGTTCCAATCCGGAGTGATCTCCGCGACCTGGTTCGTCGTCATTGATGGTGAATACAGGAACCGTACATACACCACCGCTGCAACAGCGATGAGGATCAAGAGCAACGCCAGCGAGAGAAAGGAAAGTATCCGCTTCATGCTACGAGTGTACTGGGATTCCGCTCATCCTTCTGTCAGCAATCCTCGCACATCGCGGTCTTGTGGAAACAGCTGATATTGCTATGAAAGGACACCCGATGTCGCACACCACAACCACACCCGACCCCGACCTTGCGCGTGAACTCCGGTTCTGGCGCTTCGCGACGATCGCCGTTCTGCTCCTGGGGATCGGGGTCATCACGGTCGGCGCGGGGAACGTCGCTGTCCGGACCGACGACGCGTCCATCACCCGAGGCGACATCGTCATCTGGCGATACGACGGCGACACCTACATCGCCGCCCCCGAAGGCACGATCATCGCGAAACAGAGCCGGAGCGGGTTCATCCGGATGGTCGAGTTCAAGTGATCGATCAACTCACGGACACCCGGCGTTGAGTTCTTGTAGGAACTCGCTCAGATCGAAAAAGTCCGTTTCCCCGTCGTTGTTGAAATCAGCCCGGCACGTTCTGAGTTCACCGCTCGGGCTGAACACAATGTTGTCGATCGCAAAGATGCGCCACGAGTTCTCACGGAGTTCGAAGACGAGCGAATCCACACGTTCAAACTCGTACGGCACCACCATTCCGTCCGGGTCACCCTGGGGATCCACGAAGGCACGCCCATGGTTGAAGACCAGATTCCCCTCCCTGTACCCCCGGATCGTGTAGACATAGGACTCGTTGTTCAGGTTGTCCGGGATGATCGTGTCGAGCGAGACATCGCTGGTCTGGTCGAATGAGAGCGTGATCGATCCCCCGATGTTCGCTTGGAACATCGTGAGGAAGGCCGGGCCGTTGGTTCCCTCGATCTCAAAGTTCCCCGGGTCCCCGTTGCTCAATCCCCCACCGAGGAACACGGGCTCATCGCACGAGATCGTGATCCCGAGCGATTGGTAGTACGGCGCGATGTCGTCGTACGTATCCAAGGTCCCCGCGCCGAGTTCGTCGTAAAGATCATCGAAAGTGATCGTCGTCTGCGCGAACACGGACGACACGAACAAAAGACCAAGAGCGATGATGGATGCGCGAAGCATGGTGACCTCCATGGTGTGTATGGTGTGTTTCCACCACCATACCACGGGCTCCGCCACCCACAAACCCATACGCGCAGAACGATCCCGCTGCGATTCGAACGCAGAACCTTTGGCTTCGGAGGCCAACGCTCTATCCAATTGAGCTACGGGACCCTGAGAGCCGGACGGTGAACACACACCCGGCGGGTCGAGATCGGGATCAGTCTACGATCGCCCCGATCCGATGACAACGCCCGGCGCACACAATCCGACATCCCCCACCACCCCGGCCCCCCTGCCCTTGGTCCTCCTGATCACCTTCCTCGGGTCCTCGGGGACGGCCATCGTCACGAACGGGATCTCGTTCATCGCCGAACAGGGATTGGGCTACGGCGCGAGGATGAATCTCGTCCTCGCGCTCGTCATGGGGGTGGTCTACACCCCGGCGGCCTTCCTCTCGGGAGCGGCCCTCCGCAGACTCATCAAACGCTCGGACCGGGTCACCTCGCGTGGGTTCCTGATCGGGCTCGTCACGATCGAGATCTTGGTCTGTCAGCTCCCGATCCTGGCGCAGCGCCTCGCGCCGGATCTCATCGAGCCCGCGCTCTGGGTCATGGCGCTGACCTTCATGATCGCGACCGGGCTCCAGTGGCCGATCGTCGAATCCTACTTCTCGGGGGGACGACGGGAGCACGCGCTCCGCAAAGCCATCGGGCACTTCAACATCTGCTGGGCGAGCGCGATGGTCCTCTCGTACTGGTTCATGGCGCCCCTCCTCGAGCATCACCCGTTCGTGATCGTGTCCGTGCTGGGGTGGGTCCATGTCGCTGTTGCGTTGATCACGCTCAAGCTCCCGGCGGAGCCCGCCAAGCACCTCGACACGGGCGCTCACCCCCACCCACCGATCTACGAGACCCTCCTGCGCGAGTTCCGCGTCCTGATTGTTGCGTCGTACGTCGTCATCGCGACCATGTCCCCCATGCTCCCGAGCATCCAGGGCCGGCTCGGGATCCCGACGATGTGGCTCACCCCGATCGCGAGCACCTGGCTCATCGTCCGGGTCCTCATGTTCGGGGTCTTCCAACGCTACCACTTCTGGCACGGCAAGCGCTCCACCCCCTGGATCGGGCTCGTTTCGATGATCATCGGGTTCACCCTGACCATGCTCTCCCCCATCGCGAGCTCGATCCCCCTCCTCGTCATCGGACTCATCTTCACCGGGATCGGGATCGCGATCATCTATCTCGGATCCCTCTACTACGCGTTGAGTGTTGGGTCCTCTGATGTGGATTCCGGAGGGATGCACGAAGGGCTCATCGGGCTCGGGTACACCCTGGGTCCGCTCTGCGGGCTCGTCGCCGGGTTCTCGACCCGTTGGGAAGAAGGGAGACAGGAAAGCGTCACGGTGGTGCTCACGGTGATCCTCGTCGTTCTGATGCTCGGGATCGGGCTCCGTTTGGTCAGATCACCCCGATGAGCGTTCACCCCATTTCCCAGGTCTTGGGAATCTTTTTCCGGACTTGGTCGTACACACCATGAAGGGTCTGCCGGGTCTGCTCCGGCGATCCGAGGACCGATACGCTGAGCAGGGCAGAGTTTGCGCCTTTCTTCCATTCCCACGCGCATCACGTGTCGATCCCATCTGGACACTCACATCCGCGCTGTACCCGCAATCCGGGACGGCACGAACACGTTGGAGCATGCATGTCGATCTTTGAATCCGCTCGTCAGTCCGTTTCCCGTCCCATGACCTCGCGGATCCTCTCGATCCTCCTCGGATCCACGATGGGGCTCGGGATGATCGCGGCTCCGGCCTATGCATCGAACCCCGAAAGCGATCTTGTCGCGACCCCGGACAGTGTGTGGAATCTCGCCGAGGACGGATCGGACACGCTCCTCGCGCCTCGCTACTGGGAGACGAGCCCGGTCGATCGATCCCTCATCGAATCCATGGCGCTTCTCCAGGACAACATCGCGAAGCGTGAGACCCAGCGTGTCGAGACGATCGCTGAAGCAAACGAAACACTCGACGAACACCTCACCTCCTACGCGGAGACCGGATCCCCCGTCGCGCTCGCCGATGCCCTTCGCTCGGCCGTCTCCCTCCAGCTGCTCTACACCAACCCGGACGACTTCTTCAACAACCCCCAAGCGAAGCAGGTCATCGACCTCGCGATCGACTACGCGAAGAAAGCGGAAGCCGACGGCGATTGGCTGATGGCCTCCGAACTCTTCTTCCGTCTCGACACCCTCCACGATAAGTCACGTGTCTTCAAACCCGACGTGGATCGGCTCACCCGCCGTCTCGGGATGATCCGCCTTTACGCGCCCGAGCGCCTCTGGGAGCTCCGCAACGAGCGCCGGATCCTCGACGGCGATGAACCCCTCCCGGCCTACAACCCGTACGGCGACCTCTACACCGACAAACTCGCCGGGATCGAATCCGTCGCTGTACGGACCGCGATCCAACGCGCCGCCGCCCAGCACGTGGGGCGCCGCTCCGGGTCCAAGCCCGATGGCGTTGCGCTCGACCAGCTCATCCAGGGCGGGCTCGATGCAATCCGCACGATGGCGACCACCACCGACCTCGAAGCCGCGTTCAAAGGGCTCGGGAACAGCAAGAAGCGCCAGCAGTTCATCGATCAGATCGACGAGCTCCGTGCTCGTTTCGGCCCGGGCTCGCGCAGCGCCAGCGCCTACGACCTCCGACGAGCGATCGACGGGGTCCTCAGCGCGTCCCGTGACACCGTCGGGATCATGCCCGAAGCGATTCTCCACGAGTTCGGGAACGGCGCGATGGCGCAGCTCGACGACTACACCGCGATCATCTGGCCGGACGAGGTCGCGCGGTTCCAACGCTCCACGCAAGGCGAGTTCATCGGGATCGGTGTCCGGATCCAGCACGACGAACTCATGAACGTCGAGGTCGTCACCCCCCTCGAAGGAACCCCAGCGCAACGCGCCGGGCTCCGCGCGGGCGATGTCATCAAGAAGGTCGATGGGATCAGCGCCATCGGGCTCGGACTCGACCAAGCCGTCGAAGTCATCACGGGTCCCCCGAACACCGACGTGACCATCACGATCGAGCGCGAGGATGAAGAATCCGGCGACAAGTCCGAGCATACCTACACCATCACCCGCGCCAAGATCGATCTCCCGAGCGTGAAGGGCTGGTCCAAGACCGGTCCGCGCGACGACGACTGGAACTACTTCATCGATGCCGACGAGGGTGTCGGGTACGTGCGACTCTCGGGGTTCACGGAAACCACGACCCGCGAGTTCGACGCCGCCGTCCGTCAGATGAAAAGCCAGGGCTTGTCCTCGCTCATCCTCGACCTCCGCTACAACCCGGGCGGTCTGCTCGACCAAGCCGTCAAGATGGCGTCCCGATTCGTCCCGGATGGGCTGATCGTCCGGACCGTCGATGCCGCGGGCGCGATCCAAGATGCGCAGGACGCGCGAGCGATCAACCCGAGTGTCTCGCTCCGTGACATCCCCGTCGTCGTCCTCATCAACGAGGGCAGCGCCAGCGCCTCCGAGATCCTCTCCGGATCGATCCAAGCAGCCGCACACCAAGACAAGATCCAAGCGCTCGTCCTCGGGACCCGTTCCTTCGGGAAGGGCTCCGTCCAGAACGTCTTCGTGCTCCCCGGCGGGACCAGCGCGATGAAGCTCACGACCCAGTACTACCAGATCGACGCGCCCCGTTTGATCCACAAGCTCCCCGGCGCTTCGGAATGGGGGATCGAGCCCGATCTCCGGGTCGAGATGCTCCCCGACCAGAACGCGGAAGCCCTCATCCTCCGGCGCGACGCTGATGTCTTCCTCTCCGGCGAGGACAACTCCACCCGTCCCGACCCCGAGTCCCTGATCACCGACGGCACGGACCTCCAGGTCCAGACGGCCCTCGTGCTCCTCAAGACCCAGATCGGGAACGACTCCCGCGCGGTCATGAAGGACTGATCCGGATCGACATCCTGAACCACCTCCGGCCGCCCCCGTCGTTGGGGGCGGTTCTTTTTGCCCATCGCGCCCGAGATCCCCCCGGAACCGGTCCGTGACACGACCCGCGCTGCGACCCTACAATCGCCTTCGGCGTTCCGGGAATCCGGAACTGTTTCTCGGACCAGACGAAATCCCAGTCCGGATCGGGTCGATCAGACCTATGCGGACGATCGCAAACCCCGATCCACGCGAGACTTCGCATGACGCAAGCGCCAGCCCAGAAGCACTCGAGCACGGACAGCACCATGACGAGCGAGCCCTCCACCGAACTCAAGCTCAAATGGCTGCGCGACATGCAGCTCATCCGTGAGTTCGAGAACCGCACCGCCCAGGCCTACCAACAAGCCAAAATCGGCGGGTTCTGCCACGTCTACACGGGTCAGGAAGCGTGTGCCGTCGGGACCATTGGATCCATCAACGACGACGACCCCGTCGTCACCGCCTACCGGGACCACGGGCACGCGCTCGCGCGGGGGATGACCCCCGAAGCGTGCATGGCCGAGATGTACGGCAAGATCACCGGGTGCGCCAAGGGCAAGGGCGGATCCATGCACATGTTCGACAGACCCAACTGGCTCTTCGGGGGGCACGGGATCGTCGGAGCCCAGACCCCGCTCGGCGCCGGGCTCGCGTTCGCCGCGAAGTACGAGCACGACGTGATGAAGAAGCGCGTGGACGGGTCCGAAGCCAAGAAGAAAGTCACCCTCTGCTACCTCGGGGACGGCGCGATCGATCAGGGCGCGTTCCACGAAGCCCTCAACTACGTCTCCGTCCACAACATCCCCGTCATCTACATCATCGAGAACAACGGGTACTCGATGGGCACGGCCATCAACCGGCACACGGCCAACTCGGGCAACCTCATCTCCCGCGGCGAGTCCTACGGGATCGACTCGCTCGAGATCGACGGGCTCGACATCGTCGAGCTCTACAAGGGCTTCAAGCCCTACGTCGAGTCGTGCAGGGAGAACTCCCGACCCGGGTTCGTGGACCTCAAGACCTACCGCTACCAGGGTCACTCGATGTCCGACCCCCAGAAGTACCGCACCAAGGACGAGGTGGACGAGTACAAAGCGAAGGACTCGATCGCGCGTCTCGCGTCTCAGCTCATGGAGTCGGGGGACCTGAGCGAGGACGACTGGAAGTCCATGCAGAAAGCCATCCGCGACGAGGTCATGAGCGCGATGCAAGCGGCCGAGGACGCGCCGACCCCCGAGCTGAGCGAACTGATCACGGACGTCTACGCGAACCCCGAGAAGAACCTGTCGCCGCAGACGACCTACACCCACGGCGCACGGAACCCGCTGCTCTAATCCTCGATCAAGGAACACTCAAAAATGACCACCCTCCCCGACACCATGTCCATGATCGAGTCCGACATCCACCCCGCCGTCGAAGGCGTTGAGATCCCGGACTTCCTGTCCGAGTCGGATCTCCCCTCGCGCGAGGGGGACCGGATCATCCAGTTCCGTGAAGCGCTCCGCGAAGCGATGGCCGAGGAGATGCGCCGGGACGAGCGCGTGTTCCTGCTCGGCGAAGAGGTCGCGCAGTACAACGGCGCGTACAAGGTCTCCCAGGGGATGCTCGACGAGTTCGGTCCCGAGCGCATCATCGACACCCCGATCTCCGAGAACGGGTTCGCCGGGATGGCGATCGGTGCGGCGATGTGCGGGCTCCGTCCCATCGTCGAGTTCATGTCGTGGTCGTTCTCGCTCGTCGCCGCGGACCCGATCCTGAACAACGCGCCCAAGATGCTCTACATGTCCGGGGGGCAGTTCGGGTGCCCGATCGTGTTCCGTGGGAACGACGGCGCGGGGGGTCAGCTCGGGTCCACCCACTCGTGGTGTGTCGAAGGGCTCTTCTCCAACGTCCCGGGTCTGAAGATGGCGATCCCGTCCAACCCGTACGACGCCAAGGGCCTCCTCGCAACCGCGATCCGCGACCCCGACCCCGTCTTCTTCCTCGAGTCCGAGCGCATGCTGGGAGACAAAGCCCACGTCCCCGAGGAGCACTACTTCATCCCCTTCGGCCGCGCCCGTCTCGCGCGGGAAGGTGATGCGGTCACCCTCGTGAGCTTCGGTCGTCCCGTGAACTTCTGTCTCGACGCGGCCGAGGTCCTCGCGAACGACGGGATCGAGTGCGACGTCCTCGACATGCGCACCATCCGTCCCCTCGACATCGATTCGATCGTGGACTCGATCAAGAAGACCAACAAGATCGTCGTGGTTGACCAGTGCTGGCCCTTCGGGTCCGTTGCTTCGGAAGTCATCGCGCAGATCTGCGAGCACGGGTTCGATTGGCTCGACGCGCCCCCCGTGCGTGTCAACACGATCGACGTCCCAACCCCCTACGCGAAGGACCTCGAATACGCCTACCTCCCCAACCCCGAGCGGATCGCGACGGCCGTCCGTGAGCTCGTGGGAGCAACCGTCTGATCGCTGATCTGTACCCCTGAACGTGTCGATCACCCCCGACGAGTTCATGGCCGATCTCCCCAAACCCCTCCGAGTTCGCGCGGCGCGGATCCGGCGCTTGGTGTTCGAGCTCGCGCCCGGCTCCACCGAACGGGTCACGTGGGACGCGATCTCCATCTTCGATCCCAGCAAAGGCGGCCCCATCAAGGGCTCGATCTGTCAGATCGTCCATCGGAACGAGGTCCTCCGACTGGACTTCCCCCTCGGCGCATTGATGGATGACCCGGACGAGCTCCTGAGCTCCACCCCGGGGCGCAAAGGCAAGAAGCACATCGAGATCGGAGCGCGATCCCCAAGCATCGCGCAGCTCACAACCTTGATCCGCGCCTCGCTCGACGCGCCGGGCAAGCCCAAGCGCTGGTAGCACGGGTACCGGGAGATTGCGATACACTGCGCATACCGATCCGTGCGGGATCCGGGCTTGAGGACAACACGCTTGAACCAACACCTCGACCCAGCTACAGCGCCCAACGGCGTGCTCATCGCGATCGATGGGCAGGGCCACGATCTTGAGAATCCGTATGCGCAGCACCAGGATCGCGCGTGGATCTGGATCCATTTGTCCCAGCGCTCCGAAGTCGCGCGTCGTTGGATCCTGAAGGAATCCGGGATCCCCCCCCACGAAGCACGGGCGCTTGTCGCGGAGCACACCCGTCCGCGCTGCACCCAGTACGACAACGGGCTCCTCTTCATCGGACGCGGGGTCAACATGGACCCCGAGAGCACCCCCGAGGACATGGTGTCGATCCGCGCGTGGATCGACGAGAAGCGGATCGTGAGTGTGGTCCTGCGCCGGCTCCGGAGCGCGGAAGCGGTCGCCGACGAGTTCGGATCCGAGTCCCCTCCGTCGTCCCCCCAAGCGGTCCTGTCCCGACTCATGCATCACATGGTCGACCGGATCGGTCCCGTCGTCGAGGACCTCGCGGAGAAGCTCGAGGACATCCAGGAAGACGTCATCGACGACAACACCCCGACCCTCCACGCTTCGGCGCTCTCCCCGATCCGTCTCAGCACCATCGGGCTCTACCGATACCTCGTCCCCATGCACGACGCGGCCAGCGCGCTCGTCAGCTCCCCCACCCTCGCGAATTCCTCCGATGTCGTCACCGAACTCGTCGCGACCCGGGATCGGCTCGCGCGATTGACGGAAGAGCTCAACGCGATCGAGACCCGCGCGGGGGTCACCCGGGACGAGATCGTCTCGAGACGCGCCGAGGAGCTCAACGACCGGGTCTATGCGCTCACGATCCTCGCCGGGGTATTCCTCCCCCTGAGCGTGATCACCGGGCTCCTCGGGATGAACGTCGATGGGATCCCCCTCAGCTCCAACCCAGCGGGCTTCTGGATCACCACGATCAGCCTGGTTGTGCTGCTCGTGATCTCCCTCACCCTGCTCCGGATGAAACGCTGGATCTGACCCGATCAAGGGCCGATATCTGAGGACATGGGCGATGGTTCCGCACTATGATCGCCCCTGACGATCGAACGACGCCGCCGACTGGACAACGCGGATCAACGCCGGAGACCGAACCATGCCGATCACGATCACCATGCCGCGCCTCTCCGACACGATGGAGCAGGGCACCGTTGTCGCCTGGCACGTCAAGGAAGGCGACACCGTCAGCGCCGGCGACGTCATCGCGGACATCGAAACCGACAAAGCGACCATGGAACTCGAATCCTTCGACGACGGGGTCGTCGCGAAGCTGGGGATCCAGGCCGGCGAAACCGTGAACGTCGGGGAAACGATCGTCGTCCTCGCGGAAGACGGCGAAGACGTCGCTGAAGCGGCCAAGACCGCCGGATCCTCGTCCGGGTCCTCTGCTCCCGCGAAGAAGCAAGAGTCCGGATCCGACGAAGGCGGCGGGACCGCGACGATGGCGCCCCCGAGCGACTCGACCTCCGCGCACAGTTCCAACGGCAGCGCCAACGGGAACGACCGGGTCTTCGCCTCTCCCCTCGCGCGGAAGATCGCCGACGAGCACAACCTCGCGCTCTCCAACATCAACGGGTCCGGCCCCTCCGGGCGCATCGTCAAGAAGGACGTCGAGCAAGCCCTCGCATCGGGTGGCGCAGCTGCGCCGGCCGCCGCTGCTCAGAGCGCCTCGGCCCCCGCGCCCATGCTCCCCGTCACGGGCGCGACCCTCGAATCCCGGAACGTCTCGCTCTCGAACATGCGCGCCACGATCGCGCGTCGTCTCGTCGAGTCCAAGACCACCATCCCCCACTACCAGGTCACCGTCTCCGTGCGTCTTGACGCGCTCATGGCGCTCCGTGCGGAACTCAACGACCAGCTCCAATCCCAGGGTGTCAAACTCAGCGTGAATGACTTCCTCGTCCGCGCCTGCGCCCTCGCGATGCACGAACACCCCTACGTCAACTCCTCCTGGAACGACAAGGGCCCCTCGATCGACCTGCACGGGCACGTCAACGTCGGGGTCGCTGTCGCGCTCCCCGAGGAGCGAGGGGGCGGGCTCGTCGTTGCGTCCATCAACAGCGCCGACCAGATCGGGCTCCGTCAGATCAGCGCCGAGACCAAGCGCCTCGCGAAGAAAGCCCGTGAGAAGGGGCTCTCCCCCGAGGAGCTCTCGGGCTCGACCTTCACGATCTCCAACCTCGGGATGTTCGGGGTCGATCACTTCACGGCCATCGTCAATCCCCCGAACGCGGCGATCCTCGCCGTCGGGCGCGCGATCGAGAAGCCCTTCGTCGATTACGATGATGAAGGAAACGCGGAGCTCGTCATCGGGCACGAGATGTCCATGACCATGTCGAGCGATCACCGGATCATCGACGGTGCGATGGCCGCTCAATATCTGAACTCGGTCAAATCGATGCTCGAATCCCCGGCCTCGCTGCTCGTCTGATCGTGCTCGAGCGACTCCGGATCCCGCATCTGTTGCTCATCGCCTTCGGGTTGATCCTGTTGTCGGTCCTGATCGCGATCTACCCCACGTACACGTACCTCCGCGCCGTCGTCCAGGACGCGATGTTCCCCCTCGTCCAGTTCGACTCCAACGAGCTCGTCGAGTTCCAGGACAACGACCCCCACGCGCGGTACGTCCTCGCGCTCGATATCGATCACCCGGACGAACCGCTCCCGAGCATCGATGTCGAGATCAGCTCTCCCGATGGCGAAGTCACGACCCACGACATCAATCAGTGGGCTCGACTGTTCGGGAGGGAGTACCGACGCTTCCTCGTGATCGACGCGCCCAATACGGGACGATTCAACCTCAAAGTCGAGACCGACTCCAACGAGGATTTCATCCTCTACCGATCGATCGAGGACGTCGCCGCGAAGCAAACACGTCGATCGCTCCCCCTCTGGATCGTCGCGTGCGTGCCTCTTGTGCTCTCGTTCGGGACCCTGGTCCTTATCCTCCTCAGAGCGATGCGTGATTCGGACCATGTCAGCCTGGATCTCGGACGCTGACACCCCCCAAACACCGATCCTCCCCCGAAACTGCTCACCCGATCAGCCCGAATACACTCCTGTATGGCGGATCGACGATCCAACACGACGATCAGCGGCCCATTGATCGGCCCGGACTCACGGAACTTCCGTGAAGAGCAATCCTCGTATCTGATCGACGAAGCACGGGAACGGATCCGTGAGGAAGACGATCGGAACAAGGAAGGGGTCAAGCTGGCGCGTCGATTGATCGTCGCGTTCGTGCTGGTGTGCCTTCTGGGGGTTGTGTTCTACGCCGTCCTCCCCCAGTGGGGGCTCCGACTCCCCCCGATCGTCCCCGCGCTGAGCTTCATCGCGATCTTCGCGGGAGCGGTTCTGACCGCGCTCGACGAGAACAAACCCGACGACCTCGACGACCCCAACGACACCCGCGTCTTGGATCAACGTTCGTGCAAGGACGACGGCTGTGCCGTCGGGATGTGCTCGGGCCCGCGCCCGCTTCGGATGTTCCGGGACGATCCGAAGCGCCCCAAGAACTAACCCGATCGGCGTAGACTCCCTCTATGCCTCAGCGCGTCGAGTTCATGATCGTGCTCCTCGGCGGGCTCTGGCTCGCGCTCGTCGCGGGCTACGTCAACACCCTCATGATCATCCTCGGCGCGCCTCCCGTGACCCACGTCACCGGATCGATCACCCGGCTCAGCGCCGATCTCGGACGCGCGGACTTCAAGGATGCTCTGCTCGTCGGGCTCATCGTGGGCTCCTTCATCGGAGGCGCCGCGATCGCCGGGGTCATCGTCGGAGGGTCCACCCTCAAACTCGGGCGCCGATACGGGATCGCGATCCTCCTCGAATCCGCGCTCCTCGCGGCGGCCGCCGCTTCGCTCCCCCACTCCGTTCACGCAGCGACGATCTTCGCGGCGAGCGCCGCCGGGCTCCAGAACGCGCTCGCAGCGTCCTACCGGTCGCTCATCATCCGCACCACGCACCTCACGGGGGTCCTCACGGACATCGGATTCTCCCTCGGACGACTGTTGGCCGGTCATCAGCGACCCGGATGGACGTTCCTCCTCCTCGGATCCATCGCCGTCTCATTCGTCGTTGGGGGCGTCCTCGGAGCACTCGTCGCGACCCGATCCGGCGCCCAAGGGCTCTGGTTCGCCGCGCTCGCGCTGCTCGTCATGGGGATGGGGTACTTCGCGCTCCGGAAGCTCGGGCGCATGGGTGTGCTGAACGCGCTGAACGATGCGGACTGAATCAGACAATGTAGGTCTGCGCAACCCAGTGCAATCCAAACAGGATCCCGGCCGAGAGCGCGATCCAGATGAACAGCTTCATCTCCGACCACCAGTCCTCTGCGTGCTCCCCCTGGATCCACGAGAGGATGTCGGGCTTGATCCAGTACTTCACGCACTCGACGAACCCGTCCAGGTCATCGAAGATCACCCACGCGAGCCCGAACGAGAGCGGGATCGTGCACACACACAGAACTGCCCAGTAGAGCACCGTCATCACCAGGTATCGTCCTGGGGCGCGAGCCCGGTCCCCGTCATGAACCGGAAGAAGTTCACGATCGAGACTAGCACGAAGATCACCCCGACGAGCGCACACACGATCATCCCGGCCCATCCGAACACGGTCGCTTGGCTCACAGCGCTCCCACGGCGAGTGCGCATCCCCATGTCCCGGGCTTGCTGCGATGTTTCCATCGCCGCTTCACCCAGCCCCATGAAGAACCACATCCCGGCGGCCGCCCCCCCGGCGAGGATCAGCATCCCGATCGCGAGCCCGAGCTGCTGCCCGCGCGACTCGCACTTCATGAGGATCGCGCTCCCCATGACTCCGAGCGCACTCATCAACCACGCTCCGAGCGGCGACGTTTGAGCTCCGCGTCGATGAACTGATCGAGCTCACCACGATCGAGCACGTTCACGGGGTTGGCTTCCACGTTGGTCCGATGGTCCTTCACCCGATTGTCGTAGAGCACGTACGAGCGGATCTGCGCGCCCCACCCACGATGTTCGAGCTTCCCGCCCGACGCTTCGTCGATCTCCGCTTGGCGCTGCTCTTCAGCGATCTGCTCGAGCTTCGCTTGGAGAATCGAGAGCGCCTGCTTCCGGTTCTGGGGCATTTCCTTGTGGGTGCTCGAGACGACCTGGATCCCTGTGGGCTTGTGGGTCACACGGACGGCCGTCGCGACCTTGTTCACGTTCTGACCACCCGGACCCGACGAACGCGCGAACACGACGATGTCGAGCTCGTTGTCCGGGATCTGGACATCCACGTCCTCGAACTCGGGGGTCACGTCCACCGTCGCGAACGAGGTCTGACGTTTCCCCTGCGCGTTGAACGGCGACACCCGCGCCAAGCGGTGCGTCCCCTTCTCGCACTTGAGATACCCGAACGCGAACGGTCCCTGGATATGGAGGGTGACCGAGTCGAGCCCGACCTCGGAGCCGTGCGATTTTTCGACCTCTTCGATCTTCCAGCCCATCCGCTCGAAGTAGTAGAGATACATCCGGAAGAGCATCTCACACCAATCGTTCGCTTCGGTCCCGCCGTCCCCGGCGTGGATGTTGAAGAAGCAGTCCCGGTGATCGTGCTTCCCACCCAGGAGCGACTGGACCTCGATTTTGTCCATCCGTCCGAGCAGTTCGTGGAGCGTCTCGTCCGCTTCTGCGAGCAGATCGTCATCGCCCTCTTCACGCGACATCTCGTACGCGAGCTTCGCGTTCTCGAAATCGTCGATCACGTTCTTGAGCGGCTCGGTCTGGGCCTTGACGACCTTCAACTGAGCGACCGTCTTGTTCGCTTGGTCCTGGTTGTCCCAGAAGTCAGCCGCCCCCATTTTGTCTTCGAGCGTTTTCAGCTCTTCGCGTTTGGAGTCGTAGTCAAAGAGAGTCACGGATTGTCAAGATCCGCGCCTCAAGATCACTGATTACATTCGCATGGGCTTCAAGGTGCATGCAGGTCCTTTCATCGATTCGGATCGAAGTGTAGCATCACCCGAGACGTTCGTGCGTACAGGACTCCCGATGATCGACACCCCCCTCATCCTCATCCAGGACCCGGCGGCCCCGCTCCCGACCCCCGATCGGGACACGGCGATGCGCAAGGGGATGTCCATGCTCCTCCTGGTGTCCCTCCTCACCCTGATCGTCATGCTCTCCCTGACCATGATCATCGTCCAGCGCCGCCTCCGGAGGAGACGCGCGATCAAGACCAAGAGCGCTCCCCCCCACCCCGAGGTCGATCCCTGGACCGAGTCCGCGCGTCGGCTCGACGACTCCCTCACAACGATCGACGATTTCGACGACGACTACCCGTAATCACTCCCCGAGCGACTCGATCCACGCCGCCGCGCGTTCGTGTCCCAGGTCCCTCGCGCGCCGAGCCCACAAGATCGCTTGCTCCCGGTCCCCCGCGCGTTCGAGGGAGATCGCGCTGTCCATCGCGCCCCGCGCATCGTCCGGGTGCGCGCGCGCAAACGCGATCACCCGGGCGGCCGCATCCTCCGCTCTCCCGATCATCGCGAACGACTCCGCGAGGGTCATCGTCGCGTCCCGGTTCTGCGCGATCGTGTCATCGCTCAGGGTTGTCAGCACCTCGATCGCGCGTTCGGGTTTCCCCATGCGTTTGTGGATCTTCGCTTCGACAACGATCCACCCCACACTCGCCGGCTCAAGCTCCCGCGCTTTCCCGATCTGCTGAAGCGCGATCGGGAGCTTGTTCTCCCTCAGCGCGATCTGCGCCCATGTCCCCCACACAATCGCACGATCCGGGGTCGCTTTCGCCGCGAGCGCGATGTTCTTCGTCGCGCCCTCGATCTTCCCCATCGAGAGCTGCACGTTCGCGAGGTACAGCGGGACATCCGGGTTGCTCGGGTCCCGGCGCTGGGCTTCGAGGTAGTGCGCCTCGGCGCGTTCCATCTCCCCGAGGGTGCTCGCGATCGTCCCGGCCGTGAAGAACAGGTCCCCCCCGGGGTTGTCGCTCGACTCGATCGCGGAGACATACTGGTCGTAGGCCGCTGATGCGTTCCCCGAGAGCATCTCCAGATCCCCCAGCGCCGACCGGAGCTCCGGATCGCTCGGGTACCGCTCGATCGCTTTCGTCAGGATCGCTCGGGCCGCGCCGTAGTTCTTCTCCGAGACGTAGACCTGGACACTCGACAGCACCTGCTCGATCGTCTGGGTCGGGGCCGTCGAGATCGTGTCCCCCCCAGCCCCCCCACTCCCGTCGTTCTGAGCGGTCCCCGGATCCGGATTCGAGCCCTTGGAGCCCGACCCGAGCTTCGCGACACTCGCGACCACGATGACGACCATCGCCGCCGCCGCGAGGATGACGAGCTTGGTGTCCTTGGAACCCTTCGGATTGGTCGGCTTGGGTGTGTCGTTCATCAGTATCCAGTATCGTCGCCGCGTACACTGGTTCGTCAGCAATTCACGACGGATCCGAGCAGGAGCGCCGAGCCCCCATGTCGAGTACGACCGCCGCCAACGAACCGATGAGCAAAGCGTACGACCCCAAGTCGTCCGAACCCAAAGCCTGGGAGCGATGGACCAGCGCCGGCGCCTTCAACGCCGACCCCCAGCGGGTCGTCGATGGGGAAGCCCGTCCCTACTCGATCCTCATCCCCCCCCCAAACGTAACGGCCGCCCTCCACCTCGGACACGCACTCAACAACACCATCCAGGACATCCTCACCCGGGCGCACCGGATGATGGGCTACGAAACCCTCTGGATGCCCGGGACGGACCACGCCGGGATCGCGACCCAGACGATGGTGGACAAGAAGCTCAAAGCCGAGGGCAAGGGCGGGATCGCGGAGTACAAGAAGAAAGAACTTGCTGGCGAGAACGGGCGGGAGGAGTTCGTCAAGCTCGTCCAGGAGTTCAAAGACGAGTACGAAGCGCGGATCACCCACCAGCTCCAGACCATGGGGTGCTCGTGCGATTGGCGCCGTCAGCGGTTCACGATGGACGACATCTGCGCCCGGGCCGTCCGCGAAGCGTTCTTCCGGCTCTTCCGGGACGGCCTGATCTACCGGGGCAAGCGCCTCGTGAACTGGGACCCCGTCACCCAGACCGCGCTCGCCGACGACGAAGTCGAGATGGAAGAAGTCAAGGGCGCGTTCTACTACCTCCGCTACCCGATGGTGAAGACCGTCGATGGGGACCAGACCATCCCCGTCACCTGGTCCGAGCTCGGAGCCCGTGGGTACCCCGATGCGCACCAGCACCCCGAGGACGAACAAGCGTGGGTGACCGTCGCAACGACGCGCCCGGAGACCTACCTCGGGGATACCGCCGTCGCGATGAACCCCAAGGACCCCCGCGCCACAAGCGTGCGCGGATTCAACGTCATGCTCCCTCTCGTGGGGCGCATCATCCCCATCATCGAAGACGAGTACGTCGTCCTCCCCGTCAAGTTCGGCGGCGAAGAAGGCGATGCCAAAGCCGAGATGTCCACGGGCTTCCTCAAGGTCACCCCGGCCCACGACCCCAACGACTACATGATCGGTCAGCGCCACAACCTCGCGCAGATCAACGTCATGGCCCCCGACGCAAGCATCTCCGACCAGCACGGGTGGGAAGATGTCGGGGACGCGCAGGTCTTCCTGGGCAAATCCCGTGAAGACGCGCGCAAGCTCGTCGTCAAGGAGTTCCAGGCGCGATCCGTGAGCGAGGGATCCGAGGGCTCGCTCCTCGAAGCGATCAAGCCCCACGTCCACAGCGTGGGCCACTCGTACCGCTCCCACGTCCCCGTCGAGCCCTACCTCTCCGACCAGTGGTACTGCAAGGTCTCCGACGACAAGCTGCGCGGGAACGCCCAGCGCGCGCTCAAACCCGAGCAGCGCACCGAGCCCAGTCTCAAGGGCTGGCCGGACTCGCGCCCCAAGACCCAGGCCCCGGATTCCACCGACGGCTCCATGACCTTCTACCCCGCGCGCTACGCGAAGACCTACGAGACCTGGCACGACAACCTGCGCGACTGGTGCATCAGCCGTCAGCTCTGGTGGGGGCACCGGATACCGGTGTGGCATATACAACCGAAGGGGGATTACAAGGAAAGCGATCTGCAAGATGCTCTTGATGCTTTGGCAGATTCCCAAGGCTGCAGAGGCGAACTCTGTGTGAGAATGATCGCAGATCATGAGCTAGCTTCAATGCGAGCGTTCGGAGTTTGCACACATACTGAGAGGGCAGAAGATCTGATGAAAAATCTTTGGCTTGCTCTCCCAAACTCGGAAGACAAGCCACTGAATCGACCCGACCTCTTCGGCTCGACGGGCAACTCGCTCGAAAGTGTCCTCAAGGTCAAGAGCATGATCCACAGCATGCAGCAAGACCCTGACGTCCTCGACACCTGGTTCTCCAGCGCCCTCTGGCCGTTGTCCACGATGGGCTGGCCCGACACCGACGCCGCGAACTCGGGCAATGAACCCGTCGACGATTTCGACGCGCTCCTCAAGGCCTTCAACCCCACTTCCGTCCTGACCACGGCCCGTGAGATCATCACCCTCTGGGTCTCGCGCATGACCATGTTCAACCGCTACTTCCTCGCGCAGGACAAGGTCCACGACAAGCCCCCCTTCAAGGACGTCTTCATCCACGCGATGATCCAGGACGGCGAAGGGCGCAAGATGTCCAAGTCCCTCGGGAACGGGGTGGACCCCCTCGACATCATCGAGACCCACGGCGCGGACGCGATGCGCTTCACCCTGTGCCAGATGACGACCCAGACCCAGGACGTGCGCATGCCCGTCGAGCCCGATCCGGAGACGGGGAAGAACACGTCCCCCAAGTTCGACATCGGGCGCAACCTGTGCAACAAGCTCTGGAACGCGTCCCGCTTCGCGATGTCCATGCTCGAGAAGAACCCCGTCCGTCCCGGGCCCCCGATCGATCCGCAGCAGCTCTCGCTCGTCGATCGCTGGATGCTCTCGCGCGTCGCGCACGCGCAGGGCGCGATCGGGTCCGCGCTGCGTTCCTACCAGTTCAAGGACTACGCCGACGCGCTCTACGACCTGCTCTGGCGCGACTTCTGCGACTGGTACCTTGAGTCCATCAAGCCCACGCTCAGCGAAGACGAGAACCAACCGGCCGTCCTCCGGAGCGTGCTCGACTCGATCCTGCGCCTCATGCACCCCGTGACCCCGTTCATCACGGAGTCCGTCTTCGAGCGCCTCGATTCGATCCCCTCACGCGAGATCCTCGGGGTCTCCGTGATGGAGACCAAGTCCACCGAGACCCTCTGCCAATCGGGGTGGCCGAATCTCGATCCGTCCCTCCGGGACGAGATCGCGGAGGAGGGCTACGACCGCTGCCGAGCGCTCGTAAGCGCGATCCGCGAGGTCCGCGCGTCGAACCAGGTCCCCCCGAAGCGTTCCATCGTCCTCCACGCGCCGGGTGAGCTCGGGAGCGATGTGAAGCGCTGGAACCCGCTCGTCGAGACCCTCGCGAACGTGCGCGAGGTCACGGACAGCGCCCCCGAGGGCGCGAGCGTTGCGTTCGTGTTCGAGGGATCGGAGTACAAGCTGAGCGATCTTGCTGATGCCGTCGATTCCGGCGCGCAACGCGAGCGACTCGAGAAGGAACTCGCGGACCTCGACAAATCGATCAGCGCGCTCGAAGGGCGCCTCAACAACCCGGGCTACACCCAGAAAGCCCCCGCGCACCTCGTGGACCAGACCCGCGCGGAGCTGACCCAGAAGAAAGTGGACCGGGACTCCGTCCGCGCGTCGCTGGACTCGCTCGGATGAACCGGGCGTTGACGATCTCGACGATCCTCGGCGCGACACTCCTGAGCGCGTGCTCGTCGTCGTCATCGACGCGCGACGTCTCCCCCTCGTCCATGCCCGTCCAGCGATTCGTCGCGGAGCGCGAGCCCTGGTCGTTCGAGGGTGACAGCGGATGGACCTACTACACCCCCAGCGCGACGATCCGCACGACCCTCCGGGACCGCGCGATGCTCATCCGTCTCCCCGGGTTCGTCGAGCTCGCGCAGGTCCACGCGCGCAACGCGCTCGCCGTCCTCCCCGAGCCCGATCGACCCGTCGAGACCTACGTCCTCGGGACCCGGCGCGGGTGGGAATCGCTCACCCGGCGCATCCTCAAGGACCGCGCGAGCACCTACCTCGCGATCGAGCGCGGCGGATACAGCGCCGGATCCACGGGGGTCTTCTACGACATCGGACCCAAGGACACGTTCACGATCGCCGCCCACGAAGGGTGGCACCAGTACGCGCACTCGACCCTCGCAAACCCGCTCCCCGTGTGGCTCGACGAGGGGATCGCGTGCTACGTCGAGGGATTCCGCTGGAACGAACTCGACACGGACACCCCGGACTTCCTCCCCTGGGCGAATCTCGAACGATTCGACGCGCTCCGAAGAGCATCTAGCGCCGGGACCCTGATGCCCCTCCACACCCTGGTCTCCACCCGTCCCCAGGACCTGATGGCCACCGATCGGGGCGCGGACCGGGTCCTCACCTACTACGCGCAGCTCTGGGCGCTCGTGCATTTCTTCCGTGAATCGGGGTACTCGACCGGGCTCTCGCGCACCCTCACCCTCGCGCACCAAGGGACCCTGCTCGATCACATGAGTGACGGCGATGCTCGACAGATGCGCACCCGGCGAACCGGTCCCGGGGTGCTCGACATCATCGCGCCCGGGGTCACGTTGTCGGAACTCGACGACGACTATCGCGCGTTCATCAACCGGATCGTCTCCGTCGGCGGGCGCGATCGGGTCCTGATGGGCGAATCCCCGATCCGCTGATCACCCCCCACCTCCTCCGCTCTGAACTCTAAAAAGAAAGCAGGACCGGGAGAGTCCCGATCCTGCTCGAGTTCAAGGGATTCTGATCGTCAGATCAGATCATCGTTCAGCGGCGACGACGCCCGGCGACGATCCCGCCGAGCCCGATGAGGGCGAGCGACGAGGGGGTCGGGACGACCGTGTAGCTCAGGAACGAACCGGCGAGCGAGGTGTTGCCCCAGTCATCCGTTGCAAAGTCGGCGTTGGAAAGATGATCGACCCCGGGGTCGTTCCCGCCACCCGTCGACACGATGTCGAAGGTGAAGGTGTCACCAACGCTCAGACCGAGGTCGGCCAGCGCGATCGAGAAGATCTGGTGACCCGAAGCGTGCTGGGAATCGTCAACGCCCGAGAGGCCGCCGGACAGGTTCCACCCGCCGTTGTAGTCCCAGACCTGACCACCGATACCCGAACCGTTGTCGTCGGCCCAAGTCGCGACCCAGTGGGTGATGCTCTGGCCGTTCCAGTCGATGTTGCGGCCCCACCCGTTGCCCGCGTCGGACGGGGAGGTCCCGTTGTTGATCGCGAGCGCGTACTTGCCCCAGTTGGTGGCGTCAAGATCCGCGGCGAGCGTGAGATCAACGTACAGGTTGGTCGCGTCGTTCGTGATGTTCGCGGACACGATGTCCAGGTGATCGAAGCCCTGCGACTGGAAGAAGTCGTGCAGGTCGCCGCCGGAAAGGTGGTTGCCGGAGTTGTCGTTGTAGACATCAGCCGACGCCGCCCCGGCGAGCGCGGCGATCACCGCGATGCTGAGCATGTTCTTCATGTGAATCTCCCTCGTCTCTCGATGAGTTCTCTCTCAGATCCGACGAAAACCGCCGGGCACGGGTAAACCCCGTGCACATCAAGGATAAACGTCGCTGATATCGGTTACAACCCGGAATGCCCCGTGACTGCTGAAAAAACACCCAAAATGTAACTGTTACGTGCGAGGCACGTCCGCTTTTTCGACCAGATCGGGCTCCACGCCCAAATACGGGAGCACCCGCTCCACAATTCGCCGAACGACGGGACCAGCAACCCACGACCCGAAGTGATGACGGACCTTGACGGTGTCGGGCCCGGGGTCGTCAATGACCACAAGAACCACGATCTCGGGCTTCTCCGCGGGTGCGGCCACGAGGAAGCTCGATGTGTATTGCTTCTCGAAGTACCCGGTTGCGCCGTAGGGACGGCGTTTCCCCTCCGGCGGGATACACGTGATCGTCGAGGTCCCCGACTTGCCGAACATCGAATACGTGGGCTTCGGCGCACCGTTGACGGCACAGTTGTTGTTGTCCATCCGTTCCGCCACACTCCGGAGTGGCTCCCGAACACGCGCCGCGGCCTCCGGGCTGAAGACACGGGTGACGTAGATCTCGTCTTTGGTCAGACCCGTGCGGTTGTCGAGTCCGGCCGCGCTCAGACGGAGTTCGGGGAGGGTCCCGGCCATCTCACCCTCTCGGGCAAACACGCTGAACGCGCGGACCATCTGCACGGGTGTCACGGCGACTTCGTACCCCATCCCCACGGAAGTCTGGGTCCAGTGATTCCAGTCCTGATCGCTCGTCACGATCCCGGACTGCTCACCCATGATCCCGATCCCCGTGCGCTCTCCGAACCCGAGCGAGAGGATCGTCTCGCGCAGATCCTTCTCACTTGTCCGAGACGTCGCGATCCCCATCCCCACGTTCGAAGAATATCGCAGGACATCATCCCACGACAAACGATCTCTCGGAGTCACATCCGTCAGCATGCGCCCGTAGTCGGTGCGCATCTGCCCGTACTCAACCTCGATGATCTCATCATCGGGGAGCAAGCCCTGGGTCTTCGCGAGCGCCCACGCGAACGGCTTGAATGTCGAACCGGGCTCGTAGAGATCGCGCACACTCCTCGAACGCCCAAGCGAGGGCTCGACATCACGCATCGGATCGGGCGCAAGGACCCGGTATCTCGGGAGCTCGGAGACATCGGAGAGCCGGGCTGGAGGTTCGCCCGACTCCGGGTCGTACCAGGGGAACTCTTCGAGACCCTCGACCTCGCGCATCACATCCGCGATCGCGAGCACCTCCCCCGTGTGAGGATTGATGACCACGGCCCGCGCGCCGCTCGAGTCCGCTTGCTCCGCGCCCCATTCGAGTTCCTCAAGCACGATGCGTTGGATCTCGAGATCGATCGAGAGCCGGACATCGCCGCCGCGTTGCTCCTCGATCCAAGCGCCGTGCTCGACCCACATCGGATCATCCCACGCGTCCTTGACGTACGACAGTCCCCCATCTGCACCCGCGAGGGTCGAGTCGAACGATGCTTCCGCCCCCAGCATCCCGTATCGCTCGGTGGAACGATCGCGTGTCCCCACCTTTCCGACGATCGGACCCACGAGCGTGTCCGCGGCCCCGACACGCACGGGGATCCGTTCGACCGAGACACCCGAGAGCTTGAGCTCCTTGACCCGCTCTCCTGTGTCGAAATCCAGCACCCCACCCACGGGGAGATAGCGGATCAGTCTGGGCGCGGACTCGGGCTTCCCATCCGCGCCGAGGGGTTGGGCTTCGCCACGGGCTGCGCGCGCATCGAACACGGCTCGCTGCTTCGCGCGGTCCTTGTTCTCCATCACACGCGAGATGATCCGCGCCCCGAGCGTCCCCGGATCTTCCCCCGTTGCTTCAGCGAGCGCGACGATCGTCTGATCCAGGTTTCTTTCGACAAGCGTGGGGTCCACGATCACACGAGATCCGATGCGCGTCGTCGCGATCACGCGCCCCCGACGATCCAGAAGATCCCCACGAGGAGCCTCGAGGGTCGAAGTCGTTGTCCTTGGGCTGATGAACCCTTTGAGTTCCTCCGAGGGTGCGAGCTGGAGCTGCGCCACCCGTCCGAGCACGAGCAGGAGCCCGAGCACGAACACCACACGCATCACGATGGTGATCGCGCCGAAACGGGTCCGTACGAGCGATTGGTCTTGCATCGAAGCGCCCTTGTGTCTATTCGTTGTCGATGAACCGAACGACCGTACCGTCGTCGAGCACCCAGGTTGTCAGGTCCTCGCCCCCAAGGATCGCGTCGTGATCGCTCAAGAGGTGGGTGTCTAGAGGTTCCGTGTTCGATTCGAGTTCCGGATCGATCATCTCCACCCGGCTCCCGACCTCGGGAGAAAGCGGCCCGAGAAGCTCGAGACGCGCACGCACCGAATCAGGGGCCGCGAGTGTTGCGATCCTCGCGCGGAGCTCGCTCGTTCGGAGCGCTTCATCCCGCGCATCCAATCGAGCCCGGGTTGTTTCATGCGCCACGATCAATCGCTCCTGACGCACCGAGAGCACACCGACCCCCGAGGCGCCGAGCATCAGGATCAGCACACACAGCTTTGCGATCATGAACAGCTCCGATCGTGCTTAGTCGGGGATCCTGAGGGTCATGCCGAGCCGGATGTCGTCCGCGTCATCGAGCCCGTTGAGCTTGACGATCTCGTTCATCCGCTTCACTGTTCCGAGGTACTTCTGCGAGATCTCCCCGAGCGTGTCGCCGGGACCGACCACGTGAGTCCGCCCTTTCGTCGTCTTCGTCTGAGCGTGAATGACATCGCTGCGCTTCGGAGCGACGACCACGGACGAACGCGCTCCCTTCGGGAGCTCGAGCACCATCCCGGGCTGGAGCACAGGATCCGCGCCTAGCGCCGATCGGTTGAGTTCGTGGATCTCGCGCCAGCGCTCCCCGTCCCCGAGCGTGTTCACGCTGATCCGGTACAAGGAATCCCCCTCGCGCACCGTGTACGTGGCGCGTCTGTCCTCCCGGACGGGCTCGCGAACGACCGGCGCGGATTCGCGCGATGACGTGTTCAGGATCTCCACGGGCGCGCCCGGGAGATTCTCACCCTCGGACGCGAGCGCCGGGGCTTCGATCGAACGGACACTCTCCGTCATCTGCTCGAGAAGCGAACGCGCAGACACACCACGATCCTTGGGCATGACCCGATCGATCGTGGAGTCGAGCCCCGTCGTGTCCGCGCCGGGGAGCGGCGCGAGAACAGCGGAGTCCTCATCGAGCGTGTCGGGGACCATGGATCCCGCGCTCGAGAAGTGATCGCTGATGAGCACGCCGACCACGAGGATCAGCACGAAGCTCAGAATAAGCGCGAGTTTGCTTTCCCTTGTCACGGCGCGTCCTTGCGTGTCATGGGTCAATACGAAGACGGGGGTCACGCGTCCGATGCGTGGTCCCGAATCGGAGTCCTCGGCGTGCGTTTCAGCCGACGATCCGGATCGCCCGAAGCTTCGCGGATCGGGATCGCTTGTTCATCGCGATCTCCGATTCGTCCGCTTCGAGCGGCTTTCTCGTGATCAACTCGCCGAGCCCTTCCGAAGACATCGCCGAGAAGACGCGCTTCACGGGACGATCCTCGAGCGAATGGAACGCGATCATCGCGATCCGTGCGCCCGGGTTGAGCCACCCGCGCCCCTTCGCGGATTCCTTCGCCCCGGAAGAGATCCGGGACAGGAGCGCGTCGAGCGACCCGAGCTCATCGTTGACAGCGATCCGGAGCGCCTGGAACGTGCGCGTCGCCGGATCGATCGGTCCGCTCGGGCGCGGGATCGCCGATCGGACAAGATCGGCGAGCTGATCAGTGGTTTCAATCGGCGCGTTGCCCCTTGCTTCCACAACTTTTGCGGCGATCCGTCGCGCGTGCCTCTCCTCCCCGAAACGCTTGATCAGATCCGCCAGCTCACGCTCGCTCAGGGTGTTCACCAGCTCCCGCGCATCGATCGGCGCCGTGGTGTCCAAACGCATGTCCAGAGGCCCGGACTTCTTGAAACTGAGCCCCCGCTCCGGGTCGTCCACCTGGGTGGAAGCGAACCCCAGATCCGCGAGCACCATGTCCGCGCGGATCCCCCGATCCTTGAGCTCCGCGCTGATTCGGTGGAAGTTCGTATGAATCGCGATCACGTTCGCCGACGACGGCTCCCCCGGGCTCATCGTCTCCCGGACCCGCGCCTCGGCCCGCGCAAGATTCCCCGGGTCCAGATCGCATAGGACGATCGTCCCGGACGGGCCGATCCGCTCCGCGATCATCGCCGCGTGCCCACCGAGCCCAGCCGTGCAGTCCACAAAGACTTGCCCGGGCTCGGGTTGCAGCACTTCGAGGACTTGGGAGGGGAGAACCGGGATGTGACCATTCGGCGCTTCCATCGAGCGAGCGTAGACCCTACTGTCACCCCGTGACAGGGAACGGGGAACCGATCATCCTGACGAGCACCACGACGCGCGATGATGTGCCCCAGATCCTCTACGGGCTCGAACTGCGTGGGATCAGCGCTGAGTTCCGACACCGGGCTTCCTCGGCGCGCTATGACATCATCCTCATGAAGGGCGATGAGCAGGTCGCGAGGAGCGCCATCGAAGCGATCTGGGACGCGATCCTCGAAGAGATCGCTCGGGCCGTCGATTCCAACAACCACTGCCTTCTCTGCGGCTACGACGTCTCAGGGCTCATCCCCCCGATCGTCTGTCCCGAGTGCGGGGTCAACCTGGACTCGATCGAGACCCGACGCGCGATCCGGGACGGGAAACCCCTGAAGCCCCCCCACCGCTGACAACGAATCACCACCCCCAGAACCGCAACCAGTTCCCGGATCGAAAGTTCCGGATCTCTTCATCGCTCCACCCCCTGGACGAGAGCTCCTGCGCGAGCAGTTCCAGATCGCTCGGGGTGTTGATCCCAGCTGGGATGTCGTCGGCCGTGATCCCCCCGTCCATGTCCGAACCCAGACCGATGTGGTCCCGATCCCCGACGAGATCGCAGATCCGCTCGACATGATCGATGGCCGCGCTGATCGAGGGCCTGTCCTTCGGGTCGTTCGGATCGAGCCCGGTCACGATGAAGTTCCGGACGAGGTTGAGCCCGATCACCCCCCCTCGACGAGCGATCTCCTTGATCGACTCGTCGCTCAGGTGGCGCTGCCATTGCGGGTTGTCCCCATCGTCGAGCAGCGCCCGGCAGTTCGAATGGGACGCGATGATGGGCTGGTCCGTCAGTGCGAAGAGATCCTCGATCGCGCGCTGGGACAAGTGCGAAGCATCGTGCACCACCCCGAGCTCGTCCATGCGCTTCACGAGCTGTTTCCCGAGCTCCGTCACCCCCGTGCTCGGGTCATCATGATCCGTCCCGTTTCCCCCGGCGTACCGCCCCTGGTGCCACCACGCCATCCCGATCGCGACGACCCCCAACTCCACCCACTGCTCGAGTTGGTCCGGGTGCTCGATCGGATCCGCGCACTCGATCAGGATCCCGATCCGGAGCGGGTCTTCATCGCCGGGCTCCTCGTGGGAGTCTGCGCGTCCGCGCAGCGGCATCCGCTTCACGACCCCCGCTTCGTGCCATGCTTTGTAGAGCAGGAGCTGGCGCATCCCAGCTTTGTACGCGCTGAGCGCATCGCCGAAGGGGTAGGTATTGGGAGCCGTTTCCGCTTGGGTGTCCTTCGGATCGATCCCCTCCGTGAAGATCGTTGCGAGGGTCCACTTCACTCGGCCCTCCGAGAGCGAGGGGAGGGTGATCGATGCGGGCTGGTACCGACCCCGACATGACTTCAGGTCCGTGTGCATATCCCGACCGTGCTCGGCCAGCATCCCCAGATCCAGATGCGCATCGAACCATTGATCTGTCATCTCGGATCCGCCCTTCGGATAGACTTTGAAAGAACGCGCCCCGTTTCCCGAAGAAACGTGGAGCCGGGGATCGATGTGTCGCACAACTCAGGGGCCTCCCGAGGTCGGGAGCAACGGCACGATCACCCCAGCGCAGGAGCATACACACCGATGAGCACGAACACCCGAGCACGAATGAACCGAAACCCGCTTTCCGTCTCCCGGAGAGGAAACCTCCTCCTCGGTTGCGGCGTGGTCCTCGGCGTGGTTGTGCTCGCGGGTATCGCGGCCGCCGTCTGGATCTCCATGTCCTGGCGCGGATGGACGAGCAGCGCGATCCAGCGCGGAACCGACCAGGTCCTCACGGAAGCGCATATCGATCCCGTCGAGCACCAGGAAATCATGACGCATGTCAAAGAGCTGATGACCAAGTTCGAGAACAAGGACATCACCCTTGAAGAGCTCGGGCATGTCGCTGAACAGATCGCCAAGTCCCCCATCGTCCCGGCGGCGATGGTCATGATCACGGACCATGTCTACATCGCGCAGTCCGAACTCAGCGACGAAGAGAAAGCCGACGCGCGGATCCAACTCGGACGCTACGCACAAGGTGTGAAGGACAAAGCGATCGACCCCGAGACGGCGCAGCAGGTCCTCGACCCGATCTCAACGGATACCCCCGACTCCAACGACATCATCCTCAATCTCAACTACAACCAGAGCGGGAAGAAAACCCGGGCGCTCCGATCGGCCGACGAGGTCAGCGCGGACGACCTCCGCGCGGTGGTCGAGCAAGCCCGAGCCCTCGCGGATGAAGCGGGGATCTCAGAGACCCCCGTCGAGATCGACCTCTCCGACGAGCTGGGTGCGGCGATCGCGCGAGCGCTGGGCGAAGCCCCGGAGCTCCCCGAGACCGATCCCTCCGACGGGAACGCTGATGAAGCCGAACCCGTGGATGAGCACACGGACACCCCCGATGAGCCCGAAGCGTCTGAGGAAGACGAAGCCCCGTAATCGCTCGCACAACAGAGAAACAAACAACGCACGCGCCACCCCGCGCGTGCGTTGTCATTGATGTGCACTCAAGTTCAACCGATCATCTGGATCGCACGGGCAATCAACGCTTCCAGGAGTGTGTAGACCGACAGCCCGAGCACGATCCCCGATGCGATCGTCAGGATCGGATGATCGAGAAAGAACGAAGGCGGGTAGTTCGCGTTGACAGGGATCGCGTGCGCCCGCTTGGGTTTGAGCGGATCCGCATACACAAAGCACGCGAGGTCTTTGTTGAGCAGATCACGGTCGGTCAGCGGTGCGACCTTGACTTCGATCAATCCATGATCAAACGCGGTCAGTGTTGCGTCGTCCGCGTTCTGGGCGCTGATATCGAGTGTCCGTGTCGCTCGTGTCCGATGATCCTGTCCGGTCGCTTGATAGAACGGCATACTGGTCCCTCGTTGTGATGAGCGAGGATACCAGATCCAAAGCATTGCTGCAGAACGCCTTACACCCCCCATCAGGGGTGGGTCAAACCGCCACCACCCCCGGCTCGTGCTCGATGTACAGATCCGCTTCGGTCCGATCGAACACTTCCTCCGGAGTCACACCCGGCGCGAGCTCTTTGATCTCGAAAAGCTGCTTCTCGTGATTCATCTCGAGCACACACAGATCCGTAATCACCATGTCGATACAGCGCCGACCCGTGAGGGGGAGCGAGCATTCCTTGAGGATCTTGGGCTCGCCGTGCTTGTTGCAGTGCTCCATGGTCACGACAACCTTCTTCACCCCGGCGACGAGGTCCATCGCGCCACCCATGCCCTTGATCATCTTCCCCGGGATCATCCAGTTCGCGATATCACCCCGTTCACTCAGCTGCATCGCGCCGAGGATGCACATGTCGATGTGACCACCCCGGATCATCCCGAACGACTGCGAAGATGCGAACGAAGACGCGCCCGTGACGGCCGTGATCGTCTGCTTCCCGGCGTTGATCAGATCCGGATCCACATTGTCTTCTGAGGGGAACGGCCCAATACCGAGGAGCCCGTTCTCGGACTGCAGCCAGACCTCCATCCCATCGGGGATGTGGTTCGCGACCAGGGTCGGCATCCCGATCCCCAGATTCACTACGAACCCGTCTTGAAGTTCCTGAGCGGCGCGTTTGGTGATTTCTTCGCGTGTGAGCGGCATACCCGTATGGTAGCAGATCACTCGAGTCTCCATCCGGAGTTGAGATTCCCTGCTTGTATTCAGAACCGATCTCTCTTAGCTTATCACAGACCCGACCCGTTCCTTATCGAGCAACCCGTGATTAAACTCCGCGAACCAGACCTGGATCCGAAGGTCCTCGACCAGCTCGAGGAGCTCATCTTCGCGCATCCCGCCTACGGAGAGCTCTGCAAAGAACGCTTCGGTCATCTGGGTTCGCTCAAGGGCGCACGAGCACTCGATATCGGGTGCGGCGAGGGATACACCTCCGTCTATCTCGCCGTCAACGGCGCGGAAGTCCACGGGATCGACAAGCGATCCGGAGCGATCGATCGCGCGAACGAACTCGCTCGGTCCCACGGAGTCTCGGACCACTGCTCGTTCAGGACCGGGCTCGTGGAATCGATCGATGCGCCGGATAACAGCTTCGACATCGTGCACTCCCAGGGGGTCCTCCAGTACACGGACCGTGCCAGGGTCATCGAAGAAATCCATCGGGTTCTCAAGCCCGGGGGGTTGCTCATCCTCATCGAGAACATGCCCAACCATCCCGTGATTCTGCTCGTCCGGGTGATCCGGAGGATTGTCGCGGACGACGGAGCGGACAAAGCATATCTGGAATCGATCAAGGGCTACTTCAACTACCAGGAAGCGAGAGCCCTCATCGCACAGCTCGACGATGGGGACTGGCGCTGCAGACACCTCACGAGTCTCGCGACATTCTTCTGGCTCCGCCTCCAGTTCCTCCCCAACCTTGCGCCCGTGTACTGGATCGACTCCGGGCTCAAATCATTCGACCGGATGCTCCTGAGCATGGTCCCCTGGCTCAACCGGTTCGTCTGGATCGGGAGTGTGTCGGGGCGCAAGAAACAGATCCCCGGGGACACCCCATGACGCTCCGGGTGATGCGCTGGCCATCCCCGTACCGGTTCGCGTTCGGGATCACGGATGATCCGGATCAGAGCAGAACCCCGCGCGTCCGCGCGATCTATGACGAGTGCGCGCGCCACGGGATCTCTCCGACACGGGGGCTCTGGGTGACGGCGCCCAACCGGGAGTGCGGGCTCGTGAACCAAACCCCGCCGGACGACGGGGTCACCCTCGAGGACGAGGATCATCTCGAGCTGTGCCGGGAACTCCGAGCACGCGGGATCGAGATGAGCTGGCACGGCGCGAGCTCGGGGAACAACACCAGGAATGAATCTGTCGAAGCGCTCGAGCATTTCGAGCGATCCCTGGGGTCGGCGCCCAGACTGATTACATTCCACTCGCACAACGCGGAAAACGTGCACTGGGGCGCGGGCTCGTTCCGTCCGGGATTCGTCCGATGGATCGCCGGCGCACTCGTCCCGCGGAAAACGGAACGCTTCGAGGGGGACGATCCCGAATCGCCCTATGGGTGGTCCGATGTCGTCCGAGAGCGGTTCGACTATGCGCGGCTCTACCGGACACTGAACGTCGATGTCCTGCGCGTGAACCCGAGCATGCCCTACCACTCCCCGTCCCGGCCGGATATCCGGTTCTGGTTCAGCGCGACAGCCCAGGACCTCAACGCGCTCCGACGGATCAACGAACGATCCGTCCGGAAACTGCGGAAACGGGACGGTCTCTGTATGCTCTACGCGCACCTCGCCGAAAAGCTCGTGGACGACAACGGGAACGTCATCCCGGAAGCGAAACGGGTGTTCTCGCTCATCGGGGATCAAGACGACTGCTGGTGCTCCGGGGCCAGCGCCATCCTCGATCGGCTCCGCGCGATCAAGAACCTGGTGATCCGGGAGCAACGCGCGGGGATCGTGATCGCGAACCCCACCCCGATCGACCTCCATGATCTCCAGATCCGGACGAGCCACAGCACACTCTACAACGCGAACGGGGAGGAACTGGAACGGAATGAACACGGGCTCTTTGTCCTCCCCGAACTCCCCGGCGGCGCTTCGTGCCCCCTCTACCCGACCCGTGATCTTGCTTGGATCTCGGACCCGAAGGGGATCTCCGTCTTCGAACGCGCCCGGCTCGTCCTCGAAGAAGCACGGCGCATCATCGCGCTCCGCGCACTCTACCGAGCCCCACGGAAGTCGGGGATCCCGATCGAAGCGCTCCGATCTGTGAAGAACGGAACGAACAACCATGAGCCACCGTTCGTCCGGACCAACCACCTCCACCAACCGGGATCCTCCCGCTCGGATCCGATCCCGAATCGAGCCGACTAAGGATCCCGTTTGCGTCTGCTCCTGACCCTGATCGTGGTCCCCTCCCTCACCCTCCTCGGGTTCCTGATCCCGGACTGGACCACGATCGCTGTGCTTGTGTACATCGGGCTCTGGATCGTGTTCGGGGGGGCCGTGCTCTCCTTCTGGATCGAGAAGCATGCGTATCCGATCTTGCGCATAACGGCGCTCACAATCGGCCTTTTCTATATCTTCGCCGCGATCGACACCATCCTCGGGGTCGTCCAGAGCGGCCAGAGCCCGGGCGCTCGAAACCCGATCTTCGGTCTCCTGATCATCGGGATCCCCGCGTTGATCTTCGCGATCACCGGTTGTCCGAAGTTCCGGGTGGAGTTCGATGATTCTGATTCCAGCGAAGCATTCGATTTCGACGACGAACTCAGCGACGAGTGGGACGATCACCCTCGATCGTGAGTGAGGTCCGGACGGATCGCTTCTTCCTGGGCTTGAACAGCTTCACGAGCCACACAAGCGCCCCGATCGCCGCCAACGTCACGATCCAGAACTGCCAATCTCCCCAGGGCATCCGTGTCTCCGATCAACCGATGATGCTCACGACACGATACGCGATCGCCGCCCCGAGATATGCAAGCCCGGACATCCACCCGAGCTGAAGCAGCGCCCACTTCCATCCCCCCGCTTCTTTCGCCGTCACGACCAGGGTGGGGAGACACTGCATCGCGAGGATGTAGAAGATCAGGAGCGACCACGATGTCGCTGGGGTGAAGAGGGGTGACCCGTCATCACGCTGAGCGGTCGCAATCCGTTCCACGATCGAATCATCCTCAACATCGTCTGATCCGGTGATCTGGATCGCCATCGTGGACACAAAGACCTCACGCGCGGCGAAACTCGCAAGCACCCCGATCGTGAGCTGACGGTCGTACCCCAAGGGCTCGAACACGGGCTCGATCGTCGATCCGATCCGACCCAGGAACGATCGCTCCACGCTCGCGCGGGCTTCGATCTCGTCGGCCTGCGCTTCGAGCTCGGAAGCGCCCTCGACGACCACCGCCGCCTGCTCGCGCAGCTCGACGGCCTGCATGGGCGGATCCGAATGGGGGTACGCGCCGAGCCACCACAGGACGATCGAGATCGCGAGGATCATGGATCCCGCTTTCCGGAGGAACACCTTGGCACGATCCAGAGTGAGCATCAACGCCGCACGGATATCGGGGGTCCGGTAGCTCGGGAGTTCGAGCGCCATGGGACGGGAACGTCCCCGGAGGATCGTCCGGCGCGCGATCAACGCACTCAGGAGCCCGGCGATCGCTCCCACGACGTAGCACCCTGTGAACGCGAGCGCCTGCGCGCTCGGTCGATCCGGGAAGAGCACCCCCGTGAGGAGCACATACACAGGGATCCGCGCGGTGCAGCTCATGAACGGCGCGACGAGGATCGTCGCGAGCCGGTCCTTCGGATCGGGGACGGCACGCGCCGCCATGATCCCCGGGATCGCGCACGCATGGCTCGACAGCAAGGGCACGAACGAGTGACCCGACAACCCGAACGGGCGCATCACCCGATCGATCACGAAGGCTGCTCGCGCGAGGTACCCCGTCGATTCGAGCAGCGCGAGCATGAAGAACAGGAGCACGATCTGGGGAAGGAAGATCACCGTCCCCCCCACCCCCGCGATGATCCCATCGACGAGCAGATCCCGGATCGCGCCCTCGGGGAGCAGCGACCCGATCCATCCGCCGAGGGTCCCGAACCACGCATCGATCAGGTCCATCGGGATCGCGGCGAGCTTGAAGATCGCATAGAAGAACCCCGTCATCACGAGCGCGAACGTGAACACCCCCAGGATCGGATGGGTGAACGCGCGGTCGAGCCGATCCGTCAATCGGTCGTGGAGCACACTCGCTTGGGGCGCCGCGACATGCGCGTAGATGTCCTCGCTCCACAGCTCGAGCGCATCCAGATCCGTCGGTGGGGTCCGGTCCGGGACCCTCGGATCTGACATCGCTTCGATAACGTTCTGAATCCCCTCGCCCGTCCGCGCGGAGCAGGACACCACGGGACACCCGAGACACTCGCTCAGCGCCTCGGTGTCGATCACGATCGACTTCCGCGCGGCGAGGTCCGTCATATTCACGACGACGAGCGTCGGGAGACGGAGTGCGAGCGCTTCGCCGACGAGGGTCAGGTTGCGCATCAGGTTTGTTGCATCGACGACCACGAGGAGCGTGTCAGGGACATGCGCCTCAAGCCCACGGGGCGCGAGTTCGCCCTTGAGCACCCGTCGGCACACGCTCGACTCGGACGTATCCAGATCCAGCGCGTAGATCCCCGGGAGATCGATGATCGTGGAGTCCGCGTTCGTCGCGACACTCGCGTCTTGGGTGGTCCCGGGGAAGTTCGAGGTGTGAACCCGCGCGGACGAGATCCGATTGAACAGCGTGGACTTGCCGACGTTCGGGTTTCCGAGCACGGCGATCGTGCGCGGCGACGTCAACGGCTCGGTTCCCCTCGTGGTCGCGCTCATGGGTTCCGATCAATCGTTCGGGGTGACCATCACACGCGCGGCGATATCACGCGCCAGGCCGATCCGGCACCCACCCCCGCAGGCGCCCGAGAGCGACACGATACAGGGCTCCCCGAGTCGGCACATCGTGATCGATGCGTTGGGACGGAGCCCCATCGCGCGGAGCATCCGGGTCTCGTCGTCCTGCGCACCATGGAGCGACACCCGACCGGATTGGCCGCGCGCCATCTGGGTCAGGGGGATCCTGATCTCCGTGTCGATCTCCGGGCTGTGTTGCGCGTCCGAGCGCTCCGTATCCATGCACCGCTCCTGCGTAGAAAGGTCGGTCGGATTGTACACGTATTGAGACTGGATCTCAATCAGTGCCTTGTTTCCGCCCGTTCTCGGACAAAAAACACGGACCCTCGTGGGCCCGTGCCGGGAGAATCTGATTGTGTCCTTCGCTTACGGACAGCCCTGCTGGTACAGGGTCAGGAACGCGGACACATCGAAGAAGTCGTACTGACCATCGGGGTTCAGGTCCGCTTGGGGGTCTTCGTTCCCCAACGCCATCAGGAACGCGGAGAGATCGAAGAAGTCGAGCTGCCCGTCACCCGTGAAGTCGGGGAGACATCCATCGCCGATCGTGAACGTGCCCTGATGGACCGTGGTCGTTCCCGTGGGCTCGATCGCGACAACCGTCAACTCGTGTGTGCCGTCGGACAGGGTCCCGAAGGAACGACGGAACTCGTTCCGGTCGTACGGCGCGACGCGCGTCGAGGTGTTGATCAGGGTCAGCGGATCGGTCCCGCTCGGGACGTCGATGAGCATATGGAGGGCTTCGGTCGTCCGATCGAGAGTCTTCACGCTCAGCTCAGGGCTCGTGTCCTCGAGGTTCTGCCCTTCCTGAACGAACTCGACCTCGGGGGGGAGACGATCGACGTAGATCACCTTCCGGAGCTCGGTGTAGAGCGGGCTCGTCCCGCTCGGCCGGCGCTTGAACACGACGGTCGTCAGGTAGTGCATCCCCTCGTCGAGCTGGGTTGCGTCGATGGTCTGACGATAGAGCCCGAACGAGTTCGCGCTCGTGTACAAGGGATCGTTGATCTCTAGGAACTCCTCGAACCCGGCGAAGCTCAACGCGGCCGGGGAGATGTCCGGCGCGCCGTTCCCGTTGTAGTCCTCGACACCCTGGTCGATCTTGAACAGCGCGTTGTCGTCCGTGTCCGGATCGAGCGGATCGGTCTGCGAGGTCTGAACCCGGATCTGGAACGAATCGCCGTCAACAACGCTGATCTCGCTCAAACGCTGGAACCAGTCCGGGAGCGCGGGGTCGTCGGGATCGATCGTAGAGGATTCACCGATGATCGAGAGCTCGGCCGTCGGAAGCGCCTGCGCGTAGATGACATAGCCCTTGGCATGGGTTCCCGCGCTCGAGGTGTTATTAGGGACGCGCAGGGTCACGGACCCGTTCGCGCCCACAACGATCACTTCGGGGATGTCGTTGTTGGGATCGATCATCGGATCCGCGGCGTTCCCCGTCAGCTCGTGGAGCCGGGTCCCCTGGTCGTATTGGGTGTTGACTGTGACGGTCTGGAACCCCGCATCGAACCGGTCGTTCACACCCACAAGCACGTTCGCTTGGTTGTTGAACGCGCGTTCGAAGACAAGGACGTCGTTTACGTTGCTGTTGAGCTGGAAGTAGAACCCGTTTGCGACCTGGTTCCGGATCCGGAGCAGGGTCGGGTAGGTGTCGTCGTAGTCAGCGGCGACCGGGTCCCACCCGAGCGCGAGCGGCGAGCCCTCGCGCGGGAAGAACCCGCTCGAACGGAGCGGCACACCCCGCGCGTTGTGGTACACGATCGCGCGCCCGGGGCGCATTAGCATGTACGCATGGAGGAAGTGCCCCTGCTGCTGGGTCGTGGGGATCGGAGGGAGCGATCCGCCGTCACCGACGGAGCCGTTGTCGTGGGAGAACACGTGGTTGACCCCGAGCGATCCATTGACGAACCCGTCGTCGGCGACATCGAGGTGCCCGGAGTCCCCGCCGGCGAGCACGTTCGCCCATGTCCCGAGCCCGCCGCCGTTGAGGAGATTCCGCAGGTTCCCCGCGCCCCCGAGATCGAGCGAATCCCGATACGCGAACGTATCACGGCGGGTGTAGTTCGCGATGATGTCCGAGTTGCTCGTCGTGTTCTCACCAAAGTTGAACGGGTTGATCTTCCGTCCATCGGGGGTGGTGCGTGTCATGTGGACGGCCGAATCGAAGAAACCATCCCAGAACCAGCTCGGGGTGTGCTTGAGCGCATCGAGACGGAACCCGTCGATCCCCTGCTCCTCCATCATCCACTGCGCCCAGCGCATCAGGAGCCCGGTCCCGTTATCGACAACGGGATCACCCTGCATCGGGTTCGCGGTGTTGTAGGGGTAACGCGTGAAGGTCATCGGCCCCGGATTGCGCGAGGTCCCCGGGTTCACGATCACATCGGGAGTCAACGACTGGTCCGGGTAGAACCGCGCGTTGTTCGGATCCGGGAGGTTGAAGATTGTCCCGGCCGGGATGTTGTCGGGGTTCCCTTCTTCGACCGGGTGACGGATGAACTGGTTGTTCGATTCCTGCGCGATATCCACCAGCGCGACGAGATCACCCAGGAACTGGTCGTAGTTGATCCCTCCGGGGTTCTCGGATTGGTAGTAGCCCTGCGCGTTCCCGCCGTGGAAATCGCCCCAGTCATCCGTGGGGAGCTTGTCGCGGGGCGGATCCTCACGGGGGATCCAGAACCCGGGATACCCCCCCTGCGCGTAGAACGCATCGGAGGTCGTCCGTCCGGAGTTGTGGTTGAACACCCCATCGACATACACCTCGACCCCGGCGAGGTGGAGTTCCTCGACCATCGCTTTGAACGTCGCTTCGGTCCCGTAGGTCGTCCGGCGACGGCTCGACGATGTGGTCGCGAGCGGGGGCTGACCCAGATCGAACCGATCGAACACGTCGTACCCGACACTCAGAAAGGACGAGCGTTGGGGTGGGGGGAGCCAGATCGCGTTGTACCCGGCGAGGAACATGTCCGGGGTCCGGCGCTCGATGTCGTCCCATTCGAGCTCGTACCACTGGAGGAAGTTCTGAGAGAGTTGGGCCTCAGCAGTTGCCGCGATACCGACAAGGGAGGTGATCGCGGCCGCGAGTGCTGCTCGGGTCGGGGTCATCTTCAGGGTCATGTTGATCGGTTCCTCTGTCGGATCCCCTGCGCCACGGATCCGTGTACCAAAAAAAGGTGCGTTCGGGCACAGTATGGCGCAATTCTCGGTCGTATGACACACAGAATCGCCTATTTCCGGGCGTTTCAGGTCGAAACATCCCTTTTCGGAAGGGTCCGGAAACATCTCGCCGAACGCGCGGGATCTCGGTATCCTCTTCCGGACTGTTTCTCTCCCCCCCACCATCAGTGAGGACTTGTTGTGCCCCGATTCCAGAGACTTGCTCCGACATCCATCATCGCGATGCTCGCTATCGCGACCCCCATCGCTCACGCTCAGGTCGCCGAGGTCATCGGGGATGGGATCATCCGCTACGACGCCTCCCTCGAAGCCCGACAGAACCGCCGACCCTCGATCGCGCTCGTTCAGCCCTTCACGGCCATCGGTGACGTGAACCCGGACAACATGGCGATCTCACCCGAATACTCCATGGATTCCGGGTCCGGGCGCACCGTCGCCTCCATCGATATCCCGGAAGGCACTTCGCTCTACGGGACCGGGATGTGCGCGGGACCCCTCCTCCGAAACGGGTTCGTGACCGAGACCTGGAACCTCGATGCGTTCGGGTACGGGCTCGGGGATCCGAACCTCTACACCTCCCAGCCCTGGGTCCTCGGGGTCCGTCCGGATGGGACGGCCTTCGGGGTCCTCGCGGATACAACCTACCGAACCCAGATCGACCTGCGCGGCGGGATCACCTTCCGCGCCGAGGGCGGGAACTTCGCCGTCATCATCGTGGATCGGGACTCCCCCCAGGAGGTGATGGAAGGGCTCGGAGAGCTGACCGGGTCCATCGCCATGCCCCCGCGCTGGGCCGTCGGGTACCACCAGTGCCGCTACTCGTACAACCCGGAATCGCGGGTCCGTGAAGTGGCGCAGACGTTCCGTGACAAAGAAATCCCGGCGGATGTCATCTGGATGGACATCGACTACATGGACGAGTACCGGGTCTTCACGTTCGACAAAGAGCAGTTCCCCGATCCCAAGGGGCTCAACGACTGGCTCGATTCCATCGGGTGGTCCAACGTCTGGATGATCGATCCGGGTGTGAAGGACGAGGACGGGTACTTCGTCTCCGATTCGGGCGACGAGCATGATGTCTGGGTCCGGGACAAGGACGGGAACGTCTACAACGGCGAGGTCTGGCCGGGGGTCTGCGTGTTCCCCGACTACCTGAACCGGGATGTCCGGAACTGGTGGGCCGGGCTCTACAAGGATTTCATGTCGTACAACATCGATGGGGTCTGGAACGACATGAACGAACCGGCCGTGTTCAACGTCGCGTCCAAGACCATGCCGGAGGACAACGTCCACCGCGCCGACCCGGAGCTCGGGGGGACGGACACCCACGATCGGTACCACAACGTCTATGGGATGCAGATGATCCGCGCCACCCGGGAGGGTGTGATGGCGGCGAACCCGGACAAGCGCCCGTTCGTGCTCTCCCGCGCGAACTACATCGGGGGCCACCGATACGGCGCGACTTGGACGGGTGACAACAGCGCGAACTGGCCGCACCTGGAAATGTCGATCCCGATGACCCTCAACCTCTCCCTCTCGGGTCAGCCCTTTGTGGGTCCGGACATCGGGGGGTTCGCGTTCAACGGCGACGGCGAGCTCTTCCAGCGCTGGATCGGGTTCGGGTCCCTCTTCCCCTTCTCGCGCGGTCACACGGCGAAGGGGAACATCGACAAGGAGCCCTGGTCCTTCGGTCCCGAGGTGGAAGCGACGAGCCGACGCGCGCTCGAACGGCGCTACCGGCTCATGCCCATGCTGTACACGGCGTTCCACGAATCGTCTGAATCCGGGATGCCCATCGCGCAGCCCACGTTCTTCGCGGATCCGACGGACCTCGCGCTCCGCTCCGAAGACGACTCCTTCCTCCTCGGCGAAGACCTGCTCGTCGTGTGCAAGACCACCCCGGAGATGGACCGGGTCCCCGTGCTCCCCGGCGCGGTTGATGGGGTGGAGTGGGCGGAGTTCGACTTCCCGAGCTACGACGGGGGGCGCGACTCCAAAGACAGCGCCCTCCCCCAGCTCTACATCCGTCCGGGTTCGATCATCCCCACGGGTCCCGTGCACCAGTACTTCGGGGACCGTCCCGATCAGCGTGACGAACTGACCCTCCTCGTCCACCTGGACGCGAACGGCGAAGCGGAAGGCGATCTGTACGAAGACGCCGGCGAGGGCTTCGGGTACATGATGGGTGAGTACCTCGAGACCGAGTTCGTTGCGAGCGTTGAGAAGGGACGGGTCGTCGTCCGGATCAACGAGCAGGACGGGAAGATGGCCCAGCCCGATCGGAAGATCAACGTGATCGTGGTCGGGTCGGACAAGAAGGGTCGCTTCGAGGACTAAGTACCGAATGCACTCCAAGTGTCTCGATGAACTCGATCCACCAGCATGGGAGCCGTACGAGTACGAAACAGGACTTGTACGGTCATGCCATGAACTCCGAAGGAAGCCTATTGGCGAGTTCACGATCGAGGATCTTCGGATCATGATTGGGCAGTCGATTGGGCTCGAGTATCTTGTTCCGATTGCGCTCAACAAGCTTGAAGTGGACTGCCTCGCCGAAGGCGATTTCTACCCGGGCGACCTGCTCGTATCAGTTCTCTCGATACGGAGTGACTACTGGAGTACCCATCCTGCTCAGCGGGCTCTGATGCGATCGATCATCCAACTCAACCCTGATGCCTTCGAGAAACAGCACTCCGTTGAAGACATCATGAATCAGCTCAGAGCACAACGAAGTCATTGGCTCGAAGCCAACGGTGAATGACAAAGCCCCGTGTCCGAGGACACGGGGCTTTCTTTGTGCTTCAGATGTCGATGAGGATCAGCCCTCGAGTTCGCCCATCGTCTCGAGTTCCTTGCCCTTGGTCTCGGGGATCAGGAACATCACGAACACGAGCGAGAGCAGGGCGCTGACGGCGTAGAACCCGTACGCGCCAGCAAGAGACCATCCGGCGAGCGCGGGGAAGGTCGCGCTGATGAGGTAGTTCGCGCCCCACTGGGCGGCCGCCGCGACGGCGAGGGCCGCACCGCGGATCTGGTTCGAGAACATCTCGCCGAGCATGACCCAGACGATCGGGCCCCACGATGCGCCGAAGGAGATGATGAACAGGTTGAGCGCGACGAGCGCGAGCTTGCCCATCCCGGCGTTGTCACCCGAGAGGATCGGTCGCCCGGTGAGCTCGTCCATCGGCGCGGTCCCGAACACATACGCCATGATCCCCAGTGAGATCATCATCCCGAGGGACCCGAACATGAGGAGGGGCTTGCGCCCGATCTTGTCCACGAGCGCGATCGCGATGAAGGTCGTGAGCACATTGGTGCCCCCACCGATCGCGGTGTTGATGAACGCCTTGTCCGACGTCAGACCCACCGACTCCCAGAGGAGGTTGGAGTAGTAGAAGACGACGTTGATCCCGACGAACTGCTGGAACACGGACAAGCCGATCCCGAGCCAGACGATCTTCTTGAAGAGCCCACCACCCAGGATGTCGCTCATCCGGGGCTTGTGCGAGGAGCTGAGGGTCGCATGGATTTCCTTGACCTTGCCTTCGACCGCGCCGGAACCGAGGACCTTGGAGAGCACTGAGCGGGCTTCCTCATCCTTGTTCTGGATGACGAGGTAGCGCGGGGACTCGGGGATCCCGAGCGCGAGGATCCCGTAGAGGGCGGCCGGGAACGCTTCGATCCAGAACATCCAGCGCCAGGCTTCGAATCCACCGATCCACTCGGCGCCAGCATCTGCTTGACCACCACCGGCCGCACGCGCGACGAGGAGGTTGCTCATGAGCGCGACGAAGATCCCGATGACGATCGCGAGCTGCTGCATGGAGCCCAGACGGCCGCGCATGTGCGCGGGAGAGACTTCCGCGATGTACGCCGGAGCGATCACGGACGCCGCGCCGAACGCGAGCCCCCCGAGGAATCGCCAGAACGTGAAGTCGATGATGGTCATGGGCATCCCGGACCCGATCGCCGACGCAAGGAACATGACGGCGGCGATGACCATGGACTTCTTGCGTCCGATCTTGTTCGTGATGGGACCGGCCGTGAACGCACCGATCGCAGCACCAACAAGCGCCAAAGCGACGGCCTGTCCAACGACGAGATCGACCTGGTCGGCGCTGAAGCTCGCGCGGAAGGTCCCGGCCGGGTCCGTGAACATGTCACGGAGCACGGGGACCGCGCCGTTGATGACGGCCGTGTCGAATCCGAAGAGGAATCCGCCCAGGGCCGCAACTGTTACAATTCGTAGCAAGAATCCAAGATTGGTGTCCGTGTCGCTCATCGACCCTGCTCCTGTGATGATGCTTGATCGCCGTCCCCGACACCCGAACAGGTGTGCTCATACGGCTATTGGTTGACGGGCATCTTACCCGAATCGACGCTGCGCGTGAACGGCGGCCCCTCGGAGGGCGACTTCGCCGTCGAGAATGGCAAAAACCGGGGTCGCTTCGATGAGCGGGCTCATCCGACCCTTGGTCGTCATCGCTTGGATGAACCTGGTGAACCCTCCCATTTCCGCGAGACGGGGTCCAACACTCCCGATGATCCCCCCGCCGAGCCAAACCCCCCCTGTCGCGAGCATCTTGAGGATGACATTCCCCACCTCGGACCCGTAGAGCTCCAGAAAGAGGTCGAGGGCTTTCGCGCAGCGTTCGCACCCGCCGTCGAGCGCCATTCTCGTGATCAGCGGCCCCCGCTCGGACTTGGGGACCCCTGCGCGGAGCCGTTCTTTCAGCGACGGATCACCCTGATACCGATTCGTCGCGCAGAAGAACTCGTAGATGTTCACAAGCCCGGGACCTGAGACGACACGCTCGTAGCTGATGCGCCCGTACTTCTCGATGAGGAACCCCAACATCTCGAACTCGAGCTCGTTGCGCGGCGCGAAGTCGGTGTGACCGCCTTCCGTTGCGAACGGATGGTACTGATGACCATCGAAGTAGATCCCCGCTTCCCCGAGCCCCGTCCCGGCGGACACGACAGCGCGGTTCCCCCGAGGGTTCTCCACACCCTTGTTGATGACGAGGACATCCTCGTCCTGGAGCGATTCGACTCCGTAGGCCGCCGACTCAAGGTCGTTGATCAGACCCACATGGGGGATCTTGAGGGTGCGCGAGATGCGATCCGCATCGACGATCCAGGGGAGGTTCGTCGCTTCGCACTTGTCATCCACGATGGGACCCGCGATCCCGAAGCTGGCCGCCGCGATCTCGTGGGGTCCCGATCCCACATATTCGACGAGCGCGTCCGTGAGGGAGGGGAAGTCGGCGCTGGGGTACTTCTTGACTCGATCCAAGGTGACGCGCGTGCCGCTGATATGAGCGATCGCGACGCGCGTGTTGGTGCCACCGATGTCGCCGACGAGGATCATGCGTGGAGTGTCCTCAGGCGGATGGGCATCATGGATCGGAGGTTCCGGAGCATGGGGAGGGAGTCTAGCAGGACGAACGATCTCTGAGCCGTGGAAGACTCAGTCGATCGTACGGGTCGTATCGCTCCGGCCGGGCTTGAACAGGTTGATGCTCGTCCCCTGTTGACGGATCTCGCGGAGCTGATCGTCGTTGCTCGCAAAGTCGGGGTTGGCGTAGAACTTGAACTCCGGGTTCTCATCGACGAACTCGACGTGTCCGTCGGTGAACACCCAGTGCGAGCCGTCGGCTCCGTGATTATCAACGTCGGCGTATCCCGTGACGGGATTGAATCCGACTTCATCGAGCACTTCTTGGGTCTCCGATCCGGGCGAGTCATCGTAGAGGTTGTAACCCCACCACGAGTTTGTGGAGTGATCTGACGTATTGGTCTCATCGCCGTAGAACGGAATCGCGGCCGGCATCCCGCCTTCATCGAGCCGGAGCCCGGCGATGTACATATAGCTGATGTTGTAGTTGATCACGTCCTCGGGCGTTTGCGGAGCTTCCGGGACCTTGGGCTTGCGATCGCCGTCCGAGTACCGGTTGTCCTCAGGACGGTTGTTCGCGCCACCGAACGGGAAGTAGCTGTCTTCCTTGTCACGGGGACAGACCAACGACTCGTAAGAGTCCATATATCCGTCCATGACCGGGGTCTTCCGACCGCCGACGTACGCACCGATGTTGGGGAACGCGCCGATGAACCCTCGATCGCCCGAGAAGGCCGCCGGCCCGGTTCGTTCACCATCACCAACCTGAATGGTCGAGAAGAACCCAGCGAGCCCCCCGGCGGCGCTGCTCTGGTTTGCGATCCGCTCCTGAAGCGAGAGATTCGGGCTCGTCGGAACAAGCGGCAACCAGCCCCGGCTGGTATCGGCATAGAGGGTCATCGCTTGACCCATCCCACGGACCTGCGCTTGGCACTTGATGTCTTGCGCCGACTCCCTCGCTCGGCCCAGCGCGGGGAGGAGGATCCCGATCAGGAGCGCAATGATCGCGATCACGACGAGGAGTTCGATGAGCGTGAAAGCACGGCGCGGTGAGGTGGTCATCCGGATGAGTCCTTGATGTCCTGGCGAGAGTATTGTGGAACTGTTCCGACCAAAACGCGCAGCAGCGCGTCAACCGGGAGTTTACGAGATGCCGCTGATCCCGTCAACAGCATACCGATGGCTCCTCAATATCATCCCTTCCCTCCTCTTCATATGCTCGATCATCTCCTGCGCCCCCCACCGGGGAGTCGCGAAATCGGGGCACTCGGGGGTCACCCTCACATGGATCAACGACTCACCCCGGATCGCGCGTCTTGAGGTGCACGATCCGCTCCCCGGAGCGGTTTCAGCGATCCGGATCTCGAACGATTCCGGACAAACCTCGTCGGCGAGCCTGATCAAGCCCGGCGGGGGAATGACCCCCTCTGCTGTCGCCCATGCAACGATCTCGTTCGATCCAACCCGAGTTGAACTCCTCGATCCGGACGGCCGAGCCCTCCGATCCGTTCCGATCCGGATCCTCCCGACTCGCCCCCGATCCCAACGCCCCCCGGGCTGGGCCAAGGGGATGCTCTGGTATCAGATCTTCCCCGAGCGCTTCGCGAACGGGAACCCGGAGAACGACCCGATCAATCCGAGCGGGTTTGTGGTGGACTGGGATCAGGATTTCGATTCCCCGACCATCGAGGAGATCGAACGCGCGTGGTTCCGCGGCGCGGGAACCCCGGGACGGTACGGAGTCTCGCCGGATCGCGAAGGGGGTTCGATCGCGAGCGTAGTCTTCCAGCGTCGGTTCGGGGGGGACCTTCAGGGTGTGCTCGCGCATCTGGATCACCTGGAATCGATGAACATCGACGGGGTGTACCTGTGCCCGATCTTCGACTCCGGGTCCCTCCACAAGTACGACGCGAACGACCATCGCCACATCGACCCCTCCTTCGGGAACAAAGGAATACCCCCTTCGACTCCCCCACTCCTCGAAGGCGACCCCCTCGACCACACGACCTGGGACTGGACCGAGTCCGATCGGTTCTTCGTCCATGAGTTCATCCCCGCGCTGCGCGAACGAGACATGCGCCTCATGCTCGACGGGGTCTGGAACCATGTCGGGCTCGACCACTGGGCGTTCCGGGATGTTCGGGAGAAGGGATCCCGTTCACGATTCGCGGACTGGTTCGATTGCGCCTTCGATGAGCACGGCGCGTTGATCGCGTGGCGCGCGTGGGACGGGGTGAACGGGGCGCTCCCGATCTTCAAACACATCGGAGAGGACCTCGCGCCCGGTCCGAAAGCCCATGTTTTCGAGGTCACAAAGCGCTGGATGGACCCAAACGGGGACGGGGACCCGAGCGATGGGATCGACGGCTGGAGACTCGATGTCGCGAACGAGATCGGGAAGGACTTCTGGCGCGACTGGCGCGAGCTTGTCCGCTCCATCAACCCGGACGCGCTCATCGTCGGTGAGATCTGGGGAGACGCGCAGCCCTGGTTCGACGGGCACGGGTTCGACGCGCAGATGAACTATCCGGCGGCCTACGCGATCGCGGATTGGCTCTCGATCGGCTCCTCCCGGAACAATGCACAGCTCGTTGCCGATCGGCTCACGCAGGTCTTTTCCCACGACCCCGAGCACGATCAGGTCCAGCTCAACCTCATGAGTTCCCACGACACCGAGCGCCTCGGATCGCTGATGGAGAACGGCTGGGTCCGAGCTTTCGACAACGGAGCGCGCCCGTGGTCCAGAGATGGCCGATACAACCGGGATTCGGTGTCCGACGACGCGATCGCGCGCGCAGGGGCGGCGATCGCGACACTTCTCGCGGCCCCGGGATCGTTCATGCTCTACAACGGAGACGAGTTCGCGCTCCCCGGCGCAGACGATCCTGACAACCGTCGTCCGATCCCGAGTTCAAGCTTCGATTCGGATGATCAGCCCATGCTCCGGGTGCTGCGCGAACTCAGCGGAGTCCTCCACGACCCGCGCTATCGAGATGTGCTCCGATACGGGAGCGCCCGGTTTGAAGCCCACAACCAGATCCTGAGGGTGACACGTCAACTCGACGAGACGATCCTGATCTGTGATATCGGACCCTCGGATCGACTCCCCGACTTCCCCGGTGCGACGACGACCATTCTTGGGCCGGCCCCTCATGACGTAACTGTTACATGGGGCGTGCATTTCCAACACTTCATCCACGACGAGGGATCCCGATAATCAGGAATCCAACGGACTCTGTGAATTCCCGCTGATTCGGGCAGAAATCCGTTCCGAATCTGGTTTCTGCGCGTGTAGAGTAAAGATGATGCGCTGAGTCTCAGCGTACATGAAACAATTTCATTCGCCACGATTGTGTGGCATCAGGACGAAGACGAGGGAGCACCACATGAAGCTTTCGAACGTGATTACCGCCACCACTGCGCTCACCATGTGCGCCGGGCTCGCCGCCGCTCAACCCACGGTGGACGGCATCTATGACCCCGGCACGGAAGGATCGTTCTACGGCGATCACGCTTGGATCAACGCCGTCCCCACAGGGTTCGGTGACAATGGGCCTGGGCTCTTCCAGGGCGGTGATTTCGGGAACCCGGGTGATGTCACCACGGGGATCGAAGTCCGGATCCCCCTCGCGTCGCTCGGGCTTTCGGGGACCGAGACCATCCGTCTCGCCGGCTGGGTGAACTCGGGTGATCGCACCTTCATGTCCAACCAGATCATCGGGGATCTCCCGATCGACACGACCAACATCGGGAACGCGCCCGACTTCACGGCCGCTCCGTACGACACCACGACCCAGCACATCGAGATCGATCTGAGCACCGCGGGCACGATGGCCCCGGCGATGGACGGTACGCTCAGCGGCGACGGCTACGTCAACTTCTTCCTCCAAGGGAACTACACGGGCTTCGGTGACGAGCAGGACGGCACGATCGACGGGGTCGGCGCTGGTGGTGGTGGTTCCGAGATTGATGGCGTGTACGCCTCCGTCAACGGCGGGTTCCTGTACCTCATGATCACAGGCAACATCGAGAACAACGGGAACGGGCTCGACCTGTTCTTCGACACGGCCGCCGGCGGATCCACGGTGCTCTCGAGCTCGTCGGGTGACGGCGACTTCATCGTCTCGGGTCAGTCGGGTCTCGATTTCGACTCCGGCTTCGACGCGGACTACGTCTTCTCCGTCGCCGTGACCGACACGGATTCCGATCCCGAGACCGACAATGTCCCCACGGCTTACATGGGCCCGATCGGTGGTCCGATCGACAACCTGGGCGATGCGCCCAGCTACGGCGCGCTCGGGAACCTGAGCGGGAGCGTCCAGCTCTACATCGACAACTCCAACGTCGAGGGTGTCATCGGGACCCAGTCCCAGTCCACCCCCGTCTCCCCCGACGCGAACTGGGCGTACGGCTCCGAGCTCAACAACGTCCGTGTGTACATGGACGAGATGAACAACCGTCTCTACGTGTTCATCGCCGGGAACCTTGAGAACAACTACAACAAGCTCAACCTCTTCTTCGACGCAGCGCCCGGCGGCCAGAACGTCCTCCGCGACGACAACGTGGACATCTCCTTCAACAACCTCAACGCGATGTCGAACATCACCTTCGACACGGGTTTCGAGCCCGACTACTGGATGGACATCAACAACGGTGTTGACGGCGGATCGGGTGACCTGATCAACTTCACTGATGCCGCGACCCTCCGCACGGATGGCGCGCTCATCGATCCGACCTTCCTCGTGCTCCTCGACTACGGCGCCTACTTCGGTGGTTCCGTGACCGACTCGACGGGCAACCCCGTCGCGATGCCCATCGACGTGATGGACTTCTCCGGTCCCCAGGTCGATATCCAAGACGGGACGCTTCCCGCCCTCTACACCCAGTACGGGCCTCGCTTGACGCAGATCAACCCCAACTCGCCGACGGCGGGTCTGATCCAAGTCTCGATCAACAACTCGAACGTCGCGGGAGTGACCGACTCGAGCGCCGCCGGCGCCGCGGACGTCAACACGGGTATCGAGGTCTGTATCGATCTCGATGAGCTCGGTTGGGACGGCTCCCAGGACATCCTCATGGGTGGCTGGATCTCCAACTCCGGGTTCGACTTCCTCTCAAACCAGGTCTTCGGGACCCTTCCCACGAACGACAACGTCGGTCCCCGCGACTCGGATAACGACGGCACGAACGATCTCGACTTCACGATGATCGACGGCGACCAGTTCATCAATCTGATGGACATCGCGGCCCCGACCTGCCCGGCCGACCTGACGGGCGATGGCGCGTTCGACTTCTTCGACATCAGCGCCCTCCTCCAGGGTCAGGTGGACTTCAACGGCGATACCGGGTTCGACTTCTTCGACATCAGCGCCTTCCTCCAGGCCGGCGCGACCTGCCCGTAATGCTCCGGCGCTGAGCGCCGATCGCATGCGATCCCACTCGGCCGCCCGCGGATCTTCGCGGGCGGCCGCTTTTTTGGGGATACCGTTCCCCGCTCGGACCAGAATCGAATACCCTCCCCAGACCCCAAGGAGGTTTCCTGCTATGCGCTCATCGCTGATCTCGATCCTGATCTCCTCGATCCTTGTTCTTGCCGCGCCCTTTGCCCACGCTCAGGACATGGTCAAACCCGAATCGCTCCCCCAGGGGTTCGTGATCATCGTGAAAGACGAGACCGGGCTCGCGAACAAAGACAACCCGATGTACATCGCCGGGACCCTCAACGGGTGGAACCCCGCCGACCCCGACTCGATCCTCACGGGACGATCCGACACACGCTGGCAGTTCATCGTGGACAAGGACATGAAGGGGGTCACCCTTGCGTTCAAGTTCACCCTCGGGGGATGGGACAGGGAAGAACTCGACGGGAACGGGAACGCGATCGAGAACCGGACACTCCCTCTCGTTGATCGATCCAAACTCGCTCCGGGTGAGAAACCGGTGATCGAGCTGAGTGTGGTCGAGTTCCGGGTCCCGGTTCCCCTAAGCGAGCAGGTCCGGACCTCGGGTGTCTACCGTGAGCTTCAGGTCGATGGCGACGTCCGCCGGCTCGAGGTGCGCGGGGGATCGCCGAGCATGGAGGATGCAACACGGGACCTGCTCGTGCTGCTTCCCCCGGAGTACGACGCGCCGAAGAACCAGGACAAACGCTACCCCGTGCTCTACATGTTCGACGGACAGAACCTGTTCGAGCAGCTCCCGGGTGTCGCCGGAGAGTGGAACATCGACGAGACGGCGACCCAGCTCATGAAGAGCGGGAAAGCCAAGGACGTCATCATCGTCGGGATCCCCCACGCTGGTGAGAACCGGATCCGTGAATACATGGCGTACGACGTGTACAAGGGGGTCGAACCCGAAGGGGACGCGTGTATCCGATGGGTGATCGACGAGGTCATGCCCAGAGTGAACCGCGCGTTCCGGACGGAAACCGGGCGGAAGAACACCGCGATCGGGGGCGCCTCGCTCGGGGGGATGATGGCGCTGTACGGAGTGACCGAGTATCCGGATCACTTCGGGTCCGCGATCGTCGAGAGCATGCCCATCTTCGGGGAGTCCGCGATCCTCGATGCCGTCAGCAGATCCAAAGCCCGTCCCGAAGCGGTCTTCTTCGGTGTCGGGGGGAACGAGATCTCGACGGATCCGAGCGACGATGCGCGGAACCAGAAGTACGTCGAGTTCACCAAGAGTCTGTCCAAGAAGATCGGCTCGCGCCGTGTGAAGGTGCTCGTGAAGGACGACGCGTCCCACAACGAGGATGCATGGGCCGAACGATTCGGGGAAGCGTTCACCTACCTCTTCTCGAAATGACCCTCAGGTCGTTCAGCTGACCGGGCGGAAGCTCATACAGAACCCGGCGCGCCAGATCGGGTATTCGACCTCGCAGCGCAGCCCGTAGAACTCGCTCGGGTTCCATCCGACCCGCTCGAAGAGTGCTTCCGTGAGCTCACGGTGTCGCGCGTACCCCGCGCTCGACGCGCGATCGATCCCACGACCCAGGAGCTCGAGCTTGGGAACACTCGGGTAGCGAAGGACCCATCGGTCTCCCCCGGGCGCGGACAGGTTCGGATACCACTGCTGCGCATCGAGCGTGGGACGGAAGTACCGCTCGAGCGTTTCGTGAAGGTAGACATCAAAGATCAGACGCGCAGACGGACAGTTTGCGAGGGACCAGACCTCATCGAGCACGAGATTCCCGTTCGGGTCTGTGAACGGATGGTTCGAGCGTGCGGCCGTCACCACGTCGAAAGTGTGCGCCCCATCGAGCCCGGAGGGATCGACGACCCTGATGAGCGCATCGGAACGTCCGCGCGAGGTGACCGTCGGGAGCGGTTCGCTCGTGAACTCTCGGAGCAGCGCCTCGGGGGTTGATCCTCGTGCTTCGGAGTCGTCGAGGTTGCGCAGATGATCGGATCCTTCGTCGATCCAGTCGAGGGTGTCGCCGTTGGTCAGGACGACGGGCATCCCTCCCGGCACAACCGTGGTCTGGATGAGCCCTGAAGCGACGGCGCGTTGGAGTATCCCCGGATCACCGGGCTCACCCTTGAACGCGTAGAGCGAGATCGTGGTCTGGGCGCTGCGCCCCGTGACCCCCACTGCTGATTCGAAGAGCGACCGTCGCGCTTGGAGCGAGCCGAGCTTGAACTCCGACTCGGGCGCGGAGGATCGCTTGATCCGATCGCACAGCTTGCTGTGCGACCCCGCGCAGCTCTGGATGACATCCTCGAACTGACGGACGGCCGCGCGTCCCGTGTCAACACTCCGCGCGTCGATCCCATGCTCGAGCAGCGCGTCGAGGAGCTGATCGAGCCCTTTTACTCCGGGGAGCTTCACGAGGGTGTCGAGGGACGACTGATCGTCCTGGAGCGCATGCGCGACACGCTGACATGTGTTCCTCACAACCCCGAGTTCACGGGACATCCCGGACCCTCCCTGCGCGGATTCCGGGAGTTTGGACACCAGATCGGAGAAGTCCGCGTAGAGACGAGCGGCTACGCGTTCGCAGCGCGCGAGGGATTCTGCGTCGAGCGGGTCCACACGGCGTTTGGATGTCGCGCTCCGGGTCATGACACGCACGATACCCCCTGGATATGCACTCTCGCCGAGTTCCGTCGTCGCTGTTTCGATCAGATGACCCGGATCCATGCAATCTCCAGTGGTTTCGGGCGGTATCGGTCTCACAACTCCGGACCCTCACCCGTATTTTTCGAATTCTACAAGATTTCAGGGTTGATTTCAAATCAGTTCCTATTATTCTGGGTGTCACGACGACGTTCAGGGCACGGATCCCCGATCGCACCACCCGAAGAACCCCGGGTCTCCAGAAAGGCACCCCATGACGAACCAACGCACGATTTCGGCGGCCATCGCATTGTTCTCGATCTCTGGGCTCGCACACGCACAGAGCATCGAACTCCTCCCAGCGCTGTCCGGACAGTCCACGGCGCAGGACATCAACAACGCCGGGGTGGTCGTCGGACAATCAACCAACGTGCTCGGGCACACGGTCGCCGTCATGTGGGACGCGAACGGCACCCCCACCCAGCTCGGATCGCTCGACGGGGAAACGATCTCTTGGGCGGAATCCATCAACAACAACGGTGTCATCGTCGGATACTGCGAGGACGGCGATTTCCTCCGACGCGCGACGCTCTGGGCTCCGGGTGAGTCCCCGTTCAATCTCCACAACGCGATGGGCGCCGCCGGGTCCTCCATTCCCTGGGACATCAACGACAGCGGGGTCATCGTCGGGCAAGCGCCGCTCACCCCCGGGTTCGCGAAACGGTTTGCGTGGGACTCGATGGCGGGATCGATGATCTCGGGGATCCCGTCCTCGTTCATGGGGAGCGCGATCTACGGGGTGAACAACGCCGGCGAGTTCGTCGGGAGCGAGTTCTTCTTCGGGGACCCGGACGACGCGAACTACTACCGTCCGGACGGGCGCGGCGGGTATGAGGACGTGCTGATCAACCCCCCCGGGTTCATCTTCTCCCAAGCACGCGCGATCAACGACTCGGGGACCATCATCGGCCACTCCGGGTTCAACTCGACGACCTCGAGCTGGAATGCGTGCGTGTTCACCGGGGACGATCGGGATCCCATTCATCCCCTCGGATCTCTCGAGGGTTACGACACATCGGAAGGACTCGATCTCAACAACAACGGGATGGTCGTCGGGTACTCGTGGGACGGCACATTCAGCGGGATCCCCCCCCGGGCCTGGGCTTGGGTGGACGGAACGATGTACGACCTCAATGACAATCTCGATGATTCCTCCGACTTCCAGGTCCTCCTCCGAGCGACGGGTGTCAATGACAACGGCGACATCGTCGGATTCGGGGAGCTCAAGAACGGGGGTCTCGGGTCGTTCATCATCCGAGGGTTCGAGCCCTCTTCTTGCGACGCCGACTTCAACACCGATGGCTCGCTCGACTTCTTCGATCTGTCCGCGTTCCTCGACGCGCTCGGGAACAAGGACCGGGCGGCGGACTTCTCGATGGACGGTGAGTACGACTTCTTCGACGTCAGCGCCTTCCTCAACCTGTACAGCGCCGGATGCCCGTGATCTGATCATGGCCCCGACATCCGTGCGGGTTCCAACGTCATCATCCATATGAAGACACGAAAGGATAGAGATATGAATGCTGCACCGATTCTGATCGCGAGCGCCCTGCTCGCCACGAACGCACTTGGCTCCATCGCGGACTTCGAGTCCCAGACGGAAGGGTTCGCCGGCCCGACCTTGACGGACAACGGGATCACCTTCTCCCACCTCAACGAGTTCTCCGGGGTGAACCCCGACGGATCGAACTTCGTGCCCGGCGAGTACGGCACGGACTTCATCGTCGAGAACGCAACCCTCGCGATCAACGACTTCCCCTCCGCGCTCTCGGGGACAAATGCCCTCTCGTGGGGGACCGCCTTTATCGCCGGCGACAACCTGTCGATCAACATCGCGTCGTCGTTCCGGATGAGCACGGGCTCGGTCGAGAACTACGCGAGCATGTCGCTGCTCATCTTCGAGAACGGCCCGTGGGGCGGGATCGAGCTCTCGCTCCAAGCGATGCGCGAAGGCGCGGTCGTCGGGATGGACACGATCGTCATCTCCGATCTCGGTGGACGCGACAACCTCGTCGGCAAGACCCTCACGATCGATGGGGTCGAGTTCGATGAGCTGCTTCTTGCGGCGCGTTTCGATGACGGAACGTACACGGCCTTCGCCGGGCTTGCGGACAACATCACGATCACCCCTTCCCCTTCGAGCATTGCTCTGCTCATGATGGGCGGGATCGCGACGACGCGCCGGCGTCGGGGCGTGTGAGAACTGTTCCTGATTCCTTGCCTTACTTCATGTGCACACGGGGCCGGGCATTGCTCGGCCTTGTGTTCTTTCAGGACAACGCTTTCTTCTTCTGATCGCGCGAAGCGGTGATCTTCGCCGCACCGAATCCGAGGATGGCGCAGAAAATGTAGACGAGGGCCGCCGGGATCGAGGCTTCCCAGAAGAAGATGCTGATCTGCGCCGACTCCATGTTCTGGAGCACAAGGATCAGCGACACGATCGCGACGAATGCGATCATGATGAACCTCGGGCGCAGGTAGAACGGCTTCTCGGGTTTGTCGGCCGGGGTGTTTGTTCGAGTCTCGCTCATGACGACACCGTCCGTTGTTCGATCCGCTTCTCGCTCACCGTCTGCACGACCCGATCGACGTACACACCCGGGAGGTGGATCTCGTCGGGCGCAAGCTCCCCGGTCTCGACGATCTCGTCCACTTCCGCGATGGTGAACTTCGCGGCCGTCGCCATGTCCGGGTTGAAGTTCCGCGCCGTCACGTGGAAGACGAGGTTCCCGAAGTGGTCCGCTTTGTGCGCTTTGACGAGCGCGAGGTCCCCGAAGAGCCCCGTCTCCATCACGAACTCGCGTTCCTCACCCGTGCTCGGGGTCGCGAAGGTGCGCGTCTCTTTCCCCTCGGCGACGAGTGTCCCGACTCCCGTCGCGGTGAAGAACGCCGGGATCCCGGCGCCCCCCGCGCGGACACGCTCAGCAAGGGTGCCCTGGGGGTTGAACTCGACCTCGAGCTCGTTGGAGAGGAACTGACGCGCGAACTCTTCGTTCTCCCCGACATAGCTCGAGATCATCTTCTTGATCTGCTTGGTCTGGAGGAGGAGCCCGAGCCCCCAGTCATCGACCCCGGCGTTGTTGGACACACAGGTGAGGTCCTGTACACCCGAGTCTCGGAGCGCGATGATGAGCTGCTCGGGGATCCCGCACAGCCCGAACCCCCCCACCATGCACATCATCCCGTCGTGGAGGATCCCGGACTCTCTGAGCCCCTCGAAGCACTCGGTGGGTGTGGATCTGACCTTGCTCGCCATCGGGGACCTCCGTTTCGGATCGATTCTAGGAGAGTCTCACTGGGTCTTTCGAGGGAACAGCGATTGCTGATCCGGCCCTGGGGTCGCGCGAACACTCAGGTCGTCGAGCTCGCGTTGGATGTCCTCGAGGGTCGCGAGTTGGAGGTGCTCGGTCGCGAACCGGATATACGCGATCTTGTCCACGTCCCGGAGTTTGGCCATCACGCGCTCCCCGATGACGATCGTGGGAACCTCACGCTCGTACTCCGCGTGGAGTTCATCCTCGACGTCCTGCGCGATCTGGGCTTTGGTCTCTTCGGGGATCGGGCGCTTCCCGCACGCGTTGGAGACCCCGCGCATGATGTTCTCGGGGGAGAACGGGACGCGCGAGCCATCCTTCTTGACCACCATCAATCGTCCTGCGGGCTCGACCCGTTCGTAGGTCGTGAAGCGTCGGCCGCAGGACAGACACTCACGACGACGGCGGATGACCGCGCCCGCTTCGGTCGAGCGCGAGTCGATCACTTTGTCTTTCGCGTGCTCGCAGTACGGACAGATCATCTCGCATGGATCCCCTGGGTGGGGGAATCATACCACAACATGTGGACCGAGCCCCTCATGGGGGCTCGGATGACCACAGGATCTAGAGATTGGGAGCGGGTTATTCGGACGTCTTGTCCCCGACTCCGTATTCCCGCTCGATCAGGATGGTCTGGAGCTTGTCCAAACGGCGTTTGATCTCCTCGGCCTCGAACTCGCATTTCGTAACGAGAAACTCCTCGGTCTCGATCAACTTCAGGATCTCATCCGGTCCGAGTTGATCGATGTCGATGTTCGAGCCGCCGTTCATGAACCGCTCGTACCGATGTTGACGCTGGGTGAGTTCTTGCACCTTCGCGAAATATGACTCGCGCAACGTGTCGTATTCACTCTTGAGTTGTTCCAGATCGTTCCTCTGCGCCGCTTCCATCTCATATGCAGCCCGATCTCTGGCGCGCTGCGCGTCCCGGAACTCCTTCTCGACAAGTTTCAAGACGGGCTTCACATGCTCGAAATCGGACTCGGGCGCCGCAATGACAAGAGAGTCTCCGACGATCTCGACCCGGAGCCATGGCGAATCGATTTTCGATCGGAGAAGTTCAAGCACTGTCCTCGCCCTTCGGCTGTCCCCATGATCAAGCCGGAACACCTCGGTTGTGACGCTTCTCCGCTCGAGCTCATCATGGGTGAGCAGTTCGAGAGTCCCGTCTTCGACGATGTAGTTCAGGTCCGCCGCGTGAGAGAGCGACTGGACGAAGAGCGATTGGAGCGCATGCGACAGGCCGTAGGAGCCTGAGAGGGAGACGTCGCGTCCCTGGAGCTCCCGGACCTGGGTCGGCTCAAGCGAATCGAGCTTGATATCCAGATCGAATGCCTCCGCGATGTTCTGGAATCCGACGAGGAACGGGACCCCGACGAACTCGATCGGACGCTCCGATGTGAGATCAACGGGAACTGCTCCCTCGTTCATCAAGACCGTTTGCTCCGGAGGGGGCGTGGTCTGGGTCTGCGGATTCAGCAGCGAGATCCCTCCGAAGGTCATCCCGGCGATCGCGGTCGCGGCGAGTGTGAAATGCATGATGTGCCTCCTTGTTCGAGACTGGGTGTGTGCCTTTGAGATGAGGACCGCGAGCTCCGCGGTTTCCCCGAGTTCTTCGACGGCTTTCCGGATGGCGTCCGGCTCGGACACCCCGGTGATCAGCAGGTCATCGACGCGCGAGCGGAGATGGTCCTCGAGCTCGTCACGGACCTGGGTCCGCTCGTGGTTCGGGAGATTGAGCATGGACGTGAGAACGTCGAGCCAACGGTCGATCCCATCGATCGAGGACGGGAGAACCCTCTCCTGAGCTTTCCGGGATGACCGGGTGCGTGTGCTCATGTGGGTGTTGCCCCTCCGTGCTCGGCTGGGGAAACGAAGACATCGATCAGGGCTTGCATCTGACGGTGCGCTTCGATGTGTCGTGCGAGTTGCTTGTGGCCCTTCGCGCTCAGGGTGTACCACTTCCGTTTGCGACCGTTCGCATCGGGATCAGCGCCCTCTGCTTTGACCTCTTCCCAGCTCGTGGTCACGAGCCCTTGCTTCTCGAGCTTGGTGAGCAGGGGGTACATCCCGGATGGTGTGAGCTGGAAGTGACCCTCGGAACGCGAAGCGATCGCTTTGGAGATCGCGTACCCGTACGAGGGGCCGTCGGCGAGGACCGAGAGGACGACGAGGGTGGAGTGGTCTTGCTTGAGGTTGAGCATGGGGGAGTCCTTTGTCTCTCACTCGAATATACTGGCCTACGAATATATCGGTTTCCGATATATCTGAATTTGTGAAAAAATCCTTTCGTGTTGACCCGAGGCGAGGCGGATGCTATTTTCTTATTTAGTAAAATGAGAAACCGTCTCGACCAGTTCACCCGGATCACCCATGCGCTCTCCGACCCCAACCGGATCCGGCTACTCTGCGCCTGTCTGGATTCGGAGCGGTGTGTGTGCCAGCTCGTTGCGCTGATCGATCTCTCGAACCCATCGATCTCCAAACATCTCGGGGTCCTGCGCGATGCTGGGCTCCTCGAGTCGCGCAAGGACGGGCGATGGGTCCATTACAAGACCCCCGACAATCCGGACCCGGCCGTGCTCGATGCGCTCTCGTTCGTTCGGGCTCATGCGTTCAACGACGAAGTCATCCAGAACGACACCCACACGCTGGGTCACATCGATTCGATCGAACCCGGAGAGCTCGCGCGGATGCAGCGTGAGGGGTGCTGTATCCCGATCCTGTCAACTCCCCCCACCCCTCCAACCACCACGAACCAGGAGTCCCGATTATGAGTGAACAGGAAACGATCCGTCAGCGCATCCGTGATGACTACACGGGGATCGCGCAGTCGAGCACGGTCACCCGGGACATGCTCACGGGTGAAACGGAATCCAGCGGGTCCTGCTGCTGCGCGGGCGCGTGCGGGGTGACCGAATCGATCGATGCGGGTGTCCTGGCGCAGCAGATCGGGTACACGAAGGAAGAGCTCGAATCGCTTCCGAGCGACGCGAACATGGGCTTGTCGTGCGGGAACCCGGCCGCGATCGCCGCGCTCAAGCCCGGCGAGGTCGTCCTCGATCTCGGATCCGGGGGCGGGTTCGATATCTTCTTAGCCGGACCCAAGGTTGGGGAAACGGGGCGCGCGATCGGGGTGGACATGACCCCCGCGATGATCGACAAAGCGCGGACCAACATCGCGCACTACACGAAGACCACGGGGCTGAGCAACGTCGAGTTCCGTCTGGGCGAGATCGAGCACATCCCCGCGCCCAACAGCTCCGTCGATGTCGTGATCTCGAACTGCGTGCTCAACCTCGCGATCGATAAGCAGCAGGTCTGGAACGAGATCGCGCGGGTGCTCAAGCCCGGGGGGCGGGTGGCTGTCTCGGATATCGGGCTGCTCACACCGCTGCCCGAGGCCGTCAAGTCGATCGTCGAGTCGTGGGCCGGGTGTGTGTCGGGCGCGATCCTGGTGGATGAGATGCGATCCCAGATCGAAATGGCCGGGCTCGGATCGATCGAGCTGACCCCGAAACCCGAGTACGTCCGGGCGCTGACGGAAGCGAACGACCCCCTGTACGGGAAGATCCAAGCGCTGCTCCCCGAGGGGACGTCGGCCGCTGACGTGATCACGAGTTTGGACATCAAGGCGACGAAGGGCTGCGGGTGCGCCCCGGGGTGCTGCTGATCCCCGGATCCTCCCCCAAGCTTTGAACCCACAAACTGACCCCGTATGCACGCCTTTCCGGGCGTGCTTTCGTAGGATGACCCCGGGTCGATGGATCGACCCTCAACCACAGACACTTACGGCTCAGCGAGCGGACCCCATGCCCACGATCACGCTTCCCGACGGCTCCACCAAATCCTTCGACCACCCCGTCAGCGCGTACGACGTCGCGATGACCATCGGCGAGCGCCTCGCGAAAGCCTGCGTCGGGTGTCTCGTCGACGGCGAGCTGAGCGACCTCTCCACCACCCTCGACTCGGACTGCACGCTCCACCTCGTCACCGAGAAAACGCGCGACAAGCAGGATGATCCGAACGCGCTGAACCTCCTGCGCCACTCCACGGCTCACGTGATGGCGGAAGCGATCCAGCGGATCGTCCCCGGCGCGATGCTCGTGTACGGACCTCCCCTGGACAACGGGTTCTACTACGACATCGCGTTCCCCGAGGATCGTCCCCTCAAGGAAGGCGACTTCGAGGCGATCGAATCGGAGATGGCGAAGATCGTGAAAGAGGACCGCCCGTTCACGCGCTACGACATGTCCGTGAATGACGGGATGGAGAAGCTCAAGAGCGAGGGATCGAAGTACAAGATCGACAACGCGGAGAAGGCCGTCGAGGTCGGTGCAGAATCGTTGTCGTTCTACGCGACGGGTGAGCCCGGGAAGGACTGGGAGGACCTGTGCCGGGGGCCGCATATCCCGAGCACGGGTCGGATCGGCGCATTCAAGATCATGTCGCTTGCTTCGAGCTACTGGCACGGGGACGAGAACTCGGATCGGCTCACGCGCGTCTACGGGACGTCGTTTTTCTCGAAGAAGGACCTCGACGCGCACCTCGACCAGCTCGAGGAAGCCAAGAAGCGCGACCACCGGGTGCTCGGGAAGAAGCTCCAGCTCTTCCACATCGACGAGACGGTCGGGCAGGGTCTGATCCTCTGGACCCCGCGCGGGTCCGTGATCCGCAAGGAGCTCCAGAACTGGATCGGCGCGGAGCTCGCGAAGATGGGCTACACGGACGTGTTCTGCCCGCACATCGGGAAGCTCGATCTGTACAAGACCTCCGGGCACTTCCCGTACTACGCGGAGTCGCAGTTCGTCCCCGTGATGGAGCGTGACTTCCTCAAGCATGTGAGCGACGAGGGGTGTTCGTGCTCGGACCTGTCGAACATGATGAGCGAGGGGGACATCAACGGGTATCTGCTCAAGCCCATGAACTGCCCGCACCATATCAAGATCTACGACTCCCAGCCCCGCTCGTACCGGGACCTCCCGGTTCGTCTGAGCGAGTTCGGGACGGTGTACCGCTGGGAGCAGTCCGGGGAGCTCTCCGGGATGACACGCGTGCGCTGCTTCACGGTGGACGACGCGCACCTGTTCTGCCGGGAGGACCAGATCGAAGCAGAGGTGCGCGGGTGTCTGAAGCTCGTGAAGCTCGCGTTCGAGACTTTGGGGCTAAGCGACTTCCGTGTGCGCGTCGGGCTCCGTGATCCGGACTCGTCGAAGTACGTCGGGGACCCGGCGAACTGGGACAAGGCGGAAGCGGCGTGCCGGGCGGCGGCCGCGGAGCTGGGCGCGAACGTGTCCGAGGAGCCCGGGGAAGCCGCGTTCTACGGGCCGAAGATCGACTTCGTGGTCAAGGACGTCATCGGAAGGGAATGGCAGCTCGGGACAGTCCAGGTGGACTACAACCTCCCCGAGCGGTTCGACCTCTCGTACATCGGCGCGGACAACACGAAGCACCGTCCCGTGATGATCCACCGCGCTCCGTTCGGCTCGCTTGAGCGGTTCGTGGGGGTGCTTATCGAGCACTTCGCGGGCGCGTTCCCGTTGTGGTTGTCCCCCGAGCAGGTCCGAGTCGTCCCGATCTCCGAGAAGAGCAACGACTACGCCCAGGAGGTCTACGAGCAGCTCAACCACATCGGGATCCGCGCGAGCGTGGACACCCACGATGCGCGTGTCCAAGCGAAGATCAAGAACGGGTCGGAGATGAAGATCCCCTACCTCCTCGTCGTCGGCCCGCGCGATGCTGAGAACCGTCAGGTCAGCGTCCGCGCATTCGGGGTCGAGAAGGACCTGGGCGCGATGCACCTCGACGAGTTTGTTGCGGCCGTCGCTGATGAGCGGGATTCCAAGGGCGCGACGAGCGTGAAGCAACGGTTCGAGCTCGCGCACGCATGAGCGACGCGCCCGTGCGCATCGCGATGTGGTCCGGGCCGCGCAATATCTCCACGGCCATGATGCGCTCGTGGGGCTCACGACTCGACTGCGCCGTGTCCGACGAACCCCTGTACGCGCACTACCTGAGCACGCTCGACGAAGCGAAGCGATCCACACACCCCGCCGCGGACGAGGTCATGGGCTCCCAACCCACGGACTGGCGCAAGGTTTCGGGCGCGCTCACGGGTCCGATCCCGGACGGGAAACCGATCTGGTACCAAAAGCACATGGCGCATCACGTCACGGGCGACATGGATCTTGATTGGACCACTTCGCTCACCAACTGCTTTCTGATCCGCGACCCACGCGCGATGATCGCGAGCTTTATCAAGGTCATCGAATCCCCCACCCCCGAGGATCTCGGGCTCCCGCAGCAGGTCGCGATCTTTGAGCATGTGCGGGAACGGACGGGCACGACGCCGGCCGTGATTAACTCTCGCACGGTGCTCACGGATCCCCGCGCGGCGCTGACGGCGTTGTGCGAGCGGACCCGGGTCCCGTTCGATGAATCGATGCTGTCGTGGGCACCCGGCCCGAAACCCGAAGATGGCGTGTGGGCCCCGCATTGGTATGCGAGCGTGTACAGGTCCACGGGCTTTGAGCTGTACACACCCACGACCCCCGAGATCCCCGATCGACTCCTCCCCGTGCTCGAAGAATGCCAGCGTTTGTTCGACATCCTCGCGCCCCACGCGATCATCCCCAGCTGAGACCCCCCATGCTCCAGATCTTTAACGAGAAAAACAAAGACCTGCTCATCAACATCAACGGAGAGCTGATCCATCGAGACAAAGCGGGGATCTCGCCGTTCGATTCGCTCGTGCAGGGCGGGGATGGGGTGTGGGAAGGGCTCCGTCTCTACAACGGGCGCATTTTCAAGCTCGACGAGCACATCGAGCGTCTGCGCCGGAGCGCGAAGGCGCTCGCGTTCACGTCGATCCCATCGCGCGACGAACTGGTCGAGCAGATCAAGAAGACCCTCACCGCGAACGAGATGCGCGACGGGGTGCACATCCGGCTGACTCTCTCGCGCGGGGTGAAGATCACGTCGGGGATGGATCCGAGACTGAATCAGTCCGGGCCGACGCTCATCGTCCTCGCGGAACACAAAGCGCCCGTGTACGACGATGCGCAGGGGTCGAGCGGGCTCACCCTCGCGACGAGCTCGATCCGCCGATTCCCCCCGGACTGTTTGGACCCGAACATCCATCACAACAACCTGATCCAGTCCATCCTCGCGAAGATCGAAGCGAACGCGCACGGCGCCGACGATGCGCTCATGCTCGATCAGCGCGGGTTTGTCGCGGAGACCAACGCGACCCACGTGTTCATCGTCGCGCCGATCGAGCCCCTCGGGACCCAGGTCCTCCAGACCCCCACCACCCGCGCGTGCCCGGAGGGGATCACGAGACAGACGATCCTCGATCTGTGCGCAGCGAACAACATCCCGTGTGTCGTGCGGGACATCTCGCTCACCCATATGTACAACGCTCAGGAATGCTTCACGACGGGGACGATGGGCGAGCTGTCGTGGGTCGGGACGATCGACGGGAGGCCCATCGGGGATCAGCGGATGGGTCCCGTCACGGCGCGCCTTCGGGAGCTGTTCCGGGAGCTGACTTCGCGCGACGGGGTCCGGGTGGTCGATTGATCAGTCGGCGCAGTGCTCGATGAACCAGGCCGCGAACTCTTTGTCCACGTACGCGTTGTCCCATGAGTTGTGGTTCACCCCCTCGTACTCTGAGTAGCGGGTGTCCGCATCGATCGATTGCAACGCTTCGTGGAGCGCCCGGGAGTTCTCCACGGCGACGACGACATCCGAATCCCCGTGATGGAGCCAGATCGGGAGAGACGCGAGTGCCTTGGCGGCATTGACGATCCCGGGCGCGTCCGATTTCGCGTCCGGCCAGGGATGACGATTCCCGTCCGTGTCCCAGACCCGCTCGACGTACGGACACACGGGGGCGGCCGCGACGAATCGGTCCGGATGGAGTGATGCGATCGTGATCGTCCCGTGCCCCCCTTGGCTCAGCCCGGTGATCCCGAGTCGCTCGGGGTCGTAGAGCCCCTGCTTCGCTGCTTCGTCGAGCATGTGGGTGATCGCTTTGTCGTGGTCCTCCCACTCAGAGTCGCGCGTGGGCTTCTGGGGGACGATGAGCACGAAGGGCCACATCTCGGGGTTCTCTTTCGCGGAGCGCGGGAGCCCGACGTGCAGCATTTTCTCGCCGTCGGTGCCGCATTCGCCTGAGCCGTGGAGGAACAGGAGGGCCGCGCCGCCTCTGATGGCTTCGCTGTTGATGACGACCTTGCATCGGTACTCGGTGCCGTCGATTGTGCTTGTGAGATCGATGATTTCGGGGGCGTGGTTCGAGGGAACCGCCGGTGCTGGAGCGAGCATCCGGAGGACCGCAAGGATCGCGACGGCGAAGAGGGTGTATGTCATGGGAAGAGGTATACCACGACCGGAGGGGATCAGCAAGAAGATGCGCCGCGTGTCCGCGTGAATGAAACCCACCAACGGGGATCGCGTACACCCGTGTATGGAGGGCACACTCTTCGTCGCCTGGACGATCTCGGCGCTGATCGCGTGCTGGTCGGTTTCGATGCTCGTGCGCTGGTTCGCGGAGTTGGGCACGCGCCGGCGTCGATCGCATCGACGGATGAGCACCAGGCATTTCGTGCTCACCCTGCTCCTCAGTCTGCTCGGGTTCGGGATCGCGTTCGGGTCGGCGTGGTTCGGGGTCTACATCCATGCGCTCTGGAATGATGGTGCGGGGATCTCCGGCGGCGCGTACGCGGCCGCTTCGATCACGGTGTGTCTCTTCGCGACGGGGATGTATGTCTGGGCGTTTGTCGGGGATCGATCCCACGGTCGCAAGCGCTGCCCGAAGTGCTGGTACGACATGTCCGGCGCGGACCTGGATCGGTGCCCGGAGTGCGGGAAGCCGATCTCCGATGAACGACAGCTCTACAAAGCACGAAGACCACGCTGGGCGTTTGCCGCGGCGACCTTGCTGCTCCTGCCCGGAGTCTTCACGCTGTATCAATCTCGGAGACTCACAAACGGTCCGCTGACCCTGGTGCCGACGTGGGTGCTGACTATGGGGTGGGATCAGCTCCCGGAATCATGGATCCTGCACGGCCGGACGAGCCGGGGGAATCCTCATCCCTCACTCAGCACACGGTTGTTCGATCGTTGGAACGGGGACGGGACAGCGCACCGGTTCGGGAGGTCGCTGTGCAAACCGCTGCTCGATGACCCCGTCGCGCGGGCAGACGATCGTCGCTGGGAACTGATCATCGCGTGCTGGAGCGAGACCACGCGCAAACCTGGGAGTTCGCCGAACGAAGAGTGGTATATCGCGCCCCCGATCGATCCGGAAGCCCTGCTGCTCGTGGGGTTCACGGACATCCTCGACGCGCTCGAGAACCCCAACCCGACCCCGGCGCAGACCCAACTCCTCTCGACGAGCAATATGCGGTCCTATTCACTCGCGAAGTCATGGATCCAGTCAGAACAGTTCTCGCGGGATCCCGATCTCGCTTCCAACTACCTCCGAGCCCAAAGAGCGCTCCGAACCCGGACGAGCCCGATCATGGCGCCCGAAGCGGATCGATTGACGGACCCCAAGATCTACATCTCATCGCCGAGTTCCAGAATGCGCGATTGGATCATCGCAACCCTGATCGAAGACGCCGGGATCCCGGATCGAGCCATGCCCATGCTCCTCGATCCCGCGCATATCCAGAGCACTCGACAATACTTTTTCCACGCGCGGGCGATCTGGAGCTCGGCCAATGATGACGATCCAACGAAACTCCGTGTCGTGCTCGAGTCGCTCCGGACCTCGATCGCTCGGGGATCCGCCGATGAGCGTGCGCTGGCTCTTATGTATGTATCGCTGCTTGTCCGCCAGTACGAGACTTTGGTCAACCGGGTGCGCGAGGAGCCAGAGTGCGACGTACTTCTGCGAGCAATCGTCGAGCACGGACTAACAGATCATCGGATCGCGGCGGGTTCGTACAGTTCGGGGATGCCCATCCGGACGCTCGCGCTCGAATCGCTCGTCCCGCTCGACCCGGACGGGCTCGTCGTGCTCATCGAATGCAGGGTTCTGATCGAACAGACTTCGTCTTCGTTGAATCTCCCCGAGATTGAGCCGAACCGGAGACACACAACCCGATCCGACGAGTACATCCGCCGCTGGATCGAGACAATCGGGCCTCTGGTCTCACATCCGAACCCGGGTGTGCGAGCGTGGCTGATCGAGAACTCCCCCAATCCCGGGCGCGGGGTGTATCCCGGGTTCGATGCGATCGCGGTCTCGCTGCTGCAGGATCCGGTACTTCTGGTCCAAGAGCTCGCTGAGCGATTGCTCTCCGAGTATCAGTGAGACGAAACGTGCTTCGGGTGCTCCCCACGCTTCGCTTGCGCCATCATCACGGCTTCCACCGCTTCCTTCGGATCGTCCGTCACCGTGATCAGGTCCATGTCCTCCGGCGAGATCGTCCCTCCCCCGATGAGCGATTTGTCGATGAAGTCGCGCAGGGGTTCCCAGAACTCCTTCCCCATGATCACGATCGGGAACTGCTGGATCTTCCGGGTCTGGATGAGGACGGCCGTCTCGAAGACCTCGTCGAGTGTCCCGAACCCTCCCGGGCACACGATGAACGCGCTCGAGTATTTCACGAGCATGACCTTGCGCACGAAGAAGTAGTTGAACTCCACGAACCGATCGAGGTACGGGTTCGGGACCTGCTCCATGGGGAGCTCGATGTTGCACCCGAGACTCAGCCCACCTTCGTCGCGAGCGCCACGGTTCGCGGCTTCCATGATCCCGGGTCCCCCGCCCGTCATGACACCGAACCCGTTGCGCGCGAGTTCTGCGCCGACTTCACGCGCGAGCGCGTAGTACGGATGGTCCTCACCGAAGCGTGCCGATCCGAACACAGTCACACACGGACCCGTGAAGTGGAGCGCACGGAATCCTCTGATGAACTCCGCGAATACTTTCATGGTGGTCCAGAGTTCTTGTCTCCGGAGGCGCGGACCTTTGAGGAGTTCGTGCTCGCTTCCCTTCGGGGGCCGCTTTCCCCACGGGATCTGGTGGTTATTTCCGTTGTTGGAGCCGTAGTTCATGACCCCGATCGTAGCGAGTGGATGAGATTCACCCCATGTTTGTGAACACCAACCACCCAAAAACGCCGATTTGACTTTCATGGTCCGAGTGATCAAAATTCGACGGATGATGTGCACTCGAATCCAAACCGGATGGATGTCAGCCGCCATCGCGATCGCGACGGGTGGTGCGTGTGTCGAAGCGCAGACACCGAGTGTGCTCGATCCGTTTACCTACGAGTTCGTTGATTACAAGACACCCGACGAGTGGGTGCGCTTCACCCGCACGCTCGATGTGCTCAGCGCGATGCGCGTCGAGGGTATCGACCCTGAACGCGCAAGCGATTCGACCACGAACACTCCCACGAGCACGTCAACCTTGATCGGGTTCGATGGAACGGTCATCGAGAACGCGTACGCCCCGCGGATCGATTCGATCGCGAGTCTCGCGGACTCAGCGGACTCAAGTCTGCGCTTCCGTGTGGATCGGAACACCACCTTGATCGATGGCGGGATCGGAGGGGGATCGCTGACCTCACCCGAGAACTCGAACGTTGCTTCGCTCACCCAAGGGAGCGGGACCTACAACCTGACGGACATGGAACTCCAGTGGTCCTCGGGGTCCGAAGGACCGTTCGACGTGGTCTTCCTCTCGGGGATCACCGCGATCGAAGCCCAGCGTGTCTCGCTCGGCGAAGCACGCGACTCGAGCGAGATCCAGCGCCAGGTGATCGCGGTCCCCACGATCGGGTCCGCGGTGCGTTGGGATATCTCGGACTCATTGAGTTTCAGCGGCCAAGCGACCACGCAATCGCTCGATCTGGGATCCTCGCTCTTGGGATTCCAAGCGAAAACGGATTGGCGACTCAGCGATCGTGTCGGGCTCAGCGCCGGGTATCAGATCATCCGTTCCGAGTTCGACCTCGGTACCGTCTCGCGCGACCTCTCCCAGGAGGGTCTGTTCGCGCGTCTCCAGATCAAGTTCTGATCGACAGACCCTGATCCCACAATCAATCAAGACATCGCGCGAGCAAGCAGATCGAGCCCTTGCTCCAGTTCATCGCGCCCCGTCGCGTAGCTGATCCGGAAGTGGGTATCCCGATCCGAGAAGACCCCCCCGGGGATGACGAGCACCTTGTCCTCGATCATCCGTTCCGTGAACTCGGTCCCCGTCATGTTCAGATGCTCGGGGACCTTCACGAACGCGTAGAACGCGCCCCCGGGGATCGCGAGCTCGGTGACGGCGCTCATCTTCTCGACGACGAGGTCCCGGCGCTGCTGGTAGTCCTTCACGAACTCACCCATCGGGGTGTCGAAACACGCGACCACCCCTTGCTGGAGGGGCGCGGGGGCGCACACGAACGTGTACTGCTGGAGCTTGGCCATCTCGTCCACGATCTCGCTCGGTCCGGCGACATAGCCCAAGCGCCACCCCGTGCACGCATAGGTCTTCCCGAACCCCCGGATCAGGAGTGTGTCCACGTGCGCGCCGTTCTCCCGGCACGCGCTGGCGCAGCGCTTCATGCTCGGGTCGTTCTTCGCTGAGCTCGTGAGCGCGTCATCGAAGACAAACTCGTCGTAGATCTCGTCGGAGATCAGGAGCACACCCTTGGACTTGCACAGCTCACGGAGCTCGCGCGATTCCTTCTCGTCGTTGACCACGCCGCACGGGTTCGAGGGGGTGTTGACGAGGACGAACTTGGTCTTCTCCGTGATGAGGGGCGCGACGCGCTCCGCCGTCATCCGGAAGTCGGGGTACGTGTCGCACTTGACGGCCTTGGCGCCGCAGATCGAAGCCATGTGCGGATACGCAACGAAGTACGGGTCCGGGATGATGCACTCGTCCCCTGGGTTCAGCATCGCCATGAACGCGAGCACGAGGGCTCCGCTCGTCCCGGACGAGATAAACACGCTGGGCTGGCCTTGCTCAGCTGCTCCTGTGACGGCGCAGTCCCACCCCAGATCGACCTTGAGCGATTCGATGACCTTCGACAGCAGGGCCGGGGATCCCTGGGTCGGGGTGTACCCGTTGTGACCCGATTCGATCGCGTTGATCGCCGCGTTGCGGATGGGCTCGGGGATGGGGAAGTCGGGCTGCCCGATCGACAAGCGGATCGGGTTCTCGAGCGATGCGCCGAGGTTGAAGATCCTTCGGATCCCGGATGCTTGGATCGCGCTCGCACGCTCGGAGATCAGATGATCGAGCATAACGCCTCCGCCGCGGGCGCGGCCTGTCGATGGGATGTGAGGTGTGTCACGGGGACACCCGAGCGATCCGTGGGATCAGCTCTCACGGACCTTGGTCTTGGGGAGACCGAGCGCGCCGTTGTCCTTGGTGTGACGCTTCTCGTCCTTGAGCGCTGCGATCCGCTCAGCGCGGGTCATGACGGAACGCTTGGTGGTCAGGTTGCCTTCGGTCTTGAGCGAAGAGTCGATGCTCATGGTCGTCTCCGAGTTCTGTTCGCCCATTGGGCAGCCCATCAAGGGCGATTCATTCGTATTTGACCCACAGGGTCTTCGACGGCGAGAAATCCGATCCGCCGCGCCGCTCACGCACCCACTGATCTCCGAGACTCGCGATCCGTTCGACATGCGAACGGCGGCGGGTTTCCATCGATCGGTACTGCTCGCTCGGGACCGCAAGCCCCAGCGAGTACAGCGTATAGCGGACGGGATTATTCGCGGATCCACCCCGAGAGTCCAGCGGCACCCCGATGATGGTCTCCCCGTGGAGGGCCATGAACTCGATCGCGTCCCCGGCTTGGGCCGCATCGAGGACCCCGAGTTGGAGATAGTTCATCCCGGGCTCACGAGGATCCCTCTGAAGGAGCCCCTGAGGGCTCAGGACCGTACCTGTACCCCGTGCGGGGCTTCGGGGAGGGTCGGTCGGGGTCGATTCGATCGGTTCGTACTGGATCGGATCGGGGTTCTGAGCGACCGGATTCGGGTCACGCTGAGGGAGGACGACCTGGGGATCGTCGATCAGCGCCTCCATCTCATCCTTCCCGGCGCTCCTCCCGTACTGGTACGCCCCGGCCCAGACAAGAACGAGGAGGAGGAGGACGGCGGCGATGACAAGGTACACCCTCGACATGGTGAGCTTCACGACCTTCTCGTGTTCGGGACGTTCGGAGTCGTCCTCGAGTGTGGCTGATCGCTCTTCCTGGGTGACATTCGGGGGAAGCTTCACCGACGCCGGTTGAGACTCAGGGCTGCTCTGCTCATCCTGAGGGCGCAGCTCAACCGTGGTCCGAGGCTTGGTCGTCCCCATCTCGGGGTTGTTGGTCCCACCCAATCCTTTGGGGGTGGGTTTGTCGTCGGCGAGCAGCTCGAAGAGCGGCGGCCCGGACTTGCGATCGCTCATGGGAGCATGATACCCCTCCCCGGGACCCCAACGCAATCGAAACAAGGGTCCGAGAGCACGGAACACACACCGAATGCCGCTATACTCGACCCGTATGGCCATCCACGACGCAGACATCATCGATGTGACCCCCAAGCCCATGACGGCCGTCGAGGCCGTCTACCTCCCGAGCATCATCAAGGGGTTCGGGACGACGATGCGGCATTTCTTCACGTCCTTCGGTCAAGGACACACGAGCCGCTCGATGCAGTACCCCGAGCAGCGTCGTGAGGACATGGATGTGGAGGCCGGGGGTCTTGAGCCCAGCAACTTCCGCGGGGTCCATCGTCTGAACAAGGACGCTTCGGGTCGGGTGAAGTGCGTTGCGTGCATGATGTGCCCGACGATCTGCCCGGCGAACTGCATCCACATCGTGGCTTCCGAGAGCCCCTGGGATGACCGGGAGAAATACCCCGCGAAGTTCGAGATCGACGAGCTCCGCTGTATCTACTGCGGGATGTGCGAAGAAGCCTGCCCGGTCGATGCGATCGAGCTCACCCCCGTGTACGACGTGGTCGGGATGAGCCGTCAGGAGATGGTCTTCGATAAAGCGAAGCTCCTCCATATCTACGACGTGACGATCGACAGCAAACCCATGTGAGTGTGCTGGATCGAGACACGGATCGGTTCTCGGACCCTCAAAAAACACCCCTGATCGACCCGATCGTGCCCCGAATCGGGGAATTTGTTGGCAGACCCGCCGTTTCGGAGGCACATTGGGTGTGATTCGACCCGGGGTTCTCTCGGGCGGCGTGTGTGTTTGCCGCGACTCGAAGGGGTATGCAACACGACGGAAACGGATCTATGTGAATGATCGAGCGCGATCGCGATGCGGTTGTTGCCACGAACGCAAGAGAGAGGCCGCGCGGCGAGAGCCGTCGGCCTCTCTTTGCTTTTTCTCTGTGTATGGAAATCAGTCCGTGTGGAGGGCCGCGCACTGACACGCGAACTCGCCCGAAGCCCGCGCGATCGATTCTTCCCAGGACTCTCCCGTAGCGCGATCGGGGAAGATGACCGAACGAGAGGCGTTGATCACCACCCCGAGTTCCCCGGGCGACGATGCGTTGGGCCGGATCATCGCGCGGACATCATCGATCGTCCCACCCTGCGCCCCCACTCCCGGGACGAGGAACATGGTGTCCGGCATCGACTTTCTGAGATCGGTGAGATCCTCGTGGTTGTTGGTCGCACCCACAACCGCGCCCACGTTGGTCCCCATGTTCGTGATCATCGACCCGACGAGATCGCTGACATCCCCCCCGCTCGTCATGGGCTTTGCTTGGAGTTCCTGCGCATCCGGGTTGGACGTCTTGCACAGCGCGAAGACCCCGAGATCCTCGTTGAGGAAGGGCTCGATCGAGGATCGCCCCATGTAGGGGGAGCAGGTGATCCAGTGTGCACCCATGTTGGATGCGCCGACGGCGTAATGGGTTGCTGAGGATCCGATGTCGCCGCGCTTCGCATCGAGGATGACGTAGAGGTCGAGCTCACGGGCGCGAGCGATGACCCGTTCGAGGATGGTGTACCCGGGCGATCCGTATCGCTCGAAGCACGCCGACTGGGGCTTGACGATCCGGACGTGCTGTGCGGCCGACTCGAGTGTCCCCAGACAGAAGCTCTGGATCCGCGCGAGATCGGATTCGCCGGGGACGTCTTCCGGGATCCGTTCGAGGACGGGGTCGATCCCGACACAGGCGCAGGTCTTCGCGCTGTCCAGCGCGTCGATGAGGGTCTCGTAGGGTGTGCTCGTCGTCGTGCTCATTCGCGGACCTCTCGGGTTCATCGGATCTAGACTCGATCATGAGCGACACGCCGAGCCCGGAACATCTGGATCTCAAGAAGGATACTGGGCTGACGATCCGTTGGGACGATGGGCGTGAGTCGTTTTATCCGATCGGATACCTCCGCCGGATGTCCCCGAGCGCGGAGATGCGTGAGCTACGCAAGTCCATGAAGACCAATCCCCTGACGATCCTCCCCCAGGGTACGGGATCGAGCGATGTCACCGCGATCAACGCGGAGATGGTCGGGAACTACGCGCTCAAGATCACCTTCTCCGACGGGCATTCCACGGGTCTCTACACATGGACGTACCTGCGCGAGATCGATCCGGCGTTCGCGAACCAAGACGGGCTGACCGAATCGGATCGGGGTCCCCGGCACGACAACCCCCTCGGGCTGTAACCGTGACGGCACGGAGCGCCATCACGATCGACGGCGAGCCCCTCACGCTCACGACACCCATCGAGCACCTGGTCGGGATCAGCCCCGATCATGTATCCAGACTCAAAGCGCTCGGGATCGGGAGTGTCGCGCACTTGCTGACCCACCTCCCCCACCGTCACGAGTGGATCCGCGCCAGGTCCGGGCTCGGGGAGATGGAAGCGGACGTCATCGGATCCGGGGTCGGGGAGATCACGGCGACGCGCATCGCCGGGCACGGACGGAAGTCACGCTTCGAGTGTGTGCTCATGGACGACACCGGACGGCTCGATCTTGTGTTCTTCAACCAAGCGTACCTGTCGAAGAAACTCACCCCTGGGATGGTGCTCCGGGTCCAGGGCAAACCCAAAGTCCACGGCCCCGGGCTCCAGCTCGCGAACCCCGAGTACGACATCCTCGAACCCGAAGCGCTCGACGAATCCCCGGACGGGGATGACGAGTATCGCCCTGTCTACAGCGCGACGGAAGGGATCACCCCGGACCGGATCCGCGAGATCATCGCGAAGGTCCTCCCCGAAGCGTGCTCGCTGCTCGAGGATCATCTGAGCGACGAGTACCGGAAAGAGCGGGCGCTTCCGACCCTCGCGGATGCGTACCGGATGATCCATGCGCCCGAGACGGAGGACGAGGTCGGAGTCGCGCGACGGAGACTCGCGTACGACGAGCTGCTGCTGCTGCAGCTCGGGGTGCACATGAAACGCGCGCACCTGCGCCGCACGCTCAAAGCGCCGGCGCTCCCCCGGACCCCGGAGATCGAAGCGCGGATCGAGTCCCGGATCCCGTTCGAGCTCACTCCGGACCAGCGCCATGTCGTCGAGCAGATCGCGCAGGACATGAGCACGAACACCCCCACGAACCGGCTCATCCAGGGCGATGTCGGGTCGGGGAAGACGATCGTCGCGCTGTGCGCGATGCTCCGCGCGATCGCGCACGGGCACCAGGCGGCGATCATGGCGCCCACGGAGATCCTCGCGGAACAGCACTACCTGTCGATCTCCAAGCTCCTTGAAGGATCGCGCACCCGGATCGAACTGCTCACGGGATCGATGCCCAGTGATGAACGCGCGAGCGTGGTCGAACGGATCGGCGCGGGGAAGATCGATCTCATCGTCGGGACCCACGCGCTCGTGTCGGACTCCGTCCGGTTCCATTCTCTTGCTGTTGCGATCATCGACGAGCAGCACCGGTTTGGGGTCGAGCAGCGCGCCAAGCTCCGGGTAAAGGGATCGACGGACGAGGGCGAAGAAACGCCGCACGTGATCGTGATGACGGCGACCCCCATCCCAAGGACCATCGGGCTCACGATCTATGGGGACCTCGACATCTCCACGATCGAGCACCTCCCCCAGGGACGGCAGCCCGTGACGACGCGCCTCGTGCGCCCCGAGCAGCGCGGGACGGTGTATTCGTGGGTGCGCGAGCGGATCGGGATCGGACAGCAAGCGTTCATCGTGGTCCCGAGCATCGAGAAGAGCGAACGCTCAGGACGGGATCTGCGCTCGCTGATGAAGGAACTCGAGGGAGGTGAGCTTCACGATGTCCATGTCGCGGCGATGCACGGGAAGCTCAAACGACAGACCCGCGAGCAGATCATGCACCGGTTCCGCGCCGGGAAGATTGATGCTCTCATCGCGACGACGGTGATCGAAGTCGGGGTGGATGTTCCCAATGCGAGCGTGATCGTGATCGAAGACGCGGACCGGTTCGGGCTCGCGCAGCTCCACCAGCTTCGCGGGCGTGTCGGGCGCGGCGACACCCCGGGTGTGTGTGTGCTCGTCGCGGATCCAAAGACGGACGACGGGCGCGAGCGCCTCGACGCGATGGTCCAGACCAGCTCCGGATTCGTCCTCGCGCAGAAGGATCTTGAGATCCGGGGCGCGGGGGATGTCTTCGGGACGCGCCAGTCCGGGATGTCGCCGTTCAAGGTCGCGGATCCGATCCAGGACCAGGACCTGCTTATGCTCGCGCGTCGGGACGCGGCCGACTGGATCGACGAATCACCAACGCTCGATCGGAATGAAGATGCGCTCGCGCGCCGTCGGCTCCTCAAAGCACACGGACAATGGCTTGGGCTGGGCGATGTGGGGTAATGTAGGAAACTTGCTCAAAAAGATTTACACTCATTTCTGTGCGAGTTTGCACCACCGCACATTCCTGTGTGATCGCAGATCTGTGTTGTCCTCTGTTCTTCCGCCTCAGTACTGAGAAGGGAACCGCTTGAACGCGGTTTTTACCCTGTACTTACCCAAACATCTGTGTATTGTGGTGCTATGACCAGCACATCAGCATTCCACGAACGTTTGAACAAGGCGGCCGGCGAAAACTCGTATCGGCAGCTTGGAAAGATCACGGACACACATCCCGAAACGGTGCGACGTTACATGCAAGGGCAAGCACCCAGCGCTTCGTTTATCACGAATCTCTGCGGAGCACTCGGGATCTCAGGTCAATGGCTCCTGTCGGGTCAGGGACCCATGCACACAAAGGACCTAACGACCCACGCGCTCAAAAGCGCGGACCCGAACGAGCTCATGGGGGCCGTCGCGAACATCCTGACCCAGCTTATCGAACGGGTCGATCGGCTCGAGCGTCTGGTCGCGCACGTGGAGACAAGACTGAACGTCTCCTCCAGCATCGAACCCCGTTCTACGATGGAGCATGAAGGATCGAGACGAGACGGAGCGGGACGCACTCACGGATCCAGCGCCGAGCGGATCTCGGGCGCTGTCGCCAAACGACCATCTGGAGTTGATGAAGACGATACTTGAGCCCGGTTCGATGGCTCTGGTGCGCCGATGGGTCACGGCGCTCATGCTCGTCCCCGAATCGGATCGCGAATCGGTCGTTTCGGGAGTCGAAGCGAGGATCGTCGAGGAGTTCGGGAACGAGCGTCCTTCCGACTGATCCCCCACTACGATCCGCTATGGGATTCAACACCGAAGCGGCAACATACTTCGATCGCATGGCGCAGATGCTCGAGCTCACGGGCGCGGATCGATTCCGGGTGAACGCGCACGCGAAGGCGGCCCGGGTTCTCGGGGACATCACTACCGATCTGGGACCTCTCGCGAAAGACGGCGACACCAAGGCACTGACCGAGCTCGACGGGATCGGGAAGGGGACGGCCTCCAAGCTCATCGAGCTCGCGCAGTCGGGGACGATCGAGGAACACGACGAGCTGGTCTCCAAAGTCCCCCAGGGACTGATGGACGTGCTCCAGGTCCAAGGGCTCGGGCCGAAGACGGTGAAGCTGATGTGGGACGAGAAGGGGGTCGAGTCCATCGCGGATCTGAAGAAGATCATCGAGGACGGGTCGATCCTCGAGCTCCCGCGCATGGGTCAGAAGACGGTTGACAACATCAAAGCGTCGATCGAGTTCATGGAATCCTCGGGATCGCGCCTCCACATCGGGGTCGCCCAGTATGTCGCGGACTGGTTCGTGAAGCTGCTGGAGAACACGAAGGGGACCAAGCGGGTCGCGTATGCGGGGTCGCTGAGGAGGGGGAAGGAGACGATCGGGGATGTGGACATTCTCATCGCGACGAGCGATCCGGACGCGGCGCGTGATGCGTTCACCAACGGGGATCACGTCACCCAGATCCTCGCGAACGGGGAGACGAAGTGCTCCATCCGGTTCTCAACGGGTCTCGACTCTGGACGATGGGGTGGGGACGAAGGGTCCATGGGTGTTCAGGTCGATCTGCGCCTCATCGACGAGTCGTCGTGGGGCGCGGCCCTGATGTACTTCACAGGGTCCAAGGAGCATAATGTCCGGCTCCGTGAACGCGCACTCTCGATGGGGCTCACCCTCAACGAGTACGGGCTCTATAAAGAAGACAAGGACGACGACACCCCGCCCCAGCAGCGCGGAGAGAAACCCGTCGCGGCGAAGACCGAAGAGTCTATCTATACCAAGCTCAAGCTCCCCTACATCGAGCCCACCCTGCGCGAGGACCGGGGGGAGATGGACCTGACCGAAGCGCCGGACCTGGTCACGGTGGACGACATCAAGGCGGAGCTCCACTCGCACACAACATCCTCCGACGGAAAGATGGAGCTCGAAGAAACAGCGACGATTGCGAAGAAGCGTGGGTTCCACACGCTCGCGATCACGGACCACTCCCGATCGTCGGCCGTCGCGAACGGGCTCTCCGAGGAACGTCTGCGCCAGCAGATCAAGTACATCAAGGCCTTCAACAAAGGCTTCGATGGGATCGAGGTGCTGTGCGGATCGGAAGTGGACATCCTCGTCGATGGGTCGCTCGACTACGACGACGATCTGCTCCACGAGCTCCAGGTCGTGGTCGCTTCGCCCCATGCGGGACTCCGCGCGAAACCCAAGGACGCGACGAAGCGGCTCCTCAAAGCGATCCAGCACCCCCTCGTCCACATCATCGGTCACCCGACGGGTCGGCTCATCGAGCGCCGTCCGGGATTGGAGCCCGACATGGACGAGCTCATCGCGGCCGCGATCGAGCACGATGTGGCGTTGGAGATCAACGCGCACTGGATGCGCCTCGATCTGCGCGATACCCATGTGAGAGCGGCCGTCGAAGCGGGGTGTAAGATCGCGATCGACTGCGATGTGCACCACCCGGATGACTATGACAACCTTCGTTTCGGGGTGCTGACGGGTCAGCGCGGGTGGTTGACGAAGGATCTGTGTGTCAATACGTGGAGCAAGGCGAAGCTCCACACGTGGCTCAAGTCGAAGCGGTGATTAGAGCAGGATTGCAAAGGCATGAAGCACCAGAAACAGCGTTACGGTGATCATCCCGATGATCGCGAACACCATCAGAATACCGCTTCCTGAATCCCTCTTGAGAGCTGCATCCGGGTGCCACACGATGACGGGCTGTCGAAAGGCGCACTCCGGACAGACGACCACGCTTTCCTCAATAACCAAACCCGAGAGCTGATATCCACATCTGGAACAGCGCGGGTCTTTGAGCTTGGCAGGCGTTCTCGGATCCGGAATCTTATCCACCCGTCGGGCGCTCATTAAAATGGACTCGTAACCATCGCGACGAAGAATCGCTTCCGCTTGGATTGCTGAACGCGCTTCGACCGCCCGGGGCTCCCAGGGTTCATGGTTCGCGCCGATGGGGCGGGCATGGAGCTCCCAGACGGGTTTCTTGAATTGCGTGCTCATGTCCTGCATTCATGCCACCTATCCGCTCGGAATCGATGTCATGTTCCGGCTGCGGTCATGGCCCTGATCGAGAGAAGACATCATCCGCCCGGACGACGACCTCTGATTCGATGTTCTGACTGGGCAGCGCGGGTGGTTGACGAAGTATCTGTGTGTGAACACATGGAGCAAGGCGAAGCTCTATGCATGGCTCACGTCGAAGCGCTAGTTCAGAACGAGCACCAGAATCAAAAAACCGAGCAGAATAAGCGAACCCCCAAGAGCAAAGACGATCAGGCCTCCAAGTGAAGGCCCATCTCTGAGAACCGAATCCTTCCGCAGGACGATTCTGGATCTGTGAGAACACTCAGGGCACTCGATCGAATCCATATCGACCCGAAGCCCAGAAAGTAGGTATCCGCACGACTCGCATCGAAGACTCTTTTGATTTTGATCTGCCGTATCCAATGCGACCCAGTGTATCTCTATCCAGCCCTATAGTCTGTCGGCTGCGGTCACGGCCCTGATCGAGAGTAGACACCAAGCGCCCGAGCGGTGCCGGAGTTTGTATGTTCGATCGGATCTCGGATAGTTTCAGCAACGCGATGCGCTCGCTCTCGGGTCAGTCGCAGATCTCGGAATCCAATGTGCGCGGCGCGATGGACGAGGTGCGCGATGCCCTCCTCGACGCGGACGTCCACTACGACGTTGCGACAGAGTTCTGCGACAAGGTGCTCAAGGACGCGCTGGGTCAGCAGGTCACCAAGTCGCTCAAGCCCGGGCAGGAGATGATCGGGATCGTGCACAAGCGGTTGATCGAGCTTTTCGGGGGGGATCCCAACGCTGAGGAGCAACCCAAGCCCCCGGGGATCATGAAGCTGTCACCCGGGCCGACGATCGTGATGATGTGCGGGCTCCAGGGGTCGGGGAAGACGACGACGTGCGGGAAGCTGGCGGCTGTGCTCAAGAAGCAGGGCCGGTCGGTGATGCTGTGCGCGGCGGACCTGCAGCGCCCGGCGGCCGTCGAACAGCTCGAGACCGTGGCGAAGCAGGTCAACGAAGAGATGCCCGGCGGATCGCAGGTGCATTTCTACTCGGAGCCCGAGCGCTGCGCCGAGTACGGGAAAGCCGTCGGGGTGGCCGTCGATGTGTGCAAGAACGCGCTCAAGGCAGCGCGGGACAAGTCGGTCGATGTGCTCATCCTCGACACGGCCGGCCGTTTGCACGTGAACGACGAGCTGATGGGCGAGCTCGGCTCGGTGCGCCGGATCGTGAACCCCCACCACACCTTCCTCGTCGTCGATGCGATGACCGGGCAGGACGCGGTGAATAGCGCCAAGTCCTTCCACGATCGGCTCGAAGTGGACGGGGTGATCCTCACGAAGTTCGACTCCGACACGCGCGGGGGCGCGGCCCTCTCCGTCAAGCAGGTTACGGGCGCGCCGATCCGCTACATCGGGGTCGGGGAGAAGCTCGACGCGCTCGAGCCCTTCCACCCCGAGCGGATGGCCGGTCGGATCCTGGGGATGGGCGACGTGGTTTCGCTCGTCGAGAAAGCGCAGCAAGAAGTCGATGAGGAAGAAGCCAAAGCGCTCGAAGCCAAGATGGCGAAGGGCGAGCTCACGATGGACGACTTCCTCAAGCAGATGAAGATGATCCGGAAGATGGGCTCGATGAAGTCGCTCCTCGGGATGCTCCCGGGTGTGGGCTCCGCGCTCAAGGACATCGACATCGACGAGAAGCAGCTCGATCGAACGGAAGCGATGATCCAATCGATGACCGTCGAGGAGCGGAAGCGCCCGGACATCATCAAGCACTCGCGCAAGACGCGCATCGCGACGGGTTCGGGGACGGACCCGAACCAGGTCGGACAGCTCTCCAAGCAGTTCACCACGCTCTCGAAGATGATGAAAGCGATGGGCGGCATGGGTGGCGGCTCCAAAGCGGCGATGGCCAAGCAGCTCGCGCAGGGTGGTATGGGCGGGATGATGCCCGGGATGTCGGGGATGCCCGGGTTGTCCCTCAAATCGAGCACGAAGTCCGGGAAGCGTGGGGTCAAAAAGCGCAAGCCCAAGGGGAAGAGGAGATAAGCAATGCCGCTCTCACGACTCGGATACAACGCGGACCGGATCGCGACCATCGCGGAAGCGATGTTCGACGACGGTGAACCCCACGTCTCCACAAAGCCAAGCGATGATCGCTGGTCGTCCAAGGAGATCCTTGGTCATCTGGTAGACAGCGCAACGGTGAACCTTCGTCGGTTCCTGATGGCGCAGTGTCAGGAGAAACTGGTCTTCGAGACGTATGACCACGAGCGTTGGGTCCATATCCAGCACTACAACGACTCAGACTGGGAAGAGCTGGTGACGCTGTGGGCTTCGCTCAACATGCACCTGTGCCACGTCGTCACGATGATTTCCGACGAGCAACTCGACAAACCCCGCGCAGAGCACAACCTCGGTGAGATCTGCTACCGGGACTTCCCCGAGGGGACACCGGCGACATTGAGCTACCTGATCGAGGACTACTTCGCGCACCTGGAGCACCACATGCGACAGATCATGGGCGATCTTCCGGACTGACCGTTACCGCTCGAGCGGTAATGGATCCTCGGCGCGTCCCTCGGCCCATTTCTTGAACTCGGGCCAGACGATCTCCTGGATCAGAATCTTCACGCACGCCGCGATCGGGATCGCGATGAGCAGACCGAAGACCCCGAACAACGCGCCCCCGGCGATCGAAGCAAAGAGGATCGTCGGGGTGTCCATCCCCGTGCTCTTGCCCTGGATCATCGGGGTCCAGATGTAGTCGTCCAGCGCCTGTCCAAGGAAGTACAGCGCGGTCGGGGCGCCCAGGACCCACCACCACTCCCCACGGAATCCCGTGTGCCCTTCGAGCCAGAGGAGGGAGATGGAGATCGGGAGCCCGACGAGCGCGAGGTACGGGACGATCGAGAGGACGGCGACGACGGGGCCGAGGATGAACGCGCCGGGGACCCCGATCGCGAAGTACCCGATCGAGAACACGATCGCTTGGATGAACGCGATCGTGATGCGCCCGCGGATGAACCCGGAGATGACGGCGTCGAACTTGGTGAGGAGGTCGAGAATCCGCTCACGGTTCTTCGTCGGGAGGAGCCCTTCGGTGAAGCCCTTGAACTGGACCCATTCGGTCGAGACGAAGTAGAAAAAGAAGGCCGTCAGGAACCCCATGAAGGAGAGCCCGAAGATCGCGCCGAAGAATGCGACGGTCTTGTTCACGATGCTGAAGCCAACGTCCGCGATGGTCTGACCAACCTCGTCTTGGTGATCCGCGACCCATTCGTCGGCGGCGTCGAGGGCTTTGCCCAGTTCCGACTCGTGATCAGCGAGCTTGGCTTCCAGCACGAAGGGCCAGACCCCGCCGACCCCTTGGTCGGACAACGACTGCTTGGCGTCCTCAAGGGATGGACTCTCAGCAGCGATGGTCGAGACGGTGTCGTAGTTCGAGATCAGGGATTGCCCGAACGCGATGATCTGGGCTGCGCCGAACGTCGCGCCGATGACGCTCGGGATAACGACGACGAGCACGATCGCCGCGATGAGCCCGGAGACCGTTGCGCGGCGTGCTGTCCCGAATCGAACCATCGCCCAGCAGATCACGGGCTCGAAGAGATACGCGAGGAGGATCGCGAGGAGGAGGGGCACTGTCACCACACTCGTCGCTTGCCCGAGGAGGAAGATCGCGAGGATCCCGAGACCCAAGAGGACATCGCGGACGGGCTGCATCTGCCAGAGATGGAGACGCGCCCATGCGCCGCGCTCCTCCGGGGGAGGCGGGGTGTGTTCCGATTCGTGATCAGTCGTCTCGGGCTCGCTCATGGAGCCATGATATCAGGGGATCCGCTCACACGCCGATCGGTTCCGGACCCGGGCACGGGGTCTGGAACGCTTCGTCGAAGTCGTAGACCCGATCGAAGTCCTCGATCGAATCGTCGTCCGTCTTGCGCATGAGGTTGGCTTCGACGAGGGCGAAGATGATGTTCCCGAAGTCGCGGGTCTCGTAGATCCCCCACTTGTTCAGGACCGTGCTCGCCATGAGCCCGTAGCGCTGGATCGCGAGGTCCCGGAGCCCGAGACACAGCTGCGCCCCGTCCACGTGGCGCGACTCGTCCACGAGCCCGAGCTCGTCCGTCTGGTCCGGGGACCCGTGCACGAGTTCGGTCGCGTGCGCGAGCCCATCACGGATAAACGGGAAGCACTGCCCGGAGTAGCCCCCGGCGGCTTTCATGATGTTCGCGATGTCGATCTGGGTTTCGCTCATACACTCCACGCCTTTCTACGCAATGGCGTGCTCTCGGACTCATTGGATCATAGGAATCCTATCCCGACATCCAAGATTCGGGAGATTCCGAGTCCCGGCTTCATCTTTTCATCATCTGGACGCCTTCAGACGCGCATCCTCTGCTCCACCCACTTCTTACGCACAACCCAGCGGAGTGGTTTTTGCGCCCAGGAAGAATCTCCGACCCCGATCCGTGGGGTGTTGTCCACAACCCCGTCCGGGATCTGATCGCCGGGCTCGATCCGGATCCGGGTGCTCGTGGTCAGATCTTCGCCGTCGAGATCACGGTCGATCCGGAGCGCCTGGCACAGCTTCGCGGGGCCGCTGGTGAGGTCGGAGTCCGGGATCGGGGTCCGCCGTCTCGGGCTCGTCCGATTGAGGCGCATGGTCCCGAGCCCCTCGATCGGCGCGAGCGACCGGATGAGGACTGCCGCCGGATGGCCCTCCTCGAAGCACGAGACGTTGAAGCAGTGGTGCATCCCGTAGGTGAAGTAGACATAAGCCGTCCCGGGCTTCGCCCACATCGATTCGTTGCGCGGGCTCCGGTGCCCGTTCCGCGCGTGGGAGCACTGGTCCTCAGGCCCGGTGTAGGCCTCGGTCTCGATGATGATCCCTCGGAGGGTTTCGCCGGTGTCGAGGGTTCGGGTGAGGGTGTGGCCGAGGAGGGAGCGGGCTGTGACGTCCGCATCAAGATCGAACGGGAGTTCCCCGATCCGATCACGCATACGCGTGCAGCCCCGGCAGCAGCAGGTTCACCCCGAAGTACGTCCAGAGCATCACGAAGAACCCGATCACGCTGAGCCAGGCCGTCGTGAGTCCTCGGTCCTTGAGCTGCATGTAGCGCACGTGGATGACGATCAGGTAGACGATCCAGGTGACGAGCGCCCAGGTTTCCTTCGGGTCGAAGGCCCACCAGCGACCCCAGGAGTGGTCCGCCCACCAGGCGCCCAGGAGGGTCCCGACCCCGAGGGTCCAGAACGCGAGCTGGAGGATGGTCATCTGCGCGGTGTCGAGGTCTTTGAGGGTGCGCGCGACGCCGACCTTTTTGTTTTCTTCGTCGATCCCGAGCGCGCCGGCCGCCATCGCGCCGGACTCGGGGTCCGCGCCCGCAAGCTGCGCCGACCCGAGGAATCGGTGCGCGTAGTGAGTCCCGAGGTAGAACAGGGACACGATGAACCCGAGGGTGATGAGCCCGTAGCTCGTGAGCACGGTCGTGACGTGGTACTTGAGGAGAACGGAGGTGTTGAGGATCGCCGCTTCGCGCGAGATGGTTTCGCCCGGGATCCCCGTCTGGGTCGCCGTGATGAGGACGAGGAACCCCGTCCCGGCGGCGGCCGCCCCGAAGAGCCATTGACGGCGGAGGAGCATGATCGCCGCGCCGACGACGGCCGCGAAGAGGGAGATCCCGGTCATGGACTCGAACTGGTTCTGGATCGCGAAGCGCTCCGCGATGATGCAGCGCATCGTGAACCCGAAGGCGTGGAGCCCGATCGCGACGAAGAGGAGCACGACCCCGAGGGTGATGAGCGACTTCCGCCCCGTCCCGAACGCGAGGATCAGCGCGACGAGGGACCCGAGGTAGACCCAGAGCCCCCACTCGAAGGCGTTGGCTTTGTTGTAGAGGGCTTCGATCCCCGGGCTCGCTTTGGCTTGGATCTCGGGGTGGATGGACTTGAGGGTTGTCGCGAGCTCGAGCGCAGCGACATTGACCCCAGCGCTGTCGCCGGCGCGCCACGCATTGGCGAAGTTCGCCGCGGCGATCCGCGCGGGGTGATCGCTCGGGAGCGAACCCAGATGGGTCCACGGCGAATCCTCACGCTCCGGGGTGACGACCATCAGGTTCGCGACACCCTCGCGGAAGATGCTCATCGATCGATCGAGCTTGTTCACAGCGACACGGAAGGGCTCGGAGTCGGAGTGCTTGTCGAACGCGGGGGTTGCGTAACGCTCGGCCATTCGCGGGGAGACCATCCCGGTCTTGAGCCAGCCCTCTCTGCTGAAGTGCGACGTGTCCGTTTGTTCGCTCGTACGCAGATCCATCTCGTACATATCGATGATCGTGCGCCGGAGCGGGAGGTACCCGATCCCGAGGAGGGGGCGGTTGAGGTAGTACACGGGATCGATCATCGTGTCGAACATCGTGAAAAGCGGATCGAAAGAGACCTTCTTCGGGTCCTGACCTTCGGACACGAGGATGTCGAAGTGCTTGTTCCGACCCGTCATCGTGGACACGGTCTCTCGCGCGAGGGTGTCGAGGATCTTGACGCGCCCGTTGTGGAAGACGGCGACATCCCTCAGGGGTGAGAGATCGACGGACTTCGCGAAGTTCGCTTTATCCGAGAGCGACATGGTGGGCATCTGCGCCTGTCCGAAGGGGTTCGCGACCTCGCCTTCGGTTTCGGTCAGCGCGTGCTGTTCGGGGTGCGCGTTCCCCTGGGGCGCGGTCTGCGCTATCGCGAGCGAGGCGCAAAGGAACAGGAGGATCGTCGGAAGGATCTTGCTCATGTCGCGGGCTCCATTTCGGGCTTGGGTTGCGACGGTTCGTTGTCCTGCGCGTCGTCGTTGGGCGTGTTGAGTTTGGCTTTGTGCGCCTTTGCGAGTCGGTCACGTTCTCGGCGCACCATCCAGGGCTTGAGATAGAACGCCCACGGGATCCCGACACTGATCAGGATCGACCCAAACGCGATGATGTGGATCCCGGGGTTGTTGCCGACTCCGAGGATCGTGAAGTTGACACGGGGCTCGTCGAGAACGCCTTGGTCCACGAGCTGCTGGGACTGGTTCCATCCTGCGCGGTCCCACCCGGACTGGGAGAACTTGAACTGGTTCGGGTTCATCCCGGCCAGCAGTCGCTTGGACATGTTGCTGATCCAGCCCTTGTCCGGGTCCCAGTGGAACGGAGCGCGGAGGGGGGCGTTGAGCTTGACGATGTGCTCGAAGGTCTCGACATGGGTCGGGTTCGGGTAGAACGAGCTCGGCGCGGGCTCCACCCGAACGAGCGATTGGTAATCCCGGGGCGCGCCCCGGTGGTCGTACGCGATCATCTCGAAATCAACGAGCGCCACGCTGAACCCCGGGAATGGGCGCTGCGCGCGCCCGAATCCGATCATGAGCGGGGTCCCGTCTGGGAGACTGATCGTCGTGTGCTGCTGATCGATCCCCATGTACTGCGCGAAGGGGACCCAGACGGTCTTGGACCAGTCCGTCCCTTCGAGCGAGGCGCGGACGGCGACGAACGCTTCGTTGTGGGACCCGATCAAACTCTTATCCCGATCGATCTGGGGGACTGGAACGGGGCGCTCCGCTCGGACGCTGTGCGCCCAGTGCTCCGCGAACTTCAGATCGATCCGCGCGCCGTCCTCGTTCGGAACGACGTTGTCGAGCCCCGTCTCCGGGATGTCGGTGTAGGTGTGCACCTCCGCGGAGGCGGGCTGACGGACGACGGCGCGCATGGAGCCATCGGCTTGCTCGTCGAGGTAGACCTGGAGGCGCGAGCAGTCGAGGTACGCGACCCGGATTGTCGGATCGGGCTTGGTGCGGACGGGTCGTCCCCCTTCGCCGGGGGTGAGGTCCTGATCGAGCTCGGGGAATCGGTGGAACACCCATCGCGAGAAGCTCGGGCGGTCATCGCCGGGGGGGTCGATCGTGAGGATCGCGACACTCGAGGTCGCGCCCTCGTACCCGGGGGTGATGATCGGGAACGGCGGGGTCGGCGCGAGCTGATCGACCATGATCGACCACCCGGTCTCGCCGAGCGTGACGCGCTGACCCGGGGTGACCGAAACGACCTGTTCGTACCCGAGCTCGGGGATCGAGACGACGATCGCGTTGATGATGTCCGTCCCCGAAGGGTTTGGGATCTCGGTCTGGAGCATGTCCCAGCGTGATGGATCCATCCCCTTCGTGTGCTCGATCGCGATGAACTGGTTCTCGAAGAGCCGCTCGCTCGGGAGGGTCGGGACGAAGGGGAAACGGAAGACGGGCTTGTCCTGGGGGATGTTCGCACCGGGGATCTGCGCGTACATGTCCACGATCCGCACGGGCTCGGGGTTCTCGACACCCTCGGCGCTCGCGTGGAATCGATCGCTCTCGATCGTGGCGTAGTTCGCGTACCCGACGACGTTGATCTTCAGATCCGGGTCAAAGGAGGAATCCTCGGGATGGGGGATTTCCAGGTCGAGCTTGTGACCCTTGACATGCTCGTGGGTGTGCTCGGGGTCGAGGAGTTCGTGGAGGGACTGCTCACCCTTAGCTTTGACCGATTCGGGGAGGGCCGCATCAAGGTTGTAGTCGTTGTACCTGGGGAGGTGTTTGAGCAAGCGTTGCTCGAATCGGGGTTGCCCCATCATCCCCGTCTCGGTTGCAACAAACAGCACAACCTCCTCGCGTGAGAAGAAGGACCGCTGGGGGAGCCCGGCGTGCATCCCTTCGTTCGCGCTGGGGAGGAGGACATCTCCCTCGAGCTTGAATCGTTGGTAGAAGATCGAGCCCAGCGCGATGATCACGATCCCCGTGTGGACACTGAGCACACCCAGGTTCTTGAACGTGAACTCGATGCGCCGGAGGGTGGTGATGACCATGTTGATCACGAAGAGGATCAACGCGAGTTTCATCGGCCACCACGCGTAGAACTGCATCTCCGTCATCTCGAAACCGGGGAGCCTTCGGAGGGTGGTGGATTTGTATTGTTCGCAGAACCCGGCGAAGAGCCGGAACCCCTCCCCGGTGGTCGTCGAGTAGCTCATCTTGGGCCAAGCGAACATGGACCAGAGCCCGGTGATCGAGACCAGCACGACGACGAGGGTGAAGAAGGTCAGCACAAACCGCTTGGCGCGGGCGCTGCTCGGGATCAACCGGCGCATCGTCCACACGATGAGCAAGAATGCGAGCACGAGCGGGACCAGCAGGGTCAGCGAATACACCAGGTAGGTGGGGATCAGCGCCAGCATCCCGATGGGGACACTCGCCATCGTCGCGTAGAGCGCGATGAACACGAGGAGTACGATCGCGAGGGGGATCGTTTCGAACGTACGGAGCACGATCCGGAGGGGCGCGAGCGCCCCGTTCATGTGCTCGTCTTCCCACGCCTTGTTCCGACGCCATTTGTGACTCATGGAACCCCTTGGTTCGTGCTCGATCCTGCTCGGCGATGATACGCGCACAGGCGAATCAGTGCCCTTCTCGATGCTGGAAACCCGTCCTCAGGGCTGGAAAACCGCCCACTCCGGCGCTTCATCCCGCGCTATGGCGCCCGTCCACGGATCCGGGACTCCGGGATCGATCGGGAGCGCGAGCAATCCGAGCGGGGTGTTCCCCCGGACGAGTTCGAACCCGGACGTGTTGAGCCCGAGGGCTTTCGCGCCGTTGATTGTTCCCATCGCGAGGAGCAGTTGGGATGAGCAACCGTCGTGCCGAGCGAGGTGGCGGATATCGTCGAGCACCCCGATCCGATCGTGGGTGTCGAGATTCACGATCGAATCGGTTCCCAAGCAAACGTTGATCCCAGAATCGAGCATCGCGCGGTACGGGTGTCGGCCAATCTTGGCCGGATGGCCAAAGTAACTGTGGGCGCGCGCGCAGAACGCAACACTGCACCCGGTCTCGCGCAGAACCCCGAAGAACCGCTCAGGCGCATCGTTGACATGCGCGCACAGATACGGCGCGAGTTCGAGGACGGGCGCGAGGTGCTCGATCGGATGCGCCCCATGACCGACCCGATCGAGGATCGAGTCGTCCCAGACCCCGACCTTGTCGAGGAGGCCGCGTTGGGTTCCTGTGCCGTTCGCGATGAACTCACGCTCTTCGAGGGTTTCCGCGAGGTGGGTCGTCAAGGGGATCCCTCTCGCGGCCGCCGCTCGGGAGATGAACCGGTAGACATCCACATCCACGGTGTTCGTTGCGTGAGGAGACAGACCCAGCCGCACGTTCGGGTTGGACATCGACTCCACGAGATCGTCGTATTCCTCGGCGATGAATCGGGTGATCCGCTCGATGGCCGAGGCACATGACTTCCCGATCCCGAAGAACTCGAGGAACGATACCCCGTGAAGGGGGGACCGAGCGAGCTCGAGTGCTGGCGCGAAGGTGAGCTCGGTGCGCGGCGCCCCGGCGATATCCCCAACAGCGATGGTGCCCCCCCGGATCGAACACCCGATCCCGTCGCGCACCGCGCGCGCGATCTCGTCCGGATCGATCAATCGTCCCGCGCGGATGATGTCCACCCAGGACACGAACCCCTCCTCAGGATCGTGCGCGATCGGACCGATGTGGGTCAGATCGAGGTGGGTGTGCGCATTGACAAGCGCGGGGATGATGACCCGGTCTGGGAGATCGAGGATCTCGACATCCTCGGGGATCCGGATCTCGGTTTGGTCCCCCACTTCTTCGATGCGCCATCGCCCGTCATGGCGCGACATCAGGATCGCGCCCGGGGTGTGGGAACGGTGCGCATCCGCGACCATGGCCGCCCTGACCAGAACCCGCTCGGAACCCCCTCCGGACGGGGGATTGACGAGGGTCTTCGGGACGAAATCGGGTTGGCCGGGGTTCGGTGTCATGGTCCTATAGTCTCTGCGTTTTGACGCTCAGGCGCAATCTTGGTGTCAGCACGATACGATGGGCGATGAGACCATAACGCCGATCGACGAAACGCTCGGCGAATCATTTCACGGAGCACGAGATGCGGACCAAGAATCGACTGACGACGGCGGCCGGGAAGGCCGCGCTCGCGACGACCCTCGTCGCGATCACGGGACTGAGCACGGGGTGTGTGTCGCAGAGCGAACACGACAAGCTCTGGGAGACGAACCGTTCCCTCACCCAACAGAACGCGGAGCTCCGCTCGCGCCTCGACACGCTCGGCGCGTCGAACGCGTCCCTCCAGGGGAGCGCGGGGAGCGCCGAATCGGTCATCTCCCAGCTCCGCCAGGACAACCAGAACCTCCGGAACCAGCTCTCCTCGGCGCAGTCGAACCTGTCGCGATTTGAGGATCGTATGAACGAGCTCTCCTTCGTCTCGCTCGACCCGGCGACGGATCGGGCGCTGCGCCAGCTCGCGAGCGAGTACCCCGATCTGATCATCTACGACTCCGATCGTGGGATGGTCCGTCTGACCTCGGACCTGACCTTCGGGTCCGGGTCCGACCAGGTCCAATCCGGCGCGATGGACTCCATCAAACGCCTCGCGCAGGTCCTCTCGTCGATCAACGGGAGCGACTACGACATCCAGATCGCGGGTCACACCGACGATCGCAAGCCCGGCGCGAACACCCGTCGGAACCACCCGACGAACATGCACCTTTCGGCACACCGCGCGATCGCTGTGCGGAACGTGCTCGGCAACGCCGGGGTTCCCTGGGAGCGGATGAGCGTCATGGGCTGGGGTGAGCACCGCCCGGCCGTCGCGAACAACCCCACAACGGGGACGGCGGCGAACCGTCGGGTCGAGATCTTCCTGACCCCGTCGAGCTGGGACGGCCCGTCCGCCGGGACCGATGCGCCGACCACCAACATCGAGGCACCCGCTACGAACACGAACCGGATCGATCCGATCAAGTAAGCGGATCGGACACCGATGATACAAAGGCCCGGATCGTTCGATCCGGGCTTTTTCATCGGCTGAAACCGTTGATCAGGACGCGGGCTGAGTCGTGCGTGCCGGCGCGAGCGCGAAGAAGACGCTCACAAAGAACAGGAGGAAGCTGGCCGCGGCAACCGGGAGGGTCCACCCCGCGCTCCGGAGCGCTTGGTTCTCCATGGTGATCGCCGGGGGTCTGGGAGAGAGCTTGAGGGCTGCGCCGTATTGCCAGGTGTATTCACGGAGCTCCCCTGCTTCTCGCTCGGGGATCTCCTCCCCTCGGAGTTTCGCGTAGTTCTGGCGCCTGAGGAGGGAGGCGCCGGACTCGGGGAAGCGCAGGGGCTGGTGGACCGTGATGGTCCCGTCTCGCATGAGTTCGTAGAACGAGAAGAGCCAAAGGTCACGACGGGACTCTCCCCACATCCGATCCTTGTCGTGCTCGATCGAGTCGAACTTCTTCTCCTTCGGGGGTTCAGCCCCGAACGGGGAACGGGTCGCGATCACGATCCGCGCGTCGATCGCTCCGGTTTCGACCCCGTTCATGAACGATTCCATCGACATGTCCGCGCGGTCCGCGAAGAGGAGGACGGCCATCCAATCCTTGTGGCGCTCGTACAGGGTCGGGAGGGGCTGAACGGGTGGGATCTCAACGGGGAGCAGGAGCTCCTCGTCGTCGTAGCTCACCCGGATGTAGTCCCGATCGTCGATCGTCGCTTCGGAAACCGAAGCGTGGTGGTCGTAGAAGTCGAACTCGGTCGTCGCGACCTGGATGTACGCGAACATCGGCGCGTCTCGATCGGCGTTGAACGACCCGATCCGCTTGGCAAGCGAGAGACCCGAGACCCCGAGCGCCACGACGGAGAAGATCGCGAGGATCCAGAAGACCCAACGCCCCCGTTTCCGTGGCGCGGATCCGCCGGTTCGATCCTGGTTCGGATCAGTGCCCATCGTCGTGCGCATCGTCCCCGTGGCCATCTGCGGCGTGGTCATCGTGGAGTTCACGGGGATCAACGGCGGAGAACAAACCCGGGGTCAGCCCCGAACGGTGGACGGTACGATTCGCCGTGGAAAGCTCAACGTGGTGGTCGTACCCGAGCTGCTCGTAGTAGTTGTTGGTGTCCGCCGGGTGACGGTGCTCGGCGTGGTGGTGGTAGTGCTTCGCCCAGAAGTCCGCTTCGGTCTTGCCTTCCGCTTCCATCGCCGCGAGGGCTTCCTCACGACGGAAGTCCACGATGCTCATCCCCTGGGTGTTGATGCGTGGGGAGATCCGCGCGTCGAACTCGGGGTCGATGGCCGGCGCGTCGAGGGACTTGCCCGTCCCACCGAGGGTGGCTTCCGCTTTCTTCCACTCGACGACCCGGTCCCGGTTCTCGAGGTCGATCATCGAGAACCCGAGGAACAGACCCACACAGACGAGACAGAAGAGCATCGCGAAGGTGTTGATCGCTTTGTCGTAGCGGAGCTGCATGAAGAACATGCACACGAGGACCGCTTTGACCGTCGCGATGGACATCGCGCCGATGACATTGACCCACCACGGGAGGTGGACATCGAACGCGTTCTCGACCCACGATTCAGCGTTGTAGAACAACACGGTCAGGAACGTGAAGAACAGGAGCGCGAGGAGGACCCCGAGCTGGATCTGCCATGCAACGACGGGGTGCCCGTGGGGGTGATCGTCGTGGTGGGTGATCCCGTGCGGGTCTTCGGGGTCCCAACCGAGTTGCGCGATGTTTTCGGAATGCGTGCCCATGGGTGTGTATCCCTATGAGAGTTGGAACGTGATCAGTGGATCAGGTACAGGAGGGGGAACAGGAAGATCCAGACAAGGTCAACGAGGTGCCAGTACAGCGCGGAGTTCTCGACCATGGTGTACTCCGTCGGGCCGTACGCTTGGTACTTCCACGAGCGGAACAGGACGTATCCCAGCAGCGACGCGCCGATGACGACGTGGAGCGCGTGGATCCCCGTCCCGACGTAGTACAGGGACCACCAGAGCTGCTCGTGCGCGTTCTGGGCGTACTCGTAGGAGAAGAAGGTCCCGGGTGCTTTGCCGTCCCCGAGCTTCACCATGTATTCGAACTTGAGCTTGATGAAAACGAAGAGCGCCGCACAGACGAGGGTGATGACCAAGTTGATCTTGAGCCACTTCTGCTGATTGAGCTGCGCACAGCGGACGGCCATGGCGCAGGTGAAGGACGAGATCAGGAGCACGACGGTGTTGGCCGCGCCGAACTTCCAGTCGAGGTAGTGCGATCCGTTGGACCACGCTTCGGGATAGAGCATCCGGAAGACGGCGTAGCCGCAGAAGATCCCGGCGAAGAGCAGGACTTCCGTGGTGAGGAAGAGCCACATCCCGAACTTGGATGCGTCGAACTCCTCGTCCCGGTTGCGCCAGTGGTGCCCGTAGTCACGGTTGCGCCAGTGGAGCGGGTGCTTTGCGATGTGCGGCGGCGCTGGGGTTGTGTCTGCGTCGAGCGTGGTTTGCATATCGGATCACTCCGTCGAACCCCGAGGGGCTCGCGTGTTCGGTGCTCAGGTCAGTGGGACTGGGGGAGCGGGTAGTCCTTGGGATCGCAGTGCGGGGGGACGACGCTCTCGAAGTCGTACGGCCCGTGCTTGACGATCGGCTCGTGATGGAAGTTGTGCTCGATCGGGGGCGATTCGCATTCCCACTCGAGGGTGAGACCACCCCAGGGGTTCGCGGATGCTTTCTCGCCGCCGACGAGTGACATGATGAACGTGACCAGGTGGACGAGGAACCCCGCGAGGAGGATCCAGGACCCGTAGGTCGAGATCTCGTGGAGGGTCTGGAACTCATCGACGTAGTTCGCATACCGACGGGGCATGCCCTGGGTCCCGAGGAAGAACTGGGTGAAGAAGGTCAGGTTGAACCCGATGAAGACAAGAGCGCACCCGATGAGCCCGCCGGTCTCTGAGTACATCTTCCCGAACATCTTCGGCCACCAGTGGTGGATCCCGCCCATGAACGCGATCACGGTCCCGCCCATCATGACGTAGTGGAAGTGCGCCACGACGTAGTAGGTGTCGTGGAGGTGCAGGTCCGTCGAGAGGGTCGCGAGGGGGAGCCCGGTGAGACCACCGATCGTGAAGGTGAAGAGGAACATGAGCGCGTAGCACATGGGGGTGTTCAGGACGATCGAACCCTTGTAGAGGGTCGCGACCCAGTTGAACACCTTGATGGCTGTCGGGATCGCGACGAGGAAGGTCAGCGCGGAGAAGAGGACGGCGGCGAGTTCACCCATCGCCGTGAAGATGTGGTGACCCCACACGAGGAACGAGACGGCCGCGATCCCGAGGGACGAGAACGCGATCGCTCGGTACCCAAAGATGTGCTTGCGCGCATGGATCGCGAGGAGCTCGGAGATGATGCCCATCGCCGGGAGGATCATCACGTACACCACGGGGTGGGAGTAGAACCAGAAGAAGTGCTGGTACAGGACGGGGTCGCCGCCCATGCTCGGGTCGAAGATCCCGATCTTCATGGTCCGTTCGAGGATGAGGAGGAGGAGGGTGATCCCGATGACCGGGGTCGCGAGGACCTGGATGATCGAGGTCGCGTAGAGCGCCCAGATGAAGAGCGGCATATCGAACCAGCCCATCCCGGGAGCGCGGAGCTTGTGGACCGTGACGACGAAGTTCATCCCCGTGAGGATCGAGGAGAACCCGAGCACGAAGGCCGCGAGCACCATCAGGACAACCCGGTAGTGGTCGGCGTCGGTTGTTGTTGAATACGGGGTATAGAACGTCCATCCCGTGTCCACACCACCCAGGAGGATCGAGAAAACCCCGATGAGACACCCGATGACGTAGATCCACCAACTCATGAGGTTGAGTCTGGGGAACGCAACGTCCTTCGCGCCGAGCATGATCGGGAGGAAGAAGTTCCCGAGCGACGCGGGGATCGAGGGGACGATGAACATGAACACCATGACCGCTCCGTGGAGCGTGAACATGCGGTTGTAGACCTCGTTCGGGCTCTTCGCGTTCATGATGTCTTGGAGGAACGCGAGGCGCTGACCCGTCGTGGACTCGACGAGTTCGGTGCCCTGGAGTTCGGTCACCGTCCGTACGGGATCGAGGAGCTCGTAGCGAACCGCGAGCGCGGCCATCCCGCCGAGGAAGAACATGAAGAGGACGGCGAAGAGGTACATGACCCCGATCTTCTTGTGATCGACGGTCGTCATCCACTGCCAGATCTTCGCGAGCAGTCCGGGAGGTCCGTCGAAGTAGGACCCGCCGTGCGCGTGGCTGTCGTGTGTGTCAAGCGTGGTCATCATCAGCCTTCACTCCCGGCGCTGTCGCCGTCCTCGCCTGCCGTGGTTGGGTCTCTGTCGGGGGACTTGATGAACATGATCAGCCCCTCGAGATCCTCTTCGCTGAGCGAACCCTGGAAGGAGGGCATCGCCGGCGCGAATCCCGCAACGACTTTCTCGTTGGGGTTCAGGATCGATTCTCGGATGTAGTTCTCGTCTCTCATGTGGGTCGAGCCGTCGGCGAATGCGCCCTCGGTGCCGTAGATCCCCTGCCAAGTCGGCCCCGTCCCGGGCTTGCCATCGATCGAGTGGCAGATCTGGCACTGCTGTTTCCAGATCGTTTGACCGAGCAACCAAGGGCTCTTGGGGCGCCCCCACTCCGCGACCTTCTCTTCGAAGACCTCACGCGGAACAACACGGAGGGTCGCCGCCATGCGCGAGTGCTCGTCGCCGCAGTACTCGGCGCAGAAGATCCACATGTCACGACCGGAGACCTCCGCGAGGACGGGGGAGCCGTCGGGGTAGACATCGACCTGATGCATGACGGTATCGCCGGCCTTGAGCTTGGGGGTCCGGAACCCGTACCCCGTGTAGCGGTTCGGGATGACGTCCATCTTGGTCCGGAACTCGGGGATCCAGAAGGAGTGGATCACGTCCTGGGAGTGCATCCGGAGACGGACGTCGGAGTCTTCCGGGACGTAGAAGATCGGGTACTGGAGACCCGTCTGCTGAACGAGCCCATCGTTCAAGACCTGCTCGGAGAGGAACTTCTGCTCGGGGGACGATGCGCCGTTGGGGTAGGTGACTTTCCACCCCCACTTCCATGCATCGACCTTGAGCTCCATCGCGTTCGCGGGCGCGACGACCTTGTCGGCGTATCCACGGAAACCGAGGACGAAGAACACCAGCAGCGACGCGCTCGGGACGACGGTCCAGATGATCTCGAGCAGGGTGTGGTGGTGCGGCGAGGGCTGCACGGGCACACCGGGCTTGCGACGGTACTTGATCACGCAGTACGCGGCGAACCCGATCACGATCACGAATGAGATGATCGAGAACCAGGTGATCGCGAGGAACATCGCGTCGGATTGCGCCGCAGCCCTGGAAGCGGCGTTCCCTCCGAAGATCCAATCTTGGAGGATGCTGGGCGAATCCGCGAGTGTCGTGGTTGAAAGCATCATGACGAGTGCCCCGTTGGCGCGCCGAAGTTGGCGCCCGTTGGATGGACGGATGATTCGTGAGTGCCGTTGACCCCGGACGCGTGCTGCCGACGGCGGACACGCTCCCCGAGGAACATGAGCGTGATGAAAATGGCGAGCGCGATCACGGTGATCCCCGCGCCGACCTGCATAACCCGGAACGCGACCATGGAGTACGAGCCCGTGAGGGGGTCGTATCGATAGCAGAACCCGAGGAGCTTGTCACCGATGCTGCTCGCGATCTTCCCCTCGCTCGCATCGATGAGGGTGAGCTTGAGATCCCGCGCGGGGTAGTCGTACCCGTAGATGTACCGGGTCAGGACCCCGTCGGGGGAGATCGCCATCAGCGAGACGGGGTGCGCGAACTCGCCGCCCTGGATCTCGTTGAACGCGAACCCGACGCTCTCGGCGAGACGCGCCACGCTGGTTTCGTCCCCCGTGAAGAACTCGATCCCGTTCCGGATCTCGGGAGACCCTTCCGCGCGGTCGTACATCGCGAAGAAATCGGTTCGCTTGGTCAGCGCCTGGGTCGTGGTTTCCGTGTGGTTGAAGCTCACGACAAGGACCCGGTAATCCTCCCCCGTGTCGTAATCGAGCTCGTTCATCGTCCCTGCGAGGGAGCGGAGGACGGTCGGGCACACGATCGGGCACTCGTAATACGCGAGCACCAGGATCGTGGGCTTGTCGTCGAGGAAGTACTGCGCGAGCGCGACGTCCTTCCCGTCGGCCGTAGTGAAGACGGCGTCCATCGGGAGCTTCGAGCCCTGCTGCTCGAGCATCTCGACCCCGTTGAGCTGACGGATCTCGTCCTTCTCGAGCACACGCTGCGCCCGAGCGATCGGCGCGGCCCCGGCGCACACCACAACCGCCGCGGCGATCGCCGTCGTGAGTCGTGTCCGTGCTGAGAGGATCGTGCGGATCATGGGTCGATGCTGAGGGCTCAGTAGGACGCGATCGTCTCGGTGGTGGAGTCAGCGAGGGCTTGGTACTCAGCGAGGACGCGCGCCTTGGCGTCTTCGAGGGGGATCCGGATCGTGTCCGAATCGAGCCAGGCGTACTGCTCGAGCGAGGCCTTGTGCTCCTGGATCTCGTTCCAGGTCGCGCCGCTGATCTCGTCCGTCTCGTTCACACTCGCTTCGTAGTTGCTCATGTAGTTGTCGAAGTAGACAACGAGCCCGAGGATGACGATGAGGACCCCGAACACCATGATGATGAGGGTGATCCCGAGCGCCTTCGGGGAAGCGGTCGCCGTGTGCTCTTGCTGCGGAGCGCCCTCTTCCTTGGTGTGGGTGTGGTACGAGTCGTGACTGTCAGCGCTCATTGCTGAGTCCTCCGTTGTGGATCGGGCCGACGTTCAGGCCCGGAGTTCGTTCGTTCGGCGCGTCGTGTTCGGGACGCGCGGGTGTGTTCTCTGTATCAGACGTAGTTCTTGTGCTTCATCGCTTCGTGGAGCAGCGGGTCCTTGGTGGGGATCAGCGGGGACTTCGTGACCTTCATGGACACGAACCACCCGAAGAGGAAGATGATCCCGAGGGCGCCCGCGGCGTAGATCACCAGACCCGGGACATCGAGCGCTTTCGCTTCACCGATCGTGACCATGGGGAGGATGATCCAAGCCATGTCCAGCGCGATCATGACGAGCATGTACACGCCCATGAACGCGAGGATCTTGGGGTTGCGCTTGATCCCGCGGAAGATGAGGATGAGGAACGGCGCGATGAAGTGCCCGATGCACATCACCATGAAGAGCCAGTTCCACCCCAGCTCCTTGCGGGCCGTGAACCACATGGTTTCTTCCGGGATGTTCGAGTACCAGATCAGGAAGTACTGGGAGAACGAGATGTACGCCCAGAACACCGTGAACCCGAACATGAGCTTGCCCATGTCGTGGTAGTGCTCTTCCGTGACGAGCCCCTGGAGACGCCCGGCCGTCCGGAGCAGCGCCGTGACGAGCACGATCGCGCTCATCGCGCCGAGCGCACACGACGCGAAGTAGTACACACCCCACATCGTGGAGAAGAATCGGTAATCGAGCGACATCAGGAAGTCGAAGGCGCAGAAGGTCAAGGAGAGCGCGAAGAACGGGATCCCGAAGCTCGCGAAGAACCGGGCTTTCCGTCCGTACGAACGGTCGCCCGTCTCGTCGGTCTTGATCGACCATGCGCGGAGCCGGTTCGAGAGCACAACCCAGATGATCGCGTACACGATGACCCGGACCACAAAGAACGGCCCGTTGAGGTACGCCGCCTTCGCTTCGATAAGGTGATTCCCTTCCCGAACGCTCGGATCGAGCCACTCGAGGAGCACCCCGTTGGACGCGACCTCGACAATCGCGATGACCACAAGGATCAGCGCGGGGATCCATACGAGCGAAGCCATGTTCTCGAGCTGACGGCGGATCGTGATCGACCACCCGGCGTTGAGCGCGTGGAAGACCATGACCCAGAACAGCGACCCGAGCGCGACGGCGAGGACGGTGAAGACCCCGATCTCGATCCCGGCGAGCGCGTGCCCGAAACTGATCGAGAACGCGCCGACGGCCGACACGAGGAGGAACACCAGCGCCACCACGAGCATCGCGCGTCCGACCTTGGCGGCGGATCGGCTCGAGAGGTTGATGTTGTCTTCGTGCATCCGCGCGTCGTTCGCGATGGTGCTCAGACGCTTCGCCCAGGCCTCGTCGGAGATCGCGGTCTGGACCGGCGCGGGTTTGTTGGCTTTCGCGGCGAACTGGCTCATCCTTCACCCCCGTCCGTGGATTCGGTTGATTCGGCGGCCGGGGGCGCACCGAGGGAGCTGATCACGCTCGGGTCCACGTCGTCCATCGTCGCGTTGGACGCGGCCTGGAGGACCCGGAGGTACGCAACAATCGCCCAAGCATCGTGCTCGTTGACGGCGTGCCCGTACGAGGGCATCCGGATGGTGCCGTCTTCTGTGTACAGACCGTTCCGGATGATGTGGAACAGGTAGCCGTCGGATCCCTGCGCCCCCGCGCGATCGAGGAAACGAGCGTCCTGCGCGAGGTTCGCCGGGGGGATGGACCAGAGCCGACCGACGGTCCCGGAGTTCCCACCGAGCCCGTCGTACCCGTGGCACATCGAGCAGTAGATATCGAACCGTTCCTGACCACGCTCGATGAGCTCGCTCGTGACCTCGACGGGCATGACCGGAACGTATTGATCGGTGGTCCCGGAAACGAGCCCGAAGGCGTAGGTCTCGTCGGCATCGAGCATGGAAGCCCGATCCTCGAGGTAGGTCCCGCCCCATTCCGAATGCTCAAGCATCGCCGGGTCGTGCGCCGTCGAACCGAACGCGACCACACCATCGACGTGCGTGCGTTGGGACGAGCCATCTTCGAAGAACTTCGACGATGTCTGCGCTTTGACCTTGGGCTGGTGGTCCATATCGGGGAAGAAGCGACGCGGCGGCTCGTCCGAGCGATCGCCCCGGCAAGCCCCGAGCGTCATCACGCTCGCCCCGAGCAGACCCAACGCGAGGTACGCGCTGAACCCTGATGTGTGTCGTGTCGTGTGCATGGGCTTTGATCCTCGCGGCATCACTCGGCGTCCTCGATGAGCGCGATGTGCGTGCCTCCCGCTTTCTCGAGCAGGGCACGGGTCTGGACGGGATCGAACTTCGGATCGTCCGCTTCGATCGCGATGATGAAGCGGTCGTCCGAGACCTTCAGGAACCGCTCATGCGAGAAGAGCGGGTGGTGGAACCGGGGGAGCCCGTTGAGCGCGAGCATCCCGAACAGGCACATGAAGGCCGTGAACAGAACACCCAGCTCGAACATGATCGGGACAAAGGGTTCCCAAGCGTCGTAGGGCTTCCCTTGGACAACCATGGGATAGAGGATGTCCGATGTCCCCCACTGGAGGACGATCGCCGTCAGCACACCCGTGATCGCCGCGCCACCGGCCATCAGGGGGAGCTTGGTGGTCTTGATCCCCATCGCGGATTCCATGTCGTGGATCGGGAAGGGGGTGTGGACATCCCACTTGGAGTAGCCCGCATCACGGACGTGCTCCGCGGCGTGGAAGACGGCCGGGACTTCGGTGAACTCCGCGACGATCCCGTGGACCCGCGCGCCCGATTCGGACACGAAGCGCGGCGCGGGCTTGCGCACCAGCATGGGGAAGTAGTCAGCGGCTTGGCTCAGCAGTGATGTCATCTCAGTGACCCCCTTCGTCGTGGTCCGGGTGCGGCGAAGCTTGCGGCATCACGATCTTGACCTCCGCGAGCGCGAACACGGGGAGGAACTTGAGGAACAGGAGGAACAGCGTCATGAAGATCCCGCACGATCCCACGAAGGTCAGGATGTCCACCCAGGTCGGGAAGAACATGTGCCATTCGCCGGGGATGAACGCACGGTGGAGCGAGGTCACGATGATCACGAACCGCTCGAACCACATCCCGATCGTGACGGCGAGCGCGACGATCCAGATGACGAGCGGGTTCTGACGGAAGCTCCGCTTCCAGAAGAGCTGGGGGAAGACCACGTTGCACGTGATCATCGTCCAGTACGCCCACCAGTACGGCGCTTTGGCCGGGTTCACACGGTTGTTCGCGAAGACCGCAAACTCGTACTCGTTCGCGCCGTACCACGCGATGAAGAACTCCATCCCGTACGCGAAGCCCACCATCGTCCCCGTGAGGAGGAGGATCTTCGCCATGTTCTCCAGGTGACGGAGGGTGAGCAGGTCGGAGAAGTTCGGGAGGATCACCCGGAGCGGGATCAGGAGGAAGAGCACCATCGCGAACCCGCCGAAGACGGCACCCGCAACGAAGTACGGGGGGAAGATCGTCGTGTGCCAACCCGGGAGGATCGAGGTCGCGAAGTCGAACGAAACGATCGAGTGCACCGAGAGCACGAGCGGGGTCGAGATCCCCGCGAGCATCAGGTACGCCTTCTCGTAGCGGTGCCAGTGACGGCTCGAGAATCGCCACCCGAGCGAGAGCGCCCCGTAGACGAACATCCGGATCGTGTCGGGACGGATCATCCAGGGGAGGATGAGGTCCTTCCCGATGGGCATGGGGATCCCGAAGGGACGGGAGAGGTTGTTCGCTCTCCGGAGCGCCGCGCGGTCGCGCAGCGTTGCGATGTCCGGGATCATCCCCATGTACCAGAAGAGCAGCGAAACCGTCGCGTAGGTCGAGACGGCGAAGACGTCCCAGAGCAGAGGTGAGCGGAAGTTGGGCCAGATCCCGTTCGAGTTCGGGATCGGGAAGAGGAACCATGCAAACCACACACGACCGACGTGGATCCCCGGGAAGATCCCCGCGCAGACCACGGCGAAGATCGTCATCGCTTCCGCCGAGCGGTTCACGGCCGTGCGCCAGTTCTGCTTGAGCAGACACAGAATCGCGGAGATCAGCGTCCCGGCGTGGCCGATACCGATCCAGAACACGAAGTTCGTGATGTCCCAAGCCCAGTCAACCTGGTTGTTGAGACCCCAGACACCAACACCCGTGATGATCAGGTAAAGGATCATGATCTGGGCGATCCCCGCAACGCTCATCGAGAGCGTGAGGGCCGCGAGCCAGAGCTTGGGCATCTTCGCCTCGGCGTAGCCGCAGACGATGTTGGTCACTTCTCCGAAGGATCGGTCCCCGAGGACGAGTGGTGCACGCTTCCCGGGGTCTTCCGAGAGTGTGCCGTCGTCGCTCGATCCGGGGATCGTCTTCTGCGGGCGCGGCAGGGGTTGCGTGCCGGGTTCGACCCCGTGCATCCTGTTCGCGAGTGATTGATCGGGATGGATGGCGCTCATGGGTGCGTCGCTCCGTGCCTTATGCGTGAGCGCCGAGCACCTTCAGGCTCAGCGCGTATCCCTGGTCTGTGTACTGCTTCATCGAATCGAGGTACGACGTCGCCGACGAGTGTGCCTCGCCTTCGTGGGTGTCGTGCGATCCGTTATCGTGCGAACCACCATGGTCGTCATGGTGATCGCCGTGATCATCGCCGTGTCCCGACCCGTGGCCGTCACCGTGACCGGCGCCGTGAGATCCGTGAGAGAGCGGGTCGTGCTCGTCGTACACACGGATATCGGGGTTGGGGTTCCGGACACGCATCATGTAGGTGGTGCGCGGGCGGGTGTTGAGGTACCCGAGGAGTTGGTACGTGCGGTGCGATTCCCGCTCGTGCGAGACGCGCGAACTCGGATCGAGGATGTCCCCGAACGCGATCGCGTCCGTCGGACAAGCCTGCTGACACGCGACCTGGAAGAACCCGTCGGGGATCGGGGCCGTCTGCCCCTTCTCCGTCCAGAGCCCCTGGATTTTCGCGTCCTGGCGCGCCTCGTTGACGCGCTGGATGCAGTACGTGCACTTCTCGATGACACCGCGCGACCGGACGGTCACGTGGGGGTTGAACTTCATCTTGCTGATCTCGTCGAGCTTCTTGCGGAGGCGCGGGGGGATCAGGTTCTGGTTGAAGGTCCGATCGGGCGCGATGTGCTCGTCGAAGAGCTCTTCGCCTTCCTTCGTGACGTAGTTCGGGTTGAGCCCGCCGTTGAACTTGGCCGGCCCGAAGTCGAAGAAGTTGAATCGGCGGACCTTGTACGGGCAGTTGTTCGCGCAGTAGCGCGTCCCGATACAGCGGTTGTACGCGATGTCGTTCGTGCCCTCGGGGCCGTGGACCGTCGCGTTCACCGGGCAGACCGTTTCACACGGCGCGTTCTCGCAGTGCACACACGCGACGGGCTGCGCGTAGAGCTCGTCGGGGTTGTTCAGGTCATCGCCGACGAAGTAGCGATCCACACGGATCCAAGCCATTTCGCGGCCCTTCGCGACCTCGGACTTCCCGACGACGGGGATGTTGTTCTCGCTCTGACACGCAACCGTGCACGCGCTGCAGCCCGTGCACGAGTTCAGGTCGATCGACATCCCCCACTGCGGCCCGGTGCTGTAAGCCGATCCGGGCTTGGGATCCGTGAGCGACTCCGAATACGGGCTCTCATACGACCCGACGTTCGGGGGCGTGTGCGAGAGCTCACCCATCTGCTCCGCGACATTCAGAGACTGGGAGTAGTGACCGTAGATCTTGTCCTTGACGTCCTTGGGATCATGCTTCGCGTGCTCGTCGAACCAGGGCTTGTCGATCGCGCGGACGATCGTCGTGCGCGACTCGAGGGACCAATGGTTCTGGGTCGAAGCGATCGTGTATGTCCCGCTCGCTTTCTCGATGGTCGCGCCCCGCGCGAACATCAGCGACTCGGGCTTGATGTCGTAGGTGTTGAACCCGACGTTGTTCCCGACGAGCCCTGCGTTGGTGCGCCCGTATCCGAGCTTGATCGCGACGGTGTTGTCGGCCATCCCCGGGAGGATCCACGCCGCCATCGTCATCTCACGACCACCGAGCTTGATGGTCACGAGCTGCGCCTGAGGCATCTGCTGCTTGGTGTAGGGGTTGAACTCGTCCTGCGCCGTGTGCTCCGGGAGGATCCCGAGCGCCTTGGCCGTCTTCGGGCTCAGGAGCAGCGGGTTGTCCCAGACGACGGAGGAACCGAACTCGGGGAGTTCTTGCATCCACCCGTTGTTCGCTTTGGATCCGTCGTTGCGGTGGTCCGTGTAGAACACCACGTCGAGCGATTCCTTGCCCGGCGCGTCCTTCGCGCCGTTCCGCGCGTAGGTCCGAACCAGCGTGTCCATGACCATCTGGGTGCGCGGGTTGGTCGTGACGGGAGAAACACGGGCTTCGCCCATGACACCGTTGTGGAGCCCGGCGCGCCATGCCTTGTCGAACCCGGTTCCGCTTGTTCCCGTGATGTCCTGGAGAGCGCGACGAACGATGGAGTACCCATCGCCGGCCGGCGCGTCCTGGAGACCCGCGCCGACGATCGAGAACATCAGTTCGATGTCCGAACGCGCGGGGTCGTAGAGCGGCGCGATCATGGGCTGCTGGATGCTGATCTGGCCGTCGATGCCCGAGATCGCGTCCCACGCTTCAAGGGAGTGGGTCCCGTTGAGGGACCAGGTTGAAGCGGCCGCCGTCTCCGAGGAGCCGCAACTGAGTGTGATCGTGTTCGGGACCGCATCGAATGCTTCGCGGAACCCGCTCGCGCCCGGCGCGTCGTAGTACGGGTTCGTGTTCAGACACACGAGAGTGTCGATCGTCCCGCGATCGATGAGCTGCTTGAGCTGCTTGAGCGAGGTGTCCGAGTCCCGCGCGGAGACCTGGTCCATCGGGAAGAACTCGACGATCCCTTCGTCCTGCGCCCCGAGGGTCTCGTTGATGACCTGACACAACGCCCACGCTTCGGTGCTGAGGTTGTCGCTCGGGAGGATGACCGAGTGACCCCGGTGCGCCCAGAGATCCTCAGCGATCGCCGTAATCTCAGCCGCACTGATCCCCATGACATCGCCGGTGAACGCTTCAGCAGCGTTCGCGAGGGCCGGCCGGTTCCCGGCCTTCTTGATGACGGCCTTGGTCAGCGCGAGCACGAAGTTGTGCACCTGCGAAGGCGCGACACGGAAACGGTGGTCCGCGATCGCGCCGATGGACGAGGGCTTCTCCTCGACGGCGTACACACGGCTCATCTCCTCGCCCGAGCCATGGATCTTCCGGGTCGCCGCGAGTTCACGCTCAAGACGGAGCGCCTCAGGGCCGTCGGAGCACTGCCCCGTCCCGACCGAGACGATGCGCTGCGCCTTGCTCAGCGAGTAGCGCGTCCAGTGGGGACCTCCGAGGTAGAAGTGCGAGCCCTCGACGTGCCCACGGTCCTCGCTCGGGGACCACGGGGTGAACGTCGCTTGAGGCCAGCGGCGCTGGAGCAGCGCGAGGACCGAGTCACGCGCAACGGAGGTCCGCTTGTCGATGATGAACGCGAGCCCCTGACCACGGGTCTGGTCGAACTTCGTGAAGTGCTCGTTGGACCATGCATCGAAGTCGTCCCAGGTCGCCGCGAGCTTCCCACGCGCGGGATTGTCGTAGACGGGGTACTTCAGACGATCCGGATCGTACAGATCGAGCACGCTCGACTGTGCGAACGCGCTGGACTTGCCCTGGTTGTTCGGGTGGAGCGGGTTCCCCTCGATCTTCGTGGGACGACCCTCGTGGGTCTCGACGAGCAGACCCTCGACCCCCCCACCCGGGAGCGCGAGCGCTGTCGCGAAGAACAAGGGTTTCCCGGGGATCACATGCTCGGGGACTTCCTTCGCGTAGGGAAGGATCTTGTGATCCGGACGACGGCAGCCGGGGATCGTCGCCGCGCCGGCGAGCGCCATCGACGCGCCCATGACCTTCATAAAGGAACGCCGAGAAGTCTCCTCAAGCACCGAAGCGCCGCCGGGGAACTCGCGTTCGACGAACTCCTTGAACTCACCCGTCTGGGTGTACTCGTCAAGCGAGCGCCAGTACTTGCGCCCGGAGAGGGTGTGGAGCTCGGGCGCCGATTCGGGGATCGGCGTCGTCTCTTTCGTCGAAGGGCACTGGTCGATGTTGCTCATGGTCTCGTCTCGCTCGCGCCGTCTTTACCCCGGCGCGTCGTGTTCGTCATTCGTCGATCAACGACCCGATCAGAAGTGGCAGGCGCCGCAGTGCTCCGGCGGCGAGTTCAGCAATGCGTCACGGAGCGACTCCGGAGTCATCCCCTCGTGCGCACGCTCCGCGAGGTCCTTCCCGAACCACTCGTTCTTCACCCAGTGAAGATCCGTGACCTTGTCCTTGGGAACCAAGTTCTCTTCCGGGTTCCGGTGGCAGTCCAAGCACCACCCCATCGAGAGCGACTCGACCTGGTGGACCACGGGCATGTTGTTGATGGAGCCGTGACAGGAGTAGCAGCTCACCCCGACGTTGATGTGCACGTTGTGGGGGAAGTTCGCGTAGTCAGGGACGACGTGGATGTTGCGCCACTCGATGGGCTTGTCCTCGGCGTACGCATCACGGATGAACTGGACTTTCTCGTCCGTCGCGCTCGCGTTGGGACCCAGCTTGCCTTCTTCATGACACCCGTAGCACGTCTTGACCGTCGGCACATTCGCGTGCCAGGACTCTTCGACATTCGTGTGGCAGTACCGACAGTCCATCCCCAGCTTCCCGGCATGGATCTGATGGTTGAACCCGGACCCGGGCTGGGTGGGCATGTACCCCACTTCCCAGAACTTCGGGGTCGCGTAGTACCAGAAAGCAGCGATGATGATCACAACCTTTGTGACCACAATGCCGAGCATGAATGTCGGTGCGGCATTCATCCAACGTGGAAAGATCGGTTTCACAGGAGCAACTCCAGGGGCCACGATCGCGATAACGATTCAGGCCGCGATTTGCGGCCTGGGACTTCGGGTGAGGGTAGCATTCACGAACCGGAACGTGTGCGGCCGAGCCAGAATTTCCCCGTTTTTCGCCCCCAAAACACCGTTCCTCACCCGTGCAGCCGCAACTGAGATCCAGTCTCATTTGCAAACACTCCCCCCGAGGCACACAAACCATGACCGATCAACAGGTTACGAGCAACACCCCCGAATCAGGCACTCAGAGCACCCTCTCCACGGCACTCACCGTCGGATTCGGCGGTGCGCTCCTCATCGCCTTCGTGTCTTGGTGCCTTTTCTTGTTCAACAGAAACACATCCCTTGTGGTTCTCTTTCCCATCGCCGCCGCCGTCTTCGGTGGGTGGTCCGCCGTTCAACTCCGTGGATTCACCGGCCCGAAGCTCCGAGCAGGGATTCTCAGCGGACTCATCGGCGCGATCGCCCTCAGCGTGTTCGTCGGCTCGCTCGTGAGCACCCAGTCCGAAACCCTCGAAGCGTTCGAGCACGAGAAGAACTCGCTCTCGTCGCAGGGGCTCATGACATTCGGGATCGTCGCCGTCGCGATGATCGTCGTCGGCGCGCTCGTCGGAGTCCTGACCTCCAAAGCAAAATCCCCCAAGAAGCCCATCGACTGGCGCGCCCGGTTCGCTTGGATCTGCGCGGCCAGCTATCTCCCCCTCATCATCGTTGGAGGGATCGTCACGGGGACCGAGAGCGGGATGGCCGTCCCCGATTCCTTCACCACCTACGGCTCCGTCTCCATGCTCTTTCCCATCTCGCTGATGGAAGAAACCCGGATCTTCCTCGAGCACTCCCACCGGCTCTTCGGGACCTACGCCGGGCTGATGACGATCGTCCTCGTCGTCCTCATGCTCGCGCGACCCGCGCGTCTGCTCCCCAGACTCATGAGCATCGCGCTCCTGATCGGTGTCTCGGCGCAGGGCGTGATGGGCGCGCTCCGGGTATCCGAGGGGAGCTCGGCGCTGGCCGCCCTCCACGGGGTGCTCGCGCAGCTCGTCTTCGCGCTCGCGATCGCGACCGGGGTCGTCAGTTCTCAGCGATGGATTGCATCCCATTCGTCAGACGAATCACGTTCCGAAGCGAGATCGACCCGCCTCTTCGCGCTCATCACCAGTCTCGCATTGTTCATCCAGCTTGTTTTCGGCTCGCTCACCAGGCACACGGACTCCTCCCACCCCCTGATGTCGCACATCGGGTTCTCGTTCATCGTGGTGATCCTCGTCATCATCGCCGGCGCGAAGATCATCAAGCTCGGAAAGAAGAACGAGACTGTCAGCGCGATCCGGCCGTACGGCGCGATCCTCCATGGGCTCGTGATCATCCAGTTCGTGATGGGATGGGGCGCCCTCGCGATGACCCGGACCGGGGACGAGGACCACCCCCCGATCCCGAACCCCGAGGACCTTGCATCGGCGCACCCGATCCGGATCGGAGAGACGATCGTGACGAGCACCCACCATGTCGTCGGGGCGCTTCTCCTCGGGACACTCGCGGCCGCCCTCGTCTGGTCGCTCCGGCTCGCATCCAAACGGGTTATCCGTTAATCTGAGCCCGGATCGGGCTTTCGGGACGGTTGCAATCGAGCTGGCGCAGCTCCGTTGAGCGGCGGAGTTCGATCCCGATCGCTCCGGAGCGCCCCTATGTCCAGCACATCCAGCATCCAGCCCGAAGCCCCGGATCATCCGAGCGAGGATTCGCTCGCGCCGATCAAGGACGAGGACTTCGGGTACGAGCAAGCCCGGCATCTCCTCCTCCGCGCGGGGTTCGGGGGGACGGACCTCCAGATCCGGACATTGGCGCAGTGGGGTCCGGAGAAAGCCGTCGAACACCTCGTGGAGTACGGAACGATCCCGGCGATCGCGGACCGTGAGGACGAGTTCGACTCCACGATCATCCGCCCACTGAACGACGAAGAGCGGCAGACCCTCGCGCGGGCTCGATCCAGGCAGGACGAGGACACCATCGCGCGGATCCGGCTCCTCCGTCAACGCGCCCAGCGTGACGATCGGCGACAGATGCGCGAGATCCAGCGCTGGTGGCTGACGCGCATGGTCCAATCCCCCAGACCCCTCGAAGAAAAGCTCACCCTCTTCTGGCACGGGCACTTCGCGACGAGCTTCCGGATCACGGAAGACTCCTACCACATGTACGCGCAGAACCGCATGCTCCGCACGAACGCTTCGGGGAACGTCTCCGACCTCCTGCGCGGGATCATCACCGACCCCGCGATGCTCCGCTACCTCAACAACAACCAGAACCGGAAGAGTTCCCCCAACGAGAACCTCGCACGCGAGCTCCTTGAGCTGTTCACAATGGGCGAAGGGAACTACGGGGAAAGAGACATCAAGGAAGCGGCCCGCGCTCTCACGGGGTACACCTATCAGGACGACAGCTTCGTCTTCAACACCAACCAGCACGACGGTGGATCGAAGACGATTCTCGGGATCCGGGGCACCCTCGACGGCGATGGTCTTGTCAACGCGATCCTCCGTCAACGCGCCTGCTCCGAGTTCCTCAGCGCCAAGCTCTACAAGTTCTTCGTCCGAGACATCCCCCTCGAAGCACGAGGGAACGACAGCGCGACGCGCAAGGCCGTGCTCGATCTCGCGAACACCATGCGTCGCGTGAAGTACGAGCTGCGCCCCGTGCTCAAACGTCTCTTCATGTCGCGCCACTTCTACGACCCGGCGAACATCGGAACCAAGATCAAAAGCCCCGCGGAGCTTCTCGTCGGCGCGGTCCGTTCCCTCAACGTCCCCGTCCGGGATATGGGGATCGTCACCGACGCGATGGACCTCATGGGTCAGAGCGTGTTCTACCCCCCGAGCGTCAAGGGCTGGGACGGGGGACGCGCGTGGATCAATACCGCGACGATGTTCGTCCGACAGAACACGCTCGTGTACCTTCTCACGGGAGAGCTCCCGTCGCGCACGAACCTCCTCAAAGAGTCCCACCACGTCAACGCGATGGCGCTCGTCCCGTGCCTGAACAATCCGGACATCCCCGATCCGAGCGATGACCAGATCGTTCGCGAACTCGCGATGTTCACGCTCGGGTTCTCGAACAACGAACTCGTCGAGACCGTCGTCCGAGGGAGCGCAGTGAACGATTCCATGCGATCCGAGCGGGCCGTCACCCGGGCGCTCGTCATGCTCACGTCCATGCCCGAGTACCAGCTGTGCTGAGTCCGCAGGAGATCCCGCGATGAGCCACCATCTCAACCCGAGCGACGTCAATGCATGGACCCGGCGCGAGTTCCTCGCGAAGTCATCGCTGTTTGCGAGCGCCGCGCTCACGGTCCCGGCCTTCATCCAGGGATCCGCGCTCGCGCTCCCAAGACCCGCGCTGGGGCTGTCATCCATCAGCGGGGTGGACGAAGGCAAGATCCTCGTCGTTGTCCAGCTCTCGGGAGGGAACGACGGGCTCAACACCCTCGTCCCGTACCGGGATGATGCGTACCACCGGGGGCGCCCGCGCATCGCGCTCAGCGCCAACGAAGTCCTCGCGCTCGGGCGCAACGGGTACTCCGGGCTCCACGGGTCCATGGCGGGGGTCAAGGAGCTCTACGACCAAGGGCTCTGCGCCGTTGTCCAGGGGGTCGGGTATCCGAACCCGAACCGCTCTCACTTCGCTTCGATGGACATCTGGCACACAGCGGACGAATCGGGAACGGGAGACGGCTGGATCGGTTGCTACATGGACGCGCAGTGCTGCGGGTACGGGAAAGGCGAATCCGGAACCCCCGACGGCTCCAAACCCCAGCTCGTCCCCCCCCCCCCCACCCATCTCCATTGGCCGCGAAGCCCCGCTCGCGCTCCACGGGCGCACGATGATGCCCCTCTCCATCGAGAACGCGGACCTCTACCAGTGGTCGGGGAAGAAAGTCTCCGAGCGCCTCGCAAAGGAATACCAATCGCGCATCGAGCAGCTCGACGCGCACAACACCGAAACCGGACGAGACGACAACCACGCCTTCCTCGTGCGTACGGCCCTCGATGCGCGGATCTCGAGCGATCGGATCCGGAAGGCCGTCGAGACCGAATCGCTCGTGCGCTACCCGGACTCGAACCTGGGTCGTCAGCTGAGCATGGTCGGATCCATGATCCGCGCGAACATGGAAACGCGCGTGTTCTACACCTCGTTCGGGAGCTTCGACACCCACGCAAACCAAGGTGGAGCCCAGGGCTCCCACGCGCGCCTGCTCCAGCAGCTCTCCGAAGCCGTCAGCGCGTTCTACCAAGACCTCAAAGCCCAGGGCAACGAGTCGCGCGTCCTGACGATGTGCTTCTCCGAGTTCGGTCGGCGCGTCGGGCAGAATGGGTCGGGAGGGACCGATCACGGAACGGCCGCCCCGATGTTCCTCTTCGGACCCATGGTCAAACCCGGGCTCCACTCGCGCTACCCATCCCTCACGAATCTCGACGAAGGCGATCTCAAGTACACCGCCGACTTCCGTCAGGTCTACGCCGAGATCCTCGATGATTGGCTCTCGACGACGAGCAAGGACGTACTCGGGCGCTCGTACAACCACCTGCGTGTGATCAACACCTGACGCTCAGTCTTCGTAGATCGAATCAATCTCGACACGCACCAGCATCGGGTCCGAAGTCTGGAGATCGGGTTCGGGGACCTGCGCCTCGAGCGTGAACGCGCGGAGAGCCCGTCCGTCCTCGCTCACGAGCTTCCCATCGACAATCCGGACCGGACCCGGGGACGCGAAGAATGAACGCCCGACGAGCAACTCGTGGATCGTCGCGCTCGAAGTCCCGTCGTCGTGCGGGTTGAGGGTGGTCGTCACCAATACACGGGGTTCGTCGGAGAACGAGATCAGCAGCGGTTCCGCCGGGTTCTCCCCGAGCGAACTCGTCGGGATGATGAATCGGATCCCTCCCGGCCACGCTCTCGGGTCGATGGGCTTGCGTTCCCGGCGTGCCGTCAGCGCCTGGGAAATCGCATCGGGGTCATGACCGAAAAGCAACTCCCCGAGCGCATTCGCGTTCCCCGTGTCCCCCGCGCCAGCGCCGATCGGGACCGCATCATCCATCAGCCGCTCCTTGTCGAGCGACACGAAGATCCAGGCCATCAGCCCCACGATGACGACAAAGGGAAGGACAAGCCACAGCGAGAGGATGACGTTCTGCTTGCGCATGACACGGATCCTAGGAGCACACAGAATCCAACCGATGAAAAACCCGGCCGCTGTGGGCCGGGTTCGTGTTCGATCCGATCGGGGTCGTGTTAGCTTGTCGCTTTCTTGTAGTTCTCAGCGACGGCGTCCCAGTTGACGACATTCCAGAACGCGTTGATGTAGTCGGGGCGCTTGTTCTGATAGTTCAGGTAGTACGCGTGCTCCCAGACATCGAGCCCCAGGATCGGGGTGAGCCCGTCCATGAAGGGAGAGTCCTGGTTCGGGGTGGACTCCACGACGAGCTTCCCGGAGCCGTTCACGACGAGCCAAGCCCAGCCCGACCCGAAGCGGGTCGCGGCCGCGCTGTCGAAGGCGTCCTTGAACTTGTCGAAGGACCCGAAGGTCTCATCGATCGCGCTCCCGAGATCGCCGCTCGGCGCCCCCCCACCGTTGGGGGACATGATCGACCAGAAGAGTGAGTGGTTGGCGTGACCACCGACGTTGTTGCGGACGGCCGTCCGGATGTTCTCGGGGACATTGTCGATCCCGCGCAGGATCTCCTCGGCCGACTTCCCGGCGAGTTCGGTTCCGTCAACGGCGGCGTTGCCCTTGGCAACGTACCCAGCGTGGTGCTTGCCGTGATGAATTTCCATGGTGCGTGCGTCGATGTGGGGCTCGAGCGCATCGAATGGGTACGGGAGATCGGGGAGCGTGAATGACATGGGTGGGACTCCTTGTCACCTCGGGATCGGGTCGTGGTGTGACCCCGATGGTGTGGATGAGTTGTGCGTGAAGCTCAGGATATGCCGACCAGAAACCGCACAAACAGGTCCAGATCCAGCATTTATGAAGTTTCAGACCACTCGGTTGCCGCGTGATGAAGACTCGGTTATCATGGCGACCCTGTGGAAGAGGCCGCGGATGCGCGACACCTCGGGCGCGACGTGGTCAACCCCGAGGAGCCGAGCAAATCACCCTATGCACGCTCTTATCGGGCGTCAAGCTGGGTAAGGCGGCCTCGGATTCAACGCCGACGAAGGAGTCGTCGGTTCTGGGAGCGAGTCGGGAGCACCATGCTCGACGGACTCCCGGGGGGTGATCGACGGACCGGTCAAGGTGCTGCATGGGCAGCGATTCCAGGGAGCGACCCCGGATTGACCGGATCGCGTTAAACCCCCTGGGACAAAGACCCTATGCATGGTCGCTCATCCGTGAACGAGCGCCCGACAACTTGACGAATTGTTGATGTTTTTGAGCGGAACAAGGTACGTTTCGAAACTCGTTTCACCCGAGTGACGTACCTCTCCAAGCGAATCTCCCCATTCGGCCCGGACAAAGACCGGGTCGAGCAAGATGATCCGCTCATCCGTAGATCCGCCGGCGAGGACCCCGCGGTCAGCGAGCGCCAGAGAGCGCCTGACCCACCACACGACTCGCACGGAATGGATCAGACCCGAGTTCCGCGACGGACGCGGAGCGGCCGACCCCCGTTGTTGGGCTCGGCGGGACGTGAAAACGCGCAGGAGGCCGATCGGTCGATCCCTGGAACACCCACGGATCCGCACCGATCGAACAACTCGGAAAGCCGGCGGCCCGGATCGCACACGCGACCCAAGCTCACGGCCGGTGCTGTTGCGGGCCTTGCTCAGGACGACCTGAACAGGCATGACAAGACGAAGAACGACCCTTTCCCAATGAGACCGGGTCGGACACGAACGAATAGGCCGCCGCAGGACAGCGGCGGAGGAGAACGCATGACGCAGGCAACACGAGCCAACCTGTCACCCCTCGAGCAGATGCGCCGCCGGCAGCGGGTCGGTGTGTCGCGCACATCCACCCGCTCGGGAAAAGTTTCCAAGCAGCTCTCCCATGAGGACGAGCGCCTTCTTCTCCAGATCCTCTCGAAAGAGCAGGACTTCATCGACTCCGAGGTCTTCTACGAGGACGAAGCGGAAGAAACCATTTACGAGGATGCGCCCGATATCGCGAAGCCGGACACGACCTGGTACCACCCGGTCATGGACGACATCTCGTCGATCTCGCGCACCCGCTCCGTGAAGTCGTCCCAACAGGTCATCCTGACGGGCGCCGAGGAGCGGGTTCTCTTCCACCAGTTCAACTACGCCCGCTACCGGGTCTGGAAGCTCCAGCAAGAAGTCTGGGCGCGTCCCGACAAGAAGCCCACCCCGGAACAAGCGGAGCATCTGCTCTCGTGGCATCGCCGCGCGGGTCGGATCCGTGAGCAGATCGCGGAAACCAACCTCGCGCTCGTTCTCGCGATGGCGAAGCGCACCCGCATGAGCGAGGTGGACTTCGCCGATCTCGTTTCCGAGGGGAACATGGCCCTCCTCCGCGCGGTCGATAAGTTCGATGCGGGGCGCGGGTTCAAGTTCTCAACCTACGCGTGTCGCGCGATCCTCAAGGCCTTCTCCCGTCAGGGGATGAAGCTCTCGAAGTACCGTCAGCGCTTCCCGACCGACTTCGATCCGAAGCTCGAGAAGTCCGACTTCCTCGAGACCAAGCGCGCCGACTTCGAGAAGGACACGGCCGCCGAAGTCCGTGAGATCGTCACGGCGAACCGCGCGGACCTCTCCGAAGTGGAGCGCACCGTCCTCGAGCACCGTTTCGGGCTCGAATCAGGTGGTCACGAGAAGCCCATGACCCTCGAACAGGTCGGTCAGATCATCGGCGTCACCAAGGAGCGTGTGCGTCAGATCCAGAACAAGGCCATGGAGAAGATCCGGGTCGAGCTCGAGTCCAACTTCCTCGGGACCCTCGAATCGGACAACAAAGCGCTCGAACCCGTCGGCGCGAGCTGATCCCGAGCGGAAACGACACCCATTCAGCGGGCCTTGAAGGGCCCGCTGTTTTTTAAGGATCCGCAAAGCCCCCTCCGGAACCAACGGGGGAGCGGAGACGGATCGTCTGATTCCCCGCCGGCGCATATCCTTGTGCTCGCGCCGTGCGGCCCGATTCGGACGGACGAGAGTGAACTCAACCAAAGACTGAAGGACACGATCGCATGAGTGTGACCGATACGCCCGCTTCGACTGCCACCGCTGGACACGTGGACCTCGACCCCACGGCCGGGAAGAACCACAACCCCCACGACACCCGATGGGGCGACTTCCTGAAAGCCACGATCAAGTTCGGCGCGTCCGACCTCATCATGAAGTCAGGACAGCAGCCCAAGATCCGGATGCGTGGGTCCCTCAAAGCGATGGACACCGAGCCCGTGTCGGCCGAGGAGTTCTTCAAGATCGCGAAGCACATCCTCACGGAGGAGCAGTTCAAGGACCTCCACAAGTTCGGGTCCGTGGACTTCGCGTACAACTACGATCCGAAGCACCGTTTCCGTGTGAACCTCTTCCAAGCGCGCGGCACCCTCTCCGTCGCCGCTCGTAACATCACCTCCGAGATCCTCCCCTTCGAGGGTCTCCACCTCCCCCCCGTCATGTCCGACATCGCGATGCAACCCCAGGGGATCATCCTCCTCTGTGGTGTCACGGGTTCGGGGAAGTCCACGACGATCGCTTCCATGCTCGACTACGTGAACGCGCGGAAGAGCGTGCACATCCTCACCCTCGAGGATCCGATCGAATACATCTTCGAGGACAAGAAAGCGACCATCAACCAGCGCGAGATCGGGCTCGACTGTCTCGACTTCAAGACGGGTCTCCGCGCCCTTGTCCGTGAGAACCCGGACATCGTGCTCATCGGGGAAATGCGTGACCAGGAAACGTTCGAGGCCGCCCTCCACGCGGCGGAAACCGGGCACCTGGTCTTCGGGACGATCCACGCTTCATCGACGACCCAGACCTTCTCCCGTATCTACGGGCTCTTCCCTCAGGAGGAGATCGAGCAGGTCCGGAAGATCCTCGCGTACCAGATGCGTGCGTTCGTCTACCAGAAGCTCCTCCCGACCCTCCACGAGGACATCTTCCGGATCCCCGCGCTGGAGATCCTCATCAACAACGGGGTTGTCCAGAAATACATCCTTGACGAGCGTGAGGGGGAGATCCGGGAGATCCTGAACTCGATCGAAGCCCAGCAGGTCGGGATGATCGACTTCAACGATTCGCTCGTGAAACTGGTTGAGGACGAGTACATCCACATGAGAACCGCGATCGAGGCCTCGCCGAACGTGGACGAGCTCCAGATGAAGCTCAAGAAGTTCGCGTGAGCCCCCGGAGCGGTGTTGTGGCTGGTCCCCGCCGCTATGATGCTCGACCCAATCACGAGCGCCGAACGAGGCGTCGTGTTCTTCGTCCAGGACCCATCCGAGGGTAATCCCTGATGCTGATCGAGAGCTCTGCACTGTCCGCGCCCACACTCGCCGCACAAGCGTTCATGCTCGTGTCCGTGTGGAAACCGATCCTCCTGTTCGCGCCCTTCATCGGATGGGCTTGGGTCATCGCGACCCACTTCGACAAGCACGCAACCCGATTCTTCCTCGGCGTTGAGAAGTGGAACGCGATCCACATCATCATGGGCGCTGCCGCGCTCGCGTTGGTGATCCTGATGCCCATGGGCGGGATCGCTGGGTTCGCGGGCGCGTTGGTCGGAACGATCATCATCCTCGGGGTCGATATCCTGATCTACGTGTCCATCGCGAACAAGGACGAACGAGTCCCCGAGGCCGGGCGTCTCTCGCTCGACATGAGCAAGGCCGCCGAAAAACGCGACGCCAAGAAGCAAGCCAAGCAGATGGGTTCCTCCGAGCTCCTCATTGTCGGCGCGGACAAGACCAAGATTGCCCCCCCGAGCAAGGAGAGCCCGGACCTTCCCATTCGGATCGCCGCCGAGCAGGTGGTGATGAAAGCGTTCGAACTCCGCGCCTCACAGATCGACATCCTTCCGGCGAGCGAGTCCGCGTACGCGGCATCGATGCTCATCGATGGGGTCCGGCAGAAGGGCGACGCGCTCCCAGCCGCCGACGCGATCAAAATCATCGACTTCTGGAAGAACTGCGCCGGGCTCGACATCGAAGATCGCCGGCGCAAACTGACCGGGCAGATCTCCGTCTCCATGGGTGAGGGGACAAGCTCCACGGATGTCAAGATCTCGACATCCGGGACCAAGGGCGGGATGCGTTTGACCATGATCTTCAACCCGGCCCAAGCGGTTCGCCGCAAGCCCAAGGACCTCGGGCTCCTCGATCCCCAGCTCAAGCTCCTCAAAGAGTGGGCGGAGCTCGGACCCAAGGCCGGGGGTGTCGTTCTCATCGCGGGTCAGCCCGACGGGGGACGCACCACGACCCTCTACTCGCTCCTCAAACTCCACGATGCCTACACCTCCAACATCCAGACCATCGAGTTCGAGATGGAAGATCCCATCGAGGGTGTGAAGCAGATCGTCTGGGATGCCAGCGCCGAAGGCCCGGACTTCGCGACCACGGTCCGCTCTTCGCTCCGTCGTGACCCCGACATCGTCGGGATCTGCGAGCTCCAGGATGTCGAGACGGCGAAGAACATCGCGAACGCCGATCTCGAGCGGACCCGGGTCTACCTCTCGATGAAAGCGGACGACGCGCTCACCGCGATCCAGACCTACATTAAAGCCGTCGGCGACCCCAAGCTCGCCGCTCAGGGTCTCCGTGGTGTCGTCGCGCACAAGCTGGTCCGGAAGCTCTGCGACAACTGCAAGGTCCCCTACCAGCCCTCCGGGGAGATGCTGAAAAAGCTGGGCCTCCCGGCGGACAAGGTGTCCGAGCTGTACAAGAAGGGTGGACAGGTCCTGGTCAGGAACAAGCCCGAGCAGTGCACGCTCTGCAACGGGCTCGGGTATATGGGTCAGACCGGGGTGTTCGCCGTCTACGAGATCGGGGACGAGGAACGGGCCCTGATCGCTGAGGGCAACCTCCAAGGGCTGCGAAGCGCTTTCCGCAAGAGCGGACTCCCGAGTGCGCAGCAGAGCGCCCTCCGCAAGGCCGTCGAAGGCGTTACCAGTATCGAAGAAGTCACCCGGATCACGGCGCCCAAGAAGAGCGCGTCTGCGAAGAAGCCCGCTTAATCGCTCACACGACGCGAAACGGAGTCACGCCATGTTCATGAATCTCCTTGTCCTCATTGTCGTTCTCGCGATCGGATACGCCTGGATGGTCCGGGGTGTCTTCAACGCGATGATCCACGCGATGTGCGTGTTCTTCGCCGGGGCGCTCGCGTTCGGACTGTGGGAACCGCTGTCCATGATGCTCATCAACGTGAGCCCGTCTACAGGGTTCGCGGCCGCGCTGGGCGACGCCGCTTGGGGTCTTGGGCTCATCATCCCCTTCATCATCTTCACCCTGATCCTGCGCGTCGCAACGGACAAACTTGTGACGGCAAATATCAAGAGCGCCAGCGCCATGGATTACGCCGGGGGCGCGGTCTTCGGGCTCTTCGCCGGGATGATCAGCGCGGGGATCCTTGTGATCGGGGTCGGGTACATGCGCCTCCCAACGGGGTTCCTCGGGTATCAGCCCGTCTGGTACCACGACGCGCGTGACGGATACCTCGTCAAGACCGACACCCTCTGGGTCCCGGCCGACACGATCACCGCGACCATCTACAAGAACCTCTCCATGGGATCGATGAGCGCGAGCGAACCCCTCGCGAAGTGGTACCCCGACCTCACCCTCACCGGGTTCGCGCAGCGCCTGAGCCCGGAAGGCGCCGGGCGGAACGTGATCAAACCCGAGGACTTCCGGGCCGTCTCCAGCTACATCGTCGGCGACAAGAACACCGCCGCGCAGGACATCCTGGAGCAAGGCGAGGTCTACACCACCATCGACGGCAAGGAATACAACACCCCCTCGACGGCCAAGAACGCCGCCACCCTCGCCGGGTACGTGATCGAGTTCGAGCCCGGCGCGAAGGAAGCGGGCGCAAAGGGCGGGCAGGTCCTCGTCTCCAACGGACAGGTCCGACTCCTCCTCGAGGACGACTCCACGGGTGAAACGAGCACCGCGTTCCCGATCGCGACGATCTCCGAATCGAGCGAACCGGGGCAGTACGGACGCTGGGCGTACGACACAGCGGATACGTTCATCAGCTCCACCGGGGGCAAGTCCCGGGTCCAGATGGGCTTCGAGTTCCTGGTCCCACCGGACAGCACCCCGATCGCGATGTACGTGCGCGGGGTCCGGGTCGATGTTGACGAGTTCGGTCAAGCCCAAGCGTTCCGTTCGCGCGCCGCGCGGGACAAGCTCATCCCGAGCGGGTCGCTCCTGACGGGTTCGGTCGAAGCTCGTGAGTTCGATACCTCCGACGCGACTGTCGTCGAGAACGTGATCGATACCCAGATCGCACGCTTCAGCGTCTCGCTCGGGACGATCATCTCCTCGCAGACCGCGAAGCAACGCGGGGTCACCCTCGATGATGACAACCGCATCGTCTCGACCTCCCCGTCGGGCTCGCTCTTTATCCGTGAAGAGCACGGCCGCCGGAACGCACCAGCGGGCAAAGCCCTCCGGGTCGAGCAGTTCTCTGTCGCAGAAGGCCAAGCGCTCGTCTATGTCAACGTGGGTGAGGACAACGACGGGATCATCGCCGGCGGGCTCCTCTCCGATGCGTTCCGCAGCGTCGATCAGAACGAGACCTTCCTCCTCGTGGACACCAACGGGAACGAGTACGAAGCGATCGGATACCTCTTCGAAGAGGGGACGACCGGGGAGCTCAAGCTCCGATACACCCCGAGCGCCACGCTCGGCTCCACAACCGACGCGCCCGCGCTCTCCAAGTCCAAGACCGGACAGAAGCTCCGCTTGCTCTTCCTCGTCACCGAGGACGTGGAGATCGATTACTTCACCGTCGGCCCCAAGGTCCTCATGGAGTTCGACCCCCCGATGAAGTAATGGGTCGTCCGGATTCCCGATGACATCCAAAAACACAAGCGGGCGCGTCCGAGGACGCGCCCGCTTTCTTTGATTCATCCGATCCGAGCGTGCATCACTCGGCGGCGGCTTCCGCAGCTTCTTCCGACTTGGCTTCGGCCTTGGGCTTCTTCTTGTCCTTGATGATGAGCTCGCCCTCGTTGTCGAACTCCATCTCCTCATCGTCGTCCATATCGAGCTCACGATCGGGGACGACCCAAAGCTTGATGTGCGCTTCGAGGTCGGAGTCAACCTTGACGAGAATGTCGAAGGTGTTCACGCGCTTGATCGCGCCGGGGAGACGGACCTCACGGGGCTTGACAGCGAACCCGACCTCACGCAGCGCGGACGCGATGTCCTGCTGGGTGACCGAGCCGTACAGGTGACCCTGGTCGTTGCACGCGCGGGTGATGGTGAGCTCCTGCCCATCGAGCTTGGAGATCATCTCTTCGCGCTGCTTACGGCGCTCGGCAACTTGCTTCTCGGCCTCGGCTCGCTTCTCAGCGAGGGACGCGATGAGCTCATCGCTCGGGGTCGTCGCAAACCCCATGGGGAGCAGGTAGTTCCGCGCGTATCCGAGACGGACACGGACGACGTCGCCGACGATCCCAAGGGACTCGACGTTTTCGGTCAACAACAGTTTGACATGGCTGGGCATCGCGATTTCTCCTTTCGCTGTCCTCCTCCCCGGCGCATGTGCCCAGTGCCGGGGAGAGTTCAGGAGACCCACACGGCGCGGGTCCCCAACGGGGTCCGGCTCGATCCGAGCCGGGCGGAAAGTGTAGACGCCCCGAAGGTTCGGGGCGTCTGCAGAAGGTTCAACATGTCCGGATCCCGGAATCCCGCTTGTTCGGGATCAGAACGGGATATCGCTCGGATCGACATCGATCTCGTTCCCACCACCCGAGCGGGAGCCCGCGCCGGCGTAGGAACCGCCTCCCCCACCACCGCCGCCGCCACCGGATCCGCCCTGACCCGAATCGACGAACTGGAAGTTCTCGACGACGACGGAGAGCTTGGATCGCTTCCCGCCGCCGTTCTTGTCCTCCCACTGATCGAGCTTGAGTCGGCCCTCGATCATGACCCCGCGCCCCTTGGAGAGGTACTGGGACATGACCTCGGCCGTGCGGCCCCATGCTTCGCAATCGACGAAGGTCACTTCCTCCCGGTTCTCACCCGACTGGGTCCGGTAGCGCCGGTTGACGGCGATCCCGAAGTTCCCGACGGCGGTATTGCTCGGGGTGTGACGGATCTCGACGTCCCGGGTGAGGTTCCCCATCAGGATGACTTTGTTGAAGCTGCCGGCCATTGCTGTGTTCTCCGTGGTTGAGTTGCGTGCTGTGTCGTTCGTGCCGACGACCTGTCTCTCGCGCCGATCGCGATACCCATTCTAGCAACACCCCCCGGCTCGCACACGAGCCGGGGGGTGGTCAGAAACCGTGTTGGAACGGAGGAAACCCCCGTCCGGGCTCAGCCCTCGGAATCAGCCTTGGGCTCGTCCTCGGACGATTCATCAGCGGACTCTTCGCTGGCTTCGGCCTGAGCGGCGGCCGTGGCGGCCTTCGATGCGCCGTGGGTCCGGTTCATCTCGTCCTGCTGCGCCTGCTCGGGCGCGCCCAGACGGGCACCGCTCGACTGGACGTCTTCCTGAGCGCCCTGCTCGGCCTTGAGCTTGGCTTCATCGCTCAGACCCTGACGGTCGTCGTTCGCCTTGATCTCTTCGTCGGTCAGGTGATCCGCCGTGGTCACCATGAGGCGCATGACCTGGTCGGAGATCTGCGCGTCGCGCTCGAGCTGCGCGACCTGGTCGGTGGCGCAGGTGAAGTACGCAAGGATGTAGACCCCGCGCTTCTGCTTGTCGATCTCGTACGCGAGACGACGCTCGTCCCACTTCTTCATCGCGACGACGGTAGCGTTCGCGCGTTCGAAGAGGTGGTTGATGTGCTCGATCAGACCCGCGAAGTCCGCGGCCGCCGACTGCGACACGAGGAACATGCCCTCGTAGATCCCAGTCCGTGTTTCGGTGGAAGTGCTCATGAATAACTCCAATGTGTTCTCAGCCCGCGTCCCGTTCGGAGCGCGGGGTGTTTGTGTTTGAATCCGATTTCGTATCTTGATCCGAGGTGCCCGACGAACGGATGTCGTTCGGGGACTCGGGGACAGGTTTCTTCTCGAGCTTCTTGTTGAACATGTTCATCGCGCTGATGATCCCCTGATCGAGCACGTGCTCGACGGCGGAGACGCTGTCCTTCAGCGCCGTGTCGAGGTCCGCTTTCTCCTCGCTCATGAAGCGAGAGAGGACCCAGTCAGCCTGGTTCATCAGCTTGGGAACAGCGCCGACACCCACGCGCAGGCGCGGGTAGTCCGCGCCCCCGAGGGCGCGATCGATATCGCTCAGCCCGTTGTGCCCACCCGAACCCCCGGACTTCCGGAGACGGATCGACCCGACAGGCAACGCGATATCGTCAACGATGACGATCAGATCCTCCGACGGCTCGAGCTTGAAGAAGCGGATCGCTTCCCCGACACTCTGACCCGAGCGGTTCATGTAGACCGTGGGCTTCATGAGCAGGACCTTCTCGCCCTTGATGTTCGCATCAAGAGTCGCGCTCGAGAATCGAGCTTTCGCGATCGAACCCACCGCGTGCTTGTGCGCCAGCGCGTCAACGACCATAAACCCGGCGTTGTGCCTGGTCTTGTCGTACTGACTCCCCGGATTGCCCAAGCCGACGATGAGCTTCACGCGATCACTCCTCGTCGGCCTTCTTCTCACCGATCACTTCGGGAGAAGCGCCCTCGCTGGAGACCTCTTCGGACTCCGCGTCATCGGACTGTGTCGCCTTCATGACGATCTGCGCGACGATCGCGTCCTCGTCGGACTCGAGCTTCATGGTGTCGAGGGGGAGCTTGACATCGGAAGCGTGGATGATGTCCCCGACTTCCATCCCCGAAACATCGACCTCGACGTGATCGGGGAGGTTGGTGATGAGCACGTTGAGCTCAAGCTCGGTGACGGGGTGCATCATGATCGCGCCCGCCGTCTTGAGCCCCTTGGCTTCACCGACGAAGGTCAGGTGAACATTGACGTTCACGCGCTCGTCGAGATTCACACGGGCAAAGTCCGCGTGGAGGATGTTGTCGCCCAGGTACCCGTAGCTCAGGTCCTTGAGGAGCACGTGCTCCTTGGTCCCGTCCAGATCGAGCTCGAAGAACTTCTCGCCCTTCTTCAGGAGTTGGAGGGTTTCGTGCATGTCGAGCGCGATCGAGACGGGCTCTTCTTTGTGCCCGTAGACCACGGCCGGGAGTGATCCGCTCTCGCGCAGACGGCGCGAGTAACGCGATCCTGTACGCTCACGCTTCGTCGCGCTGAGCAAAGGTGCTTGTCCACTCATATTCAGACTCCTTATCTACTTCACTACTTCGTTGGTTTGCTTCGTATGTGTTCCGTGCGGATCAGCGTTTGACCTGCGAGGTCCCTCGGAACATCGCGCTGACCGATTCGTTGTCGTGGATCCGTTTGATCGCTTGTCCCAGAAGCTCGCCCACCGAGAGCACGGTGAGCTTGTTCAGGAGGGGACCCGCGCGATGCTCGCTCGGGATCGTGTCCGTGATGACGACGCGTGAGATCGGGGACGCGCTGAGCTTCTCGATCGCGGCGCCCGCGAGCACCCCGTGGGTCGCGGCGCAGATCACGTTCGTCGCGCCCTCCTGCGCGACGAGCTCCGCCGCTTTCACGACCGTCCCACCCGTCGAGATCATGTCGTCGAACATGAGGACCGTCTTACCCTTCACATCCCCGATGAGGTTCCCGACCTCGACGGTTTCGCCCGTGATCCGGCGCTTGTTGATGATCGCGAGATCCGCGCCCAAAAGGTTTGCCATCTTCTCCGCGACCTTCACGTTCCCCACATCGGGAGACACGAGACACAGGTCCCCGAGGTCCTCACGGATCGAGCTGAAGTACTCGTAAAACACGGGCATCGCGCTCAGGTGATCCACGGGGAGATCGAAGAAGCCTTGGATCTGAGCCGCGTGGAGATCGATCGCGAGCACCCGGTCCGCGCGGGCGGCCGTGATCATGTTCGCGACGAGCTTGGCCGTGATCGGGACACGCCCCTCGTCCTTCCGGTCCTGACGACCGTACCCGTAGTAGGGCATAACCATCGTGATCCGCTTCGCGCTCGCGCGACGGAGACAGTCGCAGAACACGAGCAGTTCCATCAGGTTGTCGTTGACGGGCTCACAGGTCGAGATGACGACGAAGCAGTCGCGCCCGCGCACATCGTCCTCGAGCTTGGTGATGACCTCGCCGTCGGGAAAGAGCGTGGTTCGCGCTTTGCCCATCTCGATCCCGATCTCATCGCAGACGCGCTGCGCGAGTTCTTTCGAGTTGCGCCCTGCAAAGACCTTCAGTTCCGGCTCACTCATCGCGATCCTCGCTTGTCGTTGAAACCGTCCGGGCGCGGTAGATCGCATCGACCTCCGCGAGATGCTCCAGCGTGTTGATGCTCAGGATGTCCTCGGGGGGAACCGCATCGATGACCTCGACCCGCGCCCCGGACCCGAGCAGGAGCTCGAAGACGTCCGTGACGTAGTACTCCCCCGTCAGCTCATTGCGACCCACCTTGTCGAGCGCTCCGAACAGCGCCCCGTTCTTCACGCAGTAGTAGCTCGGGTTGACCTCACGGATCGTGAGTTCGTCCTCGCTCGCGTTCTTCTGCTCGATGATCCGGACGAACGCGCCCGAGCTGTCCCGGACGATCCGGCCGTACCCCCCGGGGTCCTCGATCGTGCTCGTCGCGAGGGTCGCGCTCGCTTCGGAGTTCCGCTGGAGGTCGAGCATGGTCCGGAGCGTGGCCGAGCGGATCAGCGGTCCATCGCCGCAGAGCACGAACACGTCAGTATCGTCATCGACATCCGTGAATGCGTCCTTCGCGCTCATCACCGCATGACCCGTCCCGAGTTGCTCCTCCTGGACGGCGAACTCGACCCGATCCCCGTACCCCTCGAGCGCTTCGCGCACCAGCTCCTGCTTGTACCCCACCACCACGACCACCCGATCGCACCCCGAGTCGAGACACGCATCGACGACGGCGCAGACCATCGGACGACCACCGACCTCATGACAGACCTTGGGGAGATCGGACTGCATCCGGGTCCCCTTGCCGGCCGCGAGAATGATCGCCTGAGGCGCTCGGGATTCTGATTGGTGATCAGTCATGGGGCGCGATCGCGTCGATCCGACGGTGCACCGAAGTGGAAGAGAGAAAGAAAGTTACCCCACGAGGATTCGAACCTCGACTGACTGTACCAAAAACAGTAGTGCTGCCATTACACCATGGGGCAAAGATGTCTCTTCCGTCTATCGGCTCACGGCGTCTCGCCGCTCGACCTCCGCGTGTTGTTCGGATCGAAACCCGATCCGAGGGTGTACCGAACCTGACTTTGCGGCTCGGACACCCCCACACGTGGGAGCGCATCGCCGCAGCCGATGTCGCGGACACAATCGTCCGCTTGGAACTGGATTCTCTCGGGCTGCGTCGAACGGGAAACCACGCTCGTTGCTCGAGAACCCATGCACGCGCCTCGGTTCGGGGTTCGATCCCCTCACGTCCGTCGCATGCGGCTCCGCAAGACCGAATCGTAGGCCCCCACCCCGATCCGGATCGAGTCGATCAGTCCGAAAGACGATAACCAGAACAGGGATCCGCCTTGACTCCAACCCCTCAATCGGAGACGCTGTGATCGGATCGGAGAGTTCCATGCGCATCACGTTGTCCCGCGCCCTTTTGTTCTGTCTTTGCTTGGTGTCCCCCGCCTGCTGGGCGGCCGCGCCTGACGGCGCGCAGGAACGCGGACTCAATCAAGATCTCCTCCCGGATCCCCCCGACGGCGCAATCCGGATCAACCTCAAGCAGATCGCGACCGGACTGTTCGGACAGGTCGAAGGGATCAATCAGATCCTCCCGAGCGATATGGCTCCGTTCCCCGATGGATCAGACAGGATCGCGATCCTTACCCTCGGTGGGGTCGTCCGGCTCCTCCAGCCCAACAACACCCTCGAGCCGATCCCCTACCTGATCACCACCAACGAGGACACCGTCATCGAACCCGGGAACTTCGGGATCATCTCCTTCGTGTTCCACCCGGATTTCGCGGATCCGAAAGCCCCGGGGTACGGGAAGTTCTACATCATCGAAACCGAAGACGTCAGCGCCGGAACCCCCGATTTCGACGGCTCGCTCCAACAAAGCGCCTTCGGGGGACAGCACCACGATGTGCTCTACGAGTACACGACAACCGATCCCTCGAGCGATACCTTCGTCGGGACCAAGCGAGAGGTCCTGCGCATCGAGCAACCCGGATGGGACCACAACGTCTTTGACCTGACCTTCGGGATCGGCGCGGAACGGGGCATCCTCTACATCACCTCGGGGGACGGGGGGAACGCGCCGGCCGGGGACGCGCTGATCCGTGAGAACGCGCAGTTCATGGGCAACGTCTTCGGGAAGATCCTCCGGATCGACCCCCTCGGATCCAACAGCGCCAACGGGAACTACGGGATCCCGCCCGACAACCCGTTCCTCAGCGATCCGAACACCCTCGACGAGATCTACTCCTACGGGCACCGCGCCCCGTTCCGTCTCAACACGGATCGGAGCACCGGAGACCTCTGGCTCGGCGAAGTCGGACAGAACCAGATCGAGGAGATCAATCAGGTCCTCCCCGGCGCGAACTACGGATGGGCGCTCAAAGAAGGAAGCTTCCTCTTCGACGAACTCGATCTCTCGAACAACCAACCCGACCCGGATCTGGACAACAACGGAACGGGGGACTTCGCCGACTCGATGGGGTTCACGGACCCCATCTTCGAGGTCGATCACGAGACGGCCGTCTCGATGACCGGGGGGTTCGTGTACCGGGGCTCCGCGATCCCCAACCTCCAGGGACGATTCATCTTCGGGGACGGCTTCGGGAACGGGCTCTTCCACGCCAACCCGAGCGATGGCCCGGTCTCCGGAGAAACAGGAGGAGTCGTCCGGTTCACCTTCGGACCGGCCGGGGTCCCCATGCCCTTCGGGGTGATCTCCATCGGAGAGGACCTCGACGGCGAGCTCTATCTGCTGACCCTCGACGGACGGGTCCTGCGCCTCGATCCGTCGCCGTGCAACGCCGCGGATCTCTACCCCGACGGATCGCTCGACTTCTTCGATGTGAGCACCTTCCTCCAACTCCTCTCGAACGAGGAACCACGCGCCGACTTCAACCGAGACGGGTTCTACGACTTCTTCGACATCAGCGCGTACCTGACGATCTTCATGAACGGATGCTGATCGCTCACCCGTTCGGATCGTCATCCAGCGAGTCGGGATCGCTCTGCGCCTCGATCATGTCCGATCCGATCAGCTCGTAGCAGGTCTGCAAGAGACCCACGAGCGGGAAGCGTCCCACGAACGGGCTCGGTCCGAGCCGCCGGAGCAGCACACACGACACGGGGGGAGGCTCGATCGGTGTGTCGAGATCATCGAGCGATGCGCCCACATCCCAGAACGAATCGATCGCGTCCTCAAGGGGAGCGCTCGGCGCATCCGAGACCCCGGGGACGAGCGGCGCGAGCACGGGGGACGGCCCGGGTCCCTGCACCCCAACCGCGCGCTTCTGACGGAGCGCATCCACAAGATCCGAGCCCGGCATCCCGTGGAGTCCGAAGACATCCATGGGTTCTGATCCGAGCCGTTCAGCAAGGATCGTCGTCAGACACACGGTGTGCTTGCACCAGGGCTCTTCTTCCGTCCAGTCCGGGCATGAACAGACGGGGGTGATGTCCGTGGGTTCCGTCGGGAACAGGCGCAGCCCGAGGGGCGCGAACACGTCCTCGATATTGCTCGGGAGCTCCCCCGAGAGCAGCTTCGCCGCGTAGCGCACCTGGTCCGCCATCGCCGCAACGATCTGCTCCTGCGCTTCCGCATCGAATCGTGAGAGCGCGAGGGTCGTCGTGTAGGGCTTGTCCGAGCGACCCTGGATGATCCCTTCGCACAGGGTCCCGTCGAGCGTGAATCGCTTGGTCTGACCCGCGCGCGCGTACTCCAGACCTTCGCGATAGATCTCCCCCTTCGCGCCCTCCTCAGCGACGCGCATCAAGCGCTGGGTCACCCACGACGAGGGTTGCTCGTCGGGCTTGAGCTTCAGCTTCACCCCACCCCGAACCCGGCGCGGGTTCGTCAGCGACTTGCGCGACGAACGGAACGACGCATACTGCGGCTTCACCTTCTTCGGAGCCGTCGGGACGTGCGCGCTCAGAGTCGGTTTCGCGACACTCTTGACGACACGATCCGAAGGCGGCGGTGGCGCCTTCGCCGCTGCTTTCTTGGTTGTCGCTTTCTTTTTCGCCATGGGTGTCTGTGATCCTGATTAGAACTCGTCGCTGATCGTGTCCGCGCGGAGCTGGAGGAGATCGCGCAGACGATCCGTGTCGAGCTCCGTGAGCCAACGCTCCCCGTGCCCGATGATGTTCTCCGCGAGCTCGGTCTTGGACTCGATCATCTCGTCGATCCGCTCTTCGAGTGTCCCCCTCACGATGTACTTGTGCACCTGGACCGTGCGCGTCTGACCAATCCGGTACGCGCGGTCCGTCGCTTGGTTCTCGACGGCCGGGTTCCACCAGCGGTCGAAGTGGAACACGTGCGTCGCCGCCGTCAGGTTCAGACCCACACCACCCGCTTTGAGCGAGAGGATGAGGATCGGGTTCTTCCCCGTCGCTTCCTGGAACTGATCGATCATCTTCTGGCGCTGACCCTGGGGGGTACCGCCGTGGAGGAAGAGGATGTCCCGACCCAGCTCATGACGGAGCATCGTCGCGAGGATGTGCCCCATCTGACGGAACTGGGTGAACACCAGCGCCTGATCGCCCTCGGAGATGATCTCCCCGAGCTGCTCGAGCAGACGGACACATTTACCCGAGCGCGACGGATCGACCGGACGCCCGTGCTGCGGGTCCGCGTCCTTGAGCATCTGCGCGGGGTGGTTGCAGATCTGCTTGAGCTTGATGAGGGCCGCGAGCACGAGACCACGACGATGGATCCCCTCGGCGCGTTCGACATCGGAGAGCATCCGCTTGACGCATCCCTCGTAGAGCTGCGCCTGCTCGCTCGTGAGCGGGCACCAGTCCTTCGTCTCGATCTTCTCGGGGAGGTCCGACACGATCTCGGGGTCGGTCTTGACGCGCCGGAGGATGAACGGACGCACCATGGATCGCAGGCGCTCCATCTTGTTCTGGTCCCGGTGGCGCTCGATCGGGAGCGCGAACTTCTTCCGGAACGTCCCGCTCGGACCCAAGTACTTCGGGTTCAGGAAGTCCATGATCGACCACAGCTCGCTCAGTCGGTTCTCGACCGGGGTACCCGTGAGCGCGATGCGCCTCGGGACGTTGAGCTGACGGACAGCGATCGACTGCTTCGCGGCCGGGTTCTTGACGAACTGCGCCTCGTCGAGCACCACGCGCCCCCACTTCACCTGGGTGAGGAAGTCGTTGTCCCGGTTCACGAGCGCGTACGTCGTCACGACGATGTCGATCTTCGGGGCTTTCTCGACGAACGCGTCCCCCTGGACACGATCCACCCCGTGGTGCACCATCACCTTGATCTCGGGCGCGAACCGCTCGAACTCCTTCACCCAGTTCCCGATCACGGACATCGGGACCACGAGGAGGGTCGGGAGGATGGGCTCGTCCTTGGGAGCCGTCGCGCGTTCGTGCTGCATCAGCGCGATCATCTGGATCGTCTTCCCGAGACCCATGTCGTCCGCGAGACACGCGCCGAACCCGAAGCGTTCCATGAACGACATCCACGACAGACCACGGATCTGGTACGGGCGGAGGGTGCCCTTGAACTTCTCGGGGGTTTCGAGGACCGGGAGTTCGAGCTTGGCTTCTGTGCCGTCGCCACCCCCGAGGAGCGAAGCCACCCACCCCGTCGCTTCGATCCCCGTGACGGGAAGCCCCGTCTGCGCCGAATCGGACGCGAGCGCGAGCTGCATCGCTTCCCCGAGTTCCATCTCCCCACCCGGGTTCTCGGAGATGAACTTGATCGCGTTCTGCACGTCCTCGGGTCGGATCTCGACCCACTGCCCGTTCACCTGAACCAGCGGCGTGTTCTTCTGCGCCAGCTCTTCGAACTCGTGGAGTGTGAGGGTCGTGTCCCCGATCGCGATCTCCCAGTGGTACCCCACCAGGGTCCCGAGCCCGAGCTGCGCGGGCGCCGCATCGGGGTCGCTCGGATCACCCTCGAGCGATTCGAGCGGATCCGAATCGATCCGGAGGCGCGTCCCCAAACGACCCGTCGGCGAGTTCCACCAAGCGGGCGCATCGACCCCGAACCCCTGCTCCTCGAGCACGGGCTTGACCTCGCGCAGGAACTGATACGCGTCTTGGGTCTCGAGCAGCACCTCGATGGGCTCGCTCTGATCCAACGCATCCTCGAGCTTCTTGTAGTACCGGCTTGCGCGACCCAGCTCCCCCATCAGCAGTTCCTGGGGGTGCTCGAGGGTCAGCCCCTCGTACACGATCCGGTCCCGGTTAATGAGCCAGATATCCGCGCCGCGCAGGATCACTTCCTCGTCGTCGAGCGATTGGATGTAGAAACTCATCGACCAGAGCTTCGCTTCGTCCGGCGCGTCCTGACCGAGGGTGTCCGCGATCGGTTCGCTCAAACGCAGACCGAAGCGCCACGACGAGGACTCCCCACGGTCCTCGAGCTCGCTGATCCATTTCCGGACCGCTTTCGCGATCTCCGCGCGCTGACCCGTCCCCGCGCGAATCCCCGGGATCTGACCGAGCAGCCCCGTGAGCCACGCGACCTGATGATCGAGCCCGGGATCGGCGCTCTCGATCGTGTCTTCCATCTCCTCGACGCGCAGCACACGCCGGCAGTGCGCATCGGTCACGCTCGTGAGCATCTCGTTCGTGATCGACCATGCATCGTGCGCATGACCATCGGGGACCGCGCGCGCCACGGGGGGCATGGACCGAACGAGTTTCCCGACACGACGCGCCGACATCTCGTCGGCCAGCCAGGGCTGCCAACGACCGCTGATCGACCCGTCCGAATCCTGGAACGCCATCGGCACAAACCGATGCCCCGCGATCAGGTGCTCGACCAACCGAGAAGCAGCAACAAAGTACCGGACCCCGGGTCCCGCATGGATGTCGTCCGAGTCCTCGGACTCCGCGCGATCCATCAGATCCTCGAGCACGCGCGAGATCGCGCTCGGCGCGATCGAAACCGTCGGGATCTCGACCTCAGCGAGCCCGTCCGGCGGAGTCTCATCGACCTCGATCCCCCCGAGGTTCACCATGTCGTGCGACGGCATGGGGATCCCGGCATGAACCGGGATCCTCAGCGTGATCCGCGACGATTCGCCCTCGATGAAATCGGGGGCGCTCGCATACGGGTGGCTGTTCTCGTCGGGAGTGACACCAAACCAATCCGACTCGGGGCGCATCTCGCACCAGAGATGGAGGCGCTCGTCGCTCCAGTTCGCATGGATCACTCGTGTTGCGCTCGCGATGACGGCCGTGTCGCTCACGAATCTCGCTCCCGCGCATCGCGCGCCCGATCGACCGGACGAGGCACATCACGCGCCGAACCGATCGGATCCTGCTCGAATAGGGACGCAGGGACTCGAACCCTGAACCAGCGGCTTAAAAGGCCGATGCTCTACCATTGAGCTACGTCCCTGATGTCGATCCACAGCCCTGAGCCGTGGACCAGAGAGATATGGTACACCCGATCCCTCGCTGATTTCCCGCCGAGCCCCCACAATCCTTTGATTCAGGATCCGCGCCCCCGAGCGGCCTCCAGCAGCACCCGCGCGTGCTCCACGCTCGCGCCCTGATGCGCCCGGACACAGGTCCGAGCCCGCGCCCCCATCCGATCCCGCTCAGCAGAATCCCCCAAAAGCGATCCGATCCGGGACCCGAGCTCCCTTCGACCAACCACCCCGATCGCGCCCGCCTCCTTCAACGTCTCGACCTGGAACGTGAAATCCAAATGCGCTTCCCCGATCAGCACGGGCTTCCCGAGCCCGGCCGGTTCGAGCGGGTCCGACCCGTGCAGATCCCCGAACGACCGACCGATCACCACAATCGTCGCAAGCTCATACAGCGTTGACAGTTCCCCGATTGTGTCGAGGAGGAACCGGGTCGCGCCGGGCTTGGTCTCCCCCATCGATCGGCGCACACACCCCGGGAGGGCCGCCGCCGCGTCATCGAAGTGCTCGGGCTTGCGCGGGGCGCACACGAGCTGGACATCCCCGGGCACCGCGCTGTGGAGCAGCGATTCTTCGTCCTGAGCCGTAGATCCCCCCACCACGATCGGGCGGGACAGATCGAGCCCCAGCTCCCGCGCGAGTTGAAGCGCCCCATCGCTCGGCCCCCCCTCGTCCGTCTTCACCGAGTCCCACTTCATCGACCCCGTGATCCGGACCTCCCGCGCCCCCATCGCTTTCAAACGCTCCGCGTACGAGCGGTCCTGCGCACACACGAACGACAAACGCCCGAACGTCGATCGGAGCAGCGGCCGAATCTTGGTGTACCCCTTGAACGATCGTGCGGAGAGTCGGCCGTTGATGATCCCGATCGAAACCCCGCGCGTCGCGCACCCCTTCACGAAGTTCGGCCAGACCTCGAGCTCCACCAAGCCCACCACATCGGGACGGATCGTGTCGAGGAACCTCCGGACACTCCACGACAGATCGAGCGGATAGCGCACGACCTCGCACGACTCGGAATACAACGTCCGAGCCTGCGCGAGCCCCGTGTCCGTCGTCACACTCACCACCACCCGCGCCTCATCCGTCAATCGGGGGATCAGATCGCGCAGCGCGTTGATCTCACCCACGGACACTGCATGGACCAGGATCGTGGGTGCGTCCCCCGACCAATCCGGATCCTTGAGCATCGATCGAACATCCCCGAACCGTTCCCCCCACCCGGAGCGCTGCTTGCGCATCCACATCGGCGCAGACACCAGCGCCACCGGGAGATAGATCAGATCGAGCAGGTTCACGAGCGCATCACTCCGGATCGGTCATCAGAACAACCCCCGAGCATACGCGATCCATATCAACCCCGATCCGGGTCCCCAGGAGCGTGGTACTCGAACTCGTCCGTGCGCGGGGTCCGGATGCGCATCCGGGTGTCCCCGATGATGAGCCTCGCGTCGTGACTCCCGAGGAGCCACTTCCAACCCCAGTTGAACATCACCCGGATCCGGTTCCGGAACCCCACCAGAAAAGCGATGTGCACGAACGCCCACATCAACCACGCAATAAACCCCGTGAACTTCCGATCACCGACGGCCGCTACCGCGCGGTTCTTCCCGATGATCGCCATCGATCCCTTGTCGTGATACGAGAAGACCCCGCGTTGATCCCGTGTCCTCGTCCCACGGATCTCATCCCGGATCGTGTCCCCAACGAAGCGCCCCATCTGCATCGCCGTCTGCGCGACACCCGGGAGCGGATGCTCGCTCCCCTCGGGGGTGTACGACACAAGATCCCCGATCGCGAAGATCTCCGGATGACCCGGGACACTTAGATCCGATCCCACGATCACCCGACCCGATCGGTCGAGCTCCGCGCCCAGGTCCTTGGTGAGCGGATTCGCTTGGACACCGGCGGCCCAGATCGTGTTCCCGGCCGGGATGAACTCGTCCCCCACGCGCACCCCGTCCCCGTTGATCTCGGTGACCTGGGTCCCGAGCCGGACCTCGACCCCGAGGTCCTCAAGATCCCGCTTCGCGCGGGCGCTCAGCTCCTCGGGGAACGCGCCGAGCAGTCTCGGCGCCCCCTCGAGAAGGATCACCCGGACCGCGCGGGGATCGATGTTCTGGTATTCGCGCGGGAGGGTGTGGGTCGCGATCTCCTTGATCGCGCCGCACAGCTCCACCCCCGTGGGTCCCCCACCGACGACGGCGAACGTCAGCTCCGCGCGCTGGGACTCCAGATCCCCCTCGTGCTCCGCGCTCTCGAACGCGAGGAGCAAGCGGCGGCGGATCTCCGTCGCATCGGAGAGTGATTTCAATCCCGGCGCATGGGGTGCCCAGTCGTCATTCCCGAAATAGTTGTGGGTCGCGCCGGCCGCCAACACGAGGTAGTCGTACCCCACCGACCCCTCGTCGAAGATTACCCTTTTCCGATCCGGATCGATCCCCTTCACCTCCGCGAGCACGACATCGCACTCAGCTTGATCATTGATCGTCGCGCGGATCGGCGCGCTGATACTCGCCGGCGACAGAGACGCCGTCGCGACCTGATATAGCAAGGGCTGGAACACGTGGTGGTTCTGACGATCGATGAGCGCCACCCGCGCGTCGATCCCCGTCAATCGGCGCTGGACCGCGAGCCCCCCGAAACCCCCGCCGATGATGATCACCCGGGGCGCACCCGGGGCTCCATCATCGTGCGGACTCGATCCGTGTGTCGAAGTCAAAGTAGGCGGGGAGGGACTCGAACCCACGACCCATCGCGTGTAAGGCGATTGCTCTAGCCAACTGAGCTACCCGCCCAAGGGTCCCCGATCATAGTGACGACGAGCTACGCTTGTCCCATGAGCGACACGAAGACACGACTTTGCACGGCCGGACCCATCTCCATCGGACCCGGACACCCCCTCACCATCATCGCCGGCCCGTGCACCCTCGAGTCGCGCGAGCTCGGGCTCCAGGTCGGGAAGCACTGCAAAGCGATCTGCGACGAGCTCGGGCTCCCCTACATCTTCAAAGCGAGCTTCGATAAAGCGAACCGTTCCTCCATCAACTCCAAGCGCGGGATCGGGCTCGACCAAGGGCTCGACGACCTGGGCGCGATCAAGGATGAACTCGGGGTCCCCGTCACCACGGACATCCACACCCCGGAACAAGCCGACCCCGTCGCGCGGGTCGTGGACATCCTCCAGATCCCCGCCTTCCTCTGCCGACAGACCGACCTCGTCGTCGCCGCCGCTCAGGCCGCCAATGCACACAACCGAGCCGTCAACATCAAAAAGGGCCAGTTCCTCTCCCCCAGGGAGATGCTCGGCCCGGTGCGCAAAGCCACCGAAGCGGGGTGCAACAACCTCATCCTCACGGAGCGAGGCACCTTCTTCGGATACCACCGCCTCGTCAACGACTTCATCGGGGTCGCGGACATGATGGAGCTCGACACCTCCCCCTTCTCCAGCGCCGGGTCCCCCCCCGTGTGCTTCGACGTCACCCACTCCACCCAGCTCCCGGGCTCCGGCGAACAAACCGGAGGCCGCCGCGATCGGGGAGGGATGCTCGCGAAAGCCGCCACCGCGATCGGGGTCCACGCGCTCTTCATCGAGTGTCACCCGGACCCGGACAACGCCTGGTCCGACGGCGCAACCCAGATCGATTTTGATTCGTTCGAAACAATCCTGCGTCAATGCGCCGAGATCCGTACCGTGATCTGATGCCCCCCACCCTGATCATCATCGGGATTGCGTGTTTCATGGGCGCGATCGTGGTCTGGGGGATCCTCGATTCACGCAGGACGATCAAGCGGATCGCAACCACACTGCGCGAGCTCGGTTTCCGGGTTCAAGCACTCCCCCCACGGCGCGAACGAACCGCAGCGCACCGCAGGTTCAACGGGTTCAAGAAGCACTACCACGCAGCGACCTCGCTCCGGGTCCTCGCTGATCGCAGTGAGCCTTCACTGGAACTCGAAGCGGCCGTCTCTATCCGGAGCTCGAAGAACGGACAATGGATCGACGTGCTGATCGCCGCCGAAATCGATCGCAACGACCCGATCCCGCGCATCGAGATCGGACCCAAGGGCAGCGCATCCAAGCTCTTTGACAAGACGGGCCTCTCCGCACCACCGATGACCCACGGCGAGCTCTTCACGGCACGCGATATCTCGTGCGAGGATCCGGTCCAGCTCGAACAGATCGCGACCGACACGTTTCAAGCCGCCATCCTCTCGGGGCTCGAAGAGGACCACTGGATCCTTGAGAATCAAGACGATTCGCTCCGCATCATGCTCCATCGCCCCTCCGTGGGAGGCTCGAGACACGCACTCGGTGCGATGATCAAGGATCTCACCAACGTCGCCAACTCCCTCGCGATCTGACGCCCGGTTCTCTACACTCTGGACATGCCCGCCCCCACACAACCCCAGGACGGCTACAGCAAAGCCAAATCCGGGATGCGCTCCTTCGGACCCCTCCTCGTCATCATCGGCGGGATCCTCCTCATCATCGGGCTCGGGGATTTCCTCATCACGATCGTCCGAGCGATGACGGCCGAGCCGTTCAGCAGTTCCTCCCCCGGCGCGCCCATCCTCTTCGTCATCTGCGGGTTCCCCGGGATGATCCTCCTCGGGATCGGGATGCAGCTCAGCTCCTTCGGGTACATGCGCGAGGTCACCCAATACGCCGCGAAGGAAACCGCGCCCGCCGCTCGGACCACAACCACCGCGATCCGCGCGGCCTGGAAGGACAACGACACCCCGTGCCCGACCTGCAGCGCCCCCAACGAACCCGGCGCGAAGTTCTGCTCATCGTGCGGGGTCTCGTTCGTCGGCGCTCCCTGCGCCTCCTGCGGCTCAATCCTCGAACCCGACGATCGGTTCTGCTCCGAGTGCGGCGCGAAGGTCGCAACGAGCACCTGAATCGGGGACGGACAAAAAAGAACAGAGCGGAACCGATCGGCTCCGCTCCGGATCACACTGATGTGATGGAGATCAGCTCGCTTTGGACGCGCGGTACTCGCGCAGCCACTGGGGACGCGCGATGCTGTCGTCGTAGGGATCGACGTGTACACGACCGTTGCTCTGGTAGACGACCTTCCCGTCGGAGACGGCGAAGAGCGTGTCGTCCTTGCCCTTGCGGACATTGAACCCGGGGGTGAACTTGGTCCCGCACTGACGCACGATGATCGCGCCGGGCTTGGCGTTCTCGCCGCCGTAGAGCTTAATCCCGCGATACTGGGGGTTTGAGTCACGTCCGTTCTTCGACGAACCCTGTCCCTTTTTGTGTGCCATATCAGTGCTCCAATCAGGTCATCCGCGCTTCAGCCCTCGCTGAGCCGGGCGTGAAGGGTAGTCATCCCTTGCGCGTGTGGCAAGTCATCTCCGCGCATCATCATTCGGGGTTCGGGTCCCGATCGGGTCGATCAGCGCATCACCCAGCGCTTCTCGATGAGCTCGAACGGGCGCGCCCCCTGGTTCTCGAAGTCCCCGGGGGTTGCGTAGCGAAGCATCATCGTCTTGCGCAGGGTGTATCGCTGGGGGTTGTCCGTGTCCCGACCCACGATGTACGACTCGAACTCTCCCGAGAGCCCGGAGAAGTAGATCGTGATCTCGTCGGCGTCCAGATCCTCGGCCGGCCAGATCACGACCCCGTCCCGCGCGTGCTCCTTGCCGCTCAGAACCGTCGAAACAATGTCGATCTGGGACTCGATCAGGGGGTTGTCCAGTCGGCGGAGGATCTCGTCCGTCACGGCGCTGGGGATGTCCCGGCCCGAGCGGAACGTCTCGACCCCGTCGGAAACCAAGGTCACATCCGGAGCGAGGAGCAGGTCCTGATCCGTGAAGTTGGTCACCCGGAACGTCAGGTAGAAGTACGGGCGCGTCACACCCTCATGCTCGACATACGCGAGCCGGAGGGGACCGGAATCGAAGGTGAACTCCCACGCGATCGACACGGGGGACGGCTCAGGGGCCGCCGCGATCGCGTTCTGGGGGACACTCAGCGAGATCGTCGCGATCAGACCCAAGGTCATCGCGCCGATCGCACGGCTCATGGAGAAGAGGTTCCGGCTCATTCGCTCGTGTGCTCCGACACGGGTTCCCCGATCGGGATCCCTATCCTGAGGTGTACACTGTTCCGCCGGGACTCAAACCGAGCTCCGGCGTAGATCGGGCTGATCCTAGCACGCCCATCGCGTGCTCGGAGGACCGAACCTCGTGTTGGATCACGCGATCCGCACACAACGCCCGATGGTTGCATCTGAGCCGGACCCTGATGATCGGATCCCGGCGAAGGACAGGACCCGATGACCCTCCATCCGAGCCAAGATGAGCGGATCGAGAACATGGCGCAACCCCCCAGCGCGCTCCGGATCCCCCAGGAGTTGGTCCTCTCGGCCCTCGAGCGCCTCATCATCCAAGGGAATACGAAACTCGGAGCCAAGCGTCTCCGGGACAACGCTTCGCTCCACGGGATCGATCTGAATCTGGTCTGGGGGGTCCCCGGGACCGATGACGCCGGGCGCACCTTTGTCCGACAAGTCTGCATGGTGGTCCCCGGGTCCGGAGGCACAGGCATGTGTTTCCTCTCCATCCCGAGAGAAGAAGGACGGCTCGGAGATCGACCCACCCAGATCCGAGAGATCCACGCAGCCCTCTCGTGCGCGATGCGCGATCTCGACCAGGGGACACCCCCCACCATCCGGATCGCGCAGGTCCTGATGGAGCTGCGCCACGACTGGGCACGCCCGGTCTGCGAGGACTCGGGGATGATCTGTGTGGGGACTCTCGACTACATGCGCCTCGACTACAACACCGCGCGTTCGCTCCAGAGCACTCCGGGGTTCGATGATCCGATCCGAGTTCGTCCGTTCTCGAGCTTCCGTGATCCCGATAGGGACGAGATCCTCAAAGCCGCGCTCGAAGGTTCGTACGAGGACACACTCGACTGCCCGGAGCTTTGCGGGTTGCGCCCGATGGAGGATGTGATCGCCTCCCACAAAGCGACGGGGGCTTTCGATCCATCGCGCTGGTGGATTCTCACCAGGAACGACGACCCCGTCGGGTGCTGCCTGCTCACCCATTGCCCCGGGAATCAGAGTGTGGAACTCGTCTACCTCGGTCTCGCGCCCTCGATGCGCGGAAACGGATACGGGAAGCGGCTCCTGATCCACGGGCTCAGCCGGATCGATATCTCCGAGAAGGTGCTCGAGGTCACCTGCGCCGTCGATCGGCGCAATACACCGGCGATGCGCATGTACGCATCGCTCGGGTTCACCCCTTTCGATGCGCGTCAGGGGTTCGTGCGCTCGATCGGATGATCAGAACCCGGCGCGCAACCAACGCTGATTCGATGTGTTGGATGAGCGACCGCGCACGTTGTCCACGATCTATCTCCAAGGGTGTGCATAAACCCCGCGCATCGTGGATGAAAAATCTTTGAGCAACGCAAGTCGCGTGCGCACCACACTTGCGATGTGTGTCCCCCTTTGCGCACCCTTCATGCTCTTGCGGCAAATCGCATCGAAGCGTACCCTATCCCTCGCGGGTTTCAGGACGACCCGCGAGCGGATGGACAACTGGTCGGGGCTGACGCGAGCGGCGATGATGTATGACGCCGCGAAACGCAGGCCCCGACGACCCACAACACAGCGACACGACGGAGAGGGACATTCTTCGGCGTTGAGCGCAACGGAGCACGATCCTCTCGGGGTCGCGCAAGGGTCTCCATCGGCATCGTGAACGGACTCGTCTCGTGAGCAGCGGCACAGCTGGGCTCGTGGAGCACGGAGCGCGATCGGATCGCGCACGCTCCCGAAACGCCCACGCATGGACGACGGGAAGGTCCGATCGTGAACACGGACAACGCACGGCACACCAGCACACAGGCCTCAAGCACGGACGCGCCCGCTCACGACATCGGGTCCTCGATCCGCTCGACCCTCACCCAGCGCCTCGGCGCGAACCGGGTCCGTCGGTACCTCGGGTCCAACGTTTCGATCTCCACCAACGAGCACGGGCTCTCGATCTCCGCGAACGACCCCTTCACCCTCGGGATCATCGAACGCCGTCTCGGAGTCGATCTCGAATCCGCGCTCCGTGAGCTTGATCCTCGTGACGGAGCACGGATCCAGTACCAGGTGCTCGAGTCCCCCACCTCAACCCAGGAATCTACGACATCCCGGGTCCGTGAAGCGATGGCGCGTCGGGACGAGCAACGCTCCTCAGGTGACACCGCACCCGGCCGGGGCGCGGGATCGGGAAACGCGCAACGCCGCTCCAACCCCAACAACACCTGCCCCACGCTCCTCTCCTTCCTCGTCTCCAGCTCCAACTCTCTGGCGCACGCGAGCGTGGTCGATCTCCTCGGATCGGGACGGGGCGCGCCCCCCGTGTTCATCCACGGGTCCTGCGGGGTCGGGAAGACCCACCTCCTCCGTGGCGCAGCCCAGCACTACCGCGCCTCCATCCCGGGCGCGAAGGTCCGCTACATCACGGGGGAAGCATTCACGAACAGCTTCGTCCAGGCCGTCCGGACCAAAACGGTCGAAGCATTCGAACGTCGATTCAAGGACCTGGACCTGCTCTGTCTCGACGATGTCCACCTCGTGGCCGGCAAAGAGGGGACCCAAAACGAGCTCCTCCAGATCTTCAACACCCTCTCTCTGAGCGGAGCCAAGATCTTCATCGCGTCCGATGCGCACCCGAGCGAGATCGAACGGTTCCACGGGTCCCTCGCGTCCCGTCTGTCGGCCGGGGTCGTCGCGCGGGTCGAAGCACCCGACCACGAACTCGGGATGCGCCTCGCGCGGGTCTTCGGCGCGCGACACCATCTCGCGATCGATGAGCAGGGATACGAACTCATCCTCGGCCGGATCGGGATCGGGGACGGCGCTTCGGTCCGCGAACTCGAGGGCGCGTTTGTCCAGATCCACGCGATGACCAAGCTCCTCGGGGGGATCCAAGCGGGGCCGATCGCGCCGGCCATCATCGAACGCGCGCTCCAAGCCCGCGCGGGTCGTCCCGGGAGCGCCGCGCCGAGCAAAGGACCGATCCCCGTGGAACGGATCGTCCGGGTCGTCTGCGAGGACCTCGGGGTCACCCGTGAAGAGCTCTCCGGGCGCACCCGTCACAAGCGTGTGGTCCTCGCGCGAGAGCTCCTCGTCCACGCCGCACGCGAACTGACGACGGCGAGCTATCCCGAGATCGCTCGCGCAATGGGGCGTTCCAACCACTCCACGGTCATCACGGCCGCTCGGCGGATCGAAACCAAGATCAAGGAACGCGCGCCCGGGATCGAGCACGGGGTCGGGGTCGATGCGATGGCGCGTCGGCTCGTCGAGCGGGTCCGGCGCGCCGGGCAGTGAGGAATTCTCGCGCAGCGCTTGTGCAAATCCCCCCCGAGCGCCGACAATGTCGGCGATGCCGCACCACGAGATCCCGCTGAGCAAACCCGACATCTCTGACCATGAAGAGGAGCTTGTGCTGCGCACACTCCGATCCGATCGGCTCTCGATCGGCCCCATGGTCGATCGGTTCGAATCCCTGGTCGCTGAGCGTGTCGGGGTCAAGCACGCCGTTGCGTGCTCTTCGGGGACGGCCGGGCTCCATATGACCCTCCTCGCGCTCGGGATCGGGCCCGGCGACGAAGTTGTCACAACCCCGTTCTCGTTTATCGCGTCCTCGAATGTGATCCTCTACACGGGCGCGATCCCTGTCTTCGTGGACATCTGTCCCAAATCCCTCAACGCCGATCCCGCGCAGATCGAAGCGGCGATCACGGACAAGACCAAAGCGATCCTCGCCGTCGAAGCGTTCGGAAACCCCGAGCACATGGACACCTACGCGCGGATCGCGGCGAAACACGAGATCCCTCTGATCGAGGACTGCTGCGAAGCGCTCGGGACCACCCTGGGTGGGAAGCAATGCGGGTCGTTCGGACGCGCGGGGGTCTTCGGGTTCTATCCCAACAAGCAGATCACGACAGGAGAGGGCGGGATGATCGTGACCGATGACGATCGGCTCGCCGACACGGCCCGCTCGCTCCGGAACCACGGCCGAGCCGTCCAAGGCCGGGGCGCGGTTTCGCAGGGTTCCACGGGGGGGTCATGGCTCCATCATGAGCGGCTCGGATTCAACTACCGGATGCCCGAACTCTCTGCGGCCCTTGGGGTTGCGCAGATGGAGCGACTCGACCAGATCATCGCATCTCGACGCGCCGTGGCCGAGATGTACATCGAACGGATGGCCGGGGTCACGGACTTGGTCCTCCCCTCCCCCACCGACGACACCTTCATGAGTTGGTTCGTTTATGTGGTCCGGCTCTCCACGGGGTACACGCGCGAGGAACGGGATCGGATCATCCAAGGGCTCCGGATGCACGATGTCGGATCGAGCGACTACTTCCCCTGTATCCATCTGCAGCCGTTCTATCAGAATGCGTTCGGATTCCATCAGGGTGCGTTCCCCATCGCGGAGTCGGTCAGCGCCCGGACATTGGCGCTCCCGTTCTTCTCGGGGATGACCAAGCGGGATGTGGATATCGTGGTCCAGACCCTCGAAGTCATGATCTCGCGCGAGAATCTGTCCCGAAGGGCTTGATCGAGAGACAGATCCACAGGATCGGGCGCTTGTCGGAGCGGGGTTGGGGGCTATCATCGTGACCCGGCGCACGGAGCGCCATGACCTGGAAAGTGAGGCACCCCATGCCCTTCGAATGTCATTTCACCGGCAAAAAGACCACCTTCGGACGCAAGAAGGCCTACGGCGGTGCCAAGATCTCCAAGGGCGGTTTCGGTCTGAAGACGACCGGGGTCACCCGTCGGACCTTCAAGCCCAACCTCCAGAAGATGAACGTCGTTGTGACTGACGACAGCGGAAACAGCCGCGCCAAGAAGGTCTACGTCTCCACCGAAGCGATCCGGGCCGGGCTCGTCACCAAACCCCTGAAGCGGAAGTACGGGTACACCCGTCAGCAGAAGCAGACGGACGAGCACTGATCCCCTTGTTTTTGGCTTTCAAAGACCCGTATCCCTGGATACGGGTCTTTTGTTTTTCCGGGCTTTGTAGTACAATCCACTGTTCACGCGGGACGCGGGACACACAAGGCGCAACCACGGAGGGCGACGGATGATCTGCGAATGCGGTCAACGTGAAGCGACGATCCATGAGGTCACGATCCAGAACGGGGCCAAGGTCGAACGCCACCTCTGCGAACACTGCGCCACCAAGCTCGGGGTTTCCACGGATCCCCATGTCCCGATCTCACAGCTCATCTCCAACTACATCATGGGGAAGAATCTCGCCGTCCCGAGTGTGGGAGGTGAGGACAAACCCAAGCAGACCAAGGGGTTCGCGCCGGCGTCCGCGCCGTGTATCTCCTGCGGGATGAGCTTCAAGGACTTCAAGGAGCACGGGCTCACGGGGTGTCCGTCGTGCTACGAGAGCTTCAAAGCCCGGCTTGGGCCGCTGATCGCGCGAGCACACGAGGGCGGGGAACAGCACATCGGGAAGGTCCCCCGACGCGCCCTGAGCTCCCTTTCCGACATGACCGATTCGAAACGGCTCGAGAACCTCATCGGGGGTGCGAGTGAACGGGAGCAAAGACTCGAGCATGTCCGCGCCCAGCTCGCGGCCGCCGTCCGGCACGAGGATTACGAGCACGCCGCCCTCCTCCGTGATGAGATCACCCGGATCGCTTCGATGCCCATGTCGAAGCCCTCGGCGCAGATCGAGCCGACGAGCGGCGCGTGCGAACCCACCACGACCCGTGACGACTAACCCAGGACGGATCGAGGAGCGCGTATGAACGCCAACGATCACGGCGAGCCCGATCACCCCTCCGGCGCGGAACCCAAAGCGGAATCATCGCACGACCCCGCGGGGGGGGACTTTGATCCTTCGCATACGCCGAGCCGCTCGATCGAATGGCTCAAAGGCGAGGGCGATTCGAGCGAGGTCGTGCTCTCGTCCCGGGTCCGGCTCGCGCGGAACCTCGCCGGGTTCCCCTTCCCCCCGTATGCATCCCCCTCGGATCGGGCGCAGATCCTCGAGATCTGCCGACGCTCGATCGATGCCGCCGGCTCCATCGAAAATGACGCGACCATGCGATGGATCGATCTACGAGAAGCCCCTCCCATCGAACGCCGGCTCCTCGTTGAGCGGCAGATCATGTCCCGACAGCACGATCGTGGGCGGTACGCGAACGGCGAAGGGGGGACGGATTCGCCGCGCGGGGTCGCAGTCTACGAGCCCGACGAACGGGTGAGTGTGCTCGTCAACGAAGAGGACCACCTGCGCCTCCAGGTCATCCACGCCGGACTCTCGCTCGGACAATGCATGAGCGAAGCAAATGCGCTCGACGACAAGATCGAATCGATCGTGGACTACGCGTTCCACCCTCGGTTCGGGTACCTGACGGCCTGTCCGACGAACGTCGGGACAGGGCTCCGGTTGTCCGTCATGGTCCATCTTCCCGCGCTCAAGATCACGGGTGAGCTCGAGAAAGTCCGCAACGCCGCAAACGACATGGGGCTCGCCGTCCGTGGGATCTACGGGGAGGGGTCTCAAGCGGCTGGTGAGTTCTACCAGATCTCCAACCAGGTCACGCTCGGGAAAAGCGACGAGATGCTCCTCCACGAGATCGAGGGCCAGGTCATCCCGACAATTGTGCGCTACGAGAAGCACGCTCGGCTCCAGCTCCTCAACGATCAGCATGTTCTCCTCGAGGACCGGGTCTTCCGCTCGCTCGGGATCCTGCGCAACGCGCGGATGATGCAAGCGGAGGAATCGCTCGAGCACCTCGGGCTCGTCCGGCTCGGGATCCTCATGGGGCTCGTCGAGGACATCGATATCACACGGGTCCACGCGCTCCTTCTCCAGGTCCAGCCCGGGCATCTCCAAGCAACGCTCGGACAGCGTCTGTCTCAAGCTCAACGCCGGGTTGCGCGGGCATCGCTCATCCGTGAGCGGCTCACAACAACCTGACCATGGGTGTCCTCGCCGACACACTCGAATCGATCGAGACCGAGCTGCTCGGACGAACGGCGTTGTCGTTCAAGATCGCGACATCACGGAACGGATGGGAACCGACTCCCACCTGTTGGCGATGCGCTTCCATCGTGGGTCCTCACGAGATCGACGGCGATGGGTGCGCCACATGCCGAGGGTCGAAACTCGCTTGGGAACGAGCGATCTGTGTGGGTGGCTACGAGTCCCACATCCGCGATGCGGTCCGCGAACTCAAGTTTCATGCATGGCGCAGGACAGGCCGCGAACTCGGTTCGGAGATCGGGGCTCGGATCCGGGACGCACTGGATTCATCCGGGATCGATCCTCGGGAAGCGATGATTGTCCCCGTCCCGATGACGTTCCGCCGACGGCTCGCACGCCGGGTTGACCACACGAGCGTGCTCGCGCTGAGCGCCTCGAAACGCAGCGGAGTCCGGATCGCCAAACTCATCTCGGCACGCGGCCGTCCGGAGCAGGTCGGGCTGAGTGCGACAGCCCGGAAAGCCAATATGCGGGGCGCATTCCGCGCGTCTTCTCGGGCTCCGAAGATCCTCCGGAGGGATCCTAAGGTACGGGTTTTGATCGTCTTGGACGATGTCCGGACGACGGGAGCGACCCTGACCCATGCGTGCAGGGTCGTTCGGACCCTCTGGGACGGTGTTCAAGAGACATCGGGAGGGGAGCGGGGCTCGATCTGGATCGCGGCGGCCGCGGTTGCGGGTGATTCGACCCGTCGGAAGGGGGCGGAGGAGGGGAAACCCACGGTTTCGGCGCAGGATCGGCAAGCCGGGAAGGAAATTGATCAAGAATTGGAGCGTGTGGATTTGACCTTGAAGGGTTGATGTCTATGCTCTCCCTCGCCGCTGAACGCAGCGACGAACGGGTCCGAAAGCGAGACGCTGGACGAACCGAGGTCTCTTTGACAAGTGAACAGTTGGGTCCACCGCGAGAATGTGACGCGGCGACACCGGTGCATAACCGGGCCTTGCAGCAGGCCGTCGTCGTGATAGATCGCTGCTCAGATGTCACAGTCTGATCTCGTACATTCTTGTGCAAGTGGATGCCCTATATCAATCGATATAGATTTTCATTTGAGTGATACGAACACCCGGGGCTTGCCGTCCCGGGGCGAGTGGCTTGCCACTCGTAATGACCGCCCCGATACGCCCTGGAAACAGGCACGATCGGGGATAGTCGGATCGGCTTCATTTGATGCGTATTCATTCGGGATTCGTCCCGGGTGATGCAACAATATTCAACTGAAGAGTTTGATCCTGGCTCAGATTGAACGCTGGCGGCATGGCTAAAACATGCAAGTCGAACGATCCCTTCGGGGAGAGTGGCGAAAGGGCGAGGAATGCGATCGAATGTACCCCGAGGTGGGGGATAGCTTGTGGAAACGCAAAGTAATACCCCATGTGCTCTACGGAGGAAAGGTTTACCGCCTTGGGAGCAGCGATCGTCCTATCAGGTAGTTGGTGGGGTAAAGGCCTACCAAGCCGAAGACGGGTAGCGGGTGTGAGAGCATGACCCGCCGCATCGGGACTGAGACACTGCCCGGACTCCTACGGGAGGCTGCAGTAACGAATCTTCCGCAATGGGCGAAAGCCTGACGGAGCAATGCCGCGTGTGGGATGAAGCATCTTCGATGTGTAAACCACTGTCAGAATCTAGGAATAATGACCAGATTCAGAGGAAGGGCCGGCTAATTCCGTGCCAGCAGCCGCGGTAATACGGAAGGCCCGAGCGTTATTCGGAATCACTGGGCTTAAAGCGTACGCAGGCGGATTTGTAGGTATCTCGTGAAATCCCACGGCTCAACCGTGGAACTGCGGGGTAAACCACAAGTCTTGAGGCAAGTAGGGGTCAGTGGAACGATGTGTGGAGCGGTGAAATGCGTAGATATACATCGGAACGCCAATGGCGAAGGCAGCTGACTGGGCTTGTCCTGACGCTCAGGTACGAAAGCGTGGGTAGCGAACGGGATTAGATACCCCGGTAGTCCACGCCGTAAACGATGCGCACTAGGTCGTGGTACCTCTCATGGTTTCACGGCCGAAGGTAAACTGGTTAGTGCGCCGCCTGGGGAGTACGGTCGCAAGGCTAAAACTCAAAGGAATTGACGGGGGCTCACACAAGCGGTGGAGCATGTTGCTTAATTCGAGGCAACGCGAAGAACCTTACCTAGGCTTGACATGTATGGATTAACCTTTCGAAAGATAGGCCACGCCCTTTGGGTGGAACATACACAGGTGCTGCATGGCTGTCGTCAGCTCGTGCTGTGAAGTGTCGGGTTAAGTCCCTTAACGAGCGCAACCCCTATCGTTAGTTACTCACGCGTCATGGCGAGGACTCTAGCGAGACTGCCGGTGTCAAACCGGAGGAAGGTGGGGACGACGTCAAGTCATCATGGCCCTTACGCCTAGGGATGCAAACGTGCTACAATGGTATGGACAAAGCGACGCGATACCGCGAGGTGGAGCAAATCGCAAAAACCATGCCCCAGTTCGGATAGCAGGCTGCAATTCGCCTGCTTGAAGCCGGAATCGCTAGTAATCGCGTATCAGCTACGACGCGGTGAATACGTTCCTGAGCCTTGTACACACCGCCCGTCACGTCATGGGAGCTGCTAGTGCCCGAAGTCACCTCGATTCAGGGGTGCCTACGGCAAGAGTGGTGACTGGGACGAAGTCGTAACAAGGTAGCCGTAGGAGAACCTGCGGCTGGATCACCTCCTTTCTATGGGATTTCCATAGACACGATTGTCTGTGACCTCTGATGAGGAAGCAGCCTGGTGAGAACCAGATCGTGCTTATGAGCGCACTCTCGCCCGCCACTATGACTGATCTCTCGCGAGGTTCAGTCCGGCGGATAGTGACTCGGTGACGAGTCATCAAGATGGACCCAACTGTTCACAGGTCAGGGAGACCGACCTAGGAACTCTGAGTAACCCGCTCTTCACGAGCGGGTTATTTGTTGTTCCCACTCCCTCACCCCACGGACCCAACGCCCCCACTCCCATTCTGTACCCACACAAAGAAACGCGTCATTGCTGACGCGCTTGTGCATGGTATTGGTTGGTCTAGAGAACCTACTCGGATCAGGAAGCGGCCGACTGGGGAGGATTCGGGGGCTTCTGCTTGTGCCGGATGATCTCGCCGCTCTGGAGATACACGATCTCCTCAGCGATATTCCCGAGCAGGTCACCCACCCGTTCGAGCTCACGCGCGATCCGGTACATCAGCAGGTAGGTCGTCGCGCCCAAGGGGTCCCGCTCGATCATCGAAGCGATCTCCTGGAAGGCCTGACGATCGAGCTTGTCGATCGCTTTATCCGACTTAGAGACCGAACGCGCCAGGTCCGTGTCCGTGTTCACGACGGCCCGGAGGACCTGTTCGCACATCACGGGGATCCGTTCACCCATCTCGAGGAGAGCCGGGGGCCAATCCGGGATGGGGGCTTCGAGCTTGGCTGTGATTTTCGTGATCGAGGACGCATGGTCCGCGACCCGCTCGATGTCCGAGTTGACCTTCAGACAGAACGCGATGAGCCGGAAATCGGCCGCGAACGGGTTCTTAAGGGCGAGGATCTTGTAGCATTCCTGCTCGATCTCGACTTCTTCGGCATCGATCTCGTTCTCGACGGCGCTAATCGCTTGCGCCGCGGAGACATCGAGTTCCCACAGCGCGTTGATCGAGGATTTGAGGATCTCGATCGCTTGGGACGCTTCACGGATAATCCGTCTCCGAAGGGTCCCGAGTTCTGTATCGAGCTGGGTGTCGTGCGACACGCGCAGAACACGGTCAGATTGGTCTGTAGACTGGCTCATATCCATCCTTGATGCCCCACATAGATCCGTCCTTCGGATCGGGACAATCGTGTAGTATACGGCGAATACTGCATTTAGCTCGTGCAGAACTCACCAATCTGGGCGATTTCACCCGTCTTTGACGTCTTCTCCTACGAAACCCCGAACAAACAAGCACTTACGCGGTGGACAACTCCGAGGTTTTCTTCACACTCGGATCGCTGATCCACCCGAGCGTGACCCCGGCCAGCTTGTAGGGGGACGTGGTGTCCCGGCGATCGGGACGGACCCAGATCTCCGAATACCCCTCCCCGGTGCTCGATTTCGCGTTGGTCTGCGCGAGATGCGCCGAGATCGTCCGTGATTTGACCCCGGATCGCTCCAACTCCCCCACCACCCGCTCCGGGTCGGCCGTCATGAAGACGAGATCGTCGCCGCGCTTCGCGAGCGCCCGGACATGCAGAGCACGACAGGCCGCTCGGACTCGGGACAGCAGGATCAATCGTTCGACCAATCTCGGGGGCTTGGTGTACGCGCTCGTCAGATCCTCAACGACTTGGTCGATCGTCTCCTGACTCGGCGCGGACGCGAGCCGACGATAGACCTCGATCCTCCGGGACTCGCTCGGGATGTACCCCTTGGGGATGTAGCCCACGAGCCCGATGTCCACGCTCGTGTGGGTGATCTGGTCCTTGATTCCGCTCTCCTTGAGCTGATCGACGGCCTGATCCAGGAGCTGGCAGTACATCTCGTATCCGACGGCCGCGATGTGACCCGATTGTTCCGCTCCCAGGAGATTCCCCGCGCCCCGGATCTCGAGGTCGCGCATCGCGATTTTGAACCCCGCGCCGAGCATGGAGAACTGCTCAATCGCTTTGAGGCGCTTCCGCGCGACTTCCTTAACCGTCCGATCCTCGGGAAGGAGCAGATAGCAGTACGCGCGGTGGTGCGATCGTCCCACACGACCCCGGAGCTGGTGGAGCTCGGAGAGCCCGAACCGGTCCGCGTCGTTGATGATCATCGTGTTGGCCGTCGGGACGTCGATCCCCGCTTCGATGATCGTGGTCGAGACGAGGACGTCGATCTCGCGGCGCATGAAGCGGAGCATGATCTCCTCGAGCTCGTGCCCTTGCATCTGCCCGTGCCCGTACTCGACGCGTGCGCCGGGGACGAGCGATCGGACCTTGTCGCACACGGTTTCGATGTTGTGGACCCGGTTGTGGACGAAGAAGACCTGCCCCTCGCGCGCGAGCTCCCGCTCCATCGCGCGTTTCACACGCTGCTCGTTGTACGGGATCACCTCCGTCACGACCGCGCGACGATCCACGGGGGGGGTCGTGAGCGATGAGATATCGCGCAGCCCGAGCATCGACATGTGCAATGTTCTCGGGATCGGGGTCGCGCTGAGGGTCAGCACGTCCACCGTCATCCGGAGCTGGAGCAGGGTCTCCTTGTGCTCGACCCCGAAACGCTGCTCCTCGTCGATGACGACCATCCCGAGCTCGTGGAACTTCACGTCCTTCGAGAGGAGCCTGTGGGTCCCGACGATGATGTCCACCCGACCCAAACGCAGGTCCTTGAGCACCGCGTTGGTCTGCTTGGTCGTCTTGAAACGCGAGATCGATTCGACCCGGAACGGGTAGTCGGCGAAGCGCTGTTTGAACGTCCGCTCGTGCTGCTCCGCGAGCACGGTCGTGGGAACAAGCACGGCCACCTGTCGTCCTGCCTCAACCGCTTTAAACGCCGCGCGGATCGCGACTTCCGTCTTCCCGAACCCGACATCGCCGCAGATGAGCCTGTCCATGGGACGGGGGGAACGGAGATCCTTCTTGATCTCGATCATCGCCGCGAGCTGGTCCTCGGTCTCGTCGTAGGGGAACTCCGCTTCGAACGAATCAAACAGCGTGGTGTCCTCGGGGTACGTAAAGCCCGGCATGTGCTCTCGCGCGGCCCGGACCCTCAGCATCTCCGCGGCGAGGTCCTTCACGGACTCCGCGACACGCTGCTTCTGGACCTTCCACTTCTTCCCCCCGATGGAACTCAGCTCGGGCTTCCCACGGAACCCCCCGATGTATTTCTGCACGAGCCCGATCTGAGAGCACGGGACATGGAGCTTGCTCGAGCCCTTGAACTCGAGGGTCAGATACTCTTCCTGATCGTCGTCGTGCTTCTTCGGGGTGCGCTTCACTCCGGACGGGCTCATGACGCGCAGCCCGACGAACTTCGCGATCCCGTGGTCGGCGTGGACGACGTAGTCGCCCTCTTGGATATCGAGGAAGGTATCGAGCGCACGCCCCGCGCGGATCTTGGTGATGCGCCGACGGACCGACGATCGGTGGAGCAGCTCTCCGCTCCCGACGATCGCGAATGCGTCCTCGTCGTCCGAATCCCACACGAACCCGCGCCGGATATCGACGATCTGACGCTCGATGTTCGCGCCCCGCGCATGGATCGTGAGCATCTCCCCGAGCCGCGCGAACTCACCCTCGTTCGCGCACGCGAGGATCACCCGTCCGAGACGATCCGCGAGCTCCGCGAGTTCCTTGATCGCGACACTCGTGTCCTTCTCGAACGGCGGGACGGGCTCGATCGGGAGGGCCGCGAGCGTGTCCGCGCCCGCTTTGCCCGCGCTGAACTGGTTGAGCTCCGCGAGCGCGTGGAACCGGGTTTCGAGGAGCTTGAGGACAGCCGGGGGTCCGAAGATGTGTCTGCCGTCGTGGACCCGCTCGAAGTACCCGCGCCCCTGCTCGACGATCTCGAACGTCTCGCTCAAGAGCACGATCGCCGACTCCGTCACCGTCTCAAGGAACGACCCGTCGTCCTTGGATTCGCTGAGCTTCGATTCATCCGCAGGCCCGATCCTCGCTCGCTCGATCGCGCGATCCGACCCGAGGGTCGCGGGGTCGATCTCGCTCAGCGCGTCGAGTTCGTCCCCGAAGAAGTCCAGACGGATCGGGATCGGCGCATCCCCCCCGCTCGTGCTCGGGTAGATATCGACGATCCCCCCACGGATCGCGAACTGACCCGGGGACTCGATCGTGTCGATCCGCTCGTAGCCCATGTCATTGAGCCACACCGCGAGCTCGGCCGGGTCCAGTGACTGTCCCTTGGTGAGCTCGCGCACGAGGTCGTTCGCGCGGGACGCGCTCGGGACGGGCTGCATGAGGGCCGCGATGGGCGCGATGATGATCCGTGGAATGTCATTCGCGCCCAGCTCGCGCATCACGCTGAGTCGCTGGGTGAACAGGTCCGCGCTCACGCTCGACTCCCCCGGCGCGAGCTCGAGCGCGGGGAACACGATCGGCGCGTCCGGATCGACGGCCGAGATCTCCGCGAACAAATCCTCCGCTTCGTCGAGGTGCGCACAGACCAAGATGATCGTGCGTTTGGTCCGCGCGAGGAGGGCCGCGGACACAATCGCGCTCGACGACCCGACCGACCCCGTCGCGACGACGCGCGACCCCGATTCCAGGGCCTTCGCGACAGCTCGGAACTGCGTGTGTTTCTGGATGACGTCGATCGGGATCAGTGTCAAGGCTCCTGGTGCGCGCACGCGCGTGCACCGACGGGTGGAGTTCCGCCGTGCTCGGGTGGTTGGGTTGAGAGAGTATAGATCGTCCCGATCCGGATCCGGATTCAGGGACTCAGAGGTTCCTGAACGACGTGCCCGATCAGATCCTCGATGGTCCTCGGTCCGATCCCCTTCACCCGATCGAGGTCCTCGATGGTTTCATAGCTACCGTTCGTTTCCCGGTCCTCGACGATCGCCCGCGCGAGCTTGGGACCGATGTTGGGGAGGAGGGACAGCTCCGTTTCGTCCGCGCTGTTGAGGTCGATCCGGTAGGTGATCGAGTCGAGCGTGATCGACGGGTCGTCCATCTCTGGGATCAGCGTCCACACCAGTAATACCCCGGACACCACCACGAGCACGATCGCGCACGCGCGAGCGGCGAGGGTCTGGGAGAACGGACGCGCCGATGGATCACGGGGATCCACGGGTCATCCCTTGGTGGGTTGGGTGTCGGAGACGATCGCGCTGCCCATCCAGCTCGGGTCGAGCTTCCCGCTCGTGAGCATGGATCGGAGCCCGATCATTTGATCGAGTGCTTCTCTGGACTGCCCGCGCGAGTCGATGAGCCCCCCGGTTCGCATATCGCTCGGTCCGATCGGGTCCGCGAGCTCGTGCCAGCAGATGCTCTCGACGAAGGGCTTGGACAGCGCCACCGCGCCGTACGCGCGGAGCCACGCCGCTTGGGTCTGCTCGTTCCAATCCTGTCTCCACGATCCCGGACTGGGCTCGTCCCCCACGGGGTCTCTCGGGAGGACGGGCGCGACAGGGGACCCGAACGCGGAGATCGTGATGGGCCGATCGAGCATCGCGTACCGATCCAACAGGTCGGAGAAGGCCATCAGGTCGCGCGTCTGGAGCCCGGGTCGATGGGACCCCATCTGGAGACGGAGCGAGAACGCATCGAGCTGGACCCCGGCCTGGGACAGCATCTCCGCGTACAAAAGCGGCGGGAGCGTGGCGCGGTCCTTCGTGTGGTACTCGCCCCAGGGCTGGGTGATCTCGACCTGGATCTTCGCGCGGGGGTGGAGCTTCCGCGCGACGAGCACGCAGATGCGCGTCAGGTCCATCATCTGCTCGAACGAGAGCTTGAAGTTCTTCCCGCAGTGGAGCCCGGAGCACACAGTCCAGCGCGTCACGGTCCGGCGGTACCTCGTGACGAGCGCCTTGATGTGCTCGTAGACGAGCTCGCGCAGGGTCTCGTAGTCGTTCTCCCAGATGTAGAGCCAGTCCGGGACACTCGTAGTCCGGAAGTCCACGAGGGGGCCCGCGACGACGGGGAGTTTGGCCGTCCGGATCGCCCATTCGATCCAGCGATCCGTCTTAGAGTAGTCGTACGCGCCCTCCGCGGGTTCCATCTCGACCCAGCGCATGGGAACGGTGATGAAGTCGCACGATTTCGTGATCGCTTCCGTCGTCGTCGGCGCGAACACGCTCGGGGAGACGGCCGCCCCGAGCATGGGCTTCATGGGGAGCACGACCCCCCCTCTCGACGGATGGAGGACGGGTGTGCGTTGCGCCGGTTCGACCGATTCTTCAGCAACGGATTCGTACATCGTCCCGTCCATCCGGGGCGCGAAATCGTGCTGGGTCTGGAGGAGGGTGAGCCGTTCCGAAGCTTCGAGCGCGATCCACAGCGCACGGAGCCCGTGAACGGCGGCCGGCGAATCGGGCTCGACGGAATCCTGCGCGTGGACGAGCGCCTGGACGAACGATTCCCGCGCTCTGGAGAGCAGGCGCATGGGGAGCGAACCCTCGGCGTGTTCGAAGGCCCCCCACTCCTCGAGCTTGGTCATGAGGAGCATGATCCGATGACGCGCGAGCTCGATCGTGAGCAGGTAGGGCTTGTCCCGTTCGGGGAGGAGACAGGTCTGGAGCATCAGCACCCCGAGCGGGGTCAGCTCGATCCCCTCGACCTCTCGGTCGGAGCCCAGAATCGTGAGCGTGTCCTCGCGCAGATCGACCTGAAGCGCGAGGGCGGCCGCTTCGCTGGTGGTCTTCTCGCAATGGATGAGGTTATCAACCCCCGTGACCTCCCCGGCGATCGCGACGTTGTCCTGGCCGAGCAGGTATGCACCGGCGATCGCGCCGTGCGCGACTTTGGTGCGATCGAGTGAGACGAAACGGAGCATGGGGGGTGGTTCACTCCCTGGGGTCGGGCTCGGCGCGCCCTCCGGGTCGGAAGAACGCTCAGAAGAATAGGGTATGACCGATCCGCGCCCGGATCGAGCCCCGGGGAGGATCCCGGACACCCCTCGATCCGCGCCCGAACACGGCTCGGACCCGAGCATCGGGGATCCGCGACGGCTACGCTGTATTCGTGCACGAGAAAGCCACGACATCGACCACTTGCTCGGATTCCGGGAGCGCCGATTCCGGCGCTCTCGCGACATTTTCCACGGATCTGAAGCTCCCAGGGTTCCGGAAGGGCAAGGTCCGGGACACCTACACACTCCCTGGACAGGGCAAGGACGGTCTGGACGCGATCCTGATGGTCGCGTCGGATCGGATCAGCGCGTTCGATGTGGTTATGCCGACACCGATCACGGGGAAAGGACGGGTCCTGACCTCGATCGCCGCGTTCTGGCTCCGCTGGATCGAATCCCAAGGGCTCTCCCGGACCCATCTGCTCTCGACGGACCACCGATTGGTCCCCGACGACGCGCTCACGGAGTCCACGACGCGCGAGCACCTCATCGGCCGGGTCACCATCGGGAAACGCTGCAAGGTCGTCCCCGTCGAGTGTGTCGTTCGTGGGTACCTCGAAGGGTCGGGGTGGAAGGACTACCAAGCCACGGGCTCGATCTGCGGCGTTTCGCTCCCCGAGGGTCTGACCCAGTGCGCGGAACTCGACGAACCCATCTTTACACCGGCGACGAAAGCGGAGGAAGGGCACGACGAGAACATCGGGTTCGAATCGGCCGTCGCTTCGCTCAAGGGGTTCGTGGACGGGGTCAGCGCCGAGTCGCTGATGTCCACGCTCCGGGACCGATCGCTCAAGATCTACAAAGCCGCTCGGGACTACGCGCGGGCGCGCGGGATCATCCTCGCCGACACCAAGTTCGAGTTCGGGCTCGAGATCGACAACCAAGGGAACGTGATCAGCACGGACCCGATCCTGATCGACGAAGCGCTGACCCCGGATTCGTCCAGGTTCTGGCCGGCCGATGATTACGAGCCCGGTCGCGCGCAGCGGAGCTTCGACAAACAGTTCGTGCGCGAGTACCTCCAGAACCTTGTCGATCAGGGGAAATGGGACAAAACGGACCCCGGCCCATCCCTCCCCGATGAGGTCGTCCGGGGGACACTGGATCGGTACACCCAAGCCGCCGCGCTGCTCACGGGCGGCTGAATCGAGATCGGTTCCGTGCTCGGATCGCAGAACGATCAGTTCTGCTTGACCCCTTCGACATTCTCGTTGGAGCGTTCGCGCAGCTTCTGGTTGAGCTGGGCTCGGAACGGCTCCATCCCGGGGGGCTCGGGGAAGATCGTGCTGAAGGGCTCGGACATCCCTTCCTCGGCGAGCGCATCGAGGCGCTCACGGAGCTGGATCGCGAGCGCGTCGTACGCATACCGACGGAGGGTGTCTGGGGCGTAGAAGTACATCAGCTCCGCTTGCTCGACGGGCATCTGCATGATGACGTTGACGAAAAGCTGACCCGAGAGGAGCGGGAAGTCCCGGTCCATGAACTCCATGCGCGCCGCTTCGGTCCCCGTCACGACCTGACGGAACTGCTGCTGGAAGTAGAACGCGTGGACCTTGCGCGCGTACTCGAACATCCCCTCGAAGGTCTCGACGTCCCCGACGAGCAAGCCCTGGATGTACGCTTGGGTGAGCGCGCCGTAGACCTCGGAGTTCGCGACCTGGGGCGACCCGATACTGTCGAAGAGCTGCTTGTCCACGAAATCCTCGAGCGAGAGCGACATCTCGTACTTCCGGGTCGGATCGTTGAGGTTCATCCCCTCGAAGGTCCGGAGCTTGTCGAACCAGTAGTTCGCTTTGGTCAGGTCCCCACGACGATAGAAGAACCGGATCGAATCTCTCAGGAAGTTCTCGTATCCGACGGCGTACTGCCGGTAGGGCTTGTGGTCCGCTTCGTAGATCCCCGACTGATACACGATCTCCTCGAGGAGCTCGCCGTAGGTCGGGACGAAGTAGACGTTCGGGACCCCCTGGTAGTACGCGGCCCGTCCTTCATGCGCATCGAGATACGAGAAGTACAGATCCCCGTGCCTCCAGAGCTCCTGGATGCTCTGCATCATCATCCGGAACGCGTTGAGGAAGTCGAGGGTCTCGCCGTTGCGTTCGTTGACCTCCATGCGCCCGACGTCGGTCCCGCGCGCGGACCAGTACAGCGAGTGCGCGACGGGGAGCCGCCAATCGATCGGCCCGAACTTCCGGACCTGCTGGACCATCCGCACGGGCTCCATGTTGTACTCGTCCTCGAGCACCCGCTTCCGGATGTGGTTCGCGAGGTCGAGCCAGTCCTGCTCATCGGGGAACTCCGCGCGCATCTCGTGAACGGCCCGGGTCTTGGGACCCAGGCCCGGATTCTCGAAGATCCACAGCCGTCCTGCGCGGTTGATCTCGATCTCGAGCTGGTAGCGGCGGAGGAAGTCGAGCCCGAGCTCCTCGCCGACGCGCGAACGGAAGGTGTCCCCGATCTCCGCGGCCGTCGGGTTGGCGCGACGGAGCCCCTCGTAGCTGGAGGGCGCATCCACGATGGGCTGGATCCACCCGGCGTAGAGCTCGATCACATCGTCACGACCGCGCTGCTCCGGGGGGATGATCGGCGGGGTCCCGAGCACGTTCTGCCACTCGTATGCGAACCGTCGTTTGTAGAACTGGTTCGCGTCGTCCGTGTACCCCCCCACCTTGTGGAGCAGATACCACGAGAGCTCCTTGTGGATGTGCATGTTGTTGGGGTTGGTGCGCAGCCCCTCCTTGCGCAGCAGATCGATCCCGGCGTTGACCCACTCCCATCGTTCCTCGGGGGTGTGGGTTGTGACCGAGATGTTGTAGGCCATATTCCAAGCGTGGAACGTCCAGACCTCGGGGAGGCGCGGCTGGAGCTTCGTGATCGTGCGCGCGAGCTCGATCGATTCGTAGTACCGACCCTCTTCCTTCGCCTTGTTCGCGCGGATCCAGAGGATGTTGACAAAGATCCCACGGAACGCGCCCATCGCGACCCCGAGCGAAACCTCGACGGGCGCGCCGTCCTCGGCCTTGTCCGTGTAGACGAGCTCGTGGGTCCCCTGGGACGAAGCGATCGCGACATTCAGGAACCCAGAACCCGCGATCCCCACGAGCATGACAAGCACGCTGACGATGATGACTTTGGTGTTCTGGTTCATGAGCTCGTCCTCGGACTTGCGTTCCTCGTGTTCCTACGCATCAGTGCCCCGAATAGATCGCGAGCTGGCGCGAACGGAACACCCAGACCCCGAGCCCGAAGAAGACCAGGGTCGCCGCTCCGAGCGCGAGGACACCCGTGGAGACTTCGCCCCACCCGAGCGCCATCCCGTCGGCGAGCCGCCCCGTGGGTCTGAGATCAGAATAAATCATGAAGAACGACGAGATGGTGTCCGCGATGTAGTAGATCACGTTCCGGATGATCTGGATGACGGCCGAGTCGTTCGTCCGATCCCACGCCGGGAGCGCGTCCTGGACGAATCCCGCGCCCTCCGCGATGAAGAAGACCGTGAACGACATGAGTGATGCAACCGGGAACGACGCGAACGTCGAAGCCCACACGGCGATCATCGACAGGAGCGCGAGTTTGACCCAGAGCACCCCCATCACGCGCGAGAAGTTCGCCGTGTAGCTCCCGATCGGGTACGAGATCTCGAGCCCGTCGGGGGGGATGGTCATCGTGTTCGGGTTGGGCTCGAGCATGAAGTTGTTGTTCTGATCGAGCCCGAGCGCCCCGTTGTAGACCTGCATCCGGAGTTCGCCGGCGTTGTTGATGAACGCGTTGTCGATCGTGACCGTGTGGGAGAACCCGAGCCCGGTTTCACGGGGTGGGAGGATGGTCCCGTCCTCGAAGACGAAGGTCAGCTGATAGAACACATCCGGACGGTTCCCCTCCGCGTTGATCTTGTAGCGCAGAGTGAGGGGGCGCCCTTCGCGCTTCGCGTTCTCGAGACCCCCGAAGATGAAGGTCTGGTACCCCTCCACACGAGGATCGATGGATCGGTAATCGCTGACCGCGTCATCGAAGACCTTGCGTCGGATCGCCGCGATCTGCGCGGGGCTCGGGTTGTAGTCGGACTGGAGCTGCTTCTCCCTCCGGATCTCTTCCTCAACCTGCGCGTCGAACTCGGGGGAACTCGGAGAATACGGGAGGTAGGGATAGACGGTGCGCCTCGCCGTCAGCACCTGGGTCTCGAGAATGAGCCGGTCCTCTGTGACGATCTGATCCCCATCGAGGGGGACGTAGGGCTCGACCTCGCCCTTCGCGGGTTTGGTGCGGAGGTACTCGGTGAACTGGTAGACCCCCACCCCCGACACACAGAGCAGGACGCCGGCCAGGAGGGTCACCCCGAGCCATTTACCCAGGATGTACTGCCATGCCGCGACGGGCTTGGTCATGGTCTGGAAGATGACCTTCTCGCGCTGCTCATACGAAACCGTCGCCACACTAAAAAAGACCACGAGGAGCGCGATCAACCAGAACGAAAGCCCCGTGGACCACTGAAGGAACCCCTGGACCCGGTACCGGAGCGCCTGGTCCCCGTCGAGCACCATGGGCATCGCGGCGAGGATGAACGCGAGCACGAGGATAAAGACGAGCGAGATCTTCATCCGGATCGCTTCCGCAAGCACGTTCCGCGCGATCGCGAGGACCGGGTGCGCGGGGGAGAGCGCGATCGTGAGCGCCCGAACAAGCACGCTGAAACACAGCAGCAGCACGGTCATCCCGACGACAACAAACGCGATGGATGTCAGTGTCCCCCCCGAGCTCGAATAGAGGATCCATCCGAACACGCTCATGATCAGGATCGCGCCGAGATACGTGATCCCGAGCCCCATCCAGACGATCAGGACCGCGAAGCCCGAAGCGGCCGCCGCGCCGAAGATCCCGGAGACGGGTGATCGGGAGGTATCGACCAGCGCCCGGACCTGCTGCTCGCGCGTTTTCGCGCGGTTCTCGATCACTGTCCCCCGTCCGTCCGTCACGACCTCGGGGGTCGCGAGCGCTTGATCCGAGAGCTCGGGGATCGGGGCTCCGCTCGTCGTCGATCCGACGATCGCGAACCCGATGTACGTCAACAGCAGCACCACGACCAGGATGCTCGCGCCGATCTTGAAGCCCCTGGAGCGTTGGAATCGGTCGATCGCGCTGAAGCGTTCGCCCAGGGTCACCGTCCGTCCCCCTTGGGCTCGTCGTCGTTGTCCGGGGTGTCGAGGAGCGACCCGATGATGTTCTCATCAATGTCCTCGTCATCGGGCGCGGAAGACTCGGGGACCTCATCGGGTGCCGGTTCGCTCGTCACGCTCGGCTCGGGCTCGTCGCTCGTAAGCAGGTCACCGATCACATCGTCGCGCTCGGGCTCGACGATGGGCTCATCCGGATCGATCGCGGCGGCCTTCGGCCCATCCGTCAGATCCATCGGACTCTCGGGTTCTTCCGTTTCCAGAAGTGACGCGATAAGCTCGTCACCCTGCGCGGGAGCGCTCGCTTTGAGGAACGCGGCCGTCTCCCCGCCCTTGGTCGCGCCCGAGGTCGATGCCTTCCCGCTCTGGGCTTGTTCGACGATCCCGAGGAAGAGTTCTTCGAGCTTCTGACGGGGCGCGCGGACACTGAGGATCGATTTCTCGCCCCCCGTCCGTCTCCGGATGACCTCGTCGATCTCCGCGATCGTCTCGTCGTCGAGCTCGTCCGTCTCGATTGTGGTCCGCTCGTGCGAAGCGAGGAGTTCCTCGCACGTCCCCTCCCCGTGGATACGTCCCCCGTAGAGGATGACCATCCGATCCACAACATCCTCGACATCGGAGAGCAGGTGCGATGAAAGGATGATCGTCTTCCCGCGCCTCCCGAGCTCGAGGATCAGGTCCTTTACCTGGCGCGTCCCGATCGGGTCCAGACCCGTTGTGGGTTCATCGAGGATCAGGAGATCCGGGTCGTTGATCAGCGCCTGCGCGATCCCGATCCGGCGCTGCATCCCCTTGGAGTACTCACGGACGGGACGGAACTGCGCATGGGTGAGCCCGACCATCTCGAGGAGCTCGTCGATACGCTTCTCGCGCGTCTTTGCGTCGAGCCCGAAGAGCTTCCCGTAGTAGTCCAGGGTCTCGCGCGCGTTGAGGAACGGGTACAGGTACGACTCCTCGGGGAGGTACCCGACGCGCGACTTCGTCGCGACATGAGTCGTGGGCTTGTCGAACACCATCACCCGCCCACTCGTGGGCTTGAGCAGCCCGAGGATGATCTTGATCGTCGTGGATTTGCCCGACCCGTTGGGTCCGAGGAGCCCGAAGATTTCATGCTCGCGTACGACCAGATCGAGGTTGTCAACCGCTTTCGCGCGGTCACGCATCCAGAAATCCTTGAACACCTTCGTGAGCTTCTGACACGCGACCACCGGCCGGCGAGTGTCCTGCTCGTTCGGAGTGGTTCCGGATTGGCTCGGGGTCGTCGTCGTGCTCATGGGTTTCCGATCAATCCTCGGGTTCCTGGATCCCGCGCTGCGAGCGGTACCACGAACGGCGCATCTCTTCGCGTCTCAGGTCTTCCGCTTCCTCGGCTTCCCGACGCTTGCGGATCCGATCGAGCTCACGCGCAATATCGGGGTCGTTGTTGATGAAGACCTCCGCATCGACACCCTCGGGGAGGAGGATCGTCGAGACCGAGTCTTTGTCGAGGAACTCGCCCATCGCGCTGGACCAGTCGCGCGCGATCATCAGCTTCGGGTTCGCTTCGTACTGCGCGAGTTTGGAGCGGAAGTTCTCGAGCTGCGCGATCGCGTTGTTCACCCGGTTCGAGGCCTGGGTCTGCGCGTCCTTCAGAAGCTCGGAAACCTCCCCCGACACGAGCGACACGATCGTCTCGCCGTCGATCTCAACGGGGCGTCCTTCCAGGATCGCGTCGATCCGCGCGAGCTGCGCTTCCGCTTCATCCGCCTCCCCGAGCTCGATGAGACGTTCGTACTCGTTGATCTGCTCGACCAGCAGCGTTGACGCGCGCCCCGCGACCTCGTTGAGGAGCTGATCCCGGAGCAGCAACGCGTCCTCACGCTGCTTCCCGGCGTTCTGGGCGGCCGTCTGGACCGAGCTGAACTTGCTCCGGAGCGAGAGGGCCGCGTTCTTCCGGGTCAGCACGACCCGATCGATCTCGATCCCGGACCCGATCCCGTTGAGGGTCCGCTGCGCCTGTTCCCGAACCTGGTTCGAGATCGACTCGCTCGAGTTCTTCAGCAGATCATCGATCGTGGTCTCCGCCATCACATGCACGACGGCCTGTCGGACGGCGCTGTGGATGATCCGACGCTCGTTCTCGGGATAAATGTTCGAGACGAACTCCGCGTGGTCCGCACGCCGGTAGTTGATGGTCCACTGGGTGTGCGCGATGTTCAGATCCGCGGTTATGTTCGACCCGTCGGACCCGGGCTTGAGCGACGAGGACGAGTTGAAGCGCTCGATGTTCGCGCCCATGATCGTCTCGAGCGAGTTGTCCCCCGGGAGGTTGGGCATAAACGCGGCCGCGACGGGGAGCTCGACCGTCCCCGACTCCACGCGCACGATCTCCCCGATCGGGTAGGGGAACGACCACGCGAACCCGGGCTCGAGGTTCTGACGGACGGGCTTCCCGAACCGGACCGCGATCCCGCGCTCACCCTCGTTGATCGACTGAACACCCGACACAACGAAGAGCACGACGAGGACAACCATCGCCGCCTTGAGCAGCCCGTAGGTGATCCGGAGCGCGTCGGCCAGCGATTGGTTCGCCGTGTCCATCCGCTGGCGCTCGCTCACGCTCTGCGAGCCCTCCTCCGCGCGGAGACGGACACTCGCCGCGCGTGGCTCGTCGTCGTGCACGTGCTGGTGCTCGTGGTCGTGCTGGTGTGTGGGATCCGTGTGCTCGTCCATGGATCAGTCCTCCGAGCCCGAGCGGTTCGGGACGGGGAGCTCGCCGTCGGAGTTCTTGATGACGTCCGGGTCAAAGAGCTGCATCCCGTAATCAGAGGTCGAGAAGATCAGGGTGAACTTCTTGGCCATCGACTCGCGCATCAGACGGATGTTCTGGATGAACACCGCAAGATCCGGGTTGATATTCTGCTGCGCGAGGTAGGGCGCCGCTTCCGCTTCGCCCTTCGCGAGGATCTCGTCGGCGCGGCGCTGCGCAAACGCGCGGATCTTGTCGGCGTTGGAACGCGCCTCCGCTTCGATCGCTCGCGCCTGCGAACGCCCCTCAGACTCGTAACGCTCAGCGAGACGGTCCCGGTTCGCGCCCATGCGCGTGATCACCGCGTCGGTGGTGTCCTCGGGGAGGATAATCCGATCGATCCCCACGGATGTCACCTTGATCCCGTAGTCATCGAGCGAAGTCCCCCCCGAGTTGCTCGATGTCAGGGTCCCCATGACCCGGCCCTCAAGATCGGGGAGCTTCGAAGCGCCCTGCGCCGGCGAGAACAGGTCGTTCATCGCGAAGTTCGAGGTCTGCCCGAGCGCCGAACGAAGCAGGTCGCGCAGGACATCGTCCTCCGCTTTCACGTAGTGATCGATCGCGCGATCACCCGCGTTGGAGAACGCGCGGAAGAACTTGAGCGGGTCCTCGACCCGGTAGGTCATGTACGCTTCGACGATGATCTGGAAATCGTCCGCCGTCTGCTGGGTCTCGGAGCGTGCGTTGATGATCCGGGTGCGTGTGTCGTACTTGGTCACGCTCTGGATCGGGTACGGGAGCTTCCACTTGAGCCCGGGCTCGGTGATGATCGACTTCTCTCCGGCTTTGCCGAACGTCGTCTTCACCGCGGTCTCCGTGAAGCGGACCGTGTAGCACGAAGAGAAACTCCCGATCGCGAGGATAAACACGATCATGATGATGGGCATGAAGAATCGCACTCTTGAGCTCCATCCCCTTCCGGGGTTGTCTGTCCCGCGCCGATCCTCAGCGCGTCAATCCGTCACTGGTTCATTTCTGCGCCCGCTTCGACATCGAAGACGTCGGAGCCGCGGTTCTGGTCGATCAGGTCCATCCGGATCTTGAGCGATTCAAGATCATGCGGGGTCAGGTACACCCGCGCGTTGCGGATCACGTCGATGAGCGCGTCGAAGTACGCGCTCGATCGGTACAACGCCGGGGACGCTTCATACGCTTGCTCCTGCCCGGCCAGCAGCACCGCTTTCCCACGCTCGCTCATATGGCGCTGCCAACGCTCCGCGCTGGCGCGCAGGATCGCTTCGCCGGCCTCCCCCCCCGCGCGCTCCAGCAACCGCTGGACCTCGAGCTCCGCTTCCGTGATCGAATCCGCATCCGCGCCCGAGCGACGACGCGCTTCGAGGTCGTCCAAACGCTCCACGATCTGATTCGCGAGGTCCACGGATCCCGCGATCTCCGTCAGCAGCGTCACCTCTTGGCGGCGCGCGTCCTCGATCGCCGACTCACGGTTCTGACGCGCCTCGATGACGCGCTCGAACGACGGCGCGACCTTCGTCGGGGGGTGCACACCCTGCATCCCGACGAAGAGAATCTCGATCCCGGGACCCTCGCCGTCGTTGAGTTTCATGTATTCGGATTCGAGCTTCGCGCGGAGCTCGTTCGCGAGCTCCGTCTTCCGGATCGCGAGGATCTCTTCGAGCGTGTGCGAACCGAGGAACTGGGTCACCACCCGGCGCCCGATCACCCCGAGGAGTTCCTCGCGCTGACCCGGGCCGGCGAACTGGTCGAACAGCTTCACATCCCGCACGACGTACTGAACGGGGACCTCGACAGCGAGCAGCGAAAGGTCCGCGCGGTTCGAGTCCTCCGCGCCCTCGATCGAGTTGCTCGGGGTGGGCTGGACGATGTTCAGCATCTCGCGCCGGGTGTGCGATTCCGTCCAGATGATCGGCGCCATCGATCCCGCGTCGGGTCGGTTCGAAGCGAGCTCGAGCACACGGACACCCGTCGTGGTCCGGACCTCTTCCCGTTCACGCCGGCTGATCGAGACCGGGGTTTCGTACTGCGAGAACGGCCAGGGCCATTTGATATGCAGACCCGGACCAACGTCCCCCTCACCGGTATCCCCGAAGGACACAATCGGCTCGCTCACCCGACCGTTCGTGATGATCAGACCCCGTTCGTGGGGTTCGACCACGACGAGCATGGTCATGAACCACGCGATCGCGATCCCCATCCCCACGAGCCACACGAACAGCTTCGACAGGAGCTGGTAGAACCAGGTCCCCGTGACATCGACACCGAACTGGTAGTTGACGGCCTCCCCAATATTCGCCGCGATCCGATCCGGGGCCGCGAGCAGCCCGAGCAGACGGGAATCGAAGGCCGGACGGGGGTCCTCTCCCGGCTTGCGCGGACGGTACACATCGAGCACGAGGTTGAACACAACCTCGATCCCGAGGACGATCATCATGATCGGGACGATCGTCGGGGTCAGAGATTTAATCCCCATCTGTCCGAGCGAGAGCTCGACGAACGCCGCGACGGCGAGCAGCACCCCGATCAGCGAGATCGCGACACTCTGCGCCGCGCCCGCTTTGAGGTTCGCCCACACGTTGACTTTCCCCATCCCCGAGACGAAGCGAGCGAAGATGAACCCAACAACCCCCATCGCGAGACCGATCGCGAGGGTCGCACCGACGAAGTTGGTGTGATAGATGAAGGTTTCGGGGCTCGAGTAGTCACGCCAGCTGTTGAGCCGGAGCACACCGAACCCGATGTTGATCCCGGCGAACAGGAGCCCGGAAGCGGGGAGGAGCCAACGCTGGATCCATGCGAGACGACGCGCGGCGACACGCATGTCCTCGTTGTTCTCCGAGAACGCGCTCGCGCTCGCGCCCCCGGCGTTCGCGTACTGCTCCGCTTCGAGCGCCTCGATCCGGACCCGACGGCGCTGGTCAAAGACAAGGAGAAGCATGATCCACACGATCGCGCCCGACCCGAACAGGATCGAAGCGGAACGGGCGGCCTGATCGCCGGAGTAGGTCGAATAGATGAGGAACAACAGCGCCACACCGATCTGGATGAGCAGACCGATCAGGCTGATGAACGTCGCGCGTCGATAATCCTGGTAATCGCCTCGAGCCATGTGGTCGCGTGTCCTCGCTCGCTCGGGATCAGGGGTCCAGTGTCGCGGCGAGCCCGCCGCAACCCGATGGCGCGACAGCGGATCGCGCCAGGAACGCTATTGTGGGCGTGCGAGTGCGGCGAGTCCACCCTCAACGCTCCGAACCCTGATTCTCGCGGCGTGTGTGCCGGTGTCCCAATCGCTTGTCTGACGCTGCGCACGCGCCAGGAGTCCCATTCCGCTTCGGGAGCGCGATCCACCCTACGAACCCCCACAGACTCCGGTTCGAGGGTTCCCGCACTTTCTCCCCCATCCGCGCCGAACCTGCGCTCGGATCTCGCGTACGGAGTCCCGACGGCAACGTGTTGGGGACATCACCCATGAGACACGCCCCCCTCGGACGCTACCATCCCCCCCCATGATCGCACTCACGGCCCAGATCATCCCGATCGCTCGGAACGCTTTCATCGAGAGCATCCGTCAACCCGTCCTCGTGATCATGCTCCTGGTCGGGGCGCTCCTCCAGGTCATGAACACCTGGATCATCGGGTTCTCGATGGGCCGACGATCCGTCCCCGGCGAAGTCACAGGGGACAACAAACTCCTCCTCGATGTCTCCCTCGCAACGATCTTCGTCCTCGGGATCATCCTCGCGTCGTTCATCGCGACGAGCGCCATCTCCCGGGAAATCGAGAACAAAACGATCCTGACCGTGGTCTCCAAGCCCGTCGGCCGGGTCAGTGTCATCCTGGGGAAATACCTCGGGATCGCGAGCGCCATGCTTGTCGCGACCCTCATCATGATCGCGATGCTCCTCCTCGCGATCCGTCACGGGGTTCAGGAGACGGCCGCCGACGATCCGGACCTCCCTGTGATCCTCTTCGGGATGGGCGCCGTTCTCGGCGCGATCCTCCTCGGCGGGATCGGGAACTTCTTGTACAACTGGTCCTTCGCGCAGACCAGCACCCTCCTCATGCTCCCCCTCGTCTGGCTCGCGTACCTCGGGGTGCTGCTCCTCGACGACGAATGGGCGTTTCAACCCATCGGAACCGACTTCAAACCCCAGATCATGCTCGCGAGCGCTTGTCTCGTGATGGCGCTCCTCGTCATGACCGCGCTGGCGGCCGCCGTCTCCACCCGGGTCGGCCAGGTCATCACGATCCTGATCGGCGCGATCGTGTTCCTCCTGGGTCTCATGTCCAACCACATGATCGGGAGACACGTTTTCATCAACGAGAGCGTGGCGCAGATCGCCGGGACGTATCACGAATCCGGGCTCAATCTCTACGATTTCCAGCGCGACAAGGTGTACGAGCTCGCCGCGAAGCGCAACGGGATGACCCTCGAGGAGTTCTCCGAGCTCGATCCGGCGCTGGATCCGCGCGGGTACGTCGATATCCGTGAGGTCCTCGCGATGGGGCCCGTCGAGGACCCGCGCTGGAGCGAGGTCACCCTCCGGGAACCCGGATCCGAGCTCGCGATCGATCTGCTCGGACCCCCAACCGTCCAGCTCAAGGTCGGGGATTCCTTCTATTACAGCGCCACACCCAACGGGGTCGGGCTCGTCACCCCCAGCTTCAAGCCCGTTGAGGAGGGATCCATCATCGAAGCGGGGATGCGCGAAGCGCCCGGGCTGGTCATCAAGGAGATTCAGGGCAACGCCCTGATCGTCCAGCAGATCGGGGAAACCGCGCTCCCCCTCGCGCGTCCCCCACTCCCGCGCGACTACGTCTACCTCAAGCCCACCAAGGTCAACCCGGTCGCGCTGTCGGCCTGGAGTTTGATCCCCAACATGCAGTCCTTCTGGCTCGTCGATGCGATCACCAAAAACGCACTGATCCCGATGTCCCATGTCGGCCTGGTCTTCGCATACTCCGTGTGCCAGATCCTGATCTTCCTGGCGCTCGCCGTCGCGCTCTTCCAGGGACGGGACGTCGGCTAAGACCTCTCCGGTGACAGTTCAGGATCAGACCGAGGCGATCGCCCGCGCGTAGGACTTCACGCACTTCTCAGCAGCGCCGTCCCAGCTCAGCCCACGGAGCTCGAACCGGCCGTGCTCGCGCAGGGTGCTGCTCAGCGGGGGGTACCTGAGCACGGCGACGATCTTGTTCGCCATCTCGTCGATATCCCAGAAATCCACCTTCAGCGCGTGGGTCAGGACCTCCGCGACCCCGGATTGCTTGGACACGATCACGGGGGTGTCGTTGCGCATCGCTTCGAGGGGCGCGATCCCGAACGGTTCGGACACGCTTGGCATCACGTAGCAGTCCGCCATCTGGAACACCCGATCGACGTCTCGTCCTCTCAGGAACCCCGTGAAGAGCACCTTGTGACCGATCCCGTGGGCGGCCGCGTCCTCGATCATCCGGACGGCCATGTCCCCGGACCCGGCGACGACGAACTTCACCTTGTCCTCGACCTCGAGCACGCGCTTCGCGGCGCGGATGAAGTACTCGGGACCCTTCTGCATGGTGATCCGACCCAGGAAAAGCACGATTTTTTCGTCGTTTTCGATCGCCGCGCCCATCTTCGGCTGCGCCTGGTCCTGTTCCACCCCGTTGTAGACGACATCGATCTTCTCATCATCCACGCCGTACCGGGTGTGCACGATCGCTTTGGTCAATCTGGAGACTGCGACAACCCGATCCGCGTTGTGCAGCCCCATCCGCTCGATGTCGTACACCCCCTGATTGATGTGCTCACCCGAGCGATCGAACTCCGTCGCGTGGATGTGGCACACGAGTGGTTTCCCGGTCAACGCCCGGACAGCGACCCCGGCGTGGTAGGTCAACCAATCGTGCGCGTGGATCACGTCGAAATGCTCGTGGATCGCGAGCGCACACGCGAGACGCGCGTAGCGCTGCGCGTCATTGAACAGATCCCCCGAGTACCCGGAGTTCGCGACACCCAGCTCCCCGAGCGAATCGAGCGCTTCCTGCATCGCGTCGGCGAGCATCGCGGCCGAGGATGATCGGAGATTCGTGAGCACGGGGTCCTCGTGGGGGTCCTCGTGCACGATTCTTGCCCCGGGATTGGTTTCACTCACGTGACGGACGACGCGTGTGAGGGTGTCGTGCGCATCAACCCCGGGGTACGAACTCATCGAGATCGCGCGCTCGTGGATGAGTTGGAACTGCTCAAGAGTCCGGACATCGTCCTCGAGGCGCACCACCCGCTCCCCCCCCACCACCCGGGACTCGGGGACCTCGGAAACCGCGTTCTCACGGAGATGCTCGACCCGACGCGCGAGGACCCGGGGACCGATCAGTCGGACATGGGATTGGTGCCCCTCGGGAACGGGCTGGGGGAGCACGAAGGTGACATCATGACCCTGCTTCACGAGCGACTTGGTCAAGCCCGCGCAGGCCGTCCCTAGACCTCCGGCGATGAACGGGGGGAACTCCCAGCCAAGCATGAACACGCGCATCGTCGTACCCCATCACGCCCGGCTCGGGCGCAGCTCAGTCTTCGTCGTCGGAGGTATCCATGTCCCCGAGATTCCGGAAACACTGTTCATAGGCCCGGATCCAGAGCAGACATGCATCGTGGATGTCTTGCCCAGGGTTCGGGACCACGGGCGAACGAAACACGAACTCCAAGTCGTCATTCCGGTAGTGCTCGAACTTGACGGGCTGACCCTCCCCGAGCTCGTACCCGAGATCCACAAGCTCGTCCTCGATCAGCTCGTTGAGCTTGTCCCCGGATTCGACCAACTCGGATTCGATGGATTCGCTGAGCCATCGGTCCTTGGTCGAGAGCTCAACGAGCGGGGGGTTCTGGTCGAGATACAGTCGATACTGCGCAGGTTCGGCGCTCCCCCAGGCATCGACCTCGACCACAGCCCCTTCCGTCCGGATCGCGCCGAACGTGTTGGATTCCTTGATCCCGAGGATGATCGAATCGATCTGGGTCTGTGTGATCGTGCTCATAAATACCTCTCGCGCGGGTGCAGATAGACCCCGATCCTGCTCGTGGTGCAGATTCTAGGACCTGCCGCACAGATCCGCACGACGAACTCGGGGGGAAGAACACTCGACACGCCGACGAACACGCGTATACTCTGGACCCGGCCGATCAGGTCGGACAGAGCCCAGATGGCGGAATTGGTAGACGCGCCACCTTGAGGTGGTGGTCCCGGCAACGGGGTGGAGGTTCGAGTCCTCTTCTGGGCATTTCGCAGAGCACGCCGCGGATATCCGCGGCGTGCTTCCTTTTTCGCTCCACCTTCCCCTGACGGATAAAGACATCCCCCCGATGGTTCGATCTCCAAGCTGACAACTGCGGAGATCCACCTGTGCGCGTACTCATCGTTGACGATTCAGCATTCATGCGCAAGATGATCAAGCAGATCATCGAAGCGCGAAAAGAGTTCGAGGTTGTGGGGATCGCTCGTGACGGTGTTGAAGCCGTCGAGCAAGCGAAGAAACTCAAGCCCGACCTCATCACCCTCGACATCGAGATGCCCAACAAGAACGGGCTCGACGCGCTCCGTGAGATCAAGCTCACCTGCCGTGAACACCCCCCGGCGGTCCTGATGTGCTCCTCGCTCACCGAGCAGGGAAGCGCCGAGACGTTCAAGGCCATGCGAATCGGTGCGGCCGACGTCATCGCGAAGGATCCCAAAAAGGTCGGCGCGGGGGACGAGGACTTCAAACGCGAACTCGTCGAGAAGCTCCTCGCGATCGGCGGGCATCGCTCGCACCTGAAGAAGCTCGAAACCCAGCCCAGTGCCGCCGCCGCGAACAAAGCGCCCGCGCACACAGCGACCGATCCCAAGGATCTCGATCTCGGAACCGCGTTCGACGTGGTCGTCATCGGATCCTCGACCGGGGGCCCCCCCGTGCTCGAAGAGATCTTCATGGCGCTCCCGGCGACACTCCCGGTCCCGATCCTCGTTGCGCAGCACATGCCCGCGCTTTTCACGGCATCGCTGTCCACGAGACTCAACCAGAACTGCGCCTGCGACGTGGTCATGATGACCCATGGGATGGAAGCCCGGAAGTCCGTCATGCTCGCTCAAGGCGGGAAACACCTCAAACTGACCAAGATCCGCACGGGGCACGTGATCGGACGCGCTGTCGATGAGGTCCCAGGCGCAATCTACAAACCCAGCGTCGATGTCCTCTTTCAGAGCGCGGCGGAGATCTACGGCGGACGCGTGCTCGCGATCCAACTCACCGGGATGGGCGAAGACGGCGCAAAGGGCGCGGGCGCGATCAAACGCGCCGGGGGCACCATCATTTGCCAGAACGAACGCTCCTGTGTGGTTTACGGGATGCCCAAAGCCGTCGTCGATGCAGGGCACGCCGACGCGCTCCTCGACATCAAGCAAATCGCACGAACCCTGAGCGACACACTCCGACGGATAACCAGTTCGGGGGATGAACACGGCCGGAGTGAGCGGCTTTCGGCCTAATCAGATCCGGTTTCACGCTCCCGACTGAGGTCGGGGGCTCAGGAAACCGAAGACAAAGCACTGACCAACTTCCTTTCCAAGGAGATCCGCGATGAGCGAACATGATTCGGGTAACAACGAGCAGAACGCAGGAGAGCCCAGCAACGCTGACCAGCTCCGTCTTGTGAGCTTCAACGTCGGTGCTGAGCGATTCGCCGTTGATATCCTGCGCGTTCAAGAGATCAACCGGATGATGGAACTCACGCGCGTCCCCCAGAGCCCCCAGGGTGTGAAGGGTGTGATCAATCTCCGCGGGAAGATTGTCCCGGTCCTGGACCTCCGGAACTGCTTCAACATGGAGGAAACCGAGCACTCGGACGAATCCCGGATCATCGTGGTCGAAGTCCGGGGCGCAACCCTCGGGTTCATCGTCGATGCGGTCCACGAGGTCCTGCGCCTCGACCCCGGGATGGTCGAGCCCGCGCCCTCCGTCATGAGCAACGCCGACGCCGGATATATCCAAGGAGTCGCGAAGGTCGATGACACCCTCGTGATCCTCCTCGACCTCGATCGTCTGGTCGGTGCCGACCACCTCGAACTGATTTCCAACATGGACGTCCCAGCCGCGGCCTAATCCGTTCCAGCCACGAAGAAAGGCGTTCACACATGTCGATCGCACAAAAAATCCATCTGAGCGAGCCGCAGTTCAACCGGCTCTCCAAAGTCATCTACGACCGTTCCGGGATCCACTTCCCCGAAGCGAAGAAGTACATCCTCGAATCGCGCCTGAGCCATCGCTTGGGCGAACTGGAGATGGAAGACTTCGATCAGTACATCAACTACCTCACCATGGGACCGTACCAGATGGACGAGTTCCAGGAGATGTTCAACCGGATCACGATCAACGAGACCAGCTTCTTCCGCAACGACGCCCAGCTCGGGGTGTTTGAGCGTCGGATCCTTCCCGAGATCATGGAACGGCGCACCAACAAGCGCCTCCGGATCTGGTCGGCGGCCTGCTCGTCCGGCGAAGAGCCCTTCACGATCGCGATGCTCCTGCATCGCACCCTGGGTGTCCGTCTCCCCGATTGGCACATCGAGATCCTCGGGACCGACATCTCCGAGAAAGCCCTGAATGTCGCGCACGACGGGCTCTACTCCCAGTACGCGATGCGCCAAACCCCCCAGCTCATCAAGGACCGGTACTTCAAGGACGAAGGACGGAACTTCCGTCTGAGCGACGAGATCCGCACGATGGTGAGCTTCGAGCGACACAACCTCAAGGACCGTCTCGCCGCCAAGCGCCACGGGACCTGGGACATCATCTTCTGTCGGAACGTGCTGATCTACTTCGACGACCCCATGAAGGAAGGGGTCCTCAAGATGTTCCACGACCAGCTCGCCGAGGACGGGACGCTCTTCATCGGTCACTCCGAACGTATCAAAGACCTCAACCACGGGTTCGAGGCCCTCCCGATCCCCGAGGGGTTCTGTCACCAGAAGCAGGACTACATCGCTTCGCAGCAAGGAGCCGCGGCATGAGTGGTTTCGATCCCGAGATCATGCAGGACTTCATCACGGAGTCAGGCGAGCTGCTCGAGCAGGTCGAAGCTGATCTCGTGGAGCTCGAGTCCCGCCCCGAGGACCTGGATCTTCTGAACCAGATCTTCCGCGCTCTCCACACGATCAAGGGGAGCGCCTCGTTCCTCGCGCTCACCGAGCTCGTCGAGATCGCCCACGCCGGCGAGAGCGCCCTGAACGCCGCACGGAATCAGCAGATCGTCGTCGGATCCGGCGAGATGGACCTCCTCCTCGCCGCGATCGACATCATCAAGGTGCAGTTCGATGAGATCGTTGAAGGCACCGGCGCGCTGAGCAAAGCCGACCAAGCCCTCATCGATCAGCTCACGAAGATCGGGAACGGGGAAGCCGTCGGCGGATCCTCCGCTCCGGCGGACGTTCCCGGGACCGAAGAAAGCGAAACCCCGGCTCGGGTCTACAACGACGAACGCACAGTCGAACCGCTCGATCTCGATCCGTCGAAGCTCGATCTGATCGATCCGCTGACGGCCGATGTCGAGGAATCGATCCAGTCGATCCAGGACAAACTCCAAGGGGTGCGCGATGCGCAGACCCGTGAGTCTTCCGTCAACAACCTCATCGAGGAAATCGAGGAACTCGACAAGACCGTGGACTTCTTCGGGATCGAAGCAACGTCCGCGCTCGTTGCGATCCTCAAGAAGGGTGTTGAGGCCCTCAAAGATGCCAGCGACGAGACCCTGATCCAGCTCACCCCTCGTCTCGAGGGTGTCGCGACCCTGATCGAAGTCCACAACGCCGCGCTCCGTGACAAGGAAGTCGTGTCGTGGGACACCACAACCCTCTTCGCGCACATCACGACCCTCACCGAATCGGGAACACTCGACACACACCAGCTCGAGGACGACTCGACCGGGGTCGAAGCGCTCCAGATCGACGGCATCCCCTTCGGCGTTGAACCCGATGAAGCAGGCGAGGCCGTCGCGACCTCGTCCGCGCCCGCGCAGGGACAGGACCAGAACGTTCAGAAGTCCGGGGCCGCGAAAAGCCAGATCGAGCAGACGATCCGTGTCGATATCGAACGACTCGAAACCCTCATGAACCTGGTCGGTGAGCTCGTGCTCCAGAAAAACCGGGTCCTCGGGATGGCCGAGGAGTTCGGGAAGATGAACCAGGTCGAATCCACGCTCGCCGAGCAGATGGAGTTCACCGCGGGGACACTGGACCGGGTCACCGGGGATATCCAGATGGCCGTCATGCGCACGCGCATGCAGCCCCTGAACAAGCTCTTCGGGAAGTACCCCCGCTTGATCCGCGACCTTGCCTCGAAGACGGGGAAGGAAATGAACCTGGTCATCGAGGGCGGCGACACCGAAGTCGATAAGTCCGTCATCGAAGAACTGGGCGATCCCCTCGTGCACCTTCTCCGGAACTCCGGGGACCACGGGATCGAAACCCCCGACGTGCGCGAAGCGAACGGCAAGCCCCGCGCCGGGACCATCACGCTCCAAGCGGGTCACGAGGGCTCCCACGTCTGTGTCCGGGTCATCGACGACGGGCGCGGACTGTCGCGCGACAAGATCGGCGCGAAAGCCGTCGAACGAGGGCTCGTGAGCGAAGAACAGCTCGAGCACCTGAGCGATGAAGAGGTCTTCCGATTCATCCTCCAGGCCGGGTTCTCGACGGCGGAAGTCGTCTCGGACATCTCCGGGCGCGGTGTCGGGATGGACGTCGTCCGGACCAACATCGAATCCAAGCTCAAGGGCTCATTGACCATCGAGTCCACGGAGGGGAAAGGCACGGTCCTCACGATCACCATCCCCCTGACCCTCGCGATCATGCCGGCGATGATGGTGTCCACGGCCGACGAGATCTACGCGATCGCGCTGAGCAATATCCTTGAGATCGTGCGTCCCGAGCCGGGCGAGATCTCGAGTGTCGATGGCTACCCCGTCATCCATCTGCGTGGCGCGGTCCTCCCGATCATCAGCGCCCAGGAAGTCCTGGGTGTGAAGAACACACGTCACGGTGATGAAGATTTCATCGTCGTCATCTCCCACGCCGGGAAGAACATCGGACTCCGTGTCTCGCGCGTCATCGGACAGCAAGAGATCGTCATGAAGCCCCTCGACGGGGTCGAGCGTGACGGCCCGGTCTCGGGCGCGACCATCCTGAACGACGGCGGTGTGGGTCTGATTATCGACATCGCCCGTCTCATCTCGATCACATCCAAGCAAGCCCGCGCCGTTCAAGCGGCCGGCGCGTCCTGATCTCAACGGAGAGCATTTATCATGGACCAGTCATTCATCACCCCGTTCATCCACTCGATCCAGAACGTATTCACAACCATGCTCCAACTCCCCGTGGAGATCGGTGAGCCCAGTCTGAAGCGTGAGCGCAAAGCGACCCACGACGTCTCCGGGATCATCGGTGTCTCCGGTGGAATGCAGGGGACCATCGTCCTCTCCATGCCCGAGGAGGCCGCGAGCCGGATCGTGACCCTGTTCACCGGGATGGAGATCGACTCGGATTCTCCGGACTTCGCCGATGCTGTCGGTGAACTCGTGAACATGATCTCGGGCAACGCGAAAGCGGAGTACCAGCGCAAGGACGTTTCGATCTCGTGCCCCTCCGTCGTCCTCGGCGCCGAGCACATCATCGCGACCCCGTCCGGGACCCCCTGTGTCAAGATCCCGTGCAACACGGACTGCGGAGAGGTCGTGATGGAAGTCGCGCTCCGTGAAGTTCCTGCCGAGAGTGAAAACCCCTCCACCGCCGCCGCGTAAGAGCAGCCCAGAAAACACAAGCCAAGGAGCGACGCTATGCGCATCATGCTCATCGACGATTCGAAAACCATGCGGAACATCCAGAAGTCCGTCCTCAAGCAGCTCGGGTACACCGAGCTCGAAGAAGCCTGCGACGGGCAGGACGCGCTGAGCAAGGTCAGCGCTTTCAAGCCCGACCTGTGCCTGGTGGACTGGAACATGCCCAACATGGACGGGCTGACCTTCGTCAAGAAGTTCCGCGAAACCGACAAGACGACCCCGCTCATCATGGTCACGACCGAAGCGGAAAAGTCGCGCGTCATCGAAGCAATCAAGGCCGGGGTCAACAACTACGTTGTCAAGCCCTTCACCCCGGATCTGCTCTCGGAACGCATCACCGAAACCCTGTCCAAGTGCGGCGCCGCCTGAGCCGCTGCTGACGCGCCGGATACGACGCGTCGGGGTGTCCGCGATGAGCGCGTACGACCTGGACACGATCCTGAAACTCTCATACGACGAACACAAAGTCGTCGCGACACTCCACATCGCACCGTGCGAGAACCCCGGATCAGTCACCCCGGATATGGTGACGGCGTATCTCGAGGGACAGGGGATACGCCGACAGTTCATGTACCCCAAGGACATCGCGGAGATCTGCGCCGAAGTCGGCGCGGACCCGAGTGTCCCGAGGGCGTGTGTGATCGCGCGCGGGTCCGAGCCCGTCAACGCGTCCAAGCCGGAGATCGTGCTCGACAAGGAACTCGCTGAGCAGATCGATCGCGCCGAACGCCACAAGCTCGACGCGCAGGACGCGAGCAAGAACACCGATGACGATCAGCCCATCAACTTCTACGAGATGAGCTCCATCGTCATCGTGGTGCGCGGTCAGCGGCTCGCACAAATCGAGCAAACCACCGAGCCCGCCGATGGTGTCGATGTGTTCGGACAATCCATCCCCGCAAGCGAGAGCGCCACCTTCGACGCGATCGACCCGGACTCCATCCAACTCAAAGACAATGTCTGCTTCGCACGACACAGCGGCGAGTTTGTCCAGACCGCCTCGTCCCTCCGTGTGAACAAGAACCTCGAGATCCAAGGCGATGTAGACTTCTCCACAGGACGCATCGACTTCCCCGGGTCGGTCTGCATCCACGGACTGATTCAGGACAACTTCAGCGTCAAGTCCGGCAAAGACCTCGACATCCGCTCCCTCGTCGGACGCGCCACGCTCGAGAGCCTGGGCTCCACGTTCCTCGCGCGAGGAATGGCCGGCAAGGACAAAGGCAAGATCATCGCCTGGGGGGATCTGGTCGCCGGGTATCTCGAAAGCGTCCACGCATCAATCGGAGGCGATGTGCGTGTCAAGGGGGAGATCACCAACTCCACGCTCCAGATCGACGGGTCGCTCGATGCGCCCAACGCTTCGATCCGTGGGGGAGAGATCGTCGTCGCCAAGGACGCCGTCGCTTCCACCATCGGCTCCGAACAAGGGATCACGACCGTGCTCGTGCTCGGAACCATCCCGGCGATCGAAGTGCTCACCCGACAAGCGGGCGAGCTGGAGGACAAACTCGAAAGCGTGATCGAGAACCGAGAGAAGAAGCTCGGGTCCTTCAACGCCGCGATCGGGAAACCCAATGCATCGCAGATCGAGGAGCGGATGGAGATGGAGTTCGCGCTCCACGAACTCCGATCCCGCCGCGGTGTGCTCACGAACGCGCACCAGAGCTTGAGCCGGTTGCGTTCCCGTCACTCCAAGTGCTCGCTCAACGTCAAGCGCGCGATCTACACCAAAACCGAGCTCTATCTCCCGGGTCACCGCTGTGTCTTCGAGCGGGACATCATCGGTGAATGCACCATCTCGCTCGATCGCAAAGGGATCCCCGTGATCGAGTACCGGGGGGAATCCAAGCCGCTCCGGGACTTCGCGAAAGTGGTCAGCGACGAACGGGTCCTCGCAGCAGACCCCGATTCGATCCAGAACGCGGCCTGAGACGACACGATTCGCAAAACCGCGCCACCTCCCGCTCGTATATGCTCCAGCGCGGAGCCCGTCCTCGGGATCGCTCGTTCCGCGCCCCCGACATGAGCCCACCACGAACCCTCCATCTCACACTCCTCGCCTTGATCCTCGGCTCAAGCACACCCATCGTCTCGGACACCCTCGCGCAACCCGCCCCCGAATCCACAACCCAAACAGAGCCCAGATCCCCCAGAGAGTGTGTCGTCACACTCCCCGGAGGCCGGAAGCTCACGGGGATCCTGATGGAGTCGCGCGAAACAGAGATCGTCCTGAGGATCAACGGGATCGATACCACCTTCCAACGATCGAGGATCAGCTCGATCGATTTCCTCCCACCCATCGATGAGCGATTCGCTCAGCTCAGAGCGGCCGTCCCCAACGACGACATCGATGCGCGACTCACCCTCGTGAACTGGCTCCGTGATCGACGCGCCTACGAGCTTGCGATCACCGAGCTCGACTCGATCCTCGAATCCGACCCCGACAACCCCGATGCGCTCGTCCTCCATCGCTGGCTCACCGAGCATCTCAAGCTCATGAACGCCCGTCTCGATCGTGAGGACATCGAGAACCGGAATCAGCGATCCAAGCGCCCTCCTCAGACCCCCACGCTCACGGAAGAACAGATCAACCTGATCCGGGTCTACGAGATCGATCTCGACGATCCCCCGAAGCTCAAGGTGGACAACGACACGATCCGAACCCTCATGGCGCGTGAACCCGAGTCGTTCCCGATCGATCCGGAAGAACGGGAACGCTTCCTCGAGATGTCGGATCTGGACAAGCTCCGGCTCCTCTTCTCCCATCGCGCACGGGATCTCTACGGGGAGGTCCGGGTCCAGGAAAACCCCCGCTCTATCGAGCTTTTTAAGGATCACATCGGTGGACCGACCGGGTGGCTGGTCAACGCATGCGCCACGACACGCTGTCACGGGGGGACCGAGGCCGGGGACTTCCAGCTCCTGACCCGACGACCGAACTCGGATGAGACTGTCTATACCAACTTCCTGATCGTGGACCGCGCGACCCTCAAGGACGGGACCCCCCTCATCAACGTCACGGACCCCGCGCGATCCCCCTTGATCCAACTCGCGATGGTCCAGTCCAAATCCATCTACCCCCACCCCGAGATCGATCCGCTGGTCTACGGCCAGGGTTTCCGACCCATCTTCCGGACGACTCGGGACAAGGGGTACGCGCGCGCGATCGACTGGATCCGTTCCCTCTATACCCCGAGACCCGATTACGGGATCGAGTACCCCCCTCCCTCGGATGAGGAGGGGGAATCCCCAGAAACCAGCTCCGAGGGTTCGGAAACCCCATGACGCTCGGAGCGTGACGGCTCCCGTGTCCTCGCGCTACAGTTGCGATCCTTCGACGACCCCACGAGGCCCCCACCCGAGGACCCCGATGCACAGCACACGAACCATCGCTTCCGCTTCCCTGCTCGCGCTCCTGAGCGTGTCTGCGCTCCCCTTGACCGGGTGCTCCGGCGAGAGCGATGCGCAGAAAGCCGTCGAGGACGCCGAGCTCTCCCTCCGGAAAGTCTCGATCGGGGACCCCACCCTGTCTCCGAGTATCAGCGAGAGCGCATACCGGGAAGCGGAGCAAGCCGTCACCGACTACGCCGGCGCTGGGAAGCCCTTCGGCGAAGCGGCCTCGGTTTCGCTCGCCATCGCGAAGCTCGGACAATCCGCCCTCGCTGGGCAGGACGCGTCCGACGCGGAAACCGAGTCCCTCCACAAATCGCGGATCGTCCGCGCTCGGTTGAGCGAGTGGATCACGATGAACGCGATCGCGAAGGCCTCCATGAACTTCGACGTGAGCGCGGATTCCGATCAGCTCCGGGAGCTCATCGCGCTCCGCCGTCAGGATGTCACCCAGTTCGAAGACATGCTCTCGACGATCCAGACCGAGATCGACGGGTACGAGGCGCAGATCGCGGACCTCGAATCCAAAGCGAGCGAAGAACGCAACGAATCCGCTCGCTACGAGCTCCGGATGCCCAACGTGAGCGCCCAAGAAGCGGCCCAGCTCGCTGAACGTGTCCGGGAGCACACCCTCCGCGCCGATGCGTACGAGCTCGAATCGATCCGGGTCCAGGGGAAACTCGAGCGGGTCCTCCCCGAATCGCGCGAGATCGCGAACCAGGTCGAGAAAGCCAAGGGTCAGATCAAGCTCCTCAACGAGTCGCTCGAGGAGATCGCCCAGCGCGTCAAGAACGCGGAGCAGGACGCGCGTGATGCGCGCCAGCGCGCCGACAGCGCCCAGCAAGCGCTCGTCTCCCTGATCGACGAGCTCGAATCCTTCCGCGCGGACACCGCCGCTCCCGCGCACGCGCGGGTCGAGCGTTCGATCCGGGATGCGCTCAGCGCCCTCCGCGATGTGAAGGAGAACGCGACGACGGCCGGGTACCTCGCGACCTCGACAGCCCAGCAGCACCTCGCTCGCGCCTTGGAGCGTCAAGCCCGGGGGGAAGCGGACATGGCGCTGCTCTTCGAGTCCATCCTCGCCGCGAACGTCCCCGGTCCCTGGGCCGATCGGATGAACGACCACAGCGCCGCTCGGGACGATTTCGAGCAGCGCGCCCAGCAGGCCTTCCTCGACGCGGCCAACGCCATGCGTCGAGCCCGCGCCCGTGGGGAGAACGGCGACCGACTCGAAGCGGCCGCGATCCGCCTCGAAGCGCTCGGAGGCCAAACCCCCGAGCCCGAAGAGACCTTCGAAGAAGAGAGCTACGACGACGAGTCGTACGACAACGCCGAGGACGGCTCCGACGTCGAGATGATCGACGACGAGGAAAGCGACGGCTGATGTGACCGAACGGGCTCAGCACGATCCCGACTCCCCCAAGAAACCATCCCCGACCCAGGTGGCCGGGTCCCCCCTCCTCCGTGAGGCGCGCCAGCACTTGGTCCGCGCCCATGAACCCGTGCTCGCAACGGTCCGCGCCTCACGCATCTGCACCCGTTCCCAGAAGTCGGCCGCGTGGGTGCGCCATATCGAGATCGATGTCTCCGGGACCCCCCTCGAAGGGTCCTGGGTCTCCGGGCAATCCTTCGGGGTCATCCCACCGGGCCAGGACCCCAACGGGAACCCCCACAAGCTCCGTCTGTACTCCATCGCGTCCCCGACCAAGGGTGAAACGGGAGACGGCACAATCCTCGCAACGACCACCAAGCGCCTCATCGACGAGGGCTGGGACAATCACGAACTCTTCCTCGGGGTCTGCTCGAACTACCTCTGCGATCTCGACGAGGGCGCTCCGATCACGATCACGGGACCCGTCGGGAAGCGGTTCGTCCTCCCCGAGGACCCGAGCAAGCACGACTACCTGTTTATCTCCACGGGGACGGGGATCGCGCCCTTCCGGGGGATGCTCGGGGATCTAAGCGAGCTCGGGATGCCGTCCAAGGCGACCTTGATCACGGGCGCGCCCTACGAATCCGACATCCTCTACTTCGAGGAGTTCATGGCGCTCCGGGATCGGTTCGGGGACCGATTCACCTACCTCCCCACGATCTCCCGCCACTCGACTCCGGCTCAAACCGACCCGATGTACGTCCAGGATCGGATGAAGCTCGAATCGGAACGGCTCCTCCCCCTTCTCAAGAGCGAACGGACCTTGATCTACATCTGCGGGGTCGCCGGGATGGAACTCGGGATCATCCAAGCCCTCGCTGGGATCCTCGACCCGGTTTCGCTCGGACAGTACGTGCTCGTGGACCCGTCCATCCCAAGCGATCCGGAAGGATGGGAGCGGACCATGATCCCGCGCAAGCTCAAGCCGACCAAACGCTTGATGCTCGAGGTCTACTGAGCGCGACACCCACGGTTTGGGGTCATACACTCGCTCGACACCCCGCGCCCCGAGGCGCGGCGATAACTCACGGAGATCCGACGTGCCGACCAGAACACTCCGAATCCTCTCGCTCATCCTCATGACGATCCTCGCCCCCAGCGCCTTCGCGCAGGGTGTGAGCTCGCTCCCGCTGTCGATCGTCGAGAAACCCTCGATCAGCTCCTCGGAACGCGCCCAGATCGCCCAGTTCGTCTCGGAAAAAGCAGACGACGCGGCCTCGACCGACCTGTCCCGCGCGAACCGCGCCCGTCAGAATCTCCTCGCGCCCCTGAACAACACGCGCGTCTCGATCTCTTTCCGCCGCGCGTACGACGAAGCCCTCGCCCCCGTCATGGAAGCCCTCGGAGCCCAGGACAACGTCGGCGCCACCCTGACCCGTCTCCGGTTCGCCGGGGAGCTGGGGACGACCAACGCTTCGCGCATCATCGTCGGTGCGCTCGACGACGAGGACATGAGCGTTCGGATCTTCGCCGCCGGACGCGCGGGCCGCATCTTCCGGACAACCTCGACCAACGGCCCGGCGCTCACGACGGGCGACCTCAACGCGCTCATCGAGAAACTCGGCGCGGTCGCGAACTCCACCGACGACCCCTCCCTCCTCGCGACCTGTGTGAGCGCGCTCGGACAGGGGGGCTCGCTCCCCTCGAGTGATCTGCGTGAGCAGCGCGGACGATGCATCGAACTCATGTGCGACGCCGCGTCGAAAGCGGTCCGGGATTCCTCCAGCATGGACCAGCGTGAGCGCCTCGCGATGATCGCGGCGGGCTTCGCGACGAACTCGCTCTTCCAGGTCGGCGAGAGCGCCACCCAGGGCGCGACCAAAGCGGCCGTCGCGCTGGGCGCGGACATGGTCATCGTCGCGCTCGATGATGTCGTGAACAAGCGGATCCCCGGAGTCAAGGATCGGGCGATCCACGTCGCGCTCGTCCAAGCGGGTGAATCACTCCTCTACTACGCCCAGACCGAGCACGCGGAGATCACGGGGGGGAACCCCAACAGCGTGAAGCAGACCAACCTCCACGCGCAGCTCAAGAGCGGCGAGGACCGGGACTTCCGGAACAACGCCGCCCTCCTCCTGGGTCCCGGGTCCCCGATCGTTGAGACCTTCGGGTTCGCCGACGACCGGTTCGTGAACTAACGCAACAGAACCCCGCTCCAACGGGTACAGTGGTCCGATGAGCCGAACCCTGGTCCCGATCGCGCTTCTCGTGGCGCTCGTGCTCGGCGCGATGCTGAGCGATCGTCCTGCGCCCCGCGCGGACCTCACCTTCATCAACGGATCCGAGGTCAACACCCTCGACCCCCAGCGCATGAGCTGGATGCACGACCTCCGCACGGCCCGTCTCCTCTACGAGCCCCTCGTCAAGAACGACGTCCTCAGCACGGACTTCGACATCGTCCCCGGAGCGGCGGAATCCTGGTCGATCTCCGAGGATCAACGGATCTACACCTTTACGATCCGGAACAACGCCAAGTGGTCCAACGGCCAGCCCGTGACAGCCCACGACTTTGTGTACTCCTGGCGCCGCGCGATGCTCCCCGATCTCGTCTCCGACTACGCCGCGATGTTCATGAACATCGAGGGCGCGAGCGACTTCTACACGAAGCGCGACGAGATCCTCGAGACGTTCGGCGAGACGACTTTCGGCTCTCCGAGCGAACAGCGCGACGGAGCTCAGCACGCCTGGGACCAGACCTTGGTCGCCTTCGACGATCTTGTGGGGCTCAAAGCGCCCGACGATCGGACCCTCATCGTCACCCTCGAACGACCCGTCCCCTACTTCCTCGATCTCTGTGCGTTCACGGTGTTCGCGCCTGTGTACGAACCGCTCGTCAGCCAATACGAACGACCCGACCCCGAAACAGCCCGGCTCGTCCGTCGTCCCGGGTGGACGAAGGGCAACGTCCTGATCTCCAACGGCCCGTTCAAGCTCACACAATGGCGCTTCAAACGCGACATGCGCATGGAGAAGAACGAGCACTACTGGGACAGGGACTCGATCGCGATCGATTCGGTCTCCATCCCCTCGATCACGGATCCCAACGCCGGGGTCCTTGCGTACCAGACGGGCTCGATCGACTGGGTCAGCGACGTGACCGCGTCGTACCGGGGTGACATGGTCGCCGACAAGCTCGCGTACCTCGCGGAGCACAAGGACGAAGTCGATCGTCTCCGGGCGCAGGGGCTCGACCAGTTCTCGATCGATCGCATGCTCCCCGATGACCCCCGAGCCCACACCCACGCCGTCTCGTCGTTCGGGACATACTTCTACAACTTCAACTGCAACCCTCTCCTCCCGGACGGGCGCACGAACCCCTTCCACGACGCACGGGTCCGGCGCGCTTTCGCGATGTGCGTGGATAAACGCGCCGTTGCAGAGCAGGTCCGCCGGCTCGGCGAACCCACGGCCGACACCCTCATCCCCCCCGGATCCATCGGGGGATACACCTCTCCCAAGGGGCTCCCCAACATCGGTGACGCCGCGAACGAATCCGAGCGCCGAGCGATCATCGAGCGAGCCAAAGCCCTCCTCGATGAAGCGGGCTTTCCCGAGGGGTTCGTCGTCGAGCTCTCCTTCAACAAGGATGCCGGGCACGACCTGATCGCGCAGACCATCGCGAAGTCTTGGCAGGAATCGCTCGGGGTCCAGACCTCGCTCTCCCAGAAAGAAATCAAGATCTTCAAGGATGATCTGAAGAACAAGCAGTACATGACCGGGCGCGCGGGATGGTTCGGGGACTACGGGGACCCAACGACCTTCCTCGGCATCAACCACTCCGACGACGGCAACAACGACCGCGCGTACAAGAGCCAACGCTTCGACGGGCTTTTGGCGCAGGCCGCCGATGAGCTGGATCCCGAGAAACGGATGGCGCTCCTGAGCGAAGCGGAGCGGATCCTTGTCGAGGAAGACCTCCCGCTCATCCCCATCTTCCACTACGCAACGATCTACATGTTCGACGCGCACAAAATCACCGGGCTCTCGACCCACCCGCGCACCAAGCAGAACGCGTTCCTCATCGACGTGCTCGGGGACGGGAAGGGACCCGATCAGCCCCGCCCCATGAATCCCTCCCACAGCGAACCCACCGCGGAGACGACACCATGATCTCGATGATCGCGCGTCGTCTCGTGGCGCTCCCCTTCATTCTCCTCGTGATCTACACGATCACCCTGACCCTCGCGTGGGTCGTCCCCGGGAACCCGCTCGAGAACCCGGACAAACGACCCAAAGCGGAAGTCATCGAAGCGATGAAGAAGCAGTACAACCTCGACTCCTTCCCGCGCTTCTACGTCTCCTATCTCTCCAGCGCGACAGGGATCAAATACGCGACTGACTGGGTTCGGGGTGACCTCCAGAGCGAACGGGAGATCGCTGAATCAGCAGGGCTCCCACCGATTGAACGTCCCATTTTCGACCTGGGACCCTCCCTCGAGTACGACGACTGGAGCGTGAACGAGATCGTCTCGTCCGCGCTCCCCGTGTCGATCACCCTCGGCGCGAGCGCTATCCTCATCGCGCTGGTGATCGGGGTCGGCGCAGGGGTCATCGGCGCCGTGAAACCGAACTCCGTCTCGGATCTCGCAACGCTCGCGATCGCGATGATCGGGATCTCGCTCCCGAGCTTCGTGATCGGGACCGTGCTGCTCCTGCTCTTCGCCGTCCTCCTCCCGGTCATGCCCGTCGGAGGTTGGGGGGGACCCGCGCAGCTCGTCCTCCCCTCGATCACCCTCGCGCTCCCCTTCGCGGCCTACATCGCCCGCCTCACCCGGATGGGCATGATCGACGCCTTGGGCGCCGACTACGTCCGGACCGCACGCGCGAAGGGCGCGACCGAACGGGCCGTCCTGTACAAACACGCGCTCAAGAATGCGTTCCTCCCCGTGCTCTCGTTCCTCGGACCGGCCGCCGCTCTCGCGATGACGGGCTCGTTCGTCGTCGAGCAGGTCTTCACGGTCCCGGGGATCGGTCAGCACTTCGTCAACGCCGTCCAGAACAAGGACCTGTCCCTCATCATGGGGGTCGTCCTCGTCTTCGCGACGATGCTGATCCTGTTCAATCTCGCCGTGGACGTGCTGTACCGATGGGTCGATCCCCGGATCGACTGATCCCAACCAACCCGATGATTCAATCGACCCGGTACACCTTCGAGAACGCGAACGACGCGCTCGGGAGCACATCGCAGGTCACGAAGTCCGCATCGACGAAGTCCTGGGCTTGCTGACCGGGTGCGCCGAGCTTGAGACGGACGTTGAAGCCCGGCCCAACATTGACCACGAGGGTGTTCGAGCTGGGATCGATCGCATTGATCGTCCCCTGGATCCGTCTCGGGGTCCCCACACACGGATCGACCACACGACCCCCAGCGCTCGTCACATCAACCCGACGCGCGGTCATCGAGACCGCGCCCAGGACCATCTCTCCCACGTTGGACTTGAGAGTCTCGACATCCGTCGTCGGGACCAGACGGATCTGGTAGTTCGTATTCGGAAACGACAGCACCACATACGCCGGGGTCCGATCGGTCTCGTCGATGATCGAATCGATCACCCCTCGGCTCAGGGTCGGGTCCAGTTTCGTCGTCGGCGCGGGGTGAAGCATGCCCCAAGGATAGCCAAGATCACCCGGGCTGTGGGGCTCCAGCGACTCGTTCAGACGAGCACGTCGTGGACCCGAGGACGAGCCACGTCCCGCGCGCCCTTCCCCATGCGCAGGAAGTTCCAGAGCATCACCGACCCCGTCGGGGTCATGAACGATTCCGGGTGGAACTGCACCCCCACAAGGGGCGCTTTGGACTCGTCGGCCCACACCCGGCGCAGACCCATGACCACCTGGAGTTGCTCCCCATCGAGTTCGTCCGTGCACAGCGCGCTGATCGCCCACGAGTCCTCGCCCGGAACAGGATCCGGGATCGAGTCCCTCCGGACGACGAGGGAGTGGTACCGCGCCACGGTTGTCGGCGAATCGATCCCCTCGAAGATCCCGACCCCGTCGTGGGTGATCTCGGAAGTTTTCCCGTGCATGAGCACCTTGTGTCGCTCGACGACCATCGTGTGGAGATCGGCCATGCACTGGTGACCCAGGCACACCCCCAGAACCGGGACGACCCCGGCGAACCGCTCGATCATCGAGCTCGAGACCCCCGCTTCCTTAGGGGTGCAGGGTCCCGGGGAGATGATCACATGGGTCGGGTCCAGATCCCGGGCTTCGTCGGGGGTGATCTCGTCGTGACGACGAACGATCAGGTCCCGATCGGGGACCAGCGACCGATCGATCTCACCCAAGCGCTGGACGAGGTTCCACGTGAACGAGTCGTAGTTGTCGATGAGCAGGATCACGGGACAATCGTAGGACTCACGCCGCCCGGCGCATCCATGTGGTCCCAGCGATCCCGTCTCGTGTCACGAGGAACAGGTTCTCCGTGATCGGGTACGGGAGGCGCTGATGATCCTCGTGGACCCGCTCGGAGAGCCGGTTCACGAAGTCCGAGGGCTC